>CANCSS010000018.1 GCA_947380905.1 Chitinophagaceae bacterium | reverse complement strand
AAAATAGAAAACCTAAATAAAATAAAAGAAAAAGCAAAAACAAGAGGAACAAGAACAGAAGGAGAAGAAGGAGGAAAGAACAGAAAAGCCCCATATATGTGTCCGACTTTTTACGAGAGAGGTGATATCCTTTTATTTAGACAAATACCGTTCGAAGAAGGTTTTTACGAACATTTGATCACTATAGCTAGAGAGAACCACCCAGATCTTATAAACAGGCATCCCACACTATTAATAAGAGACTCTGTTAAGAAAATGGTGTTGAGTTATTTCACCGACACCGAAAAAAAACATAGAAGGAATATGACTATCGTTAAGTTGATGGGGAAAATATACCCCAGCATTTGCGAGTTAATTGATTCACTCTTAGTGTTTAAGAATATTGATTCAGCTATGGCTTATTTACTACAACGCACAGAAGCTTTTTTGGTTCTAGAAATATTAGCAAAAGAATTAATGAAAGAACTAGACTTAGTCAAAATTTTCACAATCCATGATTGTCTTCTTATCGAAGATAACGATCTAAATAAGTCTGAAATCATTTTAAAAATCCAAGAAATTTTGTTTGAGTACACCGGCATAACTCCAGGAGTTTCGATAAAAAAAATAAACCCAATTTCGGACGTTTTTGATATTGTTGGAAACACAGTAAATAAACTTAAAGCAAAATCACAGATTTCAGAAAAAATAGGAACCCAGCAGGAAAAACGAATTTTTTCTCAATATGAAGTCCACTATGTAAAAGTTGGTCTTAATATGATATTTGGAGTTGATAAACAACAAGAGGAGGCTAGAAAATTCGAAAATTTCATTGAATCTATGTATGGATAGTTATTATTAACCAACTCGATTTTTGTGTTTTTTATACCAAATTTTTTTTTAAGAAATGAGCAAACACCTCTATCAGTAGATTTTATCAGAAATTTTTTCAAAGACTATTATCTCTCCTCCTAAGGTGCCAAAAAATTGGCGAATTTGAGCCCGGATACGTCAGGGATGAGGGAGGGAAGCCTCCCCACTAGGGTTGCTAGGGTAGCTCTATTAACCATTAGATTAAATACGTCTGTTAATATCTAAATATTTGTTTTTGAAGTCTTAAATTTGGATAGTACCATTTATTAACTAACGATACCATGGCAAAAATTGCGGCAATCTATTCTCGTGTCAGTACCTCAACTGGTAAGCAGTCCACTTCAAGACAAGTTAATGAGCTGATTGGTTATGCTAAAACATTAGGTTATAAAATTGCTGAAGAAGATATTTTCGAAGAATTCAGGTCTGGATATTCTAAGAAAAAAGAAAGAGTTGAAATGGAAAATCTACTTGAATTAATCAGATCAGGTAAAAAAAAATACAAAGCAATTTTTGTTTCCGAAATTTCAAGAATTGCCCGTGATCCACAAGTGGGGCGTCAAATAGTTGATGAGTTAACCCAGCTTAATATCCCAGTCTTTGTAAAGAACCCATCATTAGTATCAATAGAAGCGGATGGTAAAAGATCTGGTATGTTCAATATCATTTTTCAAATCCTTCTCGAATTAGCAAATACTGAAGCCCAGTTCATGAAAATTAGAAGTATTTCAGGCGTAATAGAGAAAGTACGTCAAGGAGGATCTATCGGAGGAATAATGCAACCATACGGTTACACTAGTGAAAAAAAGAAATTAGTAATAGAAACAACAGAAGCAGAAATTATAAAGATGATTTTTGACTTATGCATAAATGGAAATGGGACTAAAAAGATAGCTAATAGACTTAATGAGTTAAATATACCAACTAAGGTGTCTATTCTTTTTGATAAGAAAATGCTACAGAAAAATGGCAGGCCACCAGTTCATTCAAAAAGTATTAAATGGAAAGACGGAACCATTTATGGCATTTTAACCAACCCTATTTATAAGGGACTAAGAAGATTAATTAGGCATGATGAAAATGAACAAGTGCAGACTGAAACTAAAGGGAATAAAACATATAATCTATTCGATAGTCCTCCTATAGTTAGTGAAGAAACTTGGGAAAAGGCTCAAAAAACATTTAAAGATAATTTTAGACATTCGATTAGAAATAAAAAATTTCATTACATCTTAAAAGACATTGTTACATGTGCTAAATGTGGTAGTTCTTATGCTGGTAGAATGAAAACAGATAAAAAAGATCAATTCTACATGTGTAGTGCGCGTCGCACTAAGACTAGACCATGTGATAATCCAGCAATTTCAATTGAGTTACTTGAAAGTTCAGTTTGGACGTTTCTTCAGTTTAATACAGACGTTGATAAACTCTTATTGGACATAAATGAAAATTACAACCAAAATGTTACTGAAAAAGTCAAAATTGAATCAGAAATTATTCAACTAAGAGAAACTCTAAGGATAGAAGAAGGCAAATTAACCAGACTCAAAGATCAATATGCTGAAGGAGATTGGACTAAAGAAGAGTACAAAAAAAGGTTAAATACTAGATCAAATTCAGTTATTAAGATTCAGAAAAGTATTATTGAAAGAGAAGTAAGAATTAATTTCTTAGAGGAGTCAATTAAAAGTGTTAGTGACCTAGGTGAAATGAACTCAGTAAAAAAGGCACTCTTAAAGGATAGAGTTAAGATCAGTGAACTTATTTCGAAGCTTCTACGTAGAGTTACTTTACTTGTTATTGATAGAAATTATGCAATAATATCTATGCAATATAAATTTGGCGATTGGTTTTACTCTGTATTGGTTGATAGAAATTCGAAACTTTTGATACCAATAACATATAACATTGCTAACGGAATAGATAAAATATTTACGTTTGATGAGTATGGTAGAATTATTAGTGATCAAGAAACTATCGACAAAGTTATATTTGATTTTTCCGATGAGGCTGTTATGGGATTTAGAGAGCCATTACTTTGGATTCCATTTTCATAAATTACAAGAGTGTTATTTTTTTTAATGACTGTAAATCAGTAATTTGCGTCACCTCTTTTTATAATAGTATAACTGCAGACAATGTGTGGTGTGGTTGTCTAAAAGGTCTTTGCGAGTGCCATTGCTTGCTTGCTGTCCATTTTCCGCTAGCACTGTATATTTTACTGGTCTCCAGTGCTTCCATTTTACTTAAAGGAGGTAAAATAGAGACAATACTTTTTGCCAACATGGTTTTGCCTGCTCCGGGTGGTCCAATCATAATTATATTATGTCCTCCGGCGCTAGCCACTTCCAAAGCTCTTTTACTATACTGTTGTCCTTTTACTTCTGAGAAATCGGGAACAGGTTGCCCCAATGGCGAACTTGAATTTATTTTATAAAGCAGGTTGGTTGCTTTGTAATTTTTTACAGATGCGGGGCTAGCATCTATGGGGTCTTTTAAAAAAGCAATCACTTCTTTGATGTGGTCAAACCCAAAAACAGGTAATTCATCCACCATCTCCGCTTCAAGTTGGTTGGCAGTTGGTACAATGATACCGGCAAAACCTTCTTCCTTTGCTTGCATGGCCATGGCAAGTACTCCTTTGATTGGGTATAAAAATCCGTCTAATCCTAACTCGCCCATGATCATATATTGCGCTATAGGAAAAATCGACTTTAATTGTTCCGATGCGGCTAAAATACCAATGGCTATTGGCAAGTCAAATGCAGCGCCTGTTTTTTTTAAATCGGCTGGAGACAAGTTGACAACCAATTTGGTTCTAGGCATATGAAAGCCATTGGCTTTAATGGCACTTTCGGTTCGGTCTAAACTTTCTTTTACTGAATTATCGGGCAGTCCAACAATACAATAGCCTTGCCCCATGCTAACATTTACTTCGATGGTGATGGTGATGGCGTCAATGCCCAGCAAAGCGCTCCCTTTTAATTTTACAAGCATTTTTTTGCTTGTAAGCTAGACAGCTTAGATGAACCGCGTAAAGTATTAATACTTGGTTTTGCTTATTTTATCTAGTAGATCCACTACACCTTCTCTTTCTAAAATCAAATAACCCAATCGGTCTTGACTTACACCTTCTTTTAATTGGTAGTGAAAAATAAGCTCTTTTTGGTGCACTTCGGTTTCAAAATAACGAAACTGGATATTGGTATATTTTTCTAGCCCCTCACTAATTTCATATAAATGCGTTGAGATGATAAACAAACTATTGCTTATATGCTGCAATCCTTCAATAACGGCAGTGCTGCACTTCATCGCATCTTGAATGTTGGTTCCTTTAAAAAGTTCGTCTATTAATACGAAATATTTTTTACCATCTATTACTTTTTCAATGGTGTTTTTGATACGCTGCACTTCATTAAAGAAATAGCTTTCTCCTTTCACCACATTGTCAGCAATCGTAAGGTTGGTGATGAGTCCATCAAACAAGGAAAGCCTTGCTTTCTTTGCAGGCACCCCCATACCCACATGTGCTAAATAAACAACAATGCCTGTAGTTTTTATAAATGTACTTTTTCCAGCCATATTGGCCCCTGTTAGAAAAAGTAAATTACTTTTATTGACTAATGAAAGCTGATTGCTGATGGGGTTGGTTAACAAGGGATGACTTGCTTCCTGCACATCAAAAATAGCTTGATTGCCTTCTGCCCACTCAGGAAAACTAAATTGATAATTTTCAAAAGCACAAGCCATACTATAATAAGCATCTATTTCATAAAAATAGGATAAGAGTAGTTTTGTTTGTGTTTTATATTGATGGGCAAAAAAATAGCCCAATTGTAAAATGGCTGCGTCGCTTTTAATCGGTACCTCTATTTGTAAATGAGCAAGGGCTGTATGTGCTGTCCCTTTTTTAATTTTTTCAACGAATTCATTTATGGTTGAATGATGCGTTTCGTTTTCAAAAATGGCTGCCCATGCTTTTAGATTCAAGATAAAATTAACCAAATGCTCGACCGAATATTTAAGGACTGCAAAATCAGATTTATTCCAAAAAGTATACCAATACGTTTCTATCCATCCTGCTTGTTTGGGTATGGCAGCGAAAGCGGATTCGAAAAACTTTTCAATCACCAAGCTGGTTCCATTGGTAATAGTCATGGCGTCTAATTGCGCCTTCTTTTTTATAAAAATAGCAATCGTATCCTGTCTATTTTGGATGGCCTTAATACTTGCTAATGGATGGGACAAAAAGTGTTCAAAATCAATTTTTCCGCCATTGGTTTTGCAAAAATTTAAATGCGAGGCAACAGAGATATTCTCTTTGCTATCAAATAAGCCAATGTCTTGTAACGTAATTTTATCTACTTGCATGTTAACCAATTTACTTTTAGCTTCTCGTAAATTGTAAACGTTGTCCTTTTTGTGACTCATTAAATTTGCCATCCAGGAATACAGGATGACCATTTACAAAAGTGCTACGCACTTGGTAGGGGAAAGTGGTGCCTTCTAATGGACTCCAAGCACAATGGTATAAAATATTTTCTTTGCTAACGGTATAAGGTTGTTCTTTCACCAACACTAAATCGGCATGATAGCCTTCTCTAATAAAGCCACGTTCTTTTATTTGAAAACAAGTAGCCACGGCATGACTCATTTTCTCTACCATTTTTTCCATACTAATTTTACCTTCTTTAACGTAAGAAAGCATTAGCATTAATGGATGTTGAACCAGCGGTAAACCAGCGTGAGCATGTGTATAATCTTCTTGTTTCTCTGCCCAAGTATGTGGTGCATGATCTGTTGCAATGACATCTAATTGATCATTTAACAAGCCTTGCCAAAGTGCCGTCCGGTGTTCAGGACTTTTAATAGCGGGGTTGCATTTGATTAAATTGCCTTTGGTGACATAATCTTCTGCAGTAAAATGTAAATGATGCACGCAAACTTCGGCGGTGATTCTTTTATCTGCCAAGGTTCTTAAATTAGAGAACAATTGTAATTCTTTGGCCGTGCTAATATGTAAAATGTGTAATCGCGCATCAAATTTTTGTGCCAATTGAATGGCTTTAAAAGAAGATTCAAAACAAACTTCTTCATTTCTTATCATAGGATGATCCGATACTTCTAAATGCGGCTTGATGGCTTCTAATGCGGCTTTGTTTCTTTTAATAAGACTTTCTTCTTCACAATGTGTAGCGATTAATAGTTCAGCGCCACCAAATATTTTTTCTAAGACCAGTGGATTGTCCACCAATAAATTGCCTGTAGAAGAACCCATGAAAATTTTGATACCACACACTTCATTCTTTTTCTCATTTGTTTTTAAAACCTCTTCCCAATTGTCCTGAGAAGTCCCCATGTAAAAAGAATAATTGGCTAAAGAATTTTGGGCACCAATTTTATACTTGTCTTCTAATAAATTTTGTGTAAAAACGGGAGGTTGGGTATTGGGCATTTCCATAAAACTAGTAACACCGCCTGCTACAGCGGCTTTGGCCTCGCTGTATATATTGGCTTTATGGGTTAAACCAGGTTCTCTAAAGTGAACTTGATCGTCTATCACACCTGGCAATAAAAACTGGCCTTCGCCATCGATTTCTGTAACGGCTTCTTTCGGATCAATTTTACCTGCTATTTTTTCGATACGTCCTTTTTTAACAAGCACATCCCCTTGGATGGTTTTTCCTTCATTAACGATACTTGTATTTTTTATTAAGTAGGTACTCATTGGAAATTAATTTTTCAAAAAGAAGGATTCTCCCTCTACATGTATGGTAAAATATACAAAATTAGAAGTTAGTTTGTCTAAACTGTTTAGAACAATGGTAGGATAGGCATTAGCGTTGCGCATATCTCTTTGACCATAGCTAAATTTTATCTCTGGAGAAATGGTAGCATAGGGTAAATAAAAACTTAGGCCTAGTCCAAACTCATATCCAAAATCTGCTGCATTTAATAAATTGGGGTAGGTATTTTCTACATTTCCATTTTTAATAAAAGTGCCTTTGGCTTCTTTGCTTGCAGTAAAATCATAATCGAATTTTACACCTCCAAAAACATAATGGCGCATGAAATTAGGTTTTTTAAAAAAGGTATAGCGGTCAGATTCTAATTTTAAGGCAATTGGTAAATTAATGATGGTAGAGGATACATTCATTTTAAATGTATCTACTCTATTTAAAATTTTATAATTAAAAATATCTTTGGTACCAGTAATAAGAATATTTGGGTTGACCCTTAATAAAAAATGGCTATTGAGCCTTAAGGTTCCACTTAATCCCATGATTAATGCTTTATTAAAGAGGGGAGAAATCCAATTGGCTTCATTTTTAGTAGGTAATAAAAAATTGGTACCCCGCTCGAAATTCATATAGCCACTACTTATACCAATATTCAAACCAAGGTAAACGGGCTTTTCATCATTAAAGGGCCGATACACTTCATCACTTTGCGTAAAAGCGGCAAAGGTGCTGCACAATAAAACCAACAATAAAATTATTTGCTTCCGCAATAAATACTGCATATGCCTAAACTTAATTTTTGTTGCGAAACATTTTTAAATCCCGCTTGCTCTAATATAGTTAAAAAAGCCGCTCCTTCAGGAAAAGCAATCACACTTTCATTTAAATAAGTGTAGGCTGCTTTGTTTCCAGAAAATAATTTACCAATGGTGGGGGTCACCCATTTCATATAAAAAGTATAGATGGGCTTAAACCAAAAACTAGTTGGTTGTGAAAATTCTAAAATGACCAATTTGCTTTCAGGGGTTAACACGCGATGTATTTCTTGCAATCCTTTTTCTAGATGGGCAAAATTACGCACCCCAAAAGCCACCATGGCGCCATCGAATTGAGCTGCTTCAAATGGAATGGCGGTGCTGTCCCCCAAACTTAATTTTATTTTTTCAGTAAGCCCTTTTTGTTCAATTTTAATTCTGCCATATTGCATCATGCCTTCGGAAATATCTATGCCGGTAATTTTAGTGGGATGAATTTGTCGATAAGCCATTAAGGCCATGTCGGCGGTGCCGGTGGCAATGTCTAGTAGATGATTTATTTTTTTATCCTTCAAATAGCTGATAGCCGTTTTTCTCCAACCTTGATCGATGCCCAAACTTAAAAAACGATTTAAGAAATCATATCTTTTAGCGATGGAATCAAACATGCTAGCTACCTGCTCTTTCTTTTCCGCATTGCTTTGGCTATAGGGAACCACTTTATCGTGTGCAAATTGACTCATGGCGCAAAGATATTGAATTTGTGGGTGCTTTTTTGGATAGTGTAGTTCTTAACAAATACTTTTATCTTCGCAGTGCATGAAAGCACGTATTTATAAGTCTACTGGGAGCTGGTATTCGGTGAAATCCGAAGCGGGAATCTTGTATCAAGCCCGTATCAAGGGGGTTATTAAGTTAGACAATATTACCTCTACCAACCCTATCGCAGTGGGGGATTGGGTGGAATATGAGATGGAAGATGAGGACAGAGGTACGGTGATGATTGATGCTATTTTAGACCGAAACAATTATGTCGCCCGCCAATCTCCCCACAATAAAAGGCAACAACATATTATTGCTTCCAACTTAGATCAATCCATTTTGCTCGGCACTTTAAAATCACCTAAAACTTCTCAAGGTTTTATAGACCGTTTTTTAATTTCCTGCGAAGCTTTTCATATTCCCGCCATCATTGTTTTTAATAAATCGGATATTTATGGTGCCAAGGAAATGGAGACCTATGTAACCATGAAAAAAATGTACGAAGCAGTTGGTTATCAAGTTTATTTAATAAGTGTTGAAAAAAAAGAAGGATTAGATTTGGTTCAAAAATTATTATTAAACAAAACCACATTGATCAGTGGACACAGTGGCGTAGGAAAATCATCTTTAATAAATTATTTATTTCCTCATTTAGATTTAAACACACAGGAAGTAAGTGATTGGAGTGGGAAGGGATTGCATACCACCACCTTTGCACAAATGTATGATTTGCCCGAAGGCGGTTCGGTCATTGACACGCCTGGTATGAGAGAATTGGGTTTGGTGAATTTAGAGAAAGAAGAACTAGCACAATATTTTCCAGAGATGCGCGCCAAAATGAATGGGTGTCAGTTTAACAATTGCCAACATATCAATGAGCCTGGCTGTGCAGTAAAAGCGGCGGTGGAAAAAGGAATTATTACCGAGGCACGCTTTTATAGTTATGTTGATTTATGGCATGGGATAGAAGGACCGAAATATTAATTTTATTTCTTCGCATCATTGTATGCGTCAAACCAACCAGCATATTTTACATAGTTGTCGGCAATTCTATTGATTTCGCCACTAATTAATGCTTCTGAAACTGTTTTTACTTTTTTAGCCGGCACGCCAGCATAAATACTTCCTTCTTCTACAATCGTACCTTCTAATACCACTGCGCCAGCGGCAATGATGGAATGAGAATGTACTAGACATCCATCCATCACAATACTTCCCATGCCAATTAATACATTGTCATGTATGGTACATCCATGTACTAAGGCATTATGACCAATGGAAACATTATTGCCAATATTGGTCGGATGTTTTAAATACGTACAATGAATAACAGCGCCATCCTGCACATTTACTTTGTTGCCCATTTTAATATAATGTACATCGCCTCTAAGAACGGCATTAAACCAGATAGAGCAATCGTTGCCCATGGTAACGTCACCTGCGATGGTAGCGTTGGGGGCTATAAAACAATTTTCACCAAATTGTGGATCTTTCCCTAGAACAGTGAGTATGGTTGCCATAAAAATGCGACTTTTGTACTGCAATTTAATAGTTATTATGTCCAGTATTAATAATAGACAACTTTTTTTTCAGCATTTAGCGCAAACTTCAACTAAGCCTATTGGCATCGAAGTAGCTTCTGCCGAAGGTATCTATATAAAGGATGTTCATGGAAAATCATTTGTTGACATGATTGCTGGATTTAGTGTTTGTAATATTGGGCATAGTCATCCCGATGTGATCAAAGCCATTCAAGAACAAATAGCAAAATACATGCACGTAATTGTGTATGGAGAATTTATACAAGCGCCACAGGTACAATATGCAAAAGCGTTAACGAGTTTATTGCCAGAAAATTTACAATCTGTTTATTTTACCAATAGTGGAGCTGAAGCCACCGAAGGTGCTATGAAATTAGCGAAGCGCGTTACTAAAAGAACAAAAATAATTTCTTTTAAAGGTGGGTATCATGGAAGTACGCAAGGGGCATTAAGTGTGATGGGTGATGAATATTTTAAAAATGCATTTAGACCTTTGTTACCCGATACCCTTCAATTCAGGTATAATAATTTTGAAGATCTTGCGCAAATGGATGCATCAGTGGCTTGCGTAATTGTGGAACCAGTGCAAGCCGAATCGGGTATCACCCCCGCATCTAAAGAATGGTTAACGGCTATTGCCGAAAAATGCCAACAGCATTGTGCGCTTTTAATTTTTGATGAAATACAATCTGGCTTTGGCCGAACAGGTTCTTTATTTACTTTTGAACAGTATGGCATTGTGCCCGATATATTATTAGTAGGTAAGGCATTGGGAGGTGGACTTCCATTGGGTGCATTTATTGCCCATCCTAAAATGATGGCGCTGCTTACAGAAAGCCCAGTACTAGGCCATATTACTACATTTGGCGGCAATCCAGTTTGTTGTGCAGCAGGAGATGCAGCTTTAAAAGTTTTACAATCTTCTGGTTGGGTAGAAGCAGTTGCTGCAAAAGAAAGTTTATTAATAAAGGAAATGGTGCATCCAGCTATTATTCATAGATCGTATAAAGGATTGTGGATGTCGCTTCAATTTAAAAGCGAAGCCATTGCAAAAAAGGTAGCCGCTACTTGCGTGGAAAATGGAATTATTACCGATTGGTTTTTATTTGCAGAAGATCGTATTAGAATTGCACCACCATTATGTATTACTGCGGTGGAACTTTCAGAGGCAATTGAGAAAATTAAATTAAGTATTGATCAAGTAGTTTAATTGTTCTTGTCAATTTAATGTACTAAGAATTAACAATCCCCTGTTCTGCAAAATTTTCTATACAAAGCCTCATACTTTGGAATGATATGGTGAATATCAAAAAGTTTGGCTTCTTTTAAAGCGTTCTGCTTAAAGGTTTTTAATTTAGCTTCATCTTGCAATAATTCAATTGCATTTTTACTCATGTTGGCTACGTCGCCAACAGGTGAAGTAAAACCAGTAACGCCATTTATATTTATTTCATTCAATCCTCCTGCATCAGAACTAATGACGACAGTGCTTGCTGCCATGGCTTCTAGCGCAGCCAATCCAAAACTTTCATATTCGGAAGGCAATAAGAATACATCGCTTACCGCTAAAATTTCTTCCATTTGTTCTTGCTTTCCTAAAAAACGAATAGCTGCTTCTAGTCCATATTGCCTGGTGAGATCTTCCGCCAATGGACGCTCTGGGCCATCACCTACCATGAGCAATTTGGCAGGTAAAGCAGCATGAATATTTTTAAAAATCTCCATCACGTTATCGATACGTTTGATTTTTCTAAAGTTAGAAGCGTGTATAATTATTTTTTCATTATTAGGAGCAATCACTTGTCTAAAGGCAGCCACTGGTTTTTTATTGTAACGATGCACATCTACAAAATTGTGAATGACTTGAATTTCTTTTTTAATATCGAAATGCTTAAAAGTTTCAGCTCTTAAATTATCTGATACGGCAGTGATGCTATCACTTTCGTTGATAGAAAAAGTAACCACTGGTTCGTAGGTTTTGTCACGTCCTACCAAAGTAATGTCTGTGCCATGTAAAGTGGTAATAACGGGAACGATACGACCAGTTTTTTGTTTCACAATTTGTTTGGCAGTATAAGCAGCCGAAGCATGTGGGATGGCATAATGTGCATGTATTAAATCTAAATCATGATTTAAAATTACATCCACCATGGTGCTAGCCAAAGCCAATTCATAAGGCGGATAGTCAAACAAAGGATAAGTAGGCACCCTTACTTCGTGGTAAAATATATTGGTATGAAAACCATTTAATCTCACTGGCTGTTGGTAAGTAATAAAGTGAATTTCATGGCCTTTTTCTGCCAAAGCCTTACCCAATTCTGTTGCTAAAACGCCGCTACCTCCAAAAGTGGGATAGCAAACAATTCCGATCTTCATTTTTGTACTATTGTGTATGCAATTAACAACTAAATCTTTGATAAAGTTTAATTATATTTAGGAATTATTTGAACGTTAAATCAACCACCATGCGTAAGCTTCTACTTTTTGTTTTTTGTTTGCCTATAATAGCGCAAGCTCAAGTGAATCAAGACAGTATCAATATTAAAAAAATGGTCGATGAAATTATGACCAATGGTAAAGCTTATGACTTATTAAGAGAGCTTACTAAAAAAATTGGTGGCCGCTTGGCCGGTTCTCCTCAGCAACAAAATGCTGCCCTATGGGGAAAAAGAAATTTAGAAGCTTTACAACCAGATAAAGTTTTTATGCAGCCCTGTAAAACACCGCATTGGGAAAGAGGGGGTAAAGATTTTGCTGCTATTGTAAATGTGAATGGCAAAGCACAAAATGAACCGTTGGCTGCTTTGGCACTGGGCAATTCATTAGGAAGCAATGGATTGGTGGAAGCTGAATTATTGGCCGTGGCCAACTTTGATGAGTTGGAAAAAAGAAAGGACGAGGTCAAAGGAAAAATTGTCTACTATCATAGTGTTTTTAATCCCACTCGAATTCAAACATTTATTGCTTATGGAGAATCTGGAATTTACCGCGGAGCTGGTGCAAGTAGAGCTGCTAAATATGGTGCAGTGGGTGTGATGATCCATTCTTTAAGTACAGCACCAGACAATGCACCACATACAGGTGCAATGCGATATGATGAATCTTTACCAAAGATACCTGCCGTGGCATTGGGACCTAATGATGCCAAAGCACTTTGGGAAGCAGCTAAAAATTCAAAAATTCGTGTACAAATGCAAACTTATGGTTCTTTTTTACCAGATGCAGATGAGAACAATGTAGTAGCAGAATTAAAAGGAAGTGAATTCCCAGACGAGATCATTACTATCGGTGGTCACTTAGATAGTTGGGATGTGAACGAAGGTGCCCATGATGATGGTGCAGGTATTGTTCAAACCATGGAAGTATTGCGTGCTATGAAAGCGAGTAATTATGTACCAAAACATACCATACATTTTGTATTGTTTGCGAATGAAGAAAATGGAGGAAAGGGAGGTGCTAAATATGCAGAGTTGGCAAAACTGAATAAAGAGAAACATATTTTTGCATTAGAGAGTGATGAGGGTGGATTTACACCAAGATCTATTGGTATCACTTCTAGTCCAGATCAATTCAAAAGATTTCAAACCTGGTCAAGTTTTTTAAAACCCTACGGAACTGAAGTGACTTCCGGTGGAGGCGGTGCGGATATAGGCCCATTAAAAACGGTAGATAAGAATATCGTTTTATCAGGATTGCTACCAGACAGTCAACGTTACTTCGACTTGCATCATGCTAAAACCGATGTTTTTGAAAATGTAAACAAACGCGAATTGCTTTTAGGAGCTGCTAATATTGCTGCTATTATTTATTTAGTAGACCAGTATGGTGTGAACCCGTAGTATTTTAGTTTTAAGGGTAGAAAAAATATTAATTTTTCGATTCGCCAAAAAAGGCTCACTCAAAATTATATTTCTTTCAAACCCTTAAAAACTTTACTACTCATTGGATTTAAATCATTGCAAAAGAAGAAACTAAAAAGTCCTTAAATTTTTATTAAGGACTTTTTAGTTCTTAACGACTTAAGTTCATCGAGCGTTCTTTGTATAAGTTGCGGAAGTAAGGGTCGCGTAAATCTTTGATGAATCGGATGGCTTCGCCAGTACTTTTCATTTCGGGTCCTAATTCTTTGTTTACGCCAGGAAATTTATCAAAACTAAATACAGGCTCTTTAATTGCGTAGCCTTCTAGTTTTTTCTCCATAGTGAATTCAGTTAATTTATTGGCGCCTAACATTACTTTGGTAGCAATGTTTAAATACGGTATTTGGTAAGCTTTGGCAATAAATGGTGTGGTTCTTGAAGCTCTTGGGTTGGCTTCAATTACAAATACTTTACCATCTTTAATAGCAAATTGAATATTGATGAGTCCCTTTATATTTAATGCTCTTGCTATTTTCTCGCTGTAAAATTCCATGGTTTCTACAATCAATGGAGTTAGGTTGAATGCTGGTAAAACGGCGTTGCTGTCTCCACTATGGATACCTGCTGGCTCAATGTGTTCCATCACACCCATGATGTGAAAAGTTTCTCCATCAAAAATAGCATCTACTTCTGCTTCTTGACAACGGTCTAAGAAATGATCGATTAATATTTTATTATTGGGGATGTGTTTTAAGATGCTTACTACAGCAGTTTCTACTTCTGCGTCATTGATAACGATACGCATTCTTTGACCGCCAATTACATAACTAGGTCTTACAAGTACTGGATAACCTACTTTATTGGCTACCTCAATGGCTTCTTCGGCAGTATATGCGGTACCATATTCGGGGTAAGGAATATTTAATTCTTTTAATAAATCACTAAAGCGACCTCTGTCTTCTGCGATGTCTAAACTATCAAAGGAAGTACCAATTATTTTAATACCTCTTTCGTTTAATCGTTTTGCTAACTTTAATGCAGTCTGTCCGCCTAGTTGTACAATCACCCCTTCTGGTTTTTCTAATTCGATAATTTCCCAAAGGTGTTCCCAAAAAACGGGCTCGAAATACAATTTATCGGCCATGTCAAAATCGGTGGATACGGTTTCTGGATTACAGTTGACCATGATGGCTTCGTAACCTGATTCTTTCACTGCTAATAATCCATGAACGCAACAATAATCAAATTCGATGCCTTGACCAATTCGATTGGGGCCACTGCCTAAAACAATTATTTTTTTCTTGGAAGAGGAAATCGATTCATTGGAGTTCAGCTTTTTGCTCATAGGGATGAAATTGGGCAAAAATACATCAGCGAAACCATTTCTACGAATTTTTATGCAATGGTTTTCCACCAGCTTTTACCTTACTAGACAAAGCTCCTGCCAGCGGGTGGTATAGCGTTTGCTGCGTCTTTCGCTGCGCATTTTCCAGTTTTTTTGGGTACCGCTGGTGCCAAATTTTAAGATATCATCTCGGTAGGCAGCATTCATATTGTCAATGACATTCATTAGTTTTTTACGCCTTGCATCGGCGGGGGCGACGAATAAGTTGGTTTGAAGCGCATTGTCGGGTACAAAATCACTTAAAATAACCCCTGCTTTTTTATAGATTTCTCCTGGTTCAAACAGGCTTTTGCCTAGGGCGACTACCGCTTTAATAATATCGGGGGTAAGATGACTAGGATTGTCTAGCAGGGTGTAGCCACTTGCTTGACGACCTCTATGATAAGGAGCAGCTTCTATAGCGATGGGTGCTTTTTTAAGTAAAAAAACACTTACGCCGCAGGCGGCACTATGTTGTCTTCTTAATTTTTCGGCGGCACGGGTAGCATAGGTAGCAAGGGCTTCTTCTATTTCTTGCCAGTCGGTTACTTCGCGACCAAACATGCGCGTGGTGGCAATCATTTTTTTTTCGGTACGAGGCGCTTGCATGGAATGGCTTTGCGCGCCTTTTAATTCTCTGAGCAATCTCATACCGGTAACACCTCCTAAAAAACGTTTGCCCCAACTAAGGTCTTTAATACTAAGTGCATAAGCCGTGTGTATGCCATAGGTTTTTAATTTTTCACTATAGCTAAAACCAATCCCCCAAATATCATCTATGGGCGTTTGTTGCAAAGCAGCTTGAATTTTTTTAGCATCATTGAGTACTACAATACATCCTGTTTTTATTTTATTTTTTTTAGCCAATCGGTTGGCTACTTTACTAAGTACTTTATTGGGTCCTACACCAATAGAAACAGAAATACCGGTCCAGGTTTCTATTTTATTTTTTAAGAGGGTACAAAAATCTTGTATGGCTTCAAGGGGGATATGTTTTAAATCTAAAAAGGCTTCATCTACCGAATATACTTCTACACAACCCGGTGGCAGTAGCTGTCTCATGGTTTCCATGACCCGCCAACTGAGGTCGCCGTATAAATGGTAATTAGAAGAAAAAGCGTGTACTTTATTTTTTTCAATTAATTCTTTTGCTTGAAAATAAGGTACGGCCATGCCAATGCCTAATTGTTTGGCTTCGTCGGAACGAGATACAATACAACCATCATTGTTACTAAGTACCACTACGGGAACATTTTGTAGGTGGGGTTGAAAAAGACGTTCGCAGGAACAATAAAAACTATTACAATCTACAATGGCTTGCATTTATAAACTATGTATTACAAAACTAACAATGCCCCAGGTGCTGTACTGTTCTAGTTGCGCCACTTGAATGGTGCCATATCTTTTATTTTCTGGAACCAAACTAATGCTGTGCTCTTGTATTTGTAAACGGCGCACTAAAAATTCACCATTCAAAACAGCCACGACCACCTTGCCTGAACTCGCAGGCAAACTTCTGTCTACAATTAAAATATCGCCAATGTGAATGCCCGCACCCAACATGGCATCGCTGTTTACACGAAAGAAAAAAGTAGCAGGCTTATTGCGAATGAGTTGTTCGTTCAAATCAATACCTCTTTCCATAAAATCATCCGAAGCCGCGCCAAAACCGGTGGCGTTGGCTTGTACAATTTGACCCGATTGGTAATTTTTATTGATCTGCTGTGTAGCGATACCTTCTCCTGGGTCTCTATCTATAAATGGCATAAAACTAAATTTATTAGCAATATTAACTAAATAATTTAGTATTTTAATCATTAATTTATACCCCCTTTTTAAAGTGCTTATACGCTACAATTAATTACTTTTATCGGGCATAAAAGCAGCATTTTATCCGATGGAGGCCATTTTACAACATATTGAAAATCTATTTAATACAATTCATGGGCAACCTTGGGATGCCATACAAAAAATCCCCCAAAGTGGAGGGGATCGGATGTATTTCAGAATTACACAAGGGCAGCAATCTTGGATAGCTACTTATAATTTAAATAGCAAGGAGAGCGAAACCTTTATTTATTTTGCCAATCATTTTTATGAAAAAGGGATGCCTGTTCCAAAGGTATTGGCCGTGAATGAACAGTATACTGTTTACTTACAAGAAGACTTAGGAAATATTTCATTGTTAGATGTATTGGAGAAAGAAGGGAAAACAGAAGCTGTATTTTTATTGTTCCAAAAAAGTGTAACTGCGCTGGCCAAATTACAAATCGAAGGAGCTCAAGGATTGGATTACAATCATTGTTTGACTTCAAAGAGTTTTGGAAAGCATTCCATTCTAACAGATTTGCTGTATTATAAATATTATTTCTTAGATACTTTACAGTATCCTTATGACAAACAAGCTTTGATTGATGAATTGGAATTGTTAAGTGCCCAATTGGCCGACAATCATTTTGACAATTTTATGTTCCGCGATTTTCAGAGTAGAAATATTATGGTAAAAAATGGGGAAGTATTTTTTATCGATTTCCAAGGAGGAATGCAAGGAGGTTTGCCTTATGACATCGCTTCTTTGTTGTGGCAAGCAAAAGCAGAACTCTCTAATGAATGGAAAGAAAAGTTGTTTGATCATTATATCAATGAATTGCAAAAATTATTGCCTACTCCTTTGAAGGTAGCGGATTTTAAAAAACAATACCATGGTTTTGTATTGCTAAGGTTGTTGCAAGTACTAGGGGCGTATGGATTTAGAGGGTTGTTTGAAAGAAAAGCACATTTCTTAACCAGCATCCCACTAGGCTTATTGAATTTAAAAAACTTTTTAAAAGTATACTCCTTAGACAAGGATACGCCTGTGTTTGCTTCTATATTAAAATGGATGGTAACAGATGAAGTAGTTGAAAGATTTTCACCTCCAAAGGCCAATGAGAACACGCCATTGGTGATTACCATCAATAGTTTTAGTTATAAAAAAGGCATTCCAGCGGATGGTTCTGACAACGGCGGCGGCTTTGTATTTGACATGCGTGGAATTTTAAACCCAGGAAGGATAGAGGAATACAAAAAACAGTCTGGATTGGATAAGCCTGTGCAAGATTTTTTAGAACAAAGAACAAAAATGAATGGATTTTTAAACAGTGTTTGGGATTTAATTGACATCACTGTGGAAGATTATTTAAAAAGAGGATTTGAATCTTTACAAATCAATTTTGGATGTACAGGTGGACAGCATAGAAGTGTATTTGCTGCCGAACAAACCGCCAGACATTTAAGAAATAAGTATAAAGTAAAAACGGTTTTACACCACACCAATAAAGACCATTGGGTTAAATAGAATTTTATGCGGGCAATGATTTTAGCAGCAGGTTTAGGAACGAGGCTCAAACCTTTTACCAATACACATCCGAAGGCGTTGGCTTTGGTGAATGGCAAATCACTATTACAAAGAAACATTGAATACCTCCAACAATATGGTATTAGAGAAGTGCTAGTGAACGTGCATCATTTCGCCGATCAAATTATTGAAGCAGTGGAAGCGAATGCAGGCTGGGGTAGTACTATTTTTATTTCGGATGAAAGTAGTGAAGTGTTGGAAACTGGGGGAGGCGTTTTATTTGCCAAGTCTTTTTTTGAAGAAGAAAATTGGTTGGTGATGAATGCGGATATTTTAACCAATATGGATCTTGATAAATTAGTGGCAGCAGATAAGGTTTTATCTCAAGGGGTAGAAAATTATATCGCTACATTGGCAGTGACCAATAGAGTATCAAGTAGAAATTTATTATTTAATACAGCAGGAAATTTAATTGGCTGGAGAAATAACGGAACCAGCGAACAAAAGTGGGCCAATCTAAACTATGCCGATACTGCATCTGAAACCATTGTGGCCAAAGCGTTTAGCGGCATTCAAATTATACACGCTTCATTTTATAAGGCCTTAACCTTAACAGGTAAATTTTCATTGATAGATGCCTATTTGCAATTAGCAACCAACCATGCTATTGGTTTTTATGACCATAGTGATGGGTTATTATTAGATGTGGGGAAGCCAGAGAATATAGAAAAAGCAGCAACACTTTTCAAATAATCAACGCATCATCAACCCTTGATTATCCTTTTTATACTTTAATATATATTTTCTTTTTGTCAAGGGAGTAAGCAAGAATTCCAAAAAAGGCAATGATGCATAAGGCATATAAGAACGAGCCAATGCGCAAATCAGTTGCTATATTTTTACAAACATGTTCGTAAAACCAAGGCAGGGCATTGGTATACACTGGCTTGCCTTCTGCGTCCACATGATCTACCCATCTTAACAATGCCAATACACGTGGTAAAAATCCGCTCAATACAAATACAAACAATGGGTTTTTCCCAAATACATCAAAGAAATGGCTCCATGCGCCTTTTGCATTTTTAAATTCTAGCAAATAAATTAACATACCCAGTGTAATCATGGCTAAGCCCGAAGTATACAACACATAACTGCTGGTCCATATTTTTTTATTGATAGGAAAACTAAAGTCCCAGATATATCCCACCACAACAAGCAATACGCCAGTTAAAAGAACCTGTGCCAACATCTCGTAATTTTTTCCTTTCAATTGAATGTATTCGCCTACTAAAAATCCAAGTATTACTTGTACGATGGCGGGTAAAGTACTTGTTAATCCTTCTGGATCAAATGGAACGCCTTCCCCTTTATAAATATGTGTTACTCCTAAAATAGATTGATCAATGGCATTGCCAAAATAACCAGACAAGCTAAATGGATGTCCTGTGGCGCCTAATGAATAAGTGAGTACCCAATAAATTACTAAAATCATCATGCCAATAAATAGGGCAATTTTAGATTTGCCATAATAAATAATGATGGAAGCAAAGAAATAACAAAGTGCAATACGTTGGAGTACGCCCAATATGCGCACATTTTCCCAAGGCTTAAAAACCAAAACAGCATCGGACCATTTTAGAAAAGGGCTCCAATTTAAAAACAAACCAATACCAAAAATCAGCAGCGTTCTCTTGGTAATTTTTATCCAAAATTCAGCAGCGCTTGCATTTTGTAATTTTGGCATCACAAAGGATAAAGCATTGCCTACAGCAAATAAAAAGAAAGGGAAAACCAAATCGGTGGGTGTACAACCATGCCAACTGGCATGTCCCAAAGGGCTAAAAATAAAGGCCCAATTACCAGGATTGTTCACTAAAATCATCAATGCTACGGTAGCGCCTCTAAAAACATCTAAGGAGTAATATCTCTGTTGACTCATGGTATTTATATTATAAATTTCTTAACGTTAAATAGCGCTATTTTAATATCTTTGTAAGATACAAATTCAGATGCAAAAAAACATATTAATTACAGGTGGGGCGGGCTTTATAGGGTCACACGTAGTGCGTTTAATGGTGACCAAATATCCTGATTATCAAATCTTTAATTTAGATGCACTTACTTATGCTGGTAATTTGGAGAATTTAAAGGATGTTGAAAAGGCACCGAATTATCATTTTGTAAAAGCAAATATTTTAGAGGCTGATGTGCTAAAAGCCATCTTTGAAAAACATGCCATCACCGATGTCATTCATTTAGCAGCGGAGTCGCATGTAGATAGATCCATTGTTTCTCCATTAGATTTTGTGTATACCAATGTCATTGGTACAGTGAATTTATTAAATACTGCTAAGGAATACTGGAAGGGCGATTTAAGTTATGAAAAAGCGCATGAGGGCGGTTGGGATAAAAATAGAGATCATTTATTTTATCATATTTCCACCGATGAAGTATATGGAAGTTTAGGCAAAGAAGGATTGTTTAAAGAAACCACTGCCTATGATCCTAACTCACCTTATTCTGCAAGTAAAGCAGCGAGTGATCATTTTGTAAGAGCCTATGGAGAAACCTATCATTTGCCTTATGTTGTTTCTAATTGTTCTAACAATTATGGACCCAATCATTTTCCAGAAAAATTAATTCCTTTATTTATACATAATATCATCAATAAAAAAGCATTGCCTGTGTATGGAGATGGCTTGTACACACGTGATTGGTTGTATGTGATTGATCATGCACGTGCCATTGATTTAATATTTCATCAAGGAAAAAATGGCGACACTTATAATATTGGCGGCTTTAACGAATGGACCAATATTGATTTGGTAAAAGTAATGTGTGCTCAAATGGATGTGAAGCTTGGAAGAACCAAAGGAGAAAGCGAAACTTTAATTACCTATGTGAAAGATAGGCCAGGACATGATCGCAGATATGCCATAGACGCTACTAAATTAAATAAGGAATTGGGATGGAGTCCATCGGTTACCTTTGAACAAGGATTGGCAGCCACCATCGATTGGTATCTGAGCAATGGGCCTTGGCTGGAAAATGTCACTAGCGGCGCTTATCAACAATATTACAATTCAATGTACGATAACAGATAATGATAATTAGATAAATGAAAATAGAAGCTACCCCCTTAAAAGATTGTTTTATCATTCACGATACAGTGCATGGAGATGCGCGTGGTTATTTTTTTGAATCTTATCATCAAAAGCAATTTGCGGAGGCTACAGGATTGCAAATTAATTTTGTACAGGACAATCAATCTAGATCCCAAAAAGGGGTACTAAGAGGCTTGCATATGCAATCAGGTGATGCTGCACAATCCAAGCTGGTAAGGGTTTTGGAAGGGGCTGTTTTAGATGTAGCCCTAGATTTAAGAGTTGGGTCACCCACTTTTGGACAACATTACAGTATTGAATTAACTGCCGATAACCATAAGCAATTTTTTGTACCCAAGGGTTTTGCGCATGGTTTTGTAGTATTAAGTGAAGCGGCAACTTTCTTTTATAAATGTGATGAATTTTATCAACCTGATAAAGAGGTAGGCATTATCTACAATGATGTAGATTTAAACATCGATTGGAAGGTACCTACAAGTGAATTGTTGTTGTCGGCAAAGGATAAAGTTTTACAATCATTCGCTACTTACAAAAAAAGTATTGGTTAAAATATAAATTAGTAAAATGAAAGGAATCATATTAGCAGGCGGATCAGGTACTAGATTGTATCCTATTACAAAAGGAATTAGTAAACAATTAATGCCTATTTATGATAAGCCAATGATTTATTATCCATTGTCTGTATTGTTATTGGCAGGCATTAAAGAAATTTTAATTATTACTACTCCAGAAGACAATGATCAATTTAAAAGATTGTTGAGGGATGGATCCGAAATAGGATGTTCTTTTCATTATGCAATGCAGGCGGTACCCAACGGTTTGGCACAAGCGTTTGTAATTGGTGCTGATTTTATTGGAAAAGATAAAGTAGCCTTAATTTTAGGGGACAATATATTTTATGGCGCAGGGTTTAGTAAATTGGTACAATCATTTAATGATGTAACTGGGGCTGCCGTATTTGCTTATGAAGTAAATGATCCAGAGCGTTATGGTGTAGTAGCATTTGATGCGAACAATAATGCCATCTCCTTAGAAGAAAAACCCAAACAACCTAAATCAAATTATGCAGTACCTGGTTTGTATTTTTACGACAACCAAGTAGTAGAGATTGCTAAAAATATTCCTGCTTCTTCAAGAGGGGAATATGAAATCACCGATGTCAATAAAGTGTATTTGCAAAAACAGCAATTGCAGGTAGGTATCATGAATCGCGGAACGGCTTGGTTGGATACCGGCACTTTTGATTCTTATGCAGATGCCTGTGAATTTGTAAGAGTAATTGAAAAAAGACAAAGCCAAAAAATAGGCTGCATTGAAGAGGTCGCCTACAGAATGGGTTTTATAGATAATGCCAAGTTATTGGTATTGGCTGATAAATATGCCAAAAGCGGGTATGGCGAGTATCTTCGAACCTTAAAGAAGTAGATTTTACGCTTCCTTTTGCTTGATTTGTTGTAGCTAGTTGCTTTTATTTACAAAAAAGCTGAACAATTTTAATTAATTATTGTTCTTATGATATGTCAACGTATTCCATCAAAGATTTAGAGCATATTTCAGGCATCAAAGCCCATACCATACGTATATGGGAGCAGCGCTATAAGTTTATACAGCCTAGTCGTACTTTAACCAATATTAGGACTTATTCTTCTGATGAATTAAAGACCATTTTGAACGTATCGCTATTAAATAAGTATGGCTATAAGATTTCTCATATTGATAAAATGAGCGCTGAACAAATGGAAGAAAAAATTCTTTCCATTAATCAATTGGATGCCCAAAAAGAGCGGGTGGTGAATAATTTGATTAAGGAAACTATTTCCTTAAATATTTTTGCTTTTGAGCAGCAATTGGATTTATACATTGCACAAAAGGGAATTGAAAAAACGGTCACTGAGATTCTATTTTCTTTTTTAGAAAGGGTAGGCATACTTTGGATGACCAACCACATGAATCCGGCCCAAGAGCATTTGGTAATAAACGTTATAAGACAAAAATTGATTTTAGGGATTGAAAAGTTAGCTCCTATAAAGCAACCAGGTAAAAGGGTTTTGTTATTTATGCCGGAGGGAGAGCACCATGAGTCGAGCCTTTTGTTTATTCATTTTTTACTAAAACAAAATGGAATTTACGTAGATTATTTAGGCGCCAATTTGCCGATGGTTGATCTTGAATATTATATTTCTATAAAAAAACCAAACTATATTTTTTGTCATTTGACTTCCCCTGCTAAAGGATTTAAACTCAATAAATTTTTAGATCAATTGGGGAAAATTGATAAAGACATTACCATCTTATTGTCTGGGCAACTTATTCAAGGGTTTGAAGGTCCAGTGGCTTCCGCCATTCAAATCAAAAGAAGTTTAAGCGAAACCATTCAGTTTATACAGACCATTTAGCCCCCTTTTTTCCTTTTCGGCTTTTGGAACTCCTATTTTATGAGCGCCCCTAATAAATATTCTTTCATTTATATATAAAAATAATTATATATAAAAGGGTATGTTTTTTAATGTTTTAACATTAAATACTATAAAATTGATCAAAAATAGCCATTTCTACTGCTTATAAATAACTTACCAAATACAGAATGTTTAAGAATTATTCTAAATAATTAAACAAAAATGAGGCAAAAAGAAATTATTATGTTTAGCTTTATTCTCTTAAAGTTAAACAGAATAATATGTCAACCGCAGAATTCACCCTTTTACTTACTGAAAATGCCGATTTTTTGAAACCTTTTGCCATTAACTTGACCAAGGATCAGGAGTCTGCCAAGGATCTATTTCAAGAAACCTTGTACAGAGCTTTGTCCAACAAGGACAAGTACAATGTGGGTACCAATATAAAAGCTTGGTTGTATACTATTATGCGTAATATTTTTATCAATGATTATCGCAAGCGTTCAAAGCAGTCTGTGGTGTTAGACAATTCACCGAACGATTTTTTAATAGATCAAACTAAAACAAAGGTTTTGAATGATGGGGTGACTAACTTAAATTTGAGAGAAGTGAAACAACTTATTTATGATTTGCCTGAACTTTTTAGAACGCCTTTTAATTTATATTTTGAAGGGTATAAGTACAATGAAATTTCAGACGCATTAAATGAGCCATTGGGCACCATAAAAAGTCGTATTCACTTTGCAAGAAAAATATTAAAGCAAAAAATACAACGATACTAATTAAATGCAATCTCCTACTAAAAAAGCATTGGTGATAGGTGCAGGCTTTGCCGGCATGTCTGTAGCTACTTTTTTAGCAAAAAAAGGATGGGGTGTAACCGTTGTTGAAAAACATAATTTACCAGGAGGAAGGGCTAGAAAATTTGAAGTCGATGGTTTTACTTTTGATATGGGTCCAAGTTGGTATTGGATGCCTGATGTTTTTGAAAGATATTTTAATTCTTTCGGGAAAAAAGTTTCCGATTTTTATACCTTAAAAAGATTAGATCCCTCTTATCGTGTCTATTTTGATGAAACCTATTGGGATATGCCTGCTAATTATAACGCCTTAGGGGCTTTGTTAGAAAGCGTAGAACCTGGTGCTGCTAAGGCTTTGGATCAATTCATGGAAGAAGCTAAATTTAAATATGAAGTTGGGGTAGGGAAATTAGTACATCAGCCCGGCATTTCATTAAAAGAATTTGTAGACATGGATTTGATCAAGGGTGTTTTTAAATTAGATGTATTTCATTCTATGAAAAAACACGTGGCTCGTTTTTTTAAACATCCCTACATTCAAAAATTAATGGAGTTCCCTGTATTATTTTTAGGTGCTTTGCCGCAAAATACTCCAGCCTTATATAGTTTAATGAACTATGCCGACATCAAAGGGGGTACTTGGTATCCAGAATTTGGTATGTATAGTATTGTGCAAGCCATGTATGATACTGCCAAAGCAGAGGGCGTTGTATTTAATTTTGGAGAGGAAGCCTTGCAAATTGAAGTAGTCAATGGAATGGCAAAAACCTGTTTAACCAAATCAACGCTTACGGGCGTACAAAAACATTATGAATTTGAAGTGGTGGTTGGCGCAGGCGATTATCATCATATTGAAACAAAATTATTAATCAACAAATACCAGTCTTATACCGCTAGTTATTGGGACACGCGTACCATGGCACCAAGTTCATTATTGTATTATGTAGGGTTGAATAAAAAATTAACTGGGGTTACGCATCATTCTTTATTTTTTGATACCGACTTTGAATTGCATGGTAAAGAAATATATACCGACCCTTCTTGGCCAAGCAAACCTTTATTTTATGCAAGTGTACCTTCTGTGACGGATGCTACTGTGGCGCCTGCTGGTTGTGAAAATTTATTTTTATTAATACCAGTAGCGGCAGGATTAGAAGGAGATACAGAAGAAGTACGTGACAAATATTTTAATGAACTTATTGCCCGATTAGAGCAAAGATGGGGACAAACTATTTCAGATTCAATTGTTTATAAAAAGTCCTATGCCATTTCCGATTTTAAGAGTGATTATCATTCTTTTAAAGGGAATGCCTATGGTCTAGCCAATACCTTATTACAAACTGCTATTTTAAAGCCGTCCTGTAAAAGTAAAAAGGTAAAAAACTTATATTACACCGGTCAATTAACAGTACCAGGGCCAGGAGTGCCACCAAGTTTAATAAGTGGGGAAGTGGTGGCCGAATTGATTCATAAAAATTATAAAACTAATTAATTGAGATGTCTGATTTAAAATTATACAACGAAGTAACTGGATTAAGCAGTAAGACAACTACACTATTGTATAGTTCCAGTTTTTCTTCGGCCATTAGATTGTTGCATAGCGATCTACGTCAACCTATATATGATATTTATGGTTTTGTGCGTTTTGCCGATGAAATTGTAGATACTTTTCATGGGTATGACAAAGCCGCTTTATTTGCTCAATTTAAAAAAGATACTTATTTGGCCTTAGCGCAAGGGATTAGTTTGAATCCCATTTTACATCGTTTTCAATTGACCTATAATAAGTATAAAATAGATCCCGCCTTATTAGAAGCTTTTTTAGTGAGTATGGAAATGGATTTGAGTAAACAAAAATATGATCTAACTACTTATCAAACTTATATTTATGGAAGTGCAGAAGTGGTAGGATTGATGTGTTTGCATATATTTTGTGAAGGAAGTATGGAACAATTTGAAAAACTTAAACCATCCGCGAAGCACTTAGGTGCCGCCTTTCAGAAAGTTAATTTTTTAAGAGACATCAAAGCCGATTTTGAAGGCTTAGATAGAATGTACTTTCCTAATTGTGATTTTTCCAATTTTACCCAATCCGATAAAGAAATTATTGAAAAAGACATACAGGCAGATTTTGAAGAAGCTTTAACGGGAATTAAAATGTTGCCGATGAAAGCCAGGTTCGGTGTCTATGTGGCTTTTAAATATTATTACTCTTTGTTTAAGAAAATAAAGAAAACAAAGCCAAATGCCATTCTAAAAACCAGAATTCGAATACCTACGCCAGGCAAGATTTTTATTGTTGCCAAAGCCAGTTTGCGCAGTCAGTTGAATTTGTTGTAGTAACTTTGCATCATCATTAAATAGTTTGTTATGATTTTTATACTTGTTATGCTTTTGACTTTTTGTATTATGGAAGGCATTACCTGGTTAACCCATCGTTTTGTAATGCATGGTTTTTTATGGTATTTGCACGAAGACCACCATCAACCTACCGGACATTTTTTTGAAAAAAACGATGCCTTCTTTTTAATATTTGCTATTCCAAGTATGGCTTGTATTTTCTATGGTAATTTTGTAGGTCCGTTATGGATAGCAGCCATAGGTACTGGAATTGCCATGTATGGCTTTGCTTATTTTTTAGTGCATGAAGTAATCATACATCAAAGAATTAAGTGGTTTACTAAATCTAACAGTCGTTATATCAAAGCCATCCGTTGGGCGCACAAGATGCATCACAAACATTTATACAAAGAAGAGGGAGAGAGCTTTGGGATGTTACTAGTAGCCAAAAAATATTGGGATAAAGTGCGCAGAGACGAAGCTTTACAAAACAATGAATAATTCAATTTCTACAAGTGCTACATTAGAACGCTACGATTTTGTCATAGCAGGAGCTGGTGGGGCGGGTTTATCTTTGCTTTATTATTTAATGGAATCTTCCAATTTAGCAACTAGATCCATTTTGGTCATAGATAAATCTTTCGAAAAAACCAATGACCGTACTTGGTGCTTTTGGGATGAAGGATCCAGCGCTTTTGAAAATTTAATCCATCATCATTGGGATACTATTTCTATTCATGCAAAGGGGTTCAATAAATCGCTTTCTACTGCTCCATTTACCTATAAGATGATTCAGGGGATTGATTTTTACAATGCCATACTTAGTAAAGCAAAATCTTTATCCAATATTCATTTTCAAGAAGCCACTATACAAGACATTACAGTTCTTGATAAATATAATATAAGTAAAGGTGCTAAAGTTACATGGCAAGGTGGATCTGCCATAGGGAACCATGTTTTTTCTAGTTTGTTGCCTTTTCAAATGAATCAATTGGCTACGGCCGCTGCTTATTCACAATCATTACAAAACAAGGATACCAGTGTTAAGAATGCGCCATTTTTATGGCAACATTTTAAAGGGAGGGTAGTACAATTTCAGCAGGCGATATTTAATCCTTCTGTTGCCAAGTTGATGGATTTTAATGTACCTCAGCAAGGAGCCACTGCATTTATGTATCAATTGCCTTTAAATGAAAAGGAAGCCTTGGTGGAGTATACCATATTTTCTGAAAATGTTTTAGACATTTCGGAATATGATAAAGTACTAGATGCTTATTTAGCTAAAGAGTTTCCAGGACAGCCCTATTCAATTGCTCATGAAGAAATAGGGGCCATACCCATGACGCAATTGTCTTTGAGCAATTATCAAGCACCCATATATGCTATAGGTGCCTTAGGAGCTGCCATTAAAGCCAGCACGGGTTATGCTTTTCAATTTATACAGCAACAATGTAAAAACATTGTAACACAATTGGAACAAGGTCAAGTTATCCAATCCAAAGTGCATAACACTAGGCATCAGTTTTATGATGCAGTACTATTACATATCTTATTACATCATAAAATGGAAGGAGCAGCCATATTCAAACGCATTTTTGCTAAA
Organism: Chitinophagaceae bacterium; assembly: GCA_947380905.1. Lineage (GTDB taxonomy): Bacteria > Bacteroidota > Bacteroidia > Chitinophagales > Chitinophagaceae > Sediminibacterium. Next base: position 14,109 of record CANCSS010000018.1, on the reverse strand, counting down.
AATAAAGCAGCCACCGTGTTCAAATTCCTTTCTAATACTTCCAGCATCATGGAAGATATTCAAATCATGCGATCGCTACCTACACGCATTTTCTTACCTGCTGCTATATGGGTATTGTTGCGGCGGGTCTAAGAATTTCCTTCTAATTAATTTTTCCTAATTTTGTTCAATAGCCTCGTAGTATAATGGATAGTACATGAGTTTCCGAAACTCCAAATCCAAGTTCGATTCTTGGCGAGGCTACAAATCCTTTCAACGAAGTTGAAAGGATTTTTTATTGAGGAGTAAATCAAGTAAGCTTGAATTACTGCTATTTTATATTCTCAAAATAAGGAACTTCATCGCTGGATACCGCTTCCCTTTCTTGCCAATAGGCAAGGGTAACAATGTGGCCATCAGCTGTTTTTAATTGACGGCTAAAAATGGCGTTGGTGGCATTAAAAGTTAAATCGGTCACACCCACGGTAAAGGTGGTTGGAGCTGCAGGTGCTGCTGGAACAATAGGAGCGGGTGCAGGAGTTGGCGTTGCATCAATTTCTGTTACAGGTGCAGCTGCCACTGGCGCAGCGGGCGCGGCTTTAGGGGCAGGGCTATCCACTACCACCACTTGATATTTATTGAACGTTAATAAATTTTTTAAAAAAGCTACTCTTTCAGCACTTGCATTTTTTTCTACAATTGCACATTTAATACTATCTAAATCTTCAAATTCGTGGTTCTTATTAATCGCCATAATACTATTTTTTACATGCCAATGCTTAGTGAATAAATATAATCGTATACCATACTAGCTAAACCAGTAATGATGATACCTGCAATACAGATATACATTGCGAATTTAGTAATAACTGGTATGCTTAATTTTTGAATAGGTTGTTCATTCTCATCCATGAAAACTGCCTTTACTACTTTTAAATAATAATAAAAAGAAATTACCATATTTAAAGCAGCAAAAGTAATCAAGCCATAATTTTCTTTAGCAGCACCTGCCATCATTAAAAATAATTTACCAAAAAATCCAGCCGTAGGCGGTACGCCTGCTAATGAAAACAAAGCAATGGTTAATACCCAAGAAAGAAAGGGGTTGGTTTTATAAAATCCTTTAAAATCTGAAATATTTTCTTTTCCTGTTAAGGCGCTCACTACCGATACTACTCCAAAAGCAGCTAAATTAGAGAACACGTAAATCAAAACAAAGTATACTAAAGAGGCTGAGCCTGTTTGAGAACTTCCTGAAATACCAATTAAGATAAAACCTACCTGTGCAATGGATGAAAACGCAAGGAAGCGTTTGAAGTTATCCTGTCTTAAGGCAAATAAATTTCCAATTAAAATGGTAGCCACGGATAATACTACCAATACGCCATACCATACTGTGGCAATAGGAGTGAATACTTTATACAAGATAGAAGTAAAAGTAAATAGTACTGCGGCTTTTGACACCACTGATAAAAAAGCGGTAACTGCCACTGGAGAACCTTCGTACACATCGGCTGTCCATAAGTGAAAAGGAACAGCAGATATTTTAAAAGCAAATCCAGACACTAATAATAGGAATCCAAATAGTTGCATCGGGTTATTTGAAATGTGTGCCGTTAAGATGTCAAAGCTAAGTGTGCCACTTGTTCCATATAAAAAAGAAATGCCCATTAATAAGATACCGGAAGAAAAAGCAGAGGATATAATCAATTTCATGGCTGCTTCGGATGATTTTCTTTTAGCTAAATCAAAATTAGCTGCAGCAGCCAATGGAATGGTGCTCATTTCAAGTCCTAGATAAAACATCAATAAGTTGCCGCTCGAAATCATAAAGAACATTCCTAATAAGGAAGTAAATAACAATAAGTAAAATTCAGCCAATTGCTTGTGGCTCTTTAACCAGGCGTAAGATTGCATGGAGATAAGCAGCATCGCTAGGTTTAATATATTTTTTTCTAATACAATAAAAGCATTGGTTGTAAACATGCCATTAAAAGCACCGCCTTCGCTGCTGCCAAATAAGCCTGCAGCCAAGTTTATAAATAATAGAACATTGATGATGTTTAAAATACTTTCATTGCTTCTTTCTTTGCCAATTTTAATAAATAGCAATAAGAATATCAATAAGCTTAGTAAAAGTTCTTGTCTTAATAATATAAAAATAGTAGATGACATTATGCTAAATTATTTAAGGGTAAGGGTTTTGTCAATGTTGATCATTAAAAAATCGGTGGTAGGCATAATCAATTGATTGATTAAGAAGGGTGCCAATCCAATAATTAGAATACCTACGATTAACAAACCTGCTGCTAATTTTTCGTTCCAAGTGGCATCACCTAATAAGGCATGCTCGTCAGAGATAGGGCCCATAATGGTTTTGCCTGTAGCTCTTAATATATATACTGCAGTTACTACAATAGAAGCTGCAGAAATTACAGTGGCGATGCGATACACCCCAGCTGGATTTTGCCAGGAACCCATAAACACCGTCATCTCTGCTACAAATCCACTAAAACCAGGTAAGCCTAATGAACATAAACCTGCTATTACAAACACCGTAGAAATAAAAGGCATCGCTTTTAACAAGCCCCCTAATTGTGCCACCATTCTGGTATGTGTTCTGGAATAAATCATTCCAATAGCAGCGAAAAATAAGGCTGTCATTAATCCGTGAGAAACCATTTGTATCACTGCGCCATTAATAGAAGTTTTATTTAACATGCCAATTCCTAATATCACAAAACCGCAATGGCTGATAGAAGAATAAGCATTGATGTATTTTAAATCGGTCTGCATCATGGTAGCAAAGGCGCCATATATAATAGCAATGGTGGCTAGTAAGATAATGATCCATGAATAACTATGCGCTGCATCGGGCATGAGAGCAGCCATACGTAAACAACCGTAACCCCCTAGTTTCATAGAGATACCAGCTAAAAACATAGAAGCAGCAGTAGGAGCTGAAGCGTGACCATCGGGTACCCAAGTATGAAAAGGAAATAAAGCTGCGAATATGCCAAAACCTAAAAATACAAAAGGAAAGAAGAATTTTTGCACGCCTAATGAAATACCCATTTTGCCAATTTCCACCATATCAAAGGTGTGCGTGTTGTAATAGATGCCCATTAATCCAACAAAAACAAGTGCCGATCCAGCCATCAACATTAAAGCCAACTTCATGGCACTGTTTTCTTTCTTGCCACTTCCCCATATACCTATTAATAAGAATTTAGGAATAACGGCTACTTCTAAAAAGAAAAATAAAGTAAATAAATCTAAAGAAATAAAGAAACCGTAAGCGCCCATGCTTAATAAAACTAGCAAGAAAAAATATTCTTTGCTTAGTTTTTCCATGGTCCAGGAAACCAAAATACCTGCTACTACAATAAGCGAGGTCAATAATATCATTGCCAGTGAAATGCCGTCTATTCCAATATGGTAATTAATATTTAATGCTTTAAACCAAACAGTATTGGATTCAAATAAATGGGTAGCGGCATTGCCTGCAGCTCTTTGAGCCATATACAGTTTCAATAACCAGCCTGCTGCAGCCAATTGGGCCAATGATCCCACCAATCCAATCACTCTTATTTGAGCCAGTTGCTTACTTACTAATATGAGTAAGGCAGTTAGTAAAGGCAATAAGATTAACAAAGATAAATTCATATAAATATTTTATTTCCAGATATAAATAAACAATACCGATAAAGCCAATACACCACCAAAGAAATACAAGGCATAGTTTTGAACCTTACCCGATTGGAATCCTTTAATCGCAGTCGAAATTTTTGCAGTGGTGTTGGCTAATAACAACATAAAACCATCTACTATATTCCTATCTGCCCAAGCAATCGGTTGACCAATGAATGGGAAGACTATTTTTTTTGTGATAAATAAATACAATTCATCCACATAAAACTTTTTATAAGCTGCTTTGTAAAAGCCACCAAAGAAGGCTACTGCTTTGTCTGATTTAGAATTATGTGATTTATAAAAGCTAGCCGAAAGTAAAATTGCAATAATAGAAAGTGCCACAGGCGCAATAGAAAATACCATATCTACATGAGTTTCTAAAGCAGCGCCATCGGAAGTAATAAATTGTGAGAAGGGGATGAAACCTACGCCCACTGCACAAGCAGCTAGTATCAGTAAAGGCAATTTCATGGTCCAAGTGCCTTCGCCATGGTCATTATGCGCATCATGATGATGTGTTTTGGCAGCAGCCTCTTTGCTCCAGAAAATAGTAAAATACAATCGGAACATATAGAAACTAGTTAGCGCAGCTGTAAATAAAGCCACACCATAAATTAATTTATTCTCATGGAATGCAGCGGTTAATATTTCTTCCTTGCTAAAAAATCCTGCGAAAGGAGGAATGCCTGCAATGGCCAAACAAGCAATTAAAAATGCAGCATGGGTAATAGGCATTAATTTTCTTAAGCCACCCATGTCTTTCATTTCATTGCTGTGCACCATATGTATTACAGAACCCGCACCTAAGAATAATAAACTTTTAAAGAAAGCGTGTGTAAATAAATGAAACATAGAAGCCATAAAACCTAGGCCACTTTCTCCACCATTTTTTGAAACACCTAATGCAAACATCATGTAGCCAATTTGCGACATGGTAGAATAGGCTAGTACGCGTTTGATATCGGTTTGTGTACAGGCAATCACTGCAGCCAATAAGGCTGAAAAAGCACCTACATAAGTTACTATAGTTAAAGCGGCTTCATCCATAGAAAACAGGGGGAATAATCTAGCTACTAAATACACACCCGCTACTACCATCGTGGCTGCGTGAATTAAAGCGGATACTGGAGTAGGTCCTTCCATAGCATCGGGCAACCAAATATGCAAAGGGAACATGGCCGATTTTCCTGCACCACCCATAAATATTAAAACCAAACCCCAGGTAAGCATACTTGCTCCTAAGAAACTAGCGGTGGTTATACTTATAAACTCAGGTGATTGAACTGATGTGAATTTTTCTATTAATAATCCAATATCTAAGGTACCTCCGTAAAAACCAATGATTAAAATACCAATTAAGAATCCTAAATCTGCAAAGCGCGTTACAATGAATGCTTTTTTAGAAGCGGCTACTGCAGAAGGTTTGTTAAAGTAGTAACCAATTAATAAGAAACTAGATACCCCCACTAATTCCCAGAACATATATACTTGGAAAATATTTACCGATAATATAAGGCCCAACATAGAGAAAGTAAATAAAGACAGGAACGCATAATAAGTAGCAAAGCGCTCTTCGCCTTTCATATAGCCTAGGCTAAATAAGTGCACCATTAGGGAAACGGAAGTAACTACTATTAACATCATGACAGAAATAGGGTCAACAATTATGCCCATGTCAATAGAAACATTCGGGCTAAACTGCAACCAAGTATATTTTAAAGCAATAATCTTTTGGTATACCCCATTTACTTTTCCATCCACGAAAAAGTATTGCTTCGCAGCTACAAATGAAAGGAGGGTAGAAGTTAATAAAGAAGCGGTTCCAATAATACCTGCCGTTTTAGCAAAGTATTTGCGTCCAAACAAACCGAGTACCACAAAAGTGGCAAGAGGCAATAAAGGAATCCAAAGTATATATAAGTAGTTTGACATAATAATTAAAATTTCATTTCTGTTGCATCGTCTACATCAATGGATTGATGACTGCGGTATAAATTAATGATAATGGCAATGGCCACCGCAGCTTCGGCTGCAGCAATAGTGATGATAAATAAAGAGAAAAATAAACCGTCTAATTTATCGGGGAATAAATATTTATTAAAAGCAACAAAATTAATGTTCACGCTGTTTAACATGAGTTCAATGGACATTAGCATGGTTATAATATTTCTTCTGGTAAATAAACCATACATACCTATAAAAAACAAGGCCGTACTTACAAAAAGAATATGGGTTAAGGGTATTTCGTTCATGGAATTAATCCTCCTTTTTGTTTAGGTGAACAATATTTGCTGCAGTGGGCTTCATGGCAATTACAATGCAACCTACCATGGCAGCCAATAACAACATACTCACTACTTCAAAAGGCAGGATAAAACCATGTGAGGTAGTGCTAAGCATTTGGGTGCCTATTTCACTTACATTGGTATTGAATGGTTGTGCAGAAATGGTATTGAATCCGTAATGGTTAATCAAATTAAATGTAAATGCAGTTCCGAGTATTGCTGCCAAAGCAGAAAAAATAATTTTACTAGCAGCAGGCTTGGCCATTTCCTTTCCAGATTGTTGGGTTAAGAAAATAGAGAAGATAATTAACACCACTATACCTCCTACGTACACCACAATTTGAATGGCTGCAATAAATTCTACTTGCATCCAAAAATAAAGTGCGGCAATGCCTACTAAAGAAAATAATAACCAAATGGCTGATCGAAATATTTTGAGTGTGGTTACGGCTAGCAATGCTGCACCTAATATAAGTGTAGCAATGGCGTAAAATATGATGGCTGATGTATTCATTATTCTATTCCCTCCCTTATTTTAGAGCCTGTTTGATTTAAGACCTTAGTTAATTTAGTTCTATCAAATACGCTGTGCTCGAAATTAGGCGCCATCTTAATGGCATCACTAGGACAAGCCACTACACATAAGTTGCACATGGTGCATAATTCTAATCGATATACTAAAGCGTCAATTGCTTTTTTCTTTTTTCCTTCTGGAGATACTTCAAATTTTGTAACTACTTTAATGGTGCCATTAGGACAAGCCAATTCACAGGCAGTGCAACCTGTGCAAGCGTGTTCATTGTTTTCGTCATGCGGCATGACTACTTCCCCTTTGAATCGGTCCGACATTAATAAAGTCGCACGATTATCGGGGTATTGCTCTGTAATAATTTCTTTGGGATGTGCAAAGTAATAGCCTGTTTTACGCATTCCTTTTAATAAAGAACTTACGCCATTGACCACCTCTGATATATACTCTTTCAAAAACATGTTTCTAATTCATTTAATATTAAAAATGCCAACCTAGTATAGCAATCACTGCCACCAATAAAAGGTTAAACAAGCTTATCGGTAATAAATATTTCCATTCTAAATTTAATAATTGATCCACACGCAATCTTGGGAAAGTCCATCTAAACCACATGATTAAAAAGATAAGGAAAAAAGTTTTTCCCATAAACCAAACCGAAGAAGGGATATAATCCATAATATGATTAAAAGCTTCCCAGTTGCCAATATGTAATGGCATCCATCCGCCAAAAAATAAAGTAGCACCAATAGCACATACAATAAAGATGTTAATGTATTCTGCTAAAAAGAATAACGCAAAACGCATTCCAGAATATTCGGTATGGAAACCAGCGGTTAATTCAGACTCTGCTTCGGCCAAGTCAAAAGGGGCACGATTGGTTTCGGCCGTAACCGCAATAATGTATAATACAAATGCAATGACAGCGGGGATATGCCCTTTAAAAATCCACCATCCATTTTGTTGTGCATTTACAATATCAGAAAGTTGTAAACTACCTGTAAGTACTACAATGGTTAATACAGCAAAACCAGCAGACAATTCATAGCTTACTATTTGAGCACCACTGCGCATGGCACCTAATAAAGAATATTTATTATTACTAGCCCAGCCCGCCATTAAAATACCAATCACGGATAAAGAGGAAACAGAAGAGATATATAAGACACCAATATTTATGTCCCAAATTTGAAAATTCTTAGCAAATGCAATTGGCGCTAACAATAACATACCTACCATCATTACTACAAAGGGTGCCAAGTTGAATAAAAATTTATCTGCCATATCAGGCACCAAGCCTTCTTTCATAATTAGTTTTAAAGTATCGGCTACGGTTTGGAACATACCACCTGGTCCTACACGATTGGGCCCTAAGCGAATTTGAATATGCGCTGCTACTTTTCTTTCCATGAGTACCAATACCAAACCAAGTATGGCAAATAAACTTATGGCCAATAAGATAACAATGACACACTCCATCGCCAAAGCCAATGTAGGATTGAACTTCATAAATAACCAATCTTGAACATAGGTTGTAATTCCTTCTAAACTAAACATGCGTTACTGTTTTATATAAAAAACTATTCTAACTTTCTATTATCTATCTATATCGGGTATCACCAAATCCAAGGTACCCATACTTGCCATTAAATCTCCAATCTTACTTCCTGCAGCAATATGATTTAATACAGAAAGGTTAGAAAATCCTGGAGATCTAAATTTAATTCTGTGTGGAGTAGTGCCACCTTCGCTTACAACAAATACCCCCAATTCACCTCTTGCAGTTTCTACTCTAGTATAAAATTCTCCTTTAGGTAATTTTAAAACATTTTTTGTTTTGCCTACAAAGTCACCTTCGGGAATATTGTCAATTAATTGTTCAATAATGCGAATAGATTGATTCATTTCTTTCACACGTACCATGTAACGAGCAAAAGAATCGCCTGCTGTTTCTAATACTTCCTCAAACTCCACTTTATCATACACTTCGTAAGGGTAAATTTTTCTGATATCACAACTAACACCACTCGCGCGAGCAACAGGCCCAGTGCAACCATAAGAAATAGCATCTTCGGCACTTAATATACCTACCCCCTTAGTTCTGCTTTGAAAAATAACATTGTTGGTGACTAAATCTTCATACTCATTCACTTTAGATTTGAATTGAGTGATAAATGCTTTTACCTTTTTTTGAAAATCGGGATGAATATCATACATCAATCCACCTGGAACAATATAGTTCATGGTTAATCTTGCACCGCAAGTGTCTTCCATAATATCAGTAATCATTTCTCTTTCTCTAAAGGCATAAAAGAAAGGAGTAAAAGCACCTAAGTCCATCGCCATGGCACCTAACCACAATTCATGAGAGGCAATACGGGTTAATTCGCTTAAAATTACACGCACGTATTTGGCGCGATCAGGTACTTCAATGGCCATGCCTTTTTCTACTAGTAAAGCACAGCCTAGATTATTGATATGAGAAGATAAATAATCCATTCTACTGGTCACGTAAATAAATTGGCGATACGTTAAACTCTCGCACATTTTTTCGATAGAACGGTGGATGTAGCCTAAATGCGGTTCAATTTTTTTAATCGTTTCTCCATTTAAAGTAACTACCAAATGAAGTACACCATGGGTGGCAGGGTGTTGAGGCCCCATATTAATAACCAATTCGCCTTCGGCACCCAACTCACTGGTATCTTTTATTATTTCAGTTTGATTGTACATGTGCCTATTATAATTTTATCATGTTGATAGGATCTTCAAAATCTTTTCTTAATGGGTAGCCTTTGAAGTCGTCTTCCAAAATTAATTTTCTTAAATCGGGGTGGTTGGTAAAATCTACGCCAAACATTTCAAATACTTCTCGCTCTAAAAATTCGGCGGTTCTCCAAATATCACAAACGGTTTCAATCACCGCTTGCTCGCGATTTAGATTTGCTTTGATCACAATGCTTTGACGGTGGGTAGTGGCCGACAAATGATACACCATGGTTAAATGTGTTTTAAAATCAACGCAGGTTAAGCAAAACAAATAGTTCATTTGCATTTTCCCTGTTCTTAATGCAGCCATCGTGGGCTTTAATTGTGCAGGCTCCACTGTCACGTTTAACCATTCTCCAGTTTCGTCGAAACTTGCTGCTGGCGCAAGGGAGCTGATGTATTCTTTTATTTCTTCGTTGGTCATGTTTGTCTTTTTCTATACTTTATATTCTTCTCTAATTTGTTCGCGCGTCATACCTAATTTAATTTTCTCTTGTAAAGAAATTAAAGAGTGCAATAAAGCTTCTGGACGAGGAGGGCAACCAGGAATGTACACATCCACTGGAATAATATGATCGGCTCCTTTCACTACAGAGTAAGTATTGTAAAAAAAGGGACCGCCACTAATCGCACAAGCGCCCATGGCAATCACATATTTAGGATCGGCCATTTGTTCGTACAATCTTTTTAATACTGGTGCCATTTTATTAACGATGGTACCAGCTATAATAATTACATCTGCCTGACGAGGAGAGGCTCTTGCTACTTCAAAGCCAAAACGAGAAAAATCGTATTTGGCAGAAGCAGTAGACATCATTTCAATACCGCAACAACTGGTAGCGAAAGATAAGGGCCATAAAGAATTGGAACGCGCCCAATTAATCACACTATCAAAAGTGCTTACTACAATTCCACCCCCTGGTGTTTCGTGAACGATACCTGGAAAAGGTTCGTTGCCCGCAATATTTTCTCTTAATTCCATTTTAATGCACCTTTTTTATGAGCGTATAAAAAGCCCATGAATAATATAAATATGAAAACGATGATTTCAATTAAAGCAACCATGCCTACTTTTTTTACCACGACTGCCCAAGGGTATAAAAAAACCAATTCCACGTCAAAAATTAAAAACAACAAGGCGAATAAATAATAGCCCACGTTAAATTGATGCCAAGGTGAAGTGTCGGTAGGGATACCGCACTCATAAGCTTGTCCTTTTTGAGGATTTTTGCTCCCTTTTACTAAAATTTTTCCTACTAAAATACCACCAGCAGAAAATGCAATAGCGGCAATTAACAAAGCAATTAATGAAATAGCACCCATAGTAAATTAGGTATAAAATTGATGCTGTAAAGTAGCAATAAAATGGCTAATAATTAGCTAGGTAATCCACATCTAATCCACGTATTAGCACATTTATTTGAAGTAAAACGCCAGCACTGATATGAATCAGGTCTTGTGTGTTAAAATGGGATGAAATTGACTAAAATTTATAGGAGAAGCTGGTGCCAAAAGTAGATGGATCCCCTAAATGAACTGCTCCAAAATCATAGCCATAGGAGATAAATTTGGTTTCCGTTATATTTTTGCCCCAAAAGAAGAGGCCTATTTTTTTGTATTCTATGCCTGTTTTAGCATTCAGTAATTGATAAGACGATTGTTGAATGGTATTGGCTAAATCAAAATAGGTAGTTCCCATGTATTTCCATTCACCTCTTAAGATGACTTTTACTTGAGTGGAAATGGTATAAGTATATTGAGCAGCTAATGAAGAGCTGGTAGAAGGGGTGAAGATGGGATGCTTGCCTGCTAAATTTATATTTTCGCCTTGTGATGCGATGTCTAATTTGTCAAAACTTGCATTGGTGGTCCCCAAAGCATATTGTAGTAATAAGCCTTTGGCTGGTAGCGCGATAATTTCTGCTTCTAATCCTTTGCTGGTTAATTGACCCGTATTTTTTGTAATGGTAATGGCATCCGGTAAAACCAAACTTGGCACTTGTGCATCCGTTACTTTGGTATAAAATAAAGCAAGATTTAAAATTAATTTATTACCCAACCAATTGTTTTTAATACCTGTTTCAAAGTTGTTACTGTATTCGGGCAAATAGCCTACAAGTGGCGGCTGTGAAGGATCAGAGGATAGGGGAGACAAGCCACCTGCTCTAAATCCTCTGCTGTAAATTCCATACAATAAACTATTGTTGTTCACTTGGTAATCCAATGAAAGTTTAGGTGAGAGGGCATTAAAATCAGTTTTACCCAATGCGTTTGGAGTGGTAATGTAAAGCTTGTTACTAGGGTCGTGTTGGTATTCTCCAAGTACAGATTCGGATTGATTTTCATAATCATTTCTCAATCCAAAAGTAATATTCAATTGATCGGTTAATGCATAAGTGGCTTGACCATATAAAGCAAATCCTTTTTTAATTGTAGTGCTGGTGCTAATAGTACTAAATAAAGAATCGCCAATCATCATTAAATTGGCGTCCTTCCCAAAACGAGTAGCTTGTTTTACTGGTGCGTCTTGATAAAACAAAAAAGCACCTGCAGTCCATTTCAATTTACTATTGCTTGAGTTATTGCTGCTAAATTTAAAATCTTGTGTAAGTACTTTAATATTATTCCATTGATTGCCATAATTATTAATAATAGAAATGGCATCCATAGGAGAAAAATCGCCATCAATAGGTGAAGTATAATAACGATAGTTTTGTTGATAGGCGGTTTGGCTGCTAAAATTAAAACCATCACCAGTATAATGAGCGGACAAGCTTGTATTGGTGGTCTGATCCATCATAGTAGTGGTCGCATTCTGGTTTAAGGTATAGGGTGTGGCAAATGCTTTTGCGGCGCCCATCACCAATGGAAAAGCACCTTTGTTTTCATTGCTAAGATGCTTGAAATTTAAATCTATCGTCCAACGATCGCTTGCCATGTATTTTAAAAAGTAATTTCCTGACCATCCATTTTGTTGATCGTAACTGCTTTTGGTAAATTTATTGGTGTAAAAACCATCTCTTTGATGGTGCATTAAAGAGGCACCGAAAAATAATTTATCTTTTACAATGGGAGTTCTAAGACCTATCGTGGTTCTTTGTTGGTTGTAATTGCCTACACTAATGTCTGCAAACCCACTGGTAAAATTGGTAGGTTGTTTGGTGATGATATTTATTACACCACCCATGGCATTTCTTCCATATAAAGTTCCTTGAGGTCCGCGCAACACTTCAATTCTTTCAATATCAAATAAAGTAGGGATATACGTATCTAAACTAAATTGGTTTACCCCATCAATATAAGTAGCCACCGTAGGATCGTAAGAACTAGTGGCAATACCCCTTACAGAAGTTATATCACGACCATCACCAGGATCGGCACTGTATAAATTGGGAACCATGCCAGTCATTTCTTTGGTATTCCACCAGCCAAAATCGCTTACTTGTTTGGCGCTAAAGGCAGTGATACTAGAAGGTATTTTTTGAATCAATTCTTCTTTTTTCTGCGCTGTCACCACCAATTCATCTAATGTGTTGATTGATTCTTGTAAAATAAAATGGGAAGGACTTGTTTTAATTTTATTAACTATTATAATAGATGGATGAATAGCAGCGTAATTAATATGGTTTATTTCTAATTGGTAATTGCCCGCAACAGGTAATTTTAATTTAAAGTTTCCATTGCTATCGGTAATTGCATTTGAATTCGCATTTAAAACTAAAATTGATGCGTTGGCTATGGGCGTATTTTTTGCGTTGGTTACTTTGCCAGTAAAAACATCTTGACTAAATGCGCTTGTATGTAAAAGGGTGCACAGAAAAAATAAAAAGGAAATTTGCTTGTTCATTTTTGAATTATTTGGGGAAATCGAAATTGCTTTGCGCTTGCAAATATAGTCTCAAAAATGGCTAATTTATAAAAGTTGACTGCCTAAATGATGAATGATTAGACGATGACAGTAAGTGCCAAAGTACTTATGGTAATATTTAGTAATTCGTTATCGGTTAATAAATTTTCACCATCAATATGAATGGGTGCATTCTTTAAATAATGAATACTTGCTTCTTTACAACTTTGCAAGGTTACATTTTTAGAATGGTGAATACTTTTTTTAAACAACCTAATTGCTAGTATACCTGCTTGTATTTTATTTAAAATTCCAATTTTTACCAATTCCAATTGACCATCTTGAATATTTGAAAAAGGAGAGATATAAGCATTGTTCCCAAATTGATTGGCATTGGCAATGCTTAATGAAAATACTTTTTCTAAAGGAGCCTTGTTTATACTTACTTCAATAGGCTTATAATTAAACAGTGTCTTAGTAGTTGCTTTCATATAATTGATGAGTCCACGACCACTGCTGTTGGCGAAACGATGTGCCACTGCGGCATCAAATCCAATTCCAGCTGTACAAAAAAATGGCTTATTGTTGATATAGCCTACATCTATTTTTATGGAAGCGCCTACCAATGCTTTTTTAAATGCCTTTTTATAATCAAGAGGTATATTTAAATGCCTAGCTAATCCATTGCCAGAACCCACTGGAATAATTCCTAATGGGATTGATTTACCTACTAAGACGGAGGCCACTTCATTAATGGTGCCATCGCCACCTATCGCAATAATTCGGGTAGCGCCATTTTCAATCGCTTGTTGTGCAAAATGCGTGGCCTCTAATGGTTCAGTGGTTTCCCAAATAGTGTGAGCGCTATTAGACTTAATAAGGTGAATAAGTTTTGTATATTTTGCCTTATTTTTACTACCGGCATTGGGGTTGATAATGAAATGGAACATAATTCAAAATTACTTTAAAATGATGAATTATTTTTATATTAAGTTAAGCCAATTGCT
>CANCSS010000017.1 GCA_947380905.1 Chitinophagaceae bacterium | reverse complement strand
AGGTATTTTAACTACTATTTTAAAATCAACTACTTTTAACAAGAACAAAGAACCAAAGTAAATTCGCCTGATCAACCAGCTAAAAAAGACCTCAAAAAACCCCTATAATCGCATTAATAAATACTTTAAAAAGAAATAAAAAAAAATACTAAATTTATTACTAAACCAATAAAATAATGAAAATCAATAGATTAAGGGATATAAAAAATAAAAACTAATCAAATTAGTAAAATAATACTAAATATTTTAGTTTATTAACAAATTATCCATACCTTCACATAAATATTAAAGAAAACATAAAACGACTAACCATGAGTAACCCAAACGTAGAAAAACTAAAAGCCTTAAAATTAACCATTGACAAAATTGATAAAGATTATGGAAAGGGAAGTGTAATGATGATGAATGAAAGAAGTCAAGAACCACAAGAGGTGATTTCTACAGGATCTATTGGATTAGATACCGCATTAGGAATTGGAGGATTACCAAAAGGTAGAATTATAGAAATATATGGTCCAGAATCTTCTGGAAAAACAACAGTAGCAATTCATGTAATTGCAGAAGCACAAAAAAAGGGAGGCATGTGTGCGATTATCGATGCCGAACATGCATTTGATAGTGCTTATGCAAAAAAATTAGGTGTGGATGTTGATAGTTTATTGGTATCACAACCTGATTATGGTGAACAAGCTTTAGAGATTGCAGATAGATTAATATTATCAGGAGCAATAGATGTAGTAGTAATTGATTCGGTAGCGGCGCTTGTTCCTAAAAGTGAATTAGAAGGAGAAATGGGTGACTCTAAAATGGGATTACACGCTAGATTAATGAGCCAAGCACTTAGAAAACTAACAGCAACAATAAATAAAACAAACACGATTTGTATTTTTATTAATCAATTGAGAGAAAAAATAGGAATCGTTTTTGGTAACCCAGAAACCACAACCGGCGGAAATGCATTAAAGTTTTATGCATCAGTGCGTTTAGATATTAGAAGAATGGCACAAATAAAAGACGGAGATGAGGCGATTGGAAATAGGGTTAAAGTAAAAGTGGTAAAGAATAAGGTTGCGCCTCCATTTAGAGCAGCAGAGTTTGAAATAATTTTTGGCGAGGGAATAAGTAAAATAGGAGAAATTATAGACATGGGCGTGGAGTTGGAGATTATTCAAAAAAGCGGAAGCTGGTTTAGTTATGATAGTAATAAACTAGGACAGGGGCGCGACTCGGTAAAAACCATATTACACGATAATCCAGAAATGGCGAACGAAATAGAAGCTAAAATAAGAGCTAAAATCGCATTAAAAGCCGAAGAGGCCGCTAAATAATAAGCATAAGATTTTGTTTTTTAGGGTTAGTTAGTATAAACCGCATCAATTATGGTGCGGTTTTTTTATATTTATAAAAACAAGCCCTTGCTTTATTTATTCAAACAAATAATTCGTGCCGCGCTTTGGGTTTTTTGTATAGAAATAAATACAAAAAACCACGCGCCTTTAAATAAAAAAGGGCCGCTGTTAATTATTGCCAATCACCCCAACTCCTTCCTTGACGCGATTATAATTGGATCAAAATACAACAGAAGAATTCATTTTTTAGCAAGGGGAGATGTGTTTAAAAAAAAACACCACCGGTGGTTGTTGAGGTTGTTAAACATGATACCTGTTTATAGAATAAGAGAGGGTAAAGCGTTTTTACATCTTAATGAGCACTCGTTTAAAGAAGCTATAAAAATATTAAAAAACAAAGAGGCTGTTTTGATTTTTATTGAAGGAACTTGTTTAAACACGCACCAGCTTCAACCCCTTAAAAAAGGCACGGCAAGAATTATTGAAGGCTGTCACCAAAATAATTTTTTTCCAGCGATTCACCTGGCCGGCTTGGCATATAATAATTTTAGGGGCATTGGAAAAGTAGTAAATCTTTCTATAGAGGAGGTTGTGTCACAAAAAACAGTCCTCAACCCACAAGACCGTGTTGATTTTAACAAGGTTGTTTTTAATGCATTGCAAAAATTAATAATCCCACCCACCCAACAACCTAAAACAAACAAAACCCTTTTTTATTATTTACACCGGTATTATTATAGAAAAATAGAAGCGGCCGTAAGTAAAACAACAAAAGGAACTGTTTTTTACGACTCGGTTTTATTTGCAGCGCTATTATTTACCTACCCTTGTTATTTATTGTTAATATATTGCGCCCTTTCTTTTTTTGGGATTTCACAACCAATAATTTTTATTATCTTGTTATGTCTTCCCTTGTTTGGAAGGCGGGCGCTTACATTAAATTAAAAATAATGGCGAATAATAATATCAGAAGGCTAGAAAAAAGAAAAAGAATTGCGCTAATTGCCCACGACAATAAAAAAAAGGATTTAATAGAATGGGCAACGTATAATAAACAGGCGCTTTCTAAACACAGCCTGGTTGCAACAGGAACCACCGGCAAGTTAGTGGAAGAAGCCCTAGACCAGCCCGTAAAAAAATTACTAAGCGGTCCGCTTGGGGGCGACCAACAAATTGGCGCCATGATTGCTACCGGGGATATTGATGTTATTTTTTTCTTTTTTGATCCTATGGAAGCACAACCGCACGATAGCGACGTAAAAGCATTATTAAGATTGGCCGTTGCGTGGAATTTACCCATGGCCTGCGATAGAACCACCGCCGACTTTCTAATGACCTCTAGGTTTATGCAAGATGTATATGAATATGAACTACCCAACTACACCCATTATTTAAACAGAAACATTTAATTAATATTTATCAATGAACCAGTCATTTTTTAAAAAAACCACCACCCTTTCACCGCTATTTCTTGTTTTATTTTTTGCAACAAGCATTACAATACAGGCGCAAACCAACCTACTTGGTTTTAAAAACGCAGACAAGCAAAATAAAAGAGAAAAAGAATTTGATACACAATTAAGCGCCGCACGCGTGGGCCAAAATATTAAATTGTTGTCATCTGTACCACACCATCTTGGCTCTAACGGTGGAAAATTTGTTACCGATCAAATCGTAAAGGTTTTTAAAGAAGCCGGATGGGAAACAAAAACAGTAGTATATCAATTAATGTTTCCTACACCAATTGCCAGGGTTTTAGAAATGTCTGGCGCAACTAATTATAAAGCAAAGCTTAAAGAAACCCCATTAAAAGAAGATGCGACCTCAGCACAAGCCGATCAACTACCTACTTACAACTGTTGGAGTGCTGATGGAGATGTTACTGCCAATCTCGTTTTTGTAAACTATGGTTTACCAGAAGACTATGAAACACTTGCTAAATATGGTATTGATGTTAAAGGAAAAATAGTGATTGCAAAATATGGTCGTAGTTGGAGAGGCATTAAACCAAAAGTGGCACAAGAGCATGGTGCGATTGGTTGTTTAATTTATTCTGATCCAATAGATGATGGTTATGGCGCTGGAGATGAATATCCAATTGGTGCTTTTAAAAATGATCAAACCGTTCAACGCGGTTCAATTATGGACATGGTGATTTATCCGGGAGATCCCACCACACCAAATATTGCATCAACCGCAACCGCACCAAGGGTGGATCACAATAGCGCAGAAAACTTATTAAAAATTCCTGTACTTCCCATTAGTTATGGAGACGCAAGCCCATTATTAAAAGACATGGCTGGCCCCGTTGCACCAAAAGCTTGGTCAGGAGGCCTTCCCTTTGCTTATCATATTGGACCAAGTAAATCAACCGTTCATTTAAAACTCGCATTTGATTGGAAGTTAAAACCGGGCATTAATGTGATTGCAACGATAAAAGGCGCTGAGTTCCCAGATCAGTGGATCATTAGAGGAAATCATCACGACGCGTGGGTGAATGGTGCCGCAGATCCAATTAGTGGAATGGCATCTGAATTAGAAGAGGCCATCGCCATCGGCGGGTTGTTAAAACAAGGCTGGAGGCCTAAAAGAACCTTAGTGTATTGTGCTTGGGACGCAGAAGAACCAGGATTAATGGGCTCTACAGAGTGGGTGGAAGACCACGCAGTAGAGCTACAAACAAAAGCAGTTGCTTATATAAACTCTGATGGAAATGGACGCGGGTTTTTAGGAGTAGAGGGCTCTCATGCACTTTCGAAATTTATTACCGAAGTAAGCAAGGGGGTGATGGATCCAGAAACAGGTGTTACAGTTTTTGATAGACAAAAAGCAAGACGCGCCATTGAGGCCACCACCATTCAAAGTAAAAAAGAAATTTACCAATCGAAAGAATATCCACTTGGTGCGATGGGCTCTGGATCTGATTATTCTTCCTTCATTCAACACTTAGGTGTACCCTCTTTAAATGTAGGATATGGTGGAGAAGATCAAGGGGGAGAATACCACTCTATCTATGATTCCTATGATATGTATGCAAGATTTAAAGACCCCTCTTTTCAATATGGAGTAACACTTGCTCAAACAGCAGGAAGAATCGTATTAAGATTGGCAGATGCCGACGCACTTCAGTTTGATTACAACCCATTGTATACAACCGTGAAGGGATATATCACCGAGTTAATGGGTTCGGTAGAACAACTTAGAGAAAAAGCAAAAACAGAAAACGATCTAATTAACAATAAGGCATATATCATCGCAGCCGACCCTACTAAAAAATTAGCTACCCCAGAAAAACTAAAAGAGGTTCCTTATATAGACTTTTCACCCCTACTAAACGCATTGCTACATTTAGAAGCTTCAGCAAAACAAGTAGAGACGTCAAAAACAAAAGCCGATGAAAAGCAATTGGCCATCATCAACTCAAAAATTTATGCTGCAGAACAACTACTTCTAACTCCCGCCGGACTGCCCCGCAGACCCTGGTACAAACACAGTTTATATGCGCCAGGTTTTTATACGGGCTATGGTGTAAAAACAGTTCCTGGTGTAAGAGAAGCCATTGAACAAAAAAATTGGGCAGAAGCGGTAGAACAAATAAACGAAGTCGCCAAAGCCATAGAAAAACTTTCTCGTTATTTAGATGCATTATAGCATGTAAATTTGCAAATGCCCTTTCAACTACAATCTACCTATACCCCGTCGGGCGATCAGCCATCGGCCATTCAACAGCTTACCGACGGGGTAGCAGAGGGAGACCGCTATCAAACATTATTGGGCGTAACAGGAAGCGGTAAAACTTTTACCATTGCCAACCTCATTCAAAACATTCAGCGACCAACCTTGGTGCTTACCCATAATAAAACATTGGTAGCACAATTGTATGGAGAGTTTAAACAATTTTTTCCCAACAACGCCGTGGGTTATTTCGTTTCCTATTATGATTATTACCAACCCGAAGCCTATCTACCTACTTCGGGTGTTTATATTGAAAAAGATTTAAGCATCAATGAAGAGCTTGATAAGCTAAGACTACAAGCCACTGCACAATTATTAAGCGGACGCAGAGATATTATTATTGTAGCAAGCGTAAGTTGTATTTATGGAATGGGAAACCCCACTGAATATGAAAAAGGAATTATAAGAATTCACAAAGGTATGATTGTTTCGAGACAAGCTTTTTTACACGCACTGGTAAATAGTTTGTACCACAGAACCGTAACAGAATTTGATAGAGGATCTTTTAGAGTAAACGGTGACACTGTGGACATTCGACTACCCTATGTAGATTATGGATATCGAATTACTTTTTTTGGGGATGAAATAGAATCCATTGAAAGCCTAGAAATTGAAAGTGGAAAAAGAATAGAAGCCATGGAAAATGCAGCCATCTTTCCAGCTAATTTATATTTGGCGCCCAAAGAAATGGTTCAAGAAATTATAGCTGAAATACAGGATGAAATGCGCGCCCAGGTGGAGTATTTTAAAAATACGGGAAAACAAATAGAAGCACAAAGATTAAAAGAACGTGTAGAATATGATGTTGAAATGATACGTGAACTTGGTTATTGTACTGGGATTGAAAATTATTCTCGTTTTTTTGACAGACGCGTTCCCGGCACAAGACCCTTTTGTTTGTTGGATTATTTTCCAAAAGATTTTTTATGTGTAGTAGATGAGAGCCATGTAACCATTCCTCAAATTTCAGGCATGTATGGCGGAGACAGAAGTAGAAAAATGAATTTGGTGGAGTATGGATTTAGATTGCCCAGTGCCATGGATAACAGGCCATTAAACTTTAATGAATTTGAAAACATCATCGGACAATCCATATTTGTAAGTGCAACGCCAGGGGAATATGAATTAGAAAAAACCGGTGGATTAATCATTGAACAGGTGGTTCGCCCTACTGGATTATTAGATCCGCCAATAGAAGTTCGCCCTACTAAAAATCAAATTGACGATTTATTAGAAGAGATTGCCATGCAGGTGGAAAAAGGAGATCGCGTTTTAGTGACCACGCTTACAAAAAAAATGGCCGAAGAAATGGATCGTTATTTAAGCCGCATTCAAATCAAATCAAAATACATACACAGTGATATAGACGCCCTTGAAAGGGTTGAAATTTTACGAGAACTAAGATTGGGTGTCATAGATGTTTTAGTGGGCGTAAATTTATTAAGAGAAGGCTTGGATTTACCAGAAGTTTCTTTGGTGGTGGTACTAGACGCCGATAAAGAGGGCTTTTTAAGAAATGAAAAGTCTTTAACCCAAACCGCAGGCAGGGCGGCAAGAAATGTAAACGGCCGTGTTATTTTTTATGCAGATCAAATGACTAAAAGCATGCAACGCACCATTGATGAGACCAATAGAAGAAGAGACAAGCAAATAAAATACAATTTAGAAAACCATATTACCCCCACCACTATTGTTAAAAGCATTCAACAGGTAATGGCCCAATCGGCGGTATTAGACATCAAGGGGTATACGCTTAATAATATTAATATTCGAACAACAGATGATATGATGATGGTTGCAGATTCAGAAAACAGCTACACCACCATTCCTCAAATAGAAAAAGCCATTGTTCAAACTAAAAAACAAATGGATAAATTTGCCAAAGCTTTAGATTTTATGGAAGCAGCCAAATTAAGAGATGAAATGTTTAGATTAGAAACACAACTTCAAAAAATGAAAAACAATTAATTGATTCAAAACATGGCAATATTTTTTGAATCTATATATCAAGGCCTGCTTCAAACTACCTGGTTAGAAATGATTGCCGTCTTTTCTGGCATTGTTTCGGTATGGTACAGTCGCAAAGAAAACATTTTAGTATATCCAACAGGCTTATTAAATACCATCATCTACATTTATATTAGTGTAAAAGGAAATCTGCTAGGCGAGGCAAGCGTGAATGTATATTATACCATCATGAGCTTGTATGGCTGGTATCTTTGGACCAGGGTAGATCCCAATAAACATATCGTTATTTTACAAATTACCAAAAGCAACGCAAAAGATTGGCGCCATCAGTTGTTGTTTTTTGCTGGGTTTTATGTAACCATCTATTGCTCTTTGGTATTTTTAAAAAAACAATTTGCACCAGAAGCCATACCCTGGGCAGACGCATTGGCCAGCGCATCTGCTTATACCGCGATGTGGTTGATGGCTAAGAAAAAAGTAGAAAGCTGGTTTTGGTGGATAGTCACCAACCTCGCTTCAATTCCATTGTATTTTATAAAGGGGTATGCATTTACAAGTGTTCAATTTATAATTTTATTAATTTTAGCCATCGCGGGTTGGAAGTCCTGGTTGGAAAAAGTAAATGCAAAACGCAACCATGAATAAGATAAGTTCATTCAAGAAAATAGTGGTGCTGGGCCCGGAGTCTACTGGAAAGTCGACCCTCTGTGTGCAGCTGGCCAAACACTATGATACTATTTATTGTGAGGAATATGCGCGTGCTTATTTATCCAAAGAAGGAACCAAATACAATTATGAAAATCTATTGACCATTGCCAAAGGTCAGCTTGCATTAGAAGATCAAGCCATTCAAAAAGTAAGCGCAAAGCCCGACAACCATAATAAGTTAATTATAGACACTGATATGTATGTAATGAAAGTGTGGTGTGAATATGTTTTTAACAATTGTCATCCTTATATTTTAGAACAAATAAACCAGAGGAAATATGATTTTTATTTACTCTGTAATATAGACCTGCCTTGGACTGCAGACGAAATGAGAGAATACCCAGATGAAAAACCAAGACAAGAATTATTTTCTATTTATAAAGACCTTTTAATAAATCAAAATACTCCCTGGGGAATTGTAAGTGGCAAGGGGCTAGATAGATTAAACAATGCAATTCACTTGATGGATCAAGCACTGGCTTAATTTTTTAGTAAAGCAACAATGTCCTCATCCGATTCGATGTTATTCATCTCTCTTAAAATTTGAGGATATCGCCAAGCAACCCTTCCAGTCATTGGATTTGCAGTGAACTTTTTAGGATTGGGAAAACCCGCCACAATCATCGCAGCTTGCTCTCTTGTTAATTTTTTGGCTGATGTATGAAAATAGTGTTGTGCAGCAGCTTCTATTCCAAAACAACCCGGCCCCGTTTCAATTACATTTAAATAAACCTCTAGAATTCTTTTCTTACCCCAAACCCATTCTATTAAAAAAGTAAAATAAATTTCAGGCAATTTTCTTATGTATCTACTTATACCAGCACCCTGCCATAAAAAAACATTCTTTGCTGTTTGTTGTGAGATTGTGCTGGCCCCCCCACCAATAGGTATTTTGGATTTTTTTGATTTCTTTTTTGGGTGCAAACTTTTTTCAATAGCATCCCAATCAAAACCCATGTGATCGGTAAAAGATTGGTCCTCACTTGCAATGGCTGCCAATTTTATATTATAGGACAATTCATTCCAAGAAACATAATCTCTGTGTAATCCCAAGCCAAAGGCGTTGGTAACTTGTGTAATAGTAATGGGTGGTTCTAAAAATTTAATGATGACCACATACAACAAGGAACTTACAAATAAATATAGAAAAAGACGTCGTATTTTTTTTAGCACAAACGACAATTTATAAGGTTTCTACGGAAAATCGTTTTCCAATGGGCCTATAATTAGGATTGGTTTTGTGTATTAAAACACCCCCCATCCATGCCAGCGCACCACCTATTAATTTCGGCAAGTTGTCATTCGAAAAAAGCGGGTCTTTATTAGATATAGAATTAATAATATTCAGACCCAAATACCCAATACCACCCGCTTTTAAAAAAGCACCATTTGTAAAAACACTATTGTAATACCCTTTTTCTTTTGGGAATGCAATTATTTCATTGATATGAAAAGCAAGCTTGCCTAGCTTTAAAGTATCTTCTCCATAAGTTCCATACATGGTTAAGACAGACTGTAATGCAAATTGATTTATTTGAATTGAATCGTTTCTTACCCAATCTATATAACCCATCAACCATTGGTGGTTGCTAAATTCAAACTCGATGTAATCCCCCTTCGTAAAAGAATGTACTACAACGCCCTTGTCTTTTAACATTAAAATTTGTCCTTCCTTTAAATTGGTTTGAGCACTTAGGAAAGGCAACAAAAACAGCCCCAATAAAAAGCTTAATAGTATTTTCTTATTCACCTAAGCAAATTACGTTTTTATGTTTATATAATCTACGCCCTTTTGTTAAAATCCAATCTTGAGGCTTGACTTGGTACTACTTAATAATGTAAGGCACCATAAAATAATGCGGCGCTAAAAACCAATATGATGACACCAGAAATTCGATTAATAAATACCATATTTTTTTGAGTTAAACCTGGTCTAAGAACATCCGCCAATGCCACTTTAGCCAAATCTGAAATCAGTACAAACAATAAACAGGTGCCAAAAACAATTAATTTATAATGTAAAGCATTATTGGATTCAATCGCACTCACACCAATGGCTGCTGTCCAGGCAAACCAAAATAAAAAGACATTCGGGTTTAAAGTGTTCATAAAAAACCCCGAAGCAAAAATGGCAAGTAAATCTCTTTTTCGCATGGTCTTTTCTTTGTCCTCCTCTCCTGGTTCAAATTTTATTTTTTTTAAAAAAATAGTATACAGGCCCATTAATAATAAGAAGCCTGCTCCCAACAACGCAATCATGGTCTTGTGGCTTAAAACCATTGCAAATAAAGCAGTAAAAATATTACAAATAGTTAAAAGGGCTATATCGCTGGCAGAGACCCCCGCTACAAAAATATATCCGGCCCGGCGCCCATTGGTTAGACTTTGCTTTAAGATGGCAAAAATCACGGGGCCAATGGATATGCTTAATAAAAATCCAAGCAATAAGCCCTTGAGCAGCGGAGCAATCATATTAAATAGTTGAAATAAATAATTTCCATTCTGTCAATAAAGCACCCTTTACTACCCTAGGAAATTTATGTTGACCACCTACTTTGCCTTTCTCTTTAAGAAAAGTCATAAAATTTTCTTCTTTTAATATGGTCATCCGCACTTCTTTTAAAGCAGATTTTCTTTCAATAGCGTAATCATCATTTAATGCACATAATTTTTCATCTATTTTATTCATCAAAATGGATTCCTCTATATTTTGATCACAAGCTACATACCAATGATGACCAAAGAAAGAACCAACCGGCTCCCCCGCAACACAATATTCGGGTATAGAAACATTTAATTCTTCACTCACCAATTGAATGGCTTTGTTCATATTGTCTACACTTAAATGTTCGCCCACCAAGCTCAAAAAGTGTTTGGTCCTACCAGTAATAATAATTTCTGCATTTTCTTTGTCAATAAAGCGAACGGTATCTCCAATTAAATAGCGCCAAGCCCCAGCTGAAGTACTTATTAAAATTCCATAATCTTTTCCTTCTTCCACCTCGTGTATTAATAAAGTTGCCGGATCTTCCACCATCTCTCCATTGGCATCAAAATTAATATCATCAAAAGGAACAAATTCAAAAAAGATATGTTGATTAAATGAAAGCTTCATTCCTTTTGCGCCTTGCTTGTCCTGCCAAGCAATAAAACCCTCACTTGCTAAATAGGTTTCAACATATGCAATTGGCTTACCTAATAATTTTTCAAATCCGTGTTTATAAGGTTCAAAACTTACGCCGCCATGTACAAAAAAAGCAAGGTTGGGCCAAATTTCATGAATGTGATTTAATTGATATTTTTCTATCACCATTTCAATACACATTTGAATCCAAGCCGGCACCCCTACAATAAATCCAATATCCCATTGGGGCGCCTTCTCCACTATTTCAATTAATTTTTTATTCCAATCTCTTTCTTTTGCAATTTTTCTTCCGGGTTTATAAAAGGGTTGAAACCAAAAAGGCGCTTTCTTAGCCGTAATACCACTTAGATCACCTGCATAATAACCCGGACCCTTTTGCAAATCGGTGCTGCCTCCAAGGGTTAACCAACCTTTGCCTATCGAGGCCAAAGGCACATCATGATAATTAAACAAACTTATTAATTGTTTAATCATGATTATTTTATTGCCTCTTAGTAAATCATTGGTAATGGGAATGTATTTACTTGCCGATTCGCTTGTTCCACTGCTTAAGGCAAAATATTTTATTTTTCCTGGCCAGCAAATATCAGGCTTGCCTTCTAGTGTTAAATGCCACCAATCCTTGTAAATTTTATTGTAATTATAGGTAGGCACATTTTTTTGAAATGTCTTAGCAGGGTGTTTGCTTAATAAAATTTCATTAAAATGAAATGCTTGACCAAAGGAAGTATATCTTGCACGGCGCAACAATTTCTTAAGCACGCGCAATTGTGCTCTTTTGGGGCTTCTTGGGGGGATACCAAGCGCTTTGTTTATATTTTTCGGCAAGTTAATCTCAAAAATAGGCATCTACAGATTCGGGTTTAATTTTTAAAAGATTATCTGCAAAAATAGGAATGTTATTCGAGCAAACGAACCTACTTTTGCCCTATGATTAAAAATACATTATTAAAGGCGGTGGAGGAAGGGGGAAAAATATTAAAACAATTTTTTAACGGTTCCTTTACAATAGAAAGCAAGACTTCTATCAACGATCTTGTTACCGAGGCTGACCATGCTTCCGAAAAAGCCATTTTTAAAGTAATACAAGAGGCCTTTCCTTCTCATTTTATTTTAAGTGAAGAAACGGGCGAGATTAAACAGGACTCCAATATTAAGTGGATTATAGATCCCATTGATGGCACCATTAATTTTGCCAATGGCATTCCCATTTGTTGTGTAAGCATTGGAGTAGAAGAAAATGGTAAAATGATTTTAGGAGCCGTGTACAACCCAATGATGAACGAGCTTTTTATAGCAGAGCGTGGACAAGGTGCTACATTAAATGACCAAAAAATAAAAGTAAGTACAAAAGATAATTTATTGAGCAGTTGTTTGGTCACCGGATTCCCTTATCAATATTTAGATGCGGCCAATGGTCCCCTACAAATTTTTGATAAATTAATACGCAAAGCCATTCCAGTGCGAAGATTAGGAAGTGCTGCGATTGATTTGTGTTGGACAGCAGCGGGAAGGTTCGATGGATTTTATGAACACAAGTTACAAGCCTGGGACAGTGCTGCAGGGTTTTTAATGGTGGAAGAAGCTGGCGGTAAGGTAACAGATTTAAGTGGTAACCCCTATAGCCCTTACCAGCCAGGGATTATAGCAACCAATGGAAAAATACACGATGCCCTTTTAGCCGTTATTAAAGGCGGAACTTTATAAATTATTTTATGTCAACAGAAAGAACTGAGATAGACAAATTGGGTGAGTTTGGTTTGATAGACCATCTCACGGAAAATTTTGAAACGCAAAATGCATCTACTATTTTGTCCATTGGAGATGATGCTGCAGTGATTGATCACTTTGGCAAACAAACCGTTATTACCACCGACTTATTAATTGAAGGTGTTCATTTTGATTTAATGTATACCCCTTTAAAACACTTGGGGTATAAATCGGTGGTGGTGAATCTAAGTGATATTTATGCAATGAATGCACAACCTACCCAAATCACCTTAAGCATTGCTTTTAGCAATCGATTTAGCTTGGAAGCACTCGAAGAATTTTATGAAGGAGTAAATATTGCATGTGAAAAGTACCATGTTGATTTAATTGGCGGCGATACCTCTACCTCACAAAAAGGCCTTATCATTTCTGTAACCGCATTAGGGGAAGTGGCACCCGATAAATATATTAAAAGAAGTACTGCCGAAAGTGGAGACCTGCTCTGCGTTTCGGGCGATTTGGGCGCCGCTTTTTTAGGGCTTACTTTAATGGAAAGAGAGAAAAAAATATTTATAGAGAACCCACAAATTCAACCCAATTTAGAAAACGAAGATTACATTGTTGGGAGGTTGTTAAAACCCGAAGCCAGAAAAGATATTTTAGAAATATTAGAAACTCAAAATATTGTACCTACTTCTATGATGGATATTAGTGATGGACTAAGTAGTGAAGTGTTGCACTTGTGTAAACAAAGTAATTTGGGCTGTAGAATTTATGAAGAAAAAATTCCTATCCACGAATCAAGTCGTGCAGCGGCTTTTAAATTTGGACTAGACCCAACAGTATGTGCACTGAATGGAGGAGAAGATTATGAACTTATTTTTACGATGAAGCAATCCGATTATGATAAAATAACTTTACAAGAAGAAATAAGTGTCATTGGTTATATGTGTGACAAAGAAGAAGGTGCTAAATTAATTACCAAAGGAAAAAATTTATTTGATATAACAGCGCAGGGTTGGAATGCTTTTGGCAAGTAGGGTATTAATTAAGCAACCCACATTTTAATTAGTTGATGATCTGCGCTTAAGCAGAGTAGGTCTGCTTTTCCGCCCACTTCAATGGTTCCTAAAATACCCTTATGGTTCATCACTTTTGCTGGATACACACTACACATTCTTATGGCTTCTCCCAAATCAATGTCTACCTGGCCCACTAAATTTTTTATAGATTTTAATTGGGTCAAAGCCGAACCACTTAATATTCCTTTGCTTTCATATTTATCACCCACCAATTGATGTTGATACAATCCTGTAGCTGTAGTTGTTACGGCATCTGTAATGCAGAATAATCTTTCCCCCATTATTTGTTTAGCAATTTTAATGGCAGCAAAATCTACGTGGTATCCATCGCAAACCAAACTACTCATAGCAGTTTTGTGATTAAAGAGCGCGCCAACCATGCCCGGAGCACGATGCTGTAAACCACTCATGGCATTGTATAAATGAGTGGCAACTTTAATTCCACTGTTTAAATAATTGGTGGCCATTTCATAATTTGCATCTGTGTGTCCTGCCGAAACAACAATATTGTTTTTTTGTATTACATCAATAATCGTTTTATCTACCACCTCGGGTGCCAATGTAATCATACCAATAGCCTCCTTGCCATAGGCAATTATTTCTTCTACTTCTTTTAGTGTAGGGGAATGAATAATTTGGGCTTGATGAGCGCCCTTTTTTCCAACATTGATCCAAGGTCCTTCAATATGAAGCCCCATACAACCTTTTCCACCAAGGGCTTTGTATTCTTTAACAGCATCAATTGCTTTCAAAATTATTTCCATGCTTTCAGAAGCAATAGTAGGTTGAAAATAGGCCGCACCACCTGCTAAACAATAGCGATAAATTTTTTCAATGGTAGCTGCTTCGGGGTATTCAGATAATAATTTATTTTCTGCACCATAAATCTGAAGATCAATAAGCGCAGGTACCACCAATGGCATTGCGTTTTCAGCATCATATCCCGCTTTGGTAATAGTAATTATTTTTCCATTTTCAAAGGAGATAACCATTTCAGACATCCATTGATTTCCTGTAAATAATTCTTGAACTGACAAACTTGTAATCATAATGTATCCAATCTATGCAATTATTGAATATGAAAAAAATCAGCATCTTTCCAAAAAGGAAATTTTGTTCTAGCTTGAATAATCTCTTCTTTTTGTAAGGTGATTGTAAAAACCTCTTCTTCGTAAGCGCAGTGGTAGAGCACTTCTCCAAGAGGTCCTACAATTAAAGAGTCGCCACTGTGTGCAATATTATTTCCATCTATGCCTACTCGATTCACGCCAATAGTAACGCATTGGTTTTCTATCGCTCTAGCAGTAAGCAAGGTTTTCCATGCATGATTTCTTTTTTCAGGCCAGTTGGCCACATACAAAAGAACGTCGTATTCTGATGCTGCGCCTTGGGTTTGTCTGGCCCAAACCGGGAAACGTAAATCATAGCAAATTTGTAAATTTATTTTCCATCCTTTTACACTTGCAATTAATCTTTTGTTTCCAGGGGTATAGTGTTGATCCTCTCCTGCAAAAGCAAACAAATGCCTTTTGTCATAATATCCCAATTCACCATTGGGTAATATCCAAATGAGTCGGTTGTAAAATTTTTCTTCTTCTTTAATAATAAGCGAACCAGTAATGATTGCTTTTTTATCTGCAGCCATACGCTTCATCCAGTGGATCGTAGGCCCATCCATGTCCTCGGCCAGTATTTCGGGCCGCATGCTAAAACCGGTATTAAACATTTCTGGTAAAACAATAATTTCAGTATACTGCTCTATGCCCATAATTTTTTGGGCTAAATTCGCAAGATTAGCGCCCTTATCCTCCCAAAATAAATTGGTTTGTATGATTGAAAAACTGAGTGTTGACAAAGCTTTATAATTTTACTTCTTTCCTAAAGGTACAATAATCAAATAATAATTTTACTTCTTGTTTAATGCCTGTAATATGGGCATAATTAGCGCCGATTCAAAGCCACGCTGATTTAAAAAAGAGTTGGTTTTGGCCATACGACTCATCCCCCTTTCTGCTTTTAATGAATTCCATTTTTTGGTGGCCAAGGACAAGAGCGTTTTTTTATAAGCAGCCTCCTCAATGCTATTTAAAGCTTTTTTAATGTTTACAGGACTTACCCTTTTTTGTTGCAGGGCGTATTCTATTTTTTGCTTGCCCCAGGATTTTATTCTAAAATGCCCGCCCGCAAAACTTTCTGCAAAACGAGCCTCGTTTAAAAAATTATCTGAAATTAAATCTGCTATTATTTCCTCTACTTCATTCTTGGTCATGCCCAGCTCGTACAACTTATCTCGGACCTCTTGTTGAGCCCTTTCTTGATAGGCGCAATAATGCCGAATCCTTTGTATAGCCTGCTCTTTGCCTATTCTAATTTTTTGCATTTTGTCGATAAGAATGTCAATAAGATATGCTAAAATAGCTTTTTAATCTTAAGATTTTGCATTAGTTTCGTTAGTGTTATTAAGGTTAATTTTTATGACCCAAGCAGCTTATTTTGATGCCCAAGTCAGAACATGTAACCCCTAAAAATAAAACCACTGAGTAATATGAAATTTATAGTTTCTTCCTCTTCACTTTTAAAACACCTACAACAAATTTCTGGTGTTATTAATACCAACACTGTTTTACCTATTTTAGAAGATTTTTTATTTGAGATTGAAGATAAAAAATTAAATATTGTTGCTACAGATTTAGAAACAGTCATGCGCGTTCAAATGGATGTAGAAAGCAAGGCCAATGGTCGTGTTTGTATACCTGCTAAAATTTTAATAGACTCTTTAAAAAATATTGCCGACCAACCGCTTACGTTTAATATTGATAAAAATTATGCGGTAGAAATTACGAGTGACAATGGAAAGTATAAAGTGATGGGAGAAAATCCAGATAATTTTCCTAAAGAACCGACTGCTGATGATACCACTGGTTTTAATATGACCAGTACAGGACTTTTAACTGCCATCAACAAAACGTTATTTGCCGTGAGTGGTGATGATTTACGTCCAGCCATGACGGGTGTGTTTTTTGAATTGTCCAAAGACGGTGTACAATTTGTAGCTACCGATGCCCATCGTTTAGTAAGGTATAAGAGAACAGATACCAAAGCCAAACAAAACGCATCTTTCATAGTTCCTAAAAAACCATTGAACTTATTAAAAAATGCCTTACCAGACAACGAAGATCCTATCACCATTAGCTTTAATAGCAATCATTTATTTGTGGATCATGGTTCTACACAATTGATTTGTCGTTTAATTGATGCACGTTTTCCTGATTATAAAGTAGTTATTCCTGCAGACAATCCATATCGCCTCACCGTTAACAAACATGATTTTCAAAATGCTTTGCGTCGTGTGAATGTATTTAGTAATAAAAGCACCAATCAAGTTGCTTTAAATATTACTGGCAATGAATTACAAATGGCAGCTCAAGACATTGACTTTAGTTTTGAAGGAAATGAACGCATGAGTTGTGAGTACAAGGGGGAAGACATTCAAATTGCTTTTAACGCGAAATTTTTAATTGAAATGCTAAGTGCTGCGGATACGGATGATGTATTTCTTGAATTGTCTACTCCTAGCAAAGCGGGGCTTATTAAACCCTCCGAGCAAGCAGTTGGAGAAGATCTTTTGATGTTGGTAATGCCATTGATGTTAAATAGTTAATCCCTACCCAATAAAAGCGAATATTATTTCGCTTTGTTTTCAACGAAACCCGATGCCTCAATCAATGGAACATCGGGTTTTTTTATTTACATTTATACCATAATTAATACAGCGATGCTTGACCTTATAAAAAACTATTTTGAACAGATTTCAAGTGCACAAAGGGCTTTATTATTAGCCGGGGGCATCACTTTTTTTTGGCTCGTTGAAATTGCCATTCCTTTATTTAAATTTAAATACAACAAGTACCAACACGCAGGCATTAATTTATTTTTCACCCTTACTACGATTGTGATCAATTTTGGTTTTGCCCTATTGATGGTTAAGTCAAGTGATTATGTAGTGAAAACAAATTTCGGAATATTAAACTGGTTGTCTTTAAAAGCTGCACCTAATTTACTGGTAGGATTATTATTAATGGATTTAATTGGGGCGTATCTAGTTCATTTAATTGAACACAAAGTAAAATTTTTATGGAAATTTCATATGGTACATCATGCAGATACACAGGTAGACACCACCACAGGTAATAGGCACCATCCCGGCGAATCAATTGTAAGAGCGGTATTCGCCATTTTAGCAGTATTTATTTTAGGCACCCCTATGTGGATGGTGCTATTGTACCAAAGTTTAAGCGTGGTTCTTACCCAGTTCAATCATGCCAATATTAGAATTCCAAAATGGTTTGATCAAAGTTTTGGTTATATAATTGTTTCACCCAATATGCACCGAATACATCATCATATAAAGCGCCCCCAAACAGATAGCAATTATGGAAATATATTTTCCTTTTGGGATCGATTGTTTGGCACGTATAATTTTACGCCTATTAGCGAAATTACCTATGGTTTAGATGTATTAGACAATTCGAAAGACCAATCATTGGCGTATCAATTAAAAGCGCCGTTTGATAAATCTATAAAAGCTGATTATTAAACGCCCATTAAAAAAGAAAAAGAATGAGTAAAATAGGTGCTTTTATTCCTGCTCGCTATGCTGCAACACGTTTTCATGCGAAATTAATGCAGCCATTAGGCGGCAAGACGGTAATTAGACATACCTATGATAACACCTTAGCAACTGGTTTGTTTGACGAAGTATATGTGGTTACAGATAGTGATATTATTTATAATGAAATTGTTAGCAATGGAGGGAAGGCCATTATGAGCAAGGAACAACATGAAAGCGGAACTGATAGAATTGCGGAAGCAGTAAAAAACGTAGAGATAGATATTGTAGTCAATGTGCAAGGCGATGAGCCCTTTGTAAAAAAAGAACCACTTGAAAAAGTGATTGCTGTCTTTAAAGACGAAAAAGTACAAGTAGCATCTTTGATGCAAACATTAACCAACGCTTCATTGATTGCAGATCCTAATTATGTCAAAGTAGCTATAGATAAAAATTCAAACGCTTTGTTTTTTTCTCGCAGTATTATTCCTTATCCAAGAAATACCGACACTCCCATTACCTATTATGAACACATTGGGGTGTATGCGTTTAAAAAACAAGCCCTCCTTGATTTTACCACCTGGCCTATGACTCCTTTAGAGGCGGCCGAAAAAATTGAATGCCTACGTTATTTAGAAAATGGTGTTGGTATTAAAATGGTACTGACTCATTACATGGGCGTGGAGATAGATACCCCAGAAGATTTAATTAAAGCCGAGAAACTTTTATAATTGAAAAAATATGAATAAAGGAAAACTATTTCAGTCAACAGTAGTAGCCGCTTTGGCTGGTTTTATTTTTGGTTTTGATATGGTTGTTATTTCGGGAGCAGACAAACCCATTCAAGAATTGTGGCATACTACACCCTTGTTTCATGGGTTTTTTATTATGTCTATGGCATTGTGGGGAACCGTTATAGGCGCTGTGTTTGCAGGTGCTCCAACAGAAAAATACGGACGAAAAAAAGTATTAATCTGGCTGGGCCTGATGTTTATTGCTTCTGCTATAGGATCAGCGCTGGCCCAAGACCCGTATACTTTTTCTTTTTTTAGATTGATTGGTGGAATTGCCATTGGTATTTCTTCGGTAGCAGCACCTACTTATATTTCTGAAATTTCTAACAAAGGCAATCGAGGTAAATTGGTTGGGATGTATCAATTCAATATTGTTTTTGGAATTTTAGTAGCGTATTTATCCAATTATTTTTTAGCAGGCTTTGGAGGAGTCAATGATTGGCGCTGGATGCTGGCTGTTTTATTAATTCCTTCTGCAATTTATACCATGATGACCCTCGGATTACCAGAAAGCCCCAGATGGCTCTTTTCTGTAAAAAATGACGAAGCGGAGGCTAGAAAAACTTTACAAGAAGTGGGGGTTGAAAATATAGATCAAACCATTCAAGAAATAAAAACGGCGAATGAACAAGAAAAAATGCAAGGAGGATTAAAGTTATTTACCAAGCACCATGCAAAAATTATTTCCCTGGCTTTTTTTGTAGCCTTCTTTAACCAAGCATCTGGTATTAACTTCCTTTTATATTATGCGCCGCGCATTTTAGAGGAAGCGGGTTTTGCAAAAAATAATTCCTTATTAAGTTCTATATCTATTGGATTAATGAATTTAATTTTCACTTTTGTTGGTCTATGGTTAATTGATCGCATTGGTCGTAAAACATTATTAATTATTGGATCTTTTGGATACATTGTAAGCTTAGGAATGGTTGCCTATGGTTTTATGGCACACAGTGCCCCGGAATTTATGTTAACCTTTTTATTGTTATTCATTGCCGCACATGCCATAGGACAAGGAGCAGTGATTTGGGTATTGATTTCTGAAATATTTCCTACCCAAATTCGTGCTAAGGGCCAGGCTTTTGGAGCCAGCATCCATTGGATTTTTGCTGCTTTAATTACTTTAGTCACCCCTGTTTTTTTAGACCGTGAGCATGGCATATTTAAAGAGAACCCTTGGCCTATATTTGCTTTCTTTTGTGTCATGATGGCCCTGCAATTGGTTTGGATACTACTTAAAGTACCAGAAACAAAGGGCGTATCTTTAGAAGATCTACAAAAAAAACTCCTTCAATAATTTATTCATTTTATGAACAAGAATTTTAACCCAATAAGTAGACCCAAAAACAGTCTTCTTTTTTCTATACTGTTTGCGTTGTCTATGATTTCTATTACTATAAAGTCAATAGCTCAAGAAAAACCATATCAAGAGCCTTACCGACCTCAATTTCATTTTAGTCCTAAAACCAACTGGACCAATGATCCCAATGGTTTGGTGTATGTGAAGGGGGTCTACCATTTATTTTATCAATACAATCCTTTTGCAAATGTTTGGGGGCACATGACTTGGGGGCACGCCATTAGCAAAGATTTAATACACTGGAAGCATCTGCCCATTGCCATACCGGAAGAAAAAGACACCATGATATTTTCGGGCACTTGTGTATTCGATCAAAACAATTCAAGCGGCTTGGGTTCAAAACAAAAACCGCCCATGGTAGCTATATATACTGGACATGTCAAAGACAGCAATCAATCGCAGCATCTTGCTTATAGTTTAGATGAGGGGAAAACCTGGACCAAATACAATAAAAATCCAATCTTAGATTTAGGAAAAAAAGATTTTAGAGACCCCAAGGTATTTTGGTTTGCACCCAAAAAATATTGGGTGATGTGTGTAAACTTACCACAAGAACATCAAGTACAATTTTATTCAAGTACCAATTTATTAAAATGGAATTATTTAAGTGATTTTGGTCCGAAAGGAGATACCTCGGGTGTTTGGGAATGCCCCGATTTGGTACAAATTCCAGTTTTAAATTCGACAAGCAAAAAATGGATATTGCAGGTTTCCTTAAGTGAGAAAATGCAATATTTTATAGGTGAATTTAATGGAGTTAAATTTATAGTAGACAGCAATCAAAAAACTATACTAAGACCCAATGCTGGTCCAGATTATTATGCAGGTATTTCTTATGGTCAATTGCCAGCAACACAATTACCAACCAGTATTGCCTGGGCAAATAATTGGAGCTATGCAGGAAATATTCCCACCAGTCCTTGGAAAGGCGCCATGACATTGCCTAGAAACTTGTTTGCACAAAATACAAACGGAGTTTGGCATTTGGTTCAAAAGCCTATTGCGACTTTAAATATGCTTCGCAAAAAAATTGCTTTTCAAAAATTGGCAACTGAAACAAAAGATGAAACCATCTCTTTGGAATCTATTGGTATAAATTCAGATGTGTATGAATGTAATTTCGAATTAAGCAGCGCAAGCACAGAAAAAGTAGGCATTAGCGTGCTCAATGATAAATTTAGAGGCGTAGAAATTGGATATGAACCAAGCTTGAAAAAAGTATACATTAATCGTACTAAAACCAATTCTTTTTCTGATAGATCTTTTTCTGATATCCGTTACTTTACCGCTCCCGTAAATCTTACAGTTGATAAAATTAAATTCAAGGTATTTGTTGACAATAGCATAGTGGAAGTGTTTGTAAATGATGGGGAATCTGTTTTTACGGTGCAAGCTTTTCCGGTTCATAGTGATAAAAACATTAAAATTCTTAATACCACTACTCCTGGGTCCGTAAAAAATTTACAAGTTTATCCACTACAATCCATTTGGTAATAGCTAACTTTGTAAAATTATTTTTAGAATAATATAATTAATTGAAAAGATATGCAATTCCGTAATTTTAAAATGGTCGACTATGTAGTGTATGGCCGGGGTTCCTTTAATCAAGTAGATGAAATCATTGCCCCGCATCGCAAAGGGAATTTCCCAATGATATTTTTTTTAGATCATTTTTTTATAGGCAAACCACTGGCCAGTAGAATTCCATTAAGAGGAAAAGACAAAATTGTTTATGTAGATGTTACTCATGAGCCTAAAACAAAACAGGTGGATGCCTTGGCTGCAGAATTAAAAGCTGAGTTTGGAGAAGTGAGCGGTATTATTGGTATAGGCGGCGGCTCTACATTAGATTTAACAAAAGCAGTTGCATTAATGATGACCAATCCAGGTTCTTCATCAGATTACCAAGGATGGGATTTGGTTAAATTGCCTGGTGTTTATAAAGTAGGCATTCCAACATTAAGCGGCACGGGCGCCGAAGTAAGCCGAACAACAGTACTTACTGGACCCACTCGAAAATTGGGAATGAATTCTGATTACACTCCTTTTAGTCAAATTGTTTTGGATCCTGAATTAACTAAAAACGTACCAGCCAATCAACGTTTTTATACTGGCATGGATTGTTATATACATTGTATAGAAAGCTTAGAAGGCACTTTTCTAAATGAGTTTAGTAAAAGCTATGGTGAAAAAGCCTTGGACTTGTGTCAAAAAATATTTGTGCATAAAGACAAGTGGGATGAGGAAAGCGATGAGCAATTAATGATGGCTTCTTTCGCTGGTGGAATGAGTATTGCCTATAGTCAAGTGGGCGTGGCGCATGCAGTTAGTTATGGCCTGAGCTATTTATTGGGCACCAAGCATGGCATTGGCAACTGTATTGTCATGAATCATTTAGAGGAATATTATCCAGCAGGGGTAAAGGAATTTAAATATATGGTGGAGAAAAATAAAATAGAAATTCCAACAGGCATTTGTGCCAACTTAACAGAGGAACAATTTGATACGATGATCAATGTTTCACTAGGCATGAAACCTTTGTGGGAGAACGCACTAGGACCTAATTGGGAAAGCATTATTACCAGAGAAAAGTTGCGCGTACTTTACGGGAACTTGTAACTATTTCAAAAATTAATAATTTTTGAATAAATCATAAGAGGTTCAATATTTATTTCTTTATTTTTTAAAAAAGAAATAAATGTAACCACTACTCAGCTTCTGCCACTACTTCTTTTACTTCGGGTATCATGCGTTTCATCATGCCTTCAATCCCCGCTTTTAAAGTAACCATACTAGAAGGGCATCCGCTACAAGACCCTTGTAACATTAAATTGACGATGCCATCGTTATAACTTTTAAATTGTATAGCACCGCCATCCATTTCAACAGCAGGCTTTACATAATTTTCTAATAATTCTTTTACACGCTTTACGACATCATCGTCATCAGCATGCACCGTGTTGGTAGCTTCTTGTTTAATTTTTGCTATTTCTTCTTCATTTACTACTACGCCACCTGCTTCTAAATATTCTTTCAAAAAAGTTTTGATGGTAGGAATCACATCTTGCCAATCTTCGTTTTCAGTGGCCTTGGTGAGGGTAATAAAATTACTTGCTATAAAAACACTTTTAATAAAAGGGAAGCTAAATAATTCTTTTGCCAAAGGAGAAGCAATCGCTAAACTTTCATCGGCTATATCGATACTTTTTCCTGGATACAAATGTTTGTTGGCCACAAACTTCATCGTTTCTGGGTTGGGGGTCATTTCGGTATAAATACTTACAATGGTATTGCCTGTGGTAATCATAATTTCTCTTTTTGGTAGAATTGAAAACAAAATTAATCAAAAAGCCTAGGTTGTCATCCGCTTTAAGGCGGTAGCGCCTTTATTTTTCCGATATCGAAAGAAGATTAAGGGACAATGCTCAATTTGGCATAGTTGAGCATGATCTTTTTCTCCCCATTTTTATCAAAAAGGATCACGGCAATGGGGTTGTGGGCAGATCCTTCTATTTCTTTAATGACGCCAAATCCAAATTTTTGATGTTCTATTTTACAACCTGTTTCTAAAGCGGATGGGTCACAGGGGGTAAAATTGGCTGAAGGAATATGATTTTTATTAAGCGTATGGGGTGCCACTACGGGTAAATAACTAGGCTTAGCACTTTCTGTTTTTTTGTTTGTTGTTTTTTCTGGGTCATTCCAACTTTTATTGTTTCCGCCATGCATTCGATCATAAGCCGATCCCCAACCTGAACTTTGGTTGCGCGCCCCTCCACCAGAGCTTGTTTTATCAATTTGATCTTCTGGCATTTCATCTATAAAACGGCTAGGATCGTTTTGTACCAATTGTCCATATCGATAACGGGTATTGGCATAGGTTAACCACAAATGTTTTTTAGCCCTGGTAACAGCTACATAAAACAATCTTCTTTCTTCTTCTAATTCTTCACGTGTATTCACACTCATCCCACTAGGAAATAAAGATTCTTCTAGGCCCACTAAAAATACACAAGCAAATTCCAAACCCTTGGCGGCATGCACAGTCATTAATTTTACCGTGTCTTCATTGCCAGTATCATTGTCTGCATCGGTAATTAAAGTAATTTGTTGTAAGTAAGCACCTAAGCCAATATCTCCTAATTCACCATCTTCATTGCTTGGACTTTCGGTCCATTCTTTGATAGAGTTTAATAACTCTTGAATGTTTTCGTAACGCGCCAATCCCTCGGTTGATTTATCGGTAAACAATTCTTTTACCAAGTTCGTATGTTTTCCTACTTGCACTGCTACATCGTAAGCATTGTGCTTGGTCAATTGATTTTGAAAATACTTAATCATCGTAACAAATTCTTCAATTGCAGTGAGGGTGCCTGCTTTAAAACCAAAAGATTTGGCTTTTTCTAATACTTCAAAAAAAGTAATATTTTGTTCCCCTGCAAGGACCAAACACTTCTCCATCGTGGTTTTCCCAATACCACGAGCTGGATAGTTAATGATTCTTTTTAAACCCTCTTCGTCTTTGGTATTGACTATAATGCGTAAATAAGCGATATAATCTTTTATCTCTTTTCTCTGGTAAAAGCTAAGCCCACCATATATTTTATAAGCAATACCGGTTCTTCTTAAACTTTCCTCAAAGGATCTACTTTGTGCATTGGTTCGGTATAAAATAGCAAAGTCTTTATTGTAAAAATGATTTCTTAATTTATTTTCTTGAATGGCGTCGGCAACAAACTTTCCTTCGTCGTTGTCGGTCATCGTACGTACTAATTTTATTTTATCTCCCGCTTCGTTTTCTGTCCAAAGTTCTTTTGGAATTTGACCAATATTGTTTTTGATTACATGATTCGCGACACCAATGATAGATTGACTGCTTCTGTAATTTTGTTCTAGCTTAACTAATTTTACATCGTCATAATCTTTTTGAAACTGTAAAATGTTTTCAATGGTAGCTCCGCGGAAACTATAAATACTTTGTGCATCATCGCCTACTACACATAAATTTTCGTGCACCGCTGCTAATAGTTTTGCAATTTGATACTGCACCGGATTGGTATCCTGATACTCATCAATTAAAATGTATTTAAACTTATGTTGGTATTTATGTAATACTTCTGGAAAACTGTTTAATAGCTCATGCATTTTAAATAACAAGTCATCAAAATCCATCGCACCATTTTTAAAACAACGAGCCGCATAGCTTGCATATATTTCTGCAATGGCAGGTCGATTAGACCTGGCATCTTCTTGTTTTAAAAAAGTATCTAGCGCGTATTCAGATGGACCTACTAATGCATTTTTGGCACCGGATATGCGGTTGTGTACAATATTAGGTTTGTATAATTTATCATCTAAACCCATATCATTGACTACCGCCTTAATCACCGATCTAGAATCGTCTGTATCATAGATGGTAAAGCTTTTGGGATATCCCAATTTATCTGCTTCTGCCCTTAAGATTCTTGCAAATACACTATGAAAGGTACCAATGTATAAATTACGAGCGTCGGAATTGCCTAAAGCTTTTTCGACACGCTCTTTCATTTCAGCAGCAGCCTTATTGGTAAAAGTGAGTGCCAATATATTAAATGAATCCACACCACTATGCATCAAATGAGCAACACGCGTAGTTAAAACCTTTGTTTTCCCACTGCCGGCACCCGCTATAATCATCAAGGGGCCTTTTAAGTGTAAAACGGCTTCTAATTGCTTTTCATTTAATCCATTCAAATACGCTTCTTGCATTAGG
Organism: Chitinophagaceae bacterium; assembly: GCA_947380905.1. Classification (GTDB taxonomy): domain Bacteria; phylum Bacteroidota; class Bacteroidia; order Chitinophagales; family Chitinophagaceae; genus Sediminibacterium. The sequence goes on along the minus strand of CANCSS010000017.1, from coordinate 21,513 downwards.
CGAAGATACGTTCAAGTTGTTTGATTATAATTACTGGTGGAAAACTATACTGCGAAAAAATAAAATTACCTAAACAAAAAGCCCCCCGAAAAATCGGAGGGCTTTTTAAAGTCTTTATAAAAGAATTACTTTTTTTCAAGCAATTTAAAGAACTGATCTAATTGAGGAAGAATTACAATTCTTGTTCTACGATTCGCTGCTCTGTGCTCTGGTGAATCATTTTCGGCAAGTGGAATGTATTCACTTCTTCCCGCTGCAGTCATACGCTTAGGATCAATACCATAAGTTTCTTGTAATACACGAACAATGGTAGTAGCACGCTTCACACTTAAATCCCAGTTGTCTTCCATTAGGTTACCAGAACTAATAATTTGCTTAGAATCGGTATGTCCTTCTACCATAAATTCAATATTTGGTTGAGCAGCCAATACCTTAGCTACTTTTCCTAATACCACTTTAGCTTTATCTGTTATATTAAAGCTGCCACTTTTGAATAATAATTTATCTGAAATATCAACGTATACTACGCCCTTATCTACTTTAACATTAATGTCTGCATCGTTTAAATCACCAATGGCACCTTTCAAGTTCATCACCAAGTTCATGTTGATAGAATCTTTACGAGCCATAGAGCTTTGCAAGCCTTGAATGTATAAATCTTTAGCACCAATATTGTCCAATGATTTTTTAATGCTTTCTGCTTGAGCACCAGTTACAACAGACATGTCTTTAAGCTGACTTAAAACAACATTGTTATTTGATTTTAAGAAATCAACCTGTTTGTTTAAATCGTCAATAATAGATTGTAATGATTTTGTTTTGTCACTTGCTTTTTCGGCATCAGACTTACTTTTCGAAATAGCATCTTGCGCATCACGATATTTCCCTTGCAATTCAGCATAAGCGCCATTCAATTGGCCATATTTTGCCTCTGCTTCTTCTAATTTTTTAGGACTTACACAAGAATAAGCACCCAAACTAAAAATTGCAAGCGCTAAAAAAATTTTACTTTTCATATTTTATCTTTTTATTTAAAATTAAACAATGTTGGTGTCCCGTAAAAATACAAATATTATCTAAAAAGTTAAACAATATTTTGTTAAAGCAGGCCCTAGTCCTCTAGGTCTTCGGTGATTCCTAAATTAGGAACATATCCTTTAAAATCCTTGAAAAATTGCACAATTTTATATTTGTCTGCCTTTTCGTCCTCAGAAACAAAAAAGGGCGCTGCAAAAACTACTCTACGACCTGGGAAATCCAATCCCACCATGACGATGGGCACCTGGGCGTTTTTGGCTATATGGTAAAAACCAGTTCTAAGTTTGGTGACTTTTTTTCGAGTGCCTTCTGGAGAAAGGGCCAAATGAAAACGTTCTTTCTTCTTAAAAATCGCCACCACCTGGTCTACCATATTGTGTTGCTGATGACGATCTACAGGGTAAGCGCCCAGGTAACGCAAAAACCAACTAAGGGGCGGCCAAAACAATTCACTTTTGCCTAAAAAATGAACAAATTCAAAATGCATTTTTTTACGAATACCTAGCCCAACAAAAAAATCAAAACTATGGGTATGAGGGGCAACTATTATAACGCTCTTAGGCAATTCAAAATGAAATCTGCCTTCTATTTTCCATCCGCGAATTGTAAATAACCACCAAGCAAGTAATTGTTGCATATATTAGTAAGTGAAGTTAATGAAAAGTCATTATTATTTAATAATGATCTGCATCATTTATTTAATTTTTTCAATCAACCCGGCATTCCATATAGAATCTACTTTTTCAGCAAGTATAGGAATTAATTCTACTTTAGGCACTGTTTGATTTTTTGCATTCTTTTCATACCATTTGTCATAGTACTTTAATAAAATAGCAAACGCTTCTTTGAAAGCCCCCTCTTTAATATAATTAATAGCCGTTTTTGTTTCTAATCCACCAAGTCTTTTTTCAATTCTTAATGTTGCATCCATTAAACTTTGTTTGTCAAATTTTCCATAGCCCTCTAAAATAAAATCAAGTCTTTGTTCAAAAGGGATGGTTAAAAAATAACAAGTACTATTTCTTAATAAATGAAATAGGGGCGTTGGAATTAATACGGTACCAATTCTTTGACTTTCATCTTCTATCCAAATAGGCACTGAATTTTTATTTTTTTCAAAAAGTGAATGTGCCAAACTATTTTCAAACATTTCTTGAGAAGGTTGAATGGGTTGTCCAATTGCACCAAAGGCAGAACCTTTGTGATGTGCCATACCTTCCAAATCAATCACGGGATGTTTTCTTTTGTTTAATTCTTGTAAAATTTCTGTTTTACCTGAGCCGGTATAGCCACCCAATACCCTAAGCAGATAGGGCAAATTAAATTGTGCCAATACCCAATTTCGATAGGCCTTATAACCACCAGTAAGTTGAATCACTTTATAACCGTATAAATCTAATAACCAAGCTACTGCTGCGCTTCGCATGCCCCCTCTCCAACAGTGTACAAAGATGGTTGGCTTAGTTTGCGCATCATTATTTTGTTTTTCTTTGACCCAAGATTCCACTGTTTCAATCATGGCCAGCAACTTATTTCCAAAAAGTGGGAGCCCAATTTTTATCGCAGCTTCCCTACTTTGTTTTTTATAAGTGGTTCCAACCATTGCGCGTTCTTCATTTGAAAACAAAGGAAGATTAAGGGCAGTGGGTATATGAGCATGTTCAAATTCACCCGGACTTCTAACATCAATAATAATGACATGGGAAATTTGTTCTATGAATTCATTGATACTAATTTTTTGCACTGCCATGTTTACAAAGTTAGTTGCTTTAGTTCGTTTTTAAGTGCCAAAGTGGAGAAAGCTATAAAAGGAGTTTGTACAAAATTAAATTGACTCGCTTCGGCCAAAGCAGTCTTTAAATTAAAATTTTCTTGATGATAACAAAGCGCCCAATTTTTTTCCTGCCATAATTTACCTAAATACAATTGCTCTGTTTGACCAGGCGTTGGAATTAATATTAATTTTTTTCTAAAAGGAATCAATTCAATTAAGGTACTATAACCACCTCTGCAAATAATATATTCAGCTGCATGTATTTGTTGGACCAATTCGACTGCTGTTAAATGTGGGTAAACAATGGATTGTGTTGTTTTTTTAAAAGCCTTATCATTTAAGGGCGTTCCAGCTACTAAAGCAAATTTGATATTTAATTCATTTCCCTTTTCCCACAATAAATTCTCCAACAAAGTTCTTTGTGGTTCGGGCCCAGAGACCATACCTAAAAAAATATTTTTATCTGTGATCGCATCTGTATTTTTTTGCTGTACCAATCTAGACAAACAACCCATATACCACAATCTGGTACTTGGCTTTTTTTCAGGATTTGCCAATATGCCTGATAAGTTATTGGGACCTTCTGTATCAGGAATCCAACAAGCGTTAAATTTTTTTAACCAAGCATATTGCATTTTTTGAAACAAGTTTGTTGTCCACTTCATTGGTGTTTGTAAATTCAATTGATGTGTAATAAATACACTTGGAGTGGAGGTATGAAAAAATCCATAACGATTGTCTGAAATAATTAAATCAAACTCATATATAAGCTGCGCTTTCTTTAACCAATTGTATTCATGAAAAATGCTGTAGATAATTTTAGGAATTTGGAACAATAAAACAAAAGGAAGCAGCACCCCCCATTTGGCATATTTGATTCGATAGCCTTGTAAGTATAAAAAACGGGCATTGGGGATGGCTTCTTTTAAAATAGCCTCCTGATTTTTTTCAGAAGCAATGTATACTTGATAGCCCAGTTCTTGCAATGATTGGATCAGTGGGATACACCTGGTGGCGTGTCCCAAACCCCAATCCAAGGGGGAAATACAAACGGAAGGCTTTTTCATAAAGCACTAATTTAGTCAATATTATACATGTTTAAAACTGTAAATTTGATTTAGGAATAAAACAACCCTTATGCCTTTACTTTCAAAAGATAAATCTATTGCTTTATATGCCGCGTTGGTTTCCTTTGGCACTTATGTTTTTATTTTTGGATTTAGAAAATCTTTTACTGTTTGCACTTTTGATGGTTTAACTTTTGGCCCCATTGCCTATAAAACGGCACTGGTTATAAGTCAAATGCTGGGTTATATGTTGGCAAAATTTTATGGGATTAAATTTATTTCAGGGTTAAAGAAAGTAAATAGATATAAAATAATTTTTTTATTAACAGGAATTTCTTGGCTGGCTTGGTTGTTATTTGCGCTAGTCCCAGCACCCTATAATGTTGTTTTTTTATTTTTAAATGGTTTTCCCTTAGGTATGTTATGGGGTGTTGTTTTTTCTTATGTTGAAGGAAGGAAGAGTACAGACTTTATAGGTGCCGCATTGGCAGTAAGTTTTATTTTTTCATCTGGTTGGGTAAAATCGGTAGGGGCTTGGTTGATGGCGCAATACCATATCACAGAGTTTTGGGTTCCCTTTTGTACCGGATTGGTTTTCGCATTGCCTCTACTTCTATGTGTATATGGTTTAGAAAAAGTTCCCCCGCCGTCAGATGAAGATGAATTACTCAGAACCAAGCGAATTCCCATGACAGCTGGTGATAGAAAAAATTTATTAAAACAATACTTACCAGGAATTATTGCTTTTGTAACCATCTATTTATTTGCGACTATTTTTAGAGACATAAGAGACAATTTTTCGGCAGATATGTGGAAGGAGATGGGATATACCTCTAAGCCAGCTATTTTTACACAAACCGAAATTCCAATCACTGTTTTTATTTTAATGATCATGGGGGCGGTAGTGCTTATAAAAAATAGTTTTAAAGCTTTAATGGTAGCGCACTTTTTTATTTTAATTGGATTTATTATTGCAGGTGTTTCTACCTATTATTTTACACATCAAATGCTTAACCCATTTTGGTGGATGATGCTGGTGGGCCTTGGTTTGTATTTGGTATACATTCCATTTAATTCTATTTTCTTTGATCGATTGATTGCTGCTTTTTCTATGAAAGGGAATGTGGGTTTTTTTATTTATGTAGCAGATTCCGTGGGCTATGTAGGAAGTGTCATGGTCATGCTTGCAAAAGAAGGCATGAGCATACAAATAAAATGGACCAAATTCTTTTCAGAAAGTGTCATGATTTTATCTTTTATAGGCGTATTTATTACCCTTTATGCGATGTATTATTTTTATAAGAAAAACAATCTTATCAAAGAAACGGCGCTGGTATAAATACTAGGTTTATTTTTCTAAACTTAGAATTACCCCATTGATGCAATAGCGAAGGCCGGTTGGTTTTGGCCCATCCTCAAATACATGCCCTAAGTGTGCTTTACATTTTCCACACTGCACTTCGGTTCGATTCATCCCATGGCTATGGTCGGGTATATAAAGGATGGAACTTTTAGTGATGGGTTCAAAAAAACTAGGCCAGCCACAACCGCTTTCAAACTTAGCGGTACTTTTAAATAAGGGGTTTCCACAAGCGGCGCAATGAAAAGTGCCTACTTCTTTGCTGTTTTCAAAAGCACTAGTAAACGGGCGCTCGGTCCCCTTTTCTCTTGCAATGGCATACAATTCTGGTGATAATATTTGCTTCCAAGTGCTGTCTGGCAATACCAGTTTTTCTGTATTGGTAGTGGAATAATAGGTATTTTTCTTTTCTGACATACTGGCTTTTTTTAAATTGGATTGGCTAGGCCCTTGTGCGCAAGCGCCTAGACCAAGCAAAAGTAAACAACTAATAATTTTATACATAGGTTTCATTCTTTGATAAAAATACTAACAACTATTCATCTTTTTTGTTTGGTTTTTATAAAATATATAATTTCTTGTGTTTTTTTCTATTTAGGAGGCAATCCTTAGATTAAAAACATTCAAAATTTAACCTAGTGCTGTATCTTTACCATCAATAAATAAGCATGTTTAATTTAATTTTATTTGGCCCACCGGGCAGCGGCAAAGGCACTCAAAGTGAACACATTATTGAAGCGTTTGGCTTACAACATTTAAGTACAGGAAATTTATTAAGATCAGAAATTGCCCATCAAACGCCTTTGGGAATGGAGGCCAAGCGTTTAATGGATGCAGGGCAATTGGTCCCAGATGCTGTTGTTATTGGAATGGTAGGAAATTTTATAGATGCTCATCCTGCTGCAAAAGGATTTTTATTTGATGGCTTTCCTCGTACTACTGCTCAATGCATTGCATTAGATGCTTTATTGAAAGAAAAAAACAGTGAAATTAATGTGGTTTTGGCTTTAGAAGTAAGTGAAGAAGAACTCGTAAAAAGATTATTGGGTCGTGGTTTAACATCGGGTCGTAGCGATGATACCAATGAAACTATTATACGTGCAAGAATTCAAGAATACCATGATAAAACCACGGCTGTTGCTACTTATTATGCAAAATATAATAAAGTAGTTGCTGTGACTGGAGAAGGAACGGTAGAAAGTATTTATGCAGATTTGAAAAAAGAAATCGACGCAAGAATTTAACGCTTGTAAATAAAATATTTTTTTTAAATATTTAATCCACCACAAGCGCTAATTACTTGTCCCGTAATATAACTACTTAAGTCGCTTGCTAAAAATAAAGTAGTGTTCGCAATTTCTTCTGCTTTACCAAAACGTCCTAAAGGAATTTTATCTAAAAAAGCTTTACCCGCATCTCCTTCATTTAAATAATGGGTCATATCTGTTTCTACAAAACCAGGTGCAATTGCATTGCATCTGATATTTCGACTTCCAATTTCTAAAGCGATTGATTTAGTAAAACCAATAATACCCGCTTTGCTTGCTGCATAACTACTTTGTCCGGCGTTGCCACGAATACCAATAATCGAACTCATATTAACAATGCTTCCACTTTTTGCTTTCATCATGGGACGAATGACTTGTTTGGTCATATTGTAAACGCTTTTCAAATTCGTATTTATAACATCGTCCCATTGTTCGGGCGTCATGCGCAATAATAAATTGTCTTTTGAAATACCTGCGTTGTTCACGCAAATATCAACGGTACCAAAAGTGTTTACTACCTCATTTACAAAATTTTCACAAGCACTAAAATCGGCAGCGTTGGCTTTATAGGCTTTGGCTTTTACACCCAGCTTTTCTATTTCGCTTACCAAGGCATTGGCCTTATCGGCACTGCTATCACTCACATAGGTAAAAGCAATATGACTTCCTTGTTCTGCTAGTTTTAATGCAATAGCCGCTCCAATACCACGTGCAGCGCCTGTTACAATGGATACTTTTCCGGTAAGTAGTTTCATAATGTTTTATTTATACAAAGATAACGAGTTTGTTTATTTTAATCTTTGATGTATCTTTTTTATTTCTTCAACATAAACACGTTCATTAGACAGTCGAGGCACTTTATGCTGTCCACCCAATTTCCCTTTTTGTTTTAGCCACTCATGAAAACAACCTTTTTTTACGGCGGTCACCTGGGGCAATCCCAGCGCAATATTTTTATGTCTTTTTGCTTCATAGTCACTATTGATGGCTTGCAAGTTGCTATCTAATAAAATAGCAAAGGCATCTAGATTGTTTGGATTTTCATCAAACTCTATCATCCACTCATGCGCTCCAGTTTGTTTATCTGACATATAGATGGGTGCTGCCGTATATTCTTTAATAGACAATCCCAATGTTGCACAGGTTTCACTGATGGCCTTGTCGCTATTGTCCGCAATCACTTCTTCACCAAATGCATTTATAAATTGTTTTAAACGGCCACTCACTTTTATACGAAAAGGAGACAAGCTTACAAATTGTATGGTGTCTCCCACTAAGTATCTCCACAATCCTCCATTGGTGCTAATGATGATGGCATAATTTTTTCCTATTTCTACTTTGTTTAATCCATAAGTAATAGGGTTTTCTTTTCCATATTCTTCGATCGGCATGAACTCATAAAAAATACCATGTTCTAAATACAACAACATGCCTTCTTCTCCAATCCTGTCCTGCGCTGCAAAAAAACCTTCACTTGCATTGTATATTTCGATGTAATTACAATCGGGACCTATTACTTTATTAAATTGTTCTTTGTAAGGCGTAAAAGAAACGCCTCCATGTATGTACAATTCAAAATTAGGCCAAACTTCTTTTATGTTTTTCTTTCCTGTTATTTCTAAAATTCTTTTTAACAAGACCAAAGTCCAAGTAGGCACGCCGGCAATAGAAGTGACATCTTCATTGATGGTACTTTGCGCCAAGCTTTCAATTTTATTTTCCCACTCATCCATTAAGGCAATGGAGAGCTCGGGTGTTCTTATAAATCCAGACCAAAAAGGAGAATTTTGTAACAACACGGCACTCAAATCTCCATATTGAATGTCCTCTTTAATAGGATGTACTTGATGACTTCCGCCAATGACCAAACCCTTTCCAGTCAATAAATCACTATCAGGTAGTACATGGTAGTAATTGGTTAAAACATCTTTTGATCCTTGAAAATGATTGTCTTCAATACTTTCTTTGGTGAGTGGAATAAATTTACTTTTATCACTGGTGGTTCCGCTGCTTTTAGCAAACCATTGTACAGGTGTATTCCATAATACCGCTTCTTCTCCTTCCATGATTTGTTCAATAAATGGCTTCAAATCCTCATATTCATGAATGGGTACAGTGGCTTTAAATGTGCGGATGTTAAAAATTTCTGTAAACTGATATTTTAATCCAAATTGGGTGTACTGTCCATGCGTGATTAAATCCTGCAATACTTCACGCTGTGCCGCAATGGGGTCGCTTACCCAATGTTCGATGCGCCAATAACGCAATCGGGCTAATCTGGAGAGTGCGGGGCTAAAGATTTTCATATCCTCCTCACAATATAAGCATTACGCTTGTATAAATTAAGCAATAAAAGCAGTATTTGGTCCGACTTATTTGGCTTTTTGACCCATTTCAATGATCCAATCTTTTCGCTTTAATTCAAAGTTGGTACCCAAGTACAATCGACGTACTTGATCGTCTTCGGCCAATTCTTCTGCAGTGCCATGTTTGAAAATCTTTCCTTCAATTAATAAGTAAGCTCTATCACAAATAGATAGGGTTTCATTTACATTGTGATCGGTAATTAAAATACCAATGTCTTTTAATTTCAAACGTGATACTACCGATTGAATGTCTTCCACTGCTATAGGATCCACGCCAGCAAAGGGCTCATCTAGTAAAATAAATTTTGGATCAACTGCCAATGCACGTGCAATTTCAGTACGACGTCGCTCTCCGCCACTTAAACTGTCCCCATTGTTATGACGCACTTGATGCAAATTAAATTCATCTAATAAACTATCTAATTTATAGGTTCTTTCTGCTTTGGTTAAAGTGGTCATTTCTAAAATAGCCATGATATTGTCTTCAACAGACAACTTTCTGAATACACTTGCTTCCTGCGGTAAATAACCCAAGCCCATTTGAGCGCGCTTGTACATAGGTAATTTAGTAATGTCTTCATCATTTAAAAATACGCGTCCTTCATCTGGTGCAATTAACCCTACTACCATATAAAAGGTGGTGGTTTTGCCAGCACCATTGGGTCCAAGCAAACCAACAATCTCCCCTTGCTTAACTGAAATACTTACTTGGTCCACTACCTTACGGCCTTTGTATTGCTTGATTAATTTATCGGTATGTATGGCAAGTATCAATGTCAATTATTTATACAAAAATAAGGGTAATTAGGTCTTTTACCCGTATAGCTTAATAATATTATATATTTTTGCGCAACAAGGGCAGTACTTGAGGTTTCTTATAGAAACAGTCGGGGCCCACAAAGCAAAGCACATATGAAGGTTATTGAACATTTGGCAAATGCCAAGGACACATTGGTATCGTTTGAGGTATTGCCTCCTTTAAAAGGGAAAACCATTTCTTATATCTATGAACACTTAGATCCCTTAATGGAATTTAAACCCTCTTGGATCAATGTAACTTATCATCGCAGCGAAACCATTGTTCGAAAAAAAGAAGATGGCACGGAAGAAAAAGTAGATGTACGCAAACGCCCAGGAACAGTAGGTATTTGTGCGGCCATCATGAACCATTATAATATTGATGCAGTGCCGCATATTATTTGTGGCGGGTTTTCTAAAAGAGAAACAGAAGATGCTTTAATTGATTTACAATTTTTAGGTATTGATAATTTATTGGTGTTAAGAGGGGATGCGGAAAAAAATCAAAAAACATTTATTCCAGAACCCAATGGAAATAAGCAAGCGATTGAATTATTAGAACAAGTGGTAGGATTAAATAATGGCGATTATTTAGACAAGGACATCATCAACGGAAGTAAAACTAATTTTTGTATGGGGGTTGCAGGCTATCCTGAAAAACATTTTGAAGCACCCAGTATGGAATTTGATTTACAACGTGCCAAAGCAAAAGTGGATGCAGGGGCAGAATACATTATGACTCAAATGTTTTTTGACAATAAAAAATACTTTGACTACGTAGACGCCTGCAGAAGCATTGGCATCAAGGTTCCAATTATCCCTGGTTTAAAACCTATTACGAATAAAAAGCAGTTAACTATTTTACCGAATATTTTTTATGTGGATATACCTGCCGATTTATCATCGGCTATGTTGGCTGCAACCACCGATGCTGCTTGTGAGCAAGTGGGAACAGAATGGTTAATTCAACAAAGCAAGGAGCTGAAAGCAGCAGGGGTACCGGTTTTACATTATTACACTTTAGGCAAACCCCAGGTGGTTAAGGATGTTGTAGCTGCTGTATTTTAATTACAACGCTCTCATTTATACAGCCAATTATTTCTATTTCTTTTTATTTGTGTTGGCTAAAAAATCATGAAACTGCTCTAGGCTTAAATTTTTTGCGATAATTTTTTTATTGCTGTCTAATAAATAAAAAGTGGGCGTTTTATATACATCGTACAATTGACGAATGGTACTTGGCAATCCTGCTTTTATTTCTCTATTGAGATCCTCCTCGGGTTGATAGCCATGTATCCAATCTTCTAAATGCTTCTCATTGATAAAAGTTTTCCAAGCACCCAATTCTTTAAAATTAATATTTACCGAAAACACTTTTACCTGAAAATTTTTCCAGCTCGCTTTGTAAAAAGAATCCAATCTTGGGATGTCAATTTTACAATGACTACAGGTAGGGTCCCAAAAAGCAATAAAAGTGTAAGGTGATTTTATTTCATACAAAGAAACCTTTTTGTTTTCGGGGGTAGTTAAAATTAAGCTAGGCGCTGCTATCCCCAGTTGGTTGGCCATGATACTGTAAGCCCTTTCTGTAATAGATTTTTTAGATGCCTCATTCAAAAGCACGGTGTCTCCTTTGGCAAAAAAGTTTTGAAACAAATGTAAAAACACTTTATCCTGTCCCATAAATTCAGGAGCAATGTACTTATTGGTAAATTTAAAAAGTAAAAATGGATAAATTTCTTTTCCAGTCTTAGCCACCGTTAACATATACTGCACTTCTTCTATAATAGAATCTGGTTCACGAGAAACATAATTTTTAAAATACTCATCCAGCTTGTCTTCAAAAAAAGGCGTTCTAATCAAACGATTGTCATTAAAAACAACCTGGTCCCAAAAATGGTTTTTTACATAATAATAAGGATACAAGGAATCGGCTTTACCCTTAATAATAGGTATGGCTGGCGCTTCTGGCCTTTGCATTACATTTAATAGAAAGCTCATCATTGATTTTGGATGCGCCTTCATAAATGCATTTCTTTTGTCTTTTATCTCCTTGTCTTTTCCTAAGTAGGCTGCTTTAAAAAGCGTTGAATCTGCTGCATTTTTAGCCAACTTAAATTGATTTTGCAAGTTATTTAATTGAAAAAATGAAGCATTCATGTCTTTTGAATATTCTTGAAATAAAGTATTGTCAGGAGAGCCCGTAAAAACTACTTTATCTAAAGCGGTGGTATCGGCAATTATTTTAAAATGTTGCTCTTCGTCAATTAAGAAATCAAATAAGATTGAATATTTAGGGGAGACGACAAAATAAATGCCGGGAGTTAATTTTTGTTTAGATTCAAAACTTCCTTCGCTTTTTTCATTTAACAAACAAGAGTCAGCGAGCACTTTGCTTTTACCATAATTGGTGCCTATGTAAATTTTTGTATTTTGATAAGGTTTCAAAGTGATTTGAATGCTGTGACCTATTTTTGTTGCACCAGCTGTAGGAGTTGTTTTTTTAACTTGTGCTAAACCAAACAAGGGCATACAAAACATCAGCCATATAAATTTTCTCATAAAAGTCATGTTTCTTTATCCTTTTTATTGTCTAGGTAAAAATAACAATATAAATAACAATCTAAGGTACAATTAGTGCCCCCTTTTAATCAAATTTTACGCTTAGCATAGTACCTTTGTTGCAGTGAGAAAATTTAAACCAGCCCCTTTATTAGAAAAAGTCTTGATTGAGGATTATGCCGCTGAGGGAAAAGCCCTTGCCCGTGTTAACGGTAAAGTGATTTTTGTAGAAGGGGCCGTACCTGGGGATATCGTAGACATTCAGTTACAAAAAAACAAGGCGGATTGGGGGGAAGGTTTTGTCAAACATTTTCACAGTTATTCTGACATAAGAGTAACTCCATTTTGTAGCCATTTTGGAGTTTGTGGTGGATGTCAATGGCAGATGCTTCCCTATGAACAACAATTGGTATATAAGCATAAACAAGTAGTTGACAACTTAACGCGTATTGCAAAAGTGGCTTTACCTCCGATTCCAGCTATTATTGGTGCAGCGGACACACAGGGCTATCGCAATAAGGTTGAATATACTTTTGCTACCGAAAAATTTATCCCTTTTGGAGAATTCAAAGCCATGAAAGCAGCAGCGGAAGAAAATCCAAATGCTCCTATTCCAGCCAAAGTACCTGGTGTGGGTGGTTTTCATGCAAGAGGTTTTTTTGAAAAAGTAGTAGAGATAGATCTTTGTTATTTACAATCCGAACCTACCAATGGTTTAAGAAAAACAGTTGCTGAATTTGCATTGGCCAATGACCTGCCTTTTTACAATATTAAAATGCATACAGGATGGTTGCGCAATATGTTTATTCGCAATACAACCAAAGGAGAATGGATGGTTAATTTAGTATTGGGGTATGAGGCGGAAGAAAAACGAAAAGCATTGTTTGAAATTTTACTTGCACGTTTTCCGCAAATAACTACTTTGTTGTATACCATTAATGCAAAGCGAAATGACAGTATGCAAGACTTAGTGCCACAAGTGTATTCGGGTAATGGCTATATCACAGAACAGCTCGAAGATTTTCAATTTAAGATTAGTCCAAAATCATTTTTTCAAACCAATTCCAAACAAGCCGAAAAATTATACCAAGTTACGCGAGACTTTGCTGAATTAACTGGGAAAGAAATTGTGTATGATTTGTATTGTGGCACAGGTAGTATTGGGATTTTTTGCAGCAAACAGGCTAAAAAAATAATTGGAGTGGAAATGGTAGAAGAAGCCATTGAAGATGCCAAAGAAAATGCGCGTATGAATCATTTAACCGATACGGCTTTTTTTGCAGGGGACGTTATTAAAATTTGTGATACCGATTTTTTTGAAACCCATGGCAAGCCAGATGTGATTATTACCGATCCACCTAGGGCAGGTATGCATGAAAAATTAGTACATAAACTATTGGCCATGGAAGCACCCATAATTGTATACGTAAGTTGTAACCCCGCCACTCAAGCAAGAGACTTATCTTTGTTGAATGAAAAATATACGGTAACTAAAATACAACCTGTTGATATGTTTCCACATACCTTACATATTGAAAATGTTGTACAATTAAAAAGAACCGATTTATTATAAGCAAATAAAAAAAATGACTCAATTTAGGCCCACTCGCTTTGAAGTATTGCCCACCATTATAAAAAATTTATTAATAATTAATGGGTTGGTTTTTTTAGCACAAAACACTTTTGCTGGACCCACCAGTTCTTTTTCTTTTGAAGATTATTTTGCATTGCATGCATGGCAAAGCAGCTTGTATAAGCCTTGGCAGTTGATTACCCATATGTTTTTACATGGCGACTTTGGGCATATATTAGGAAACATGTTTGCTTTATGGATGTTTGGTTCTATTTTAGAAAATGTTTGGGGACCCAAACGCTTTTTATTGTTTTATTTTTTATGTGGTGTTGGCGCTGCGGTGATACACTTGCTAATTTTATCTTATCAATTAATTCCATTGACCAATGAATATGAACAACTTTTAAGATTAAGCAAGTCCAATGCACCTGGGTTTAGTGATGCCGTGTTGGTTTTTTCTAAAGCACATGATATTCCTTTGACAAGAATTTTAGCCGAAAATAAAGTAAGCCTTGATACACCAGGCCTGGCTCCACAATTAATGGATTTAATTACTACTTATCATAACAAAATGATTAGCACTGCTACCCTAGGGGCCAGTGGCGCTGTATTTGGAATTTTAATTGCGTTTGTATATTTATTCCCCAATACCTATATCTATATTTATTTTCTTTTCCCCATCAAAGCAAAATGGTTGGGTATATTTTATTTTGCTTTTGAATTGTACAAAGCCATTCAAAATTCTGCGGGTGACAACGTCGCAAGGTGGGCGCACGTGGGTGGAGCCATCGTAGGATTTGTATTGGTGTACATTTGGAACAAGCGCAATCGTCAACCTTTCGCCTAATCCATTAATTATTATACATGCAAACAACACCTTCAGCAAAACCATTGATTGGGGCAGATAACAATTCACTCATCGCACTTATTTCCATTAATTTAATAGTGTATGCATTTATTGGTTTTTTAAAAGTAGTTTATTATTTAAGCAGTTATCCTTTGGAACAGTTTTATGCTCAAATAATGCATCCTACTATTTTGTTTTCTCATCTTCAAATTCTTTTGCATCAACCTTGGGCACTCTTAACCTACAATTGGACACATGATGGTTTTTGGATTTTATTAACCAACCTCATTTGGTTAACCGCTTTCGGTATTGTATTGCAAGAATCCAATGCCAATAAACATTTGTTTCCAATTTATTTTTATGGAGGTTTAATGGGCGGTATTGTTTTTTGTGTAGTAGGTGCGAACAATCCTTTAATGGGGGCAGGAGTTAGTGTCATGGCCATTGCTATGGCAGCGGTAGTGCTTCAGCCAAGGTATCGTTTATTACAAAATATAGCTGGTGGTATTCCCTTGTGGGTATTGGGCTTGGCTTATTTATTCGTACAAGGGTTTTCCTTGATTCATTTAGAATGGGCAATGATCATAGCAAGCTTCCTTGGAGCAGCTACGGGCGCCTTTTATATATTGTTATTAAAAAGAGGCATCGATTTAGGAAAATGGATGCATCAACTATTACATTTGTTAAACCATAGCCTGGCTCCTAAAAAATAAGTACTATACCCAATGGCAAAAAAATCTAGAATAAGAAATTTAGGCAAGAGAATCTTATTCTTAATTAATCTTTTTGCTACCCTTTTATTTTTATATCCAATATTTTTTTCACCCATTTCTTTTATTTGGGTCAATGGTTTTTTAGGTTTGATGGCCCCCTATTTAATTGCCATTGAAATTCTATTATTTATTATTTGGCTCATTGCCAAGCCAGTAGTTTCTTTGTTCCCCTTATTTACTTTAGTGATAGGTTGGAAAATCTGTTTGGTTTTATTTGCATGGCATCCGGGCATCCCTTTTTCACAAAAAAAGAAAGACAATACTTTAAGAATTATTAGTTGGAATGTCAAAGGATTTAATGGTATGGGTGTGAATAGTAATTTAAAATTACGCACGCAAGAAATTGCTTATTCTATACAAAAATGGGATCCTGACCTAGTTTGTTTACAGGAATACAATACCAATGAGCGCCCCAATGATTTGGCCAATCACTCCCTTTATTTTACTAAAAAATTACCCTATTACTTTTTTTCAAAAGATTTTCAGACCAAACAAAAAGAGTACTATGCGGGTTGTATAATTTTTTCAAAGTATAAAATTATTGCAGCGGAACGTATTGGTTTTTTGAATCAAGAAAGCTTGATTTCGGTAACTATTTTAAAAGGAGATGATACCATTCAGATCAATACCACCCATTTAGCCTCCTATAGATTTAATCAAAATGATTTTCAAGCCATTGATGAAAGTACTGTTGCAAGCAAAAAGGCCCTTAATGCGAAACGCGGGGTCCTTAGAAAACTACGTCATTCCTTTACAGAACGCGCTGTTCAAGCAGAAATGGTGCAAAAACATCTATTAAAAAGCCCCTATCCAACCATTGTTACTGGTGACTTTAACGATGTGCCCAGTTCCTATACCTATCACCTTATAAAAGGAGATTGGCAGGATGCTTTTTTGGAAAAAGGTTTTGGTATTGGAGCCACTTATTTAGGTATCTCGCCCACTTTAAGAATTGATTATATATTAGCCAACAAGGCTTGGGAGGTCAAGGCTTGGGAGTCGATAGATGAAAACTTAAGCGATCACCACATGATCATGGCCGACCTACTTTTAAAGAAGAATTAACCTAGTTTCTTTAAAATAAAATATCTTTGAGGCAATACTCATTATGCCACTTAAGTTATACAATTCACTTACCAGACAAAAAGAAGTTTTCGAACCTATTAATGCACCCTATGTGGGGATGTATGTATGTGGACCAACGGTAAGTGGGGAAAGTCATTTGGGTCACGCAAGGCCATTTATCACTTTTGATGTGCTGTATCGTTATTTATTACATGTTGGTTATAAAGTAAGGTATGTAAGAAATATTACCGATGCGGGACATTTTGAAGAAGAAGGAAAACTAGCCGAAGATAAAATTACCAGTAAAGCCATTTTAGAAAAGTTAGAGCCCATGGAATTGGTGCAAAAATATACACACTTGTACCATTGGGCCATGGATCAGTTTAATAATTTACCACCAAGCATTGAACCTACTGCTACGGGGCATATCATTGAACAAATCGAAATGATTAAAAAAATCATTGCAGATGGGTTTGCTTACGAAGCCAATGGGTCGATTTATTTTGATGTGATTAAGTACAATGAAGTGTATTCCAAAAAGAATCAACCTTATGGAATATTAAGTGGACGCAATTTAGAAGATCAATTAGACACGACACGAGAGCTAGACAATCAAGACGAGAAAAAAAATAAAGTAGATTTTGCTTTATGGAAAAAAGCGCCTGTAGAACACATCATGCGTTGGCAAAGCCCCTGGGGCGAAGGGTTTCCGGGCTGGCATATAGAATGTTCTGCCATGGCCACAAAATATTTAGGTAAGAAATTTGATATACACGGAGGTGGAATGGATTTGCAATTTCCGCATCATGAGTGTGAGATAGCACAAAGCACCGTATGCAATCATGAAATGCCTGCGCGTTATTGGGTACATAACAATATGATTACCATCAATGGACGTAAGATGGGAAAGAGTTACAATAATGTTGTTAAGTTGAGTGAATTATTTGATGGAAGTCATCCTATTTTAACGCAGGCCTATAGCCCCATGACGGTAAGGTTTTTTATTTTACAAAGTCAATACCGAGGCACACTTGATTTTAGCAATGAAGCCTTACAAGCTTCTGAAAAAGCACTGCGTCGTTTAATGGATGCCTATGAATGGCTCAAAGCCCAAACTTTTACGAACGAAAAAAAGCCGAAAGATGCTGCACTAGATCAACAATTAAATACTTGGGTGAATGAATTAGCAGCGTTTATGGAAGATGATTTAAATACGGCAAAAGTAGTAGCCAACTTATTTGAAATCGTGCCCGTTATCAATTCTCTTAAAGACAAACACATTGCTGCAGAGGCTGTATCAGGTGTCACCTGGCAATTCGTTCAAGCTCAATTGGCTCTGTATATAGAGCAAGTGCTTGGAATAAGAGTAGAATCGGGTGCCAATCGAAAACAATTAAACAGCGTGATTCATTTATTAATTGAGATTCGCAAAGAAGCAAAAGCCAAAAAAGATTTTGCCACCAGCGATAAAATTCGCAATCAATTAATGGAAATGGGCATACAGATAAAGGATGATAAAGATGGAGAGGTAAGTTTTACCTTTTCTTAACCGACCCTATTACCTTACAATAATTAAGAGTGATCACAATCGTCTTCGTGCGCATGATTGTGTACACGACAGCGCAAGTGGTTGGTGATATGTGCAAAAATGATCAGAAAAGCAGCTGGAATCAATAACCAAATCTCAATGGATCTAAACCACATTCTACTTAACATGATTACAATGCCCAAGGAAAACAAGAGGATGGGCCTAAAAGAATGATGATGTTTTTTGTAGCCATGGTATAAGGAATAAGTACCAATGGCAAAGGAAAGTAGAATCATGCCCAATTCGAATGAAGTATTGTGTAATATATTCATTCCCAATAAGGGCAAACTGCTAAAAAACAAAGGCAATAATGCACAATGTATAGCGCAAGCCAAAGAAGCTCCAATACCGATGGCGTCCCAATTCCATTTTTTAAACATGGTGTAAAGGTAATTCAAATAGCAGCAGAAAAATAATATTACCTTTAGGGGGTATTTATAAGACCTTTTAAATCGCTCCTTTTTATGTCAAAAAAATTTCGATTCTATCTGTTGTTTTTTGCCCTATTGCTAGTTGGCTTTTATTATTTTTTATTTAAAGGGACCGATAATTGGAAAGTACAATTGCCTATTTTAAGTTATGTGCAGCCCTTTCATTTTACCAATCAAGATGGCAATAGTTTTACCGATAAAGAGCTCTTACATAAAATAACGGTCGTAGAATATTTCTTCACCACCTGTAAAGGCATTTGTCCCAAATTGAATACCCATATGAAAGACATCTATGCTATTTATAAAAACGAACCCGATTTTCAAATTGTCTCTCACACTTGTAATCCAGGCACAGACTCGGTTTCCGTATTAAAAAAATATGCAGATTCATTAGGAGTAAACACTAAAACATGGGTTTTTTTAACCGGAAGAAAAGACAGCTTGTACCAAATGGCGAGAGGATCTTATTTATTAGACGACCCCAAAAACAATGTAGAAAAAATAGAAGATCAATTTATTCATACTCAATTTTTTGCCTTAATAGATAGAAATGGCAAGGTAAGAGGGAAGATTTATGATGGGTTGAAAACATTAGAAATCGAACAATTAAAACAAGACATTGCTAAATTGTTAAAAGATAAATAAGCATTCCATGATATTTGTTACCGGCGCCAGTGGTTTAGTAGGAGCTCATTTAATTCAATCTTTAGTTGCCAAAGAAAAAAAAGTGACTGCCTTGTATAGAAAGGCAAAACCTGTCTTTCCAGGTGCTGAAAAAGTACATTGGGTGCAAGGCGATTTATTAGACCTTGTTTCTTTAGAACAAGCCATGGAAGGCATACAACAAGTATATCATTGTGCAGCCATTGTATCCTTTGCGCCAAGTCAAAGTGCGCGCATGTTAAAAGCCAATCAGGAGGGGACGGCCAATGTAGTAAATGTATGTATAGAGAAGAAAATTGATAAGTTGGTATTTGTAAGTTCTGTGGCGGCATTGGGTCGTATCAGAGAAGACGCGCCTATTGATGAAAGCATGAGTTGGACACCGGCAACGAGCAATAGCGTGTATGGTCAATCTAAATATTTAGCCGAAATGGAAGTGTGGCGTGGGATGGCAGAAGGATTGAATGTAGCAATCGTAAATCCAGTGATAATTTTTGGAGCTGGTGATTGGAACAAAGGCTCTTCTGAAATTTTTAAATCTGCTTATGATCAATTTCCATGGTATACCAACGGCGTGAGTGGCTTTGTAGATGTATTAGATGTAATTGATTCTATGCAAATATTAATGGACAGCCCCATTACTGGACAACGTTATATTATAAGCGCAGAAAATCTAAGTTATCAAAATGTATTTACTAAAATTGCACAAGCATTTAATAAAAGACCACCTCATAGAAAAGTAACGCCTTTATTGGCAGACATTGTTTGGAGGCTGGAAGCTTTAAAAGGAATGATTACCGGGAAAACGCCATTGCTTACTAAAGAGACAGCAGCTACAGCGCAGGCGGTAGTTCATTTTAACAATGAGAAATTTTTAAAAGCCTTTCCTACTTTTAAATATCGTTCCATGGATAGCACTATAAAAAGGGTTTGTACCGAATTAACTGCCTTGCACCAATTGAAATAAAAGGAGCATTGCTTAGCCTTGTTCCATTATTTTTTTCCAAAGCGCTGGAATACGCCTAATCCAAACCAACTCCCTTCTTTTAATAGAGGCATCTTCTGCAGGGAATCCCATATATACTTTATTCCCCTCGATACTTGATAAAACGGCTGCTTGAGATAAAACCACAGCATTTTCGCCAATGGTTAATGTTTTATTTACGCCGGCTTGCCCCCAAATCGTAACCCCCGATTTTATTTTAACCCCTCCTGCTATACCTACTTGAGCTGCAAATAAACAATTCTCCTCAATTTGGGTATCATGTCCAATATGGACCATATTGTCAATCTTGGTCCCCTTACCTATAATAGTATCTCCACTTACCCCTCTATCAACGGTACAACAGGCGCCTATTTCTACCTTATCTTCTATAATAACCCTTCCACAACTAGGCATTTTTTTATACCAAGCCGCACGTGTTTTTTTGGAATTATAATAAAAAGCGTCGCTGCCAATGACGGTACCGGCTTGTATAATTACATCGTCTCCAATAATTGTATCTGCCAATATGGTGACATTAGGATGAATCAAACAATTTTTTCCAATTTGTACATTGGCACCAATAAAAACCTGTGGCATAATAACAGCACCTTCGCCAATAAGGGCATCTTCAGCGATGGCTTTATCACTAAGCTTTAATGGCTTAAAGTGATTTACAATTTTTGAATAGGCTTCAAAAGGATCTGCACAATACAATAAAGTCTTTCCTTTGGGAACCGCAACGTCTTTATTATTGATAAGGATACAAGTTGCAGCGCTATTTAAACAGGTTTCATAATATTTAGGATGATCTACAAAAACAATATCGCCCATTTCCACTTGATGAATTTCATTGACGCCAGTAATTTCTAATTCATTATTACCAATAATTTCAGACGCTGTGAAGGTAGATAACCATTTTACAGAAATAGGTGCAAGGAGCTTCATAAGTATGTTTTTGGCCTAAATCAAAGGTAACGAGGGTTTTTTGTAAAAAAATCTTTTTACCCCTATTCTCTATAAAAAAAGGGTCCTAATGTTGCTGTTGAGTGGATTGTAGGTGTAGGAATTTTATAAAAATTAAAAAATGAGTGACTTCTGTAATCCTTTATTCATCAATGTTTCAAGCCGACGCATAAATTTTTTTTACAGACAATAATAATTTTTATTCTATAAATTCATCCTAAAATATATTTTTAAATAGTTCTATTTTAGGCCCAATTGTGGATAACGTCAATAAATTTGTTTAAAATATTTTTTGAATTAGAAAAAAGTATATTTAATATTGTGAAGGGAATCTAATTCCCGTACTTACTAACCCATCTATATACGAGGTCCTCTTGAGCATTCAGGGGGAC
>CANCSS010000016.1 GCA_947380905.1 Chitinophagaceae bacterium | reverse complement strand
TTATACAAAATGGACACTTCAAAAATGATTAAAGCGTATTGCTTAAAAACAAAAGAAAAAAATGTACCAATGCATGACGCTGTCATCAGTAAAACTGCTAGAGGCGGTTATATGGCAGGTGGTAATGATGGTAAAGGAAATAAAATGGCGGCTATCCTTAGCGAAACAAATGCCCTTAAGGCAATCGCTGATGGAGTTGCTAAAAAAGGATTCTAGTAAACTTCGTTTACATTAGATTCTGAAAAAATTTCACTCTAATTTATCTTATTAAACCCTTTCCCGAGCAATCGGTGAAAGGGTTTTTTATTTAGTGCTGTTACAACTGGGTGGCAAACACCCCTTGTTTAATTTTTTCTAAAAGCGCAAAGCACTGCTCCATAGTTTTAATGTCTTTGATTACCAATACAAAATTTCGGCCCACTTGTTTGAAATGTGCTTTGTTCATGACCGTTTGCGCATAAGCCAATAATTGTTTAAAAGTATTGCTCTCAAAATAGGGCGAATCGGGTCTGTTGATGAAAAAACATCTTAAGGTTTCCTCTTTTAAAGTCATTTTTTCAAAGCCCAAAGCAATCGCTATGCGTCTACAACGTATCGTAATAAATAAATCATTCACCGAATCAGGAATCGGACCAAAACGATCGGCCAATTCGGTTTCCATCAAAGCCAACGCCTCATCATGTTCTGTTTGATCCATTCTAGTGTACAAAGAAAGTCGTTCTCCAATACTTTCTACATAACTATCAGGTATCATGATTTCTAAATCGGTATCGATCGTGCAATCTTGTACAAAATCATCTTGCTTGCTAATTTCTTCTTCAAACAATTCTTTAAAGTCGGAACGTTTTAATTCTCTTACTGCTTCGGCCAAAATTTTCTGATACATTTCAAAACCAATTTCGGCCATAAATCCACTTTGCTCTCCTCCTAATAAATTGCCTGCACCTCGAATGTCTAAATCACGCATGGCGATCTGAAACCCGCTACCCAGCTCACTAAACTGCTCCAAAGTTTGTAACCTTTTTCTAGAATCATCAGGCAAAGTACTAATAGGTGGCGCCAATAAATAACAAAATGCTTTTTTATTGCTGCGTCCCACACGACCTCTTAATTGATGCAGATCACTCAATCCAAATTGATGCGCATTGTTTACAATAATGGTATTCACATTCGGAATGTCTACCCCACTTTCAACAATATTGGTACAAACCAACACATCGTATCTTCTTTCAATAAAGTCTAATATTTTTTCTTCTAGTTGGTGGCCTTCCAATTGCCCATGCGCATATCCAATGCTGATGTCTGGACACAACCGCTGAATGGTAGCACACATTTCTGCCAAACCTTGTACTCTGTTGTGAATAAAAAATACTTGTCCGCCTCTTTCGGTTTCAAAATAGATGGCTTCTCTAATAGCATCTTCGT
Organism: Chitinophagaceae bacterium; assembly: GCA_947380905.1. GTDB lineage: Bacteria > Bacteroidota > Bacteroidia > Chitinophagales > Chitinophagaceae > Sediminibacterium. Next base: position 51,074 of record CANCSS010000016.1, on the reverse strand, counting down.
CAAATACTTGCACTTCGGTATGTATGGGTTGCCTGTTGGCCGGAGCAGTATTGATGATACTTAAATCACGCGCCCCCATCAAACTAAAATGCAAAGTACGCGGAATGGGTGTAGCCGTTAAGGTTAAACAATCTACATTGGTTCTTAAAGTTTTTAATTTTTCCTTATGCCCTACTCCAAATTTCTGCTCCTCATCAATCACCATTAATCCAAGGTCTTTAAATTGGACTTCTTTTCCTAAAATACCATGCGTACCAACCAATATATCTATCTTACCTTGTTTTACTTTTTCAATGGTTTCTTTTTTCTGCGCAGATGATTTAAAACGATTTAAAAAGTCGATGGTCACCGGAAAATCTTTTAAACGATCGCTAAAGGTTTTAAAATGTTGGAATGCTAAAATGGTGGTAGGTACCAAAACAGCTACCTGCTTTCCATCAATCGCCGCCTTAAAAGCTGCGCGCACAGCCACTTCTGTCTTACCAAAACCCACATCTCCACAAACCAAGCGGTCCATGGGCGCAGGCGCTTCCATGTCTTTTTTCACCTCTGCAATGGCTTTGGCTTGATCTAAGGTTTCTTCATAAATAAAAGAAGCCTCTAATTCATGCACCATATAATTGTCTGGTGAAAAAGCAAATCCAATTTGTGCTTTTCTTTGTGCATACAATTTTATTAAATCAAAGGCAATGGATTTTACTTTGGCTTTTGTTTTGTCTTTTAGTTTTACCCAAACATCCGATCCCAATTTATTTACTTTAGGAGGTGTTCCTTCTTTGCCCGTGTATTTTGATATTTTATGTAAGGAATTGATATTTACATACAAAATATCACTGTCCTTGTAAATAATTCTGACCGCTTCCTGCCAACGCCCATTCACTTCTATTTTTTGCAACCCACTGTATACGCCTACTCCGTGGTCGATATGCGTAACATAATCTCCAGGAAGCAAGTCTCGTAAGGTTCGTAGCGTTATGGCCTTGCTTTTACTATAGGCCTGCTTTACTTTGTACTTATGGTATCTTTGAAATATTTGGTGATCGGTATAACAAACAATTTTATGGTCATGATCTATAAAACCTTCATGAATATTTTTTACAATGGGTGTAAATTGTATTTCCGTTTTTAGATCGGTAAAAATAGCATGCAAACGTTCCAACTGCTTGGACTGTTCTGCAAAAATAAATAAAGCATACCCTTTTTTCTCCAGCCCTTGTAAATTTTCAATCAACATTTCAAACTTTCTATTAAAAGAAGGTTGCACCTGTGTATTAAATTCTATTTTTTCCTGGGTCAATTGTGGATGAAACCCCCATTCCAACATAGATTTTGTTGTCAATTGTTGTTGAGTTGCTTCCACCCTTACAAAGTCGGCCAACTCACTGTGTCTTTTATGCGCATCCTGATCGTCTAGTTGATTGGCATTGGCATGATGTTCAATAAAATCGCTTAATGCCTCATATTGATCATGACCTCTTTGCGCAATCACATTCCAATCTTTCAACCACACCAAAGTGTCATTGGGCATAAAAGTCAATAACGGAATTTTTTGCGTATCCTCAAACTGTGTAGTCACATTGGGAATGATATTTATTTGCAACAATTTTCTTTCACTCAATTGCGTTGCAGGATCAAACAACCTGATGCTGTCCACTTCTTCCCCAAACAATTCTATTCGATAAGGTTGTTCATTGCCAAAAGAATAAATATCAAAAATGCCTCCTCTTAAGGCAAACTGACCAGGTTCATAAACAAAATCGGTTCGCTGAAAACCATAACCAATAAGGCTTTGCATTAATTCATTTAAAGCAATGCTGTCATTGGTTTTTATTTGAATCATATTCTGCTGCAAGGTATTGGGCATGATTACTTTTTCAAATAAAGCTTCTGGATAAGTAACAATTATTTTTTTATTTCCACCCATAGAAATTTTAGTTAAGGCTTCGGTACGTAGCATTACATGCGACGGATTCAACAAACTAAAATTTTGAGGTGTCTTATAAGAGGAAGGAAAATAAAATAAATCCATGGCCTCGGTTACACTTTCAATGGAATTGAAAAAATAAGCAGCTTCTTCTGCATCGTTTAAAACAACAAGGTGATTAAAATGATCTGTTTTAGGATGGGTGAAAATAGTTTGTAAAACAAAAGCGGCGGCCGATCCATTTAAATTTTGTAGAAAGGCTTGCAAGGGCTTATTTTCTAACTTGGACATAGCTATCCTGTCCACCAAATTATTTAGGAGGGGTGAATTGTGAAAACGTTCAAACAGAGATAGCTCATTCATACATCAACTAAGCAAAGATACAAGCAGTATTTAATAACTTGCTTTTTGATTTACATTGATATTTAAAATGGTTGTCTTTTGAGGTTCAATTTGGACATAAGCCACCCCATCTATGCCCGAAAAATAGGGTATAAAATAGCCATTTTCATACCCCACTACAATACTGTATTGACCTGGCTTTAAAGCTAAATGATAATGACCGGTAGCATCGGAAAATGTACTATCCACGAGTTGTCCATTTATTTTATTACACAATGCCCCGTTTTGATTTTCTAATTGCGCTAGGATTAACTTTTTATAAATATAAACTTTAGACAAAAGTGGAATCCCTTTAGCGGTAGGCCTTCCTTTAGTGGGCATGGCATTCGCTATCTGTTCCAACAACTGACCTTCGATACCACTGTTCGTTACTTTACTTAAAGGAGGGCTAAGCTGTGCACAGGCCATTAGACCCCACCCAAAAAACAACAAAAGACATTTGCGAACCAAGGTAAACATGCATCTAAATATTTACTTAAAATTACATGAATAAAATCCTAACTACCCCATAAACAGGGAGGTTTTTATAAGGTTAATTTATTAAATATATGGGGAATTCATTGTAATTTTGAAAGGCCTAATTTTAGGTGGCCCAATCCCTGTATCCTAAATGAAAAAAACAGTCCTATTTAGCTTTTTTTTAATTTCCTTTTGCACTTTTTCATTGGCACAAAACGAAACTCGAAAGGCAATTTTAATTTCTACTGCTAAATCTTTGGAATTGGAATCTAGAGCTACCTATTCTTCTGCTATTATTAAAGCCAAAGAAAAAGGATGGCCTCTTTATTACAAATCAAAAAACAATTCAAGGGCAAGCCTCATTGGAATGGATGCATTTGGTCAACCTAAATATATAGTTGGTTTTACCGACCCTTCGACAGCCACTACCGTTAATACCAATAAAATTTGGCCTGGAGGAATCGCAGGATTTATTTTAGATGGCAGCAATGATAGTCTTACAAATAAATTAGGTATTTGGGATGAAGGAAAACCAAGATTAACGCACCATGAATTGGCTGGCAGAATAACACAAAAAGACAATGCCACCAACATAGTTGATCATAGCACACATGCTATTGGTATTATGATGAGTACAGGCTTGAACCCATTGGCGAAAGGAATGGCTTATGGGTTAAAAGGTGCTTATGCTTATGATTGGAACAATGACGCTTCTGAAATGGCTACAGCTGCGGCCAATGGCTTACTTATTTCAAATCATTCTTATGGTACCGTGTGCGGATGGGATTACAATACTGATTCCTCAAGATGGGAATACAATGGCAAATGGAATGAAACAGAAGATTATAAATTTGGACTCTATGATCAAGATGCACAAACCTATGATTCCATAGCTTACAATGCTCCTTATTATTTAATTGTAAAATCTGCCGGCAACAATCGATCTAGCACAGGTCCTGCAGTGGGTCAACCCTATTGGAGAAGAGATCAAAGTGGGAAATGGTACAATGCTGGCAATAGACCGGATAGCTTAAGCAGCAACAATGCTTATGGTACCATACCTACAGATGCGAATGCAAAAAATTTATTTACGATTGGAGCCGTATCAGGTATCCCTTCTGGTTATGCGAAAAAAGAAGATGTAGTGATGACTACTTTTAGTAGTTGGGGGCCTACTGATGATGGCAGAATAAAACCAGATGTAGTAGCCGATGGCGTTGCAGTATATTCAGCCATTTCGACCAATGACTCCAGTTATGGCTATTTAAATGGAACATCGATGTCATCTCCCAATGTAGCTGGATCGCTGCTTCTTTTACAAGAATTAAGTCAACAACTCTCCCCAAAAAAATTCATTCGCGCTGCTACGGTGAAAGCATTGGCCATCCATACGGCCAATGAAGCAGGACTTTATCCTGGTCCAGATTATAAGTATGGTTGGGGATTGCTTAATATGAGCGAAGCTGCTACTGTATTAAGCAACGCACTTAGTTCTAAAAATAGTAGCACCAGTGCAGATTTAGTTTATGAAAAAACTTTATTAAACAATCAAACAGATACCTATAGCGTTACGGCTTCTGGACTAAAACCACTCAAGGCAACCATTGTTTGGGCCGATGTAAAAGGGGCTATTGAAACCAGCCTCAACGATCCCAATTCAAGATTGGTCAATGATTTAGATTTAAAAATTAGCAGTGCAACTACTACATATTACCCTTGGACGATGAACCCTGCCAAACCAGATAGTGCAGCAAAAAGAATAAACAACACCATTGATAATGTTGAAAAAGTAGAATTGGATACCACTAAAGTTGGAAATACTTATACCATCACCGTTAACCATAAAAAAAGTTTAGACCGTGGCAAACAAGATTATTCCTTAATTATTAGTGGTACAGGAGGAAATACTTATTGTACCTCTGCCGCACTTTCTACCTCTGGAACCAGAATGGATAGTGTAAGCATTAATAATATCAGCTTTACCAACACAAGTACCAATCAATACATCGACAACAGCGATTCGCTTGTATTTGGATCTGCCAATGGATCTTTAAACTTAGCAATTAAATTAGGCAGTGCAGACGCCACCAATGCAAATCGCTTTGTAAAAGTTTTTATTGACTATAACAACAATGGTATTTTTGAAGATGCAGAGGCCGTTATTACAAGTGCTGCTTTAATAAATGGCATTTATAAGACCAGCATTACCTTATCCTCTGTATTAAAAACAGGAAGCTTTACAAAATTAAGAATCGTTGCTATGGAAACCGATAATATTGCCAATGTAAAAGCATGCGGTAATTATACCATCGGTGAAACGCAAGATTATACTTTAAAAATTACCGCCCCTTCTATTGATTTATCTGTTTCTGATATTATAAACCCATCCAGTGCCATTTGTAAAAAAAGTGTGCAATATGTCACTATTAAAATCAATAACCTAGGCTCTAGTCCTCAAAAAAATATTCCATTAGGTTTATTGGTATCGGACGGCACAAATACATTACTAAGTATTAGCGAAGTTTTTGCTGGTACTTTAAATGGCTTTGAAAGCATGAATTATACTTTCCAAAAGCCCATAAGTATTGATTTTAATAAAACCTATACCTTTAATGCTTCCGTAAATGTGGCAAGCGATCAACAAACCATCAACAATAGCCTAACCACTTCGCTTACAAGCGCAGCTGCAGTGGCAGCACCCACCGGAACCGCTACTAATTGTAGTGGGCAACTGCGCTTATCCGTTGCCAATCCCATCAGCGGTAACAGTTATCTCTGGTATGACAGCAGCAGCCTAGCCACCCCTTTTGCAATTGGTACCAATGTTACAAGCAATTCCAATTATAGCAAGGTTTATGTTACCCAAGGTTTTCAAAGCATTTTGGGTCCATTAAACAATACCAGCCTGGGTAATACTGGAGGTTACAATGATTTCAAAGGCAATTATATGTCTATCAATACAACCGCTTCTATGAATATTGAAACGGTGAAATTATTTACTGGCTATCCTGGAAAAATTACTTTCACGCTTGGACAACCCGCCACTTTCGCTGCTGATGGAACTGTTACAGGTTACTACGCTTTACAATCCGTTACATTAAATGTACCAGCAAGTAGTCCAAAACCGGTTTATCCAACCTATGATACAGCCAATAAATTAAATATCGCTACTCCATATGTTAGCGGCGATAGCGGAAAAATATATGCGCTTAATTTAAACATACCCAAAGCAGGAGATTATATTTTAATTACCCAATGTGACAGCGCGACTCTTTTTAGAAACAATGGCTTAGCAAGTGCTGGTTATCCGATTGGCCCAAGCAAACTATTTAGCTATACTGGCAACAGCGTTTCTACCTCTCAAGGGAATTTTCAAAATTATTTTTATTTTTTCTACAGTACTCAAATTAGTACGAATGAATGCATAAGCCCTGCTGCTGCTATTTCTGTTCAAACAGTGGCCATACCTACCATTACAAAAAAAGGAGACACCTTGGTAGCCAGTGCCGCAAGCGTCTATCAATGGTATTTTAATGACACTTCCATTCAAGGCGCCACCAATCAATCTTACAAAGCAACCAAAAATGGTCAATACAAAGTTGCGGTTTCTAGTGGCGATTGTTTAACTGCTTCTCCTAACATGCTCATTTTCGTGAGAGACATCAATGGAAATGTGATCACAGACATTCAAGAAAGTTCACCTGCAGAGATTAATTTAACCATCAGTTCTAATGACAACATTAGTAATCTTATCAAAGGCAACTCTTTTAATATTCAATTTAGTAATATTCAAACCCAAGGTATTGCACTTGAAATTGTGAGTGCTATCGGAAACGATGTATATCACACCGAAAATTTAATCAATCAAACAACTCCGCAACACATAACTATAAAGAATTTATCTACTGGCGTTTACTTTGTAAAAGTTTACGCCAATAAAAAAGTGTATGTTCAAAGGGTATTTATAACTAACAATTAAAGCGAATCATCATGGCACTAGAATGGATGGAAGGTATTTTGACCAAAATAGTCGACGAAACCTCCAATACAAAAAGATTTTATTTTGAAATACCTAGTATTGAAAAATTTGATTTCATACCTGGTCAGTTTGTCACTTTAGACTTACCCATCCATGAGCAAAAAAATAAAAGATGGAGAAGTTATTCCATTGCTTCTGAACCCAATGGCACCAATACTTTTGAATTGGTGATCGTTTTATTAGAGAATGGGCTTGGAACAACCTATTTGTTCAATGAAGCCAAAGTAGGCACTAAAGTAACCTTAAGAGGACCTCAAGGTGTTTTTGTACTTCCTAAAAATTTCGAACACGATGTATATTTTATTTGTACAGGAACAGGTATTGCTCCTTTTAGATCTATGATTAGATACATTCACGAACACAAAATTGCGCACAATAACATACATTTAATTTTTGGATGCCGAAAACTAGAAGACGGATTGTACATTGATGAATTGAACGAGTTGGCAACCAAAGAACCAGGATTCCATTTCCATCCCTGCTATTCTAGAGAAACAGAAGTGCCAGTGGGCGCGCACAAAGGATATGTCCATCCCGTATATCAAGAATTGTTAAAAGAGAATAAAGAAACTGCGCATGTATGGCTTTGCGGCTGGAAAGCCATGATTGATGACGCGCGTAAAAACATGACCGAGCTGGGCCTTGATAAAAAACAAGTGCATTTTGAATCCTTCGGTTAATTAATTTATCTAATGATTTTTTCTAGCTATATTAATTGCTTAATTAGTTGCTAGCAATTAAATTCAGAAATACAATTTTGAGCGAGCGTTTTTAGCGAGTCGAAAAATTCGTATTTTGAATAAAATTGCTTGAATAGATATCCTAAGCAATATGCGCTAGTACCAATTCTTTTACTTTAGCTAAAGCAATACGTTCTTGCAACATGCTATCGCGGTAACGAATGGTTGCCGTGCCATCTTCTTTGGATTGATGATCAATGGTTACACAGAAAGGTGTTCCAATAGCATCTTGACGACGGTATCTTTTTCCAATGGCATCTTTTTCTTCGTAAAAACAATGAAAAGATTTTTTACAATCATCCATTAATTCTTTTGCCAATTCTGGCAAGCCGTCTTTCTTAGTTAATGGAAGAATGGCTAATTTATTCGGTGCCAATTTAGTAGGCAAATGCAATACCACTCTTGAATCAGTGGTGCCATCCTCTTTGTTAATAGCTTCTTCTTCGTAAGCATTCGCCAACAACAATAAAAACATTCTGTCTAATCCAATAGAAGTTTCAATAACATAAGGTACATAATGCTGATTGATCTCCGTATCAAAATACTGCATCTTCTTTTTACTAAATTCCTGATGACGCGTTAAATCAAAATCGGTACGAGAGTGAATTCCTTCTACTTCTTTAAAACCAAATGGGAATTCATATTCTATGTCTAATGCCGCATCGGCATAGTGTGCTAATTTAACATGATCATGAAAACGATATTTTTCAGGAGCAATACCCAAGCTTAAATGCCATTGCATACGCTCATTTTTCCAATGCTCATACCACTGTTTCTGTGTACCTGGCTTAATAAAAAACTGCATTTCCATTTGCTCAAACTCACGCATTCTAAATATAAACTGACGCGCCACAATTTCATTTCTAAATGCTTTGCCAGTTTGTGCAATACCAAAAGGAATTTTCATCCTCGCAGTTTTTTGCACATTTAAAAAGTTCACAAAAATGCCTTGCGCAGTTTCTGGTCTTAAATAAATGGTACTGGCTTCTTCTGCCACAGCGCCTATTTCGGTGGAGAACATTAAATTAAACTGTCTTATTTCGGTCCAATTACTGGTGCCACTTACACTACAAGTAATCTTGTGCTCTTCAATTAATTTTTTCAACCCTTCGAAATCTTCTTTGGCCAATAAAGCATCCATGTCGGCCAATAATTTATCGGCAGCAGCGTTATTGCCCTTCGCAATTAAAGCATCTGCATGCCCTTCTATTAAATGATCTACGCGATATCTTTTTTTGCTTTCTTTATTATCAATCAATGGATCACTAAAACTATCCACGTGTCCACTCGCTTTCCATGTAGTAGGATGCATAAATATAGCTGCATCAATACCCACAATATTCTCATGCATTTGGGTCATACTATTCCACCAATAATCTCGGATATTTTTTTTCAATTGGGAGCCATATGGGCCGTAATCATATACCGCGCTTAATCCATCATAAATCTCACTGCTTGGAAATACGAATCCGTATTCCTTGGCATGAGAAATAATAGCTTGCAATGTGTTGTCTGGTTGTACCTTACTCATAGGCTGCAAATATACTGCGAGATTGTATTATCGTTGTAATTTTTCGTTGTTTTGATGTCTAGAAGCGTCTCTTAGGGTTTTCTTTTGTATGTTTTTCTCCAAAGCTGTCGCCAAATCAATGCCCGTTTGATTGGCCAAGCAAATAAGTACGAACAATACATCCGCCATTTCATCTGCCAATAAAATATCCTCTTCTTTATTTTTAAATGATTGATCGCCAAACTTACGCACCATAATTCTAGACAACTCCCCCACTTCTTCCATTAAAATACCCAAATTAGTGAGCTCACTAAAATATTTCACGCCCACTGTTTTTATCCACTGGTCCACTTGGTCTTGGGCTTGCTGTATCGTTGTCTCGTTGGCCATATTGTTTAAATTTTATTCCATGATAATGTTAATACTACTCTTTTTGCTTTGAATCTATAATTATAGTTACAGGTCCATTGTTTATCAACGCCACTTGCATATCGGAGCCAAACTTTCCCGTTTGAATAGGAGCCCCCATATCCAAGCTCAACTGTTTGATCATGTCTTCATACAATGGAATGGAAATATCGTGCTTCGCTGCCATAATATAAGAAGGTCGATTTCCTTTTTTTGTACTGGCATGCAATGTAAACTGGCTTACCAATAATACATTCCCATTCACTTCTTTTACACTTAGATTCATCACCCCTGCCGCATCGTCAAAAATGCGCATATTGACTATTTTATTGGAGAGCCAAATTAAGTCCTCTTTTGTATCGGCGGTTTCGATACCCAATAGCACCAGCAAGCCTGTTTGAATAGCCCCTGCCACTTGCCCCTCGATGGTGACACTCGCCTCCCTTACTCTTTGTATTACAGCTTTCATAATTGGTCCAATTTCAGCATGAAGATAAACAAAACTATTTTCACTAATTTAGCTGTAATTTCAATGCCTTGAGTAGTATAAAAAAATTAGCCAGTCAAACCATATGGTACGGACTTAGCTCTATTGCAGCTAGGTTTATTAGTTATTTGCTGGTACCCTACCTTACTTACAAATTCACTGAATCGGCCTACGGGGAAATGTCTATTGTTTATTCCTTTATACCCTTTTTAAATGTAATCGTCACACATGGGATGGAGACGGCATATTTTAAATTTGGCAGCAAAGAAAATGAAGAAAAAATATACCACACCAGTAGTTTTTCTATGATGATGGTAACCGCAATAGTGCTCATGGCACTTATTAAATTTAGCGCTCCTATTGCGCAGCTTTTACAAATTTCTGCGCACCCCGAATACATTACACTAATGGCCTGGGTAGTTGGATTAGACGCCTTGGCTACCATTCCTTTTTCTAGATTGAGATTAGAGAGCAAACCCAAAAAATTTGCTTTTATAAAAATTGGCGGCATCTTAGTTAACATTTTTGCAACGTATTATTTTATAAGCATGTTGCCCCATTTTATACAATTGCATCCCACTAGTTTATTGGCAACCTGGTACCAACCAGATTGGGCAGTAGGGTATGTTTTATTGGCAGGCATTGTTCAAAATGTTTTTGTTTTATTGTTATTGAAAAAGGAAATTGGCGCCCTTCGTTTTTCCTTTGATTTTGATTTATGGAAGCAAATGATGTTGTATTCACTTCCATTAATACTGGTAGGATTTGGCGGCATGATCAATGAAACTTTTGATCGTATCATGTTGGGCTGGTGGGCACCGGGCGGATCACCGGAAGCCAACAAAGCATTGGTTGGTATTTATAGTGCTTGCTATAAATTATCGATATTAATTACCATTTCGGTGCAAGCATTTAGAATGGGGGCTGAACCCTTTTTTTTCAAGCAAGCGCAAATGGACAATGCACCAAAAACCTATGCTAGGGTGATGAAATTTTTTGTAATCACTTTATGCATCATGTTTTTAATGGTGGTACTTTATTTAGACATTTGGAAAGCATTTATTCGAAATCCCGCCATGTACGTGGGTTTGAGCGTTGTGCCTATTTTATTAATGGCCAATATGTTTTTAGGGGTATACTATAATTTAAGTATTTGGTACAAACTAAGTGATAAAACAATGGCGGGTGCCTGGATTACCATTTTAGGCGCAGCGATTACTCTGACCATTAACTTTTTTGCCATTCCTTACTTTAGCTATATGGCCAGTGCCTGGGCTACTTTTTTCTGCTATGGCACCATGATGTATGTAAGTTATAAATGGGGACAAAAAGTATATCCCATTCCTTATGCTACCAAAAAATTAATCGCCTACTTCGTGATCACCTTATTATTGTATGGTCTTTATTTAATCATTCAATACTTTACTTTGAATAAAAATATCAGATTAAGTATTGCAAGTTTTGAACTAATCGCTTTTATTGCTTTTGTGGCAAGAATAGAAAAGAAAGAATTAAAATTATTATTAACGCCTGTCGCAAATACAAATTAATCCATGGCCGAAGATTTAACCATTACCCAGGGTGATAAAAAAACACAATACGAATCGCTGTTGCCTCAAATTCAAGGCTTGGTTACTGGCGAGCCTAATTTAATTGCCAACTTAGCCAACATTGCCGCTGCATTAAAAGAACAATTTAATTGGTTTTGGGTAGGCTTTTATTGGATCCAGGATGATGAATTGGTATTGGGTCCCTTTCAAGGACCGGTAGCTTGTACCAGAATTAAAAAAGGCCGAGGCGTTTGTGGAAGTGCATGGGAAAAAGCAAGTACCATTATTGTGGAAGATGTCGAAAAATTTCCTGGCCATATTGCCTGCAGTAGTTTATCCAAATCTGAAATTGTGGTACCTGTTTTTAAAGAAGGTAAAATTATTGGAGTATTGGATGTGGACAGCAGGGAATTGTCCCAATTTGATACCACCGATCAAGTGTATTTAGAGCAAATTGTGGCTTTGATTGTATAGCCCTTTCAGAAATTGAACATTCATAATAAAAAATAAATTAAGTTTGCACCCCCTAAGCGGATGTGGCGAAATTGGCAGACGCACTAGACTTAGGATCTAGCGCCGTGAGGCGTGTGGGTTCGACCCCCTCCATCCGCACCAAGCATTTAAAGCCCCTCGAAAACTCGGGGGGCTTTTTTTATACAATTGGCTGTTTTTTAGGTGCAAAAACCTACCTTTGCCCCCCTTAAACCTTAGAATTTACTAGAAAAGAAAAGTATATGGCAACCATAAAAAGAGACAACATTGGGCTTTTAAATGACAAGCTTACCGTTCACCTTACCAAAGAAGACTATTTTAACGGCTTTGAAACAAGCTTAAAAAAGCATGCTAAGACCGCTAATATTCCTGGTTTTAGAAAAGGCATGGTGCCTGCTGGACTCATCAAAAAAATGTATGGTCAATCGGTATTTTCTGATGAAATACTTAAAAAAGTAGAAACCGAATTGAATCAATATTTGACCAACGAAAAAGTAGAAATTTTTGCGCAACCCCTTCCTTTGGATGCACAAATTGCGAACTTAGATGTGAATGCACCAGGCAATTATGAATTTGCTTTTGAAATAGGTTTAAAGCCTGCATTTAAATTAGATATAAAAGGCATTAAAGTAAAACGTTACCAAGTAAAAGTAACCGATGAAATGATTCAAAACGAAGTAGATAGAATTCAAACCCGCAATGGCAAGATGACCGATCCCGAAACCGTGGAAAGTGATGAGAATGTAATCAATATTACTTTTACAGAATCAGATAAAGAGGGCAATGCCATTGAAGGCGGAATCAATAAAGACAATTCTTTATTAATCAAATATTTTGCAGAAAAAGCTCGTAAGCAATTTATGGGTAAGAAAAAAGACGACACGGTGGTGATTCAATTAAAGAAAGCCTTTGAAGAGAAAGAATTAGACATTATCGTGGGCGATTTAGGTATTTCAAAAAGTGATAGTGATAAATATTTTACATTGCTCATCACCAAAGTAGGCTTGATTGAAAAAGCACCAATAGATGAAACTTTATTTTTAGCCACTTACCCCAATCAAGCAATTAAAACAGAAGAAGAATTTAGAGCCGCTTTGAAAAAAGACATTGAAGGTCATTATGAGCAACAAGCAAAAAATCAAATTCATGATCAAATTTATCATCATTTGATAGACCATACTAAAATGGAATTCCCAACTCCTTTCTTAAAACGTTGGTTGCAAAAAGGGGGCGAAAAACAAAGAACAGAAGAAGAAACGGAAAAAGAATATCCTGTATTTCAAGACCAATTAAAATGGACTTTAATTAGCAGTCAGTTGGCCACCGATCATAAAATTGAAGTTGTAGCAGAAGATTTAAAAAACTTTGCAAAACAACAATTGATGAGCTACATGGGACCTCAAATGGGTGCCCTTGGAGACAACGATCAATGGTTGGAAGATTATGCAATGAGAATGATGCAAGACAGAAAATTTGTGGACGACAGCTATCAAAGAATAAGTACTGAAAAACTATTTACAGCTTTAGAATCCGAAGTAGAAGCCAAAGAGGAGGCCATTGAAGCAGAGAAATTTGCTGACATGTTGAACCACCATCACCACTAGGCTTTTACATACTTCCCTTTTCAAGGACTGTCTGAAAAGAGCATCTGATTGATTATCAATACAATTTAGCCCTAAAAAGGCCGATGGGAGGCAAAGTTTGGCACCCTTTTTGTAGTTCCTTTGGGTACAAGGATTTACCTTTACTTACTGAAAATTGAAAATATGAACCTAGGACATGAATTTGAGCAGTATGCCATCAAGCATAAGGGTATTAATAGCAATACCTTACATCAATATAAAAAAAGTGTTACCAATCTAACACCCTATATCATTGAGGAACGTCCGATGAATGTAGCCAGCATGGATGTATTTAGCAGATTGATGATGGATCGTATTATATTTTTAGGAGAAGGCATCAATGACTACGTGGCTAATATCGTGACCGCTCAATTGCTTTTTTTAGAGAGCACCGACCGCACCAAAGACATTCAAATGTATATTAATAGCCCAGGCGGAAGTGTATATGCAGGCTTAGGCATTTACGATACCATGCAATTTATTAGCCCCGATGTGGCCACCATTTGTACTGGTATGGCAGCAAGTATGGGTGCCATCTTATTGTGCGCAGGCGTAGAAGGAAAAAGAACTGCCTTAAAACACAGCAGAATCATGTTGCATCAACCCAGTGGCGCCATTGGAGGACAAGCATCTGATATAGAAATTACTGCAAGAGAAATAAAGAAATTAAAAGGAGAACTGTATGAAGTGATTGCGCATCATACGCACAAAGATGTAGAGACAGTTGCTAAAGATTGTGATCGTGATTTTTGGATGACTGCTGCAGAAGGAAAAGAATATGGATTGGTAGACGAAGTACTTTTAACCAACCCAAGAAAATTAAAAAAATAAAAATACTGTTCAATTATATTTTATGATAGTCAACAATAGCTATTTAATGGAGGAAGAAGAATCGCCTAAAGAGGATAAAAAGGAAGAAGCGGCCCCTAGTTTTTTGAATAAAAAAATGGAGCACCTTTTTTTTGAAAAAAGAGCCATTTATTTATGGGGGCCTGTAGATGACAAGTCGGCCAAAGACATTGTCAATAAGCTTATTTTACTAGACGCCGACAAACCTGGCGCTGATATTAAATTTTATATTAACAGTCCTGGTGGCGTGGTTACTAGTGGTATGGTGATGTACGATACCATTAAACTAATCAAAAGCCCAGTGCAAACCATTTGTATGGGATTGGCTGCTAGCATGGGTTCTATTTTACTTAGTGCAGGAGAAAAAGGCAAGCGTACTATTTTCCCTCATGGCGAAGTGATGATTCACCAACCAAGTATTGGTGGTTATTTTCAAGCCAATAGTGCCGACATTGAAATTCATGCAGAGCAAATTCGCAAAACAAAAGAATTAGGCGCTAAAATATTGGCCGATAATTGCGATAAAACTGTTGCTCAAATTATGAGCGATTTTGATAGAGATTATTGGATGAATGCAAAAGAAGCGGTGGCTTATGGCATTGTAGATAAAATTGCCAAGCAACTTTAAAAAATAAAAAATGGCTAAAACAGAAACAGTACATTGTTCATTTTGTGGTCGCAACCGAGATGAGGTTAAAATACTTATTGCTGGTACCGACGGACACATCTGTGAAAACTGTATTGAGCATGCACATGAAATTATTCAAAAAGAATTTCATCAGAAAAAAGCAGAGGGCAAAGCCGGTACTTTAAAAGTACAAAAGCCCATCGCCATTAAAGCTTTCATGGACCAATACATTATTGGTCAGGACGAAGCTAAAAAAATATTATGCGTTGCGGTATACAATCACTTTAAGAGAATTAATTTACCAGTAACAACCAAAAACGAAGTGGAGATTGAAAAAAGCAATGTGATTATGATTGGCGAAACTGGAACAGGTAAAACCTTGTTGGCCAAGACCATTGCGAAACTTTTAAATGTTCCTTTTGCCATTGTAGATGCCACTGTTTTTACAGAAGCAGGCTACGTAGGGGAAGATGTGGAGAGCATGCTTACGCGTTTGTTACAAAACTGCGACTATGATGTAGAAGCAGCTCAAAGAGGAATTGTTTATATAGATGAGATTGATAAAATTGCACGTAAAAGCGACAACGCTTCTATCACGCGTGACGTAAGCGGAGAAGGTGTTCAGCAAAGTTTGTTAAAGATGTTGGAAGGTACCGATGTTTTAGTGCCACCTCAAGGGGGTCGCAAGCATCCCGATCAAAAAATGATAAAAGTAGACACTAAAAATATATTATTTATTTGTGGTGGTGCATTTGACGGAATAGACAAGATTATTGCGCGCCGTATCAATACCAATGCCATTGGGTTTAGTGTAAATAAAGAAGAGCAAGAATTACAACGCAAAAATTTATTGCGTTTTGTAAATGCACAAGACATTAAAAGTTTTGGACTCATTCCCGAGTTATTAGGACGACTTCCTATTATCACACATTTGGAACCCTTAGATGCCGCTACTTTAAGAAGTATTTTAACCGAACCCAAAAATGCACTCATCAAACAATACACTCAATTGTTTGCGATTGAGAAAATCAAGTTAAACATTGAACCAGAAGTATTTGAATTTATTGTTGAAAAAGCTATGGAATACAAGCTTGGAGCAAGAGGGCTTAGAAGTATTTGCGAATCCTTATTTACACAGGCGATGTTTGAAATGCCAGGCACCAATGCTACCGAATTCAATCTAACCCTTGATTATGCTAAATCTATGTTTAATAAAAGTAAATTAAGCAAACTAAAAGTGGCTTAATACTTATTACTAAAATAATAAAACAAACAAAATGCAAGAACTTATTGATCGTTTAGTGAAAGAAGCCAATGTAACGCCTGAACAAGCAAAACAATCTATTGAAACCATTGCTGCATTTGTAAAAGAAAAGTTTCCGATGTTGGGCGGTGCAGTCAATCAGATATTTAAAGCTGGTAAATAATTAGCAAGTATAGTTTAAATCAATCTATACTTATTTTATTATGAAGCCAGTTGGCCTGCATTTCTGTTAAATCAAAGTTTAACACCAAATCGCGCAACCCTATTCTCCCTCCATGCTCTTTTTTGAAATGCAGCAATTGCTTTATTTCTTTGTCTTGAAAAAGTTCGAGCTTTTTCCATTGCTCAAAAGTCATCAAATTCGCTATCCATTTGCCCGACTTTGTTTTTTGCACCCGCAAATGAGGCCTCAGTCGTTGAAAGCTACTATCGGCGATCCCATATACTTTACTTATTTGATATACAGATTGAAAACCACCCAGGTATTGCTTGTACTGTAATAAACTTTCAATAGTGATTTTGGATAAATGGGTACTAAGCATCCACTCGTTGGCTGTTGCCACATTGATATCAATGGTCCAATCTAATTCCTTCATAGGATTTTTGTCATGAATCAAATACCCTTTTGTTCTTTCACCTCCGCTGTACTTATAGCCGTACTTATAGTTTATAATTCGATTTTGCTTCAACACTTCCATCGTATCCATTTTTCGAATGTTTACCAAGGGCATTAACTTTTCGAGTAAGTCTTTCTTTAATCCATACCAATGCGCCAAGTCTTGTTGGCGATAAAACCTACCTCCTTTGTTTCTATAATGAAGTAAAGTACTTATTTGCCTCGGAGGAATGCCCAGCAACAATGCATGCGCACTGTCGATGGTATTGGGATCAAAATTAAATGAAGCGTATTCTTTTTGATCTTTTTTTATTTTGGAACTAACCAAGGGCTTGGGCATCAGCATACCAATGACTGTACTCAGTAACAAGACGATCCCTAACACCATGATCCCTTTCTGTTCTTTCACTGAAAATATAAAATAAGCTTTCCATGAATTTCGCATGCTCCAATTTCACACTAGTTAACTTTATTGGAAAGGGAAAAATAGCGTATAAATACTTTGTATTAAATGGGAAAATGCCTGCTATTATATAGAGAACTGAAGTCCATCATAGGCCAAATGAACGCCTTTAGGCAAACTGGATTCTACTTGCTGGTGCAACCCTATTTGATGGCTAAAATGAATCAAATATACTTGCGGTATACCTAATGGCTGTATGACTTCCAAGGCTTGTTCTAAATTGTAATGCGTTGGATGTGCTTGTTTACGAAGCGCATTTAAAATGAGCACTTTAGACCCTTTTATTTTTTGCATTTCTGTAGCTGAAATAAAATTAGCATCCGTGATATAAGTAAAGTCGCCAATTCTAAATCCCAAAACAGGCATTTCTCTATGCATTACTTGTATTGGAACAAATGGAATGTCACCAACAGTAAATGGATCTTGCCCAATGGTTATCAATTCCATTTCAGGAAGTCCTAGGTCTTTGTCTTTTTCAAACGCATAGTAAAAATCACGCTTGATGGCTGTCTGTGTAATTTCGTTGGCATAAATAGGCATCGACTTTTTAGAGAAAAAATTAAAAGGTCTAATATCGTCTAAGCCTGCATAATGATCTCGATGTGGATGGGTAAAAACAATGGCATCTATTTGAGTGGTTTGCGTACGCAACATTTGGTACCTAAAATCGGGCGTGGTATCAATGACCACTGTGGTGGTTTTACTTTGAATTTTTATACTCGTTCTTAATCTTTTGTTTTTGGCATCTGTGGAAGTACAAACAGCGCAATCGCATCCAATGAGTGGAACCCCCGTGCTGGTACCCGAACCTAAAATAGTAATGTCAAACAAAGTATTAAAATTTATTGGAAAGCCTCCTGCAAAAATGAACTAAGCTTCCGTTAAAGAAAGTCGTTTTACTTCGGTATATAATTTTTGAGATTCGTGGGTGAGTTTGTCAAATTGAATGTCTAAGAGCGGAATCAATTCTAATAAAGTATTAATTCGAGCCTCTAGGTTTAAAAATTTGTTCAGCACCACGATCCTTTTAGATTCGAGCAAACACCATCCACTCTGAAAATTGCCTCTTTCATAGCGAACTACAAAATCAGATTCCCCTAAGATATCTTCTAATTTGTCCAATGTAGTTTGAGTCAATTTCATATTAAGCATTGATTTTTAGTGTAGTAAGTAACCCTACAAATATAGTTTTTTGTTGCACCGGTCATTTAAATATAAGCGCAGAGTTATTCACATTTCGTACCTTTGTGGACACAAATTAACTATGGCTTTTACACATCGAAAAATTATCAACGACCCCGTTCATGGTTTTATTACCATCAATGATCCATTAATTTTTGAGTTAATCAATCATCCTTTTTACCAACGCCTAAGAAGAATTCAACAAATGGCTTTGGCGCAGATGGTTTATCCAGGGGCAGTTCATACCCGCTTACATCATTCACTAGGGGCCTACCACTTAATGTGTATTGCTATCAATGAGCTCACCGACAAAGGAATTGAAATTACCAAGGAAGAAGCGCAGGCTGCAAAAGTGGCTATTTTATTGCACGATATTGGACACGGCCCTTTCTCTCATGCCTTAGAAAATATTTTATTAAAAGGGGTGAGCCATGAGGACTTGTCCTTACTCATTATGCAACAACTTAATGAGTCACCAAATCCCATTTTAAAAGGACAACTAAATTTAGCCATACAAATCTTCACCAATCAATATCCAAAAAGATTCTTGCACCAACTCATCAGTGGTCAGTTGGATGTAGATAGA
Source organism: Chitinophagaceae bacterium (assembly GCA_947380905.1). Lineage (GTDB taxonomy): Bacteria > Bacteroidota > Bacteroidia > Chitinophagales > Chitinophagaceae > Sediminibacterium. The sequence continues at coordinate 31,853 of CANCSS010000016.1, read as the reverse complement.
TTGGACTATTTATCTAGAGATAGCTTTTTCACAGGTGTTAGTGAAGGCGTAGTTGGTTACGAGCGCATTTTAAAAATGCTTACAGTTCACAACAATGAATTGGTGGTAGAAGAAAAAGGAATCAATAGCGTAGAAAAATTTTTGATGTCAAGAAGGCTCATGTATTGGCAAGTATACCAACATAAGACGGTGGTTGCTTCCGAAAATATGTTGGTGAAAATTATTGAGCGTGCCCAGCTTTTATTTCAACAAAAAGTGGAAGCTGTAAAAACTGGCAGCGTTTTGGATTATTTTTTAGGTGAATTCAACGGCGATTTAAAAAATATAAATTTAGACGCGTACTGTGAATTAGACGATACAGATATTCTATTTGCCATCAAACAATGGCAACATCATTCAGACCCTGTTTTGTCTTTATTGTGTAATCGATTATTGAATAGACAAGGTTTTAAATGTACTATGCAATCCGATCCTATTTCAACTGCACAATGGGAACAAGCTTACCAATTGGTAAAATCAAAATTTCCGATGGAAGATAAAGACCTTGCGTTCCTTTGCTTTAAAGGCACCGCCAGCAATACCTTGTATAAAAACAACAATGAAACCATTAAAATTTTGCTAAAATCGGGGGAAATCACCTCTATTTCACAAATTCAAAATACCTTAATCATTGAAAGTCTTTCTGCACCGGTTAAAAAATTTTACATTTGCTTACTTAAAGAATAAGCCCCCAATTCAAATAATTACGCATGCTATCATTTAGTGCACAACAGATTGCTTTGATGATTCAAGGAACAATAGAAGGTAACGCGGCAGTGACCGTGCATCAATTTGGCAAAATTGAAACGGCACAAGCAGGAGAAATTTCTTTTTTAGCCAATCCCAAATACGAAGATTTTTTGTACCAAACAAAAGCTTCCATTGTTATCATCAACGAAAGCTTGGAATTAAAAAAACCCATCTCTGCAACATTAATAAGAGTAGCAGATGCCTATGCGGGATTTGCTACTTTGCTTACCAAATACCAAGCTTTAAAATCACAAAACTTAACCGGAATACAAACACCTTCCTTTATTGCTCCTTCTGCAAAATTGGGCAAGGATCATTTTGTAGCTGCTTTTGCTTATGTAGGTGAAGCCGTTCAAATTGGTGAACAGGTAAAAATATTTTCGAATGTAGTGATTGGAGATAATGTGATAATTGGCAACAATGTAGTGTTGCATCCCGGTGTCATCATTTATGCAGATTGTATTTTAGGAAATAATATTACCATTCATGCAGGTGCCGTTATTGGTAGTGATGGATTTGGTTTTGTACCCAATGCAGATGGTACCTATCAAAAAATTCCGCAGTTGGGCAATGTGCTTATTGAAGACGATGTAGAAATTGGTGCCAACACCACTATTGATAGAGCCACGATGGGTTCAACCATTATTAAAAAAGGAGTGAAATTAGACAACCTCATTCAAATTGCACACAATGTAGAAGTGGGGCAACATACGGTCATTGCTGCTCAAGTAGGTTTGAGTGGAAGCACCAAAGTTGGAAAAGGCGTTATGATGGGTGGGCAATCAGGCACGGCAGGTCATTTAACCATTGCGGATGGAGTCAAAGTTGCAGCCAGAAGCGGCATCACCAAGACCATCGACAAGGCCAACACGACCATCACTGGATTCCCTGCATCAGAGCAAAGTAGCGCTTTAAGAGCCCAAATACACCTCAAAAACCTTCCAAACCTTGAAAAAAGGGTTAAAGAATTGGAAATATTAGTCAAACAACTGTCCGAAAAGGGTAAATCAGCCTAATTTTGCTGATAATCATCGCTTTAAGATAGCGAAGCATTTAAACCAAACAAGCATGGACCAAAATTTCAATCCGGACAAACAACATACCATTAAGAAAAGTATCAGTATTAGTGGTACTGGTTTGCATACCGGCGTTTTAGTGGACATGACCTTACTTCCAGCCAATCCTGGTTTTGGATATCAATTTCAGAGGGTCGACTTGCCTAGCCAACCCATCATCAAAGCAGATTGCGATTTAGTAACAGATACCAGCCGCGGTACCACCCTTCAAGTGGGCGATGCCAAAGTAAGTACGGTAGAACATATTTTAGCCGCCTTGGTTGGCTTAGGTGTAGACAATGTTTTGATTCAAGTCAATGGACCAGAAATTCCCATCATTGATGGTAGCTCTTCTCCTTTTATAGAAAAAATTGAAAAAGCGGGCGTGATAGAACAAGATGCTGCCAAAGCTTGGTACAGCATTGATGAAAATATTTTTCATTACGATGATGAGAAAAGAGTGGAAATGGTGGCCTTGCCTGCCCTTGATTATCAAATTACAACATTGATTGATTTTAATAGTCCCGTTTTAGGAACGCAACACGCCGCATTAAAAACCATTAAAGATTTTAAATCAGAAATTGCACCTTGTAGAACTTTTTGTTTTTTACATGAGCTAGAAGCTTTGCTTGAAAACGATTTAATTAAAGGCGGCGACATCAACAATGCCATTGTAGTAGTGGACAAGCCAGTATCTAAACAAGAAATAGCCCGATTGGCAAAAGTATTTAAGAAAGAAAATATTGAAGTAAAAAGCGAAGGTTATTTAAACAATCTTGAGTTGAGATTCCCCAATGAACCAGCCAGACATAAATTATTAGACGTGGTTGGCGACTTGGCTTTAATTGGCTATCCCATCAAAGCCCGCATCATTGCCAACAGACCAGGGCACAGCAGCAATGTGGAGTTTGCAAAAAAAATAAAGCAGTACATTAAAAAAAATAAACACGTTAAAGATGTTCCGGTATACGATGCCACTTTACCCGCTGTGTTTAATTTGGAACAAATAGAAAAAACATTACCACATCGTCATCCATTTTTATTTGTAGATAAAATCATTGAACTCACCGACACCGTTATTGTGGGCGTAAAAAATGTCACTTTTAATGAATGGTTTTTCCCAGGTCATTTTCCAGGCAATCCAGTAATGCCAGGTGTTTTGCAAATTGAAGCACTGGCACAAACGGGTGGAATATTATGTATCAATGCAATGCCAAAGGGCGAGTACGATACTTACTTTTTGAAAATTGACAATTGCAAGTTCAAACAAATGGTAAGACCCGGCGACACCATGTTGTTAAAAATGGAATTAACTGCTCCTATAAGAAGAGGTATTTGTGAAATGCGCGGCACGGTCTATGTAGGTGGCAAAGTGACTACCGAAGCGGACTTAGTCGCACAAGTAATAAAAAGAGCAGAATAATAAGCGAACAAAAAAGAAATTATGACCCACACCTTTACGTATATCGACCCCAATGCTAAAATTGCACCCAATGTTAAAATTGATCCCTTTACGGTGATTCATGGAGAAGTCACCATTGGAGAAGGCACTTGGATTGGAAGTAGTGTAACCATTATGAATGGTACCAAAATTGGAAAAAATTGTCGCATATTTCCTGGAGCAGTTATCGGCGCCGATCCACAAGATTTAAAATTTAACGGTGAAAAAACAACTGTTGAAATTGGAGACGGAACAACGATTAGAGAATTTGTTACCATTAATCGTGGTACTTCTGATAGATGGATTACCAAAGTGGGCAACAATTGTTTGATCATGGCTTACAGTCACATTGCACACGATTGTATTATAGGAAATCACTGTATTTTAAGCAATAGTGTACAAATTGCAGGGCATGTTACTTTAGGCGATTATGCTTGGATAGCAGGTGTGAGTGCGGTACATCAGTTTGTGAACATTGGACAACATGCTTATATTGCTGGAGGTAGCTTGGTTAGCAAGGACGTGCCCCCTTATATAAAAGCAGTACGAAATCCATTAAGTTACGGTGGAGTGAATAGCGTTGGTCTTAAAAGAAGAGGATTTGATTTGGAGAAAATTAATCACATACTTGACATTTACAGATATATATTTAGCAAAGGAATGAATACCACTCAAGCGCTTGAATTTATTGAAGAAGAAATTCCAGCCACAGATGAGCGAGATGAAATTGTCACTTTTATAAGAGAAAGTGGACGTGGTGTTATTAAAAGATTTGGCAAAGGAGTCGTTGAAGAAGATTAATCATGACAAAAATTAGCCTCACACAAGCAGCTAAACGTTTTAATAAAGATTGGATTTTTTCTGATCTCCATTTTAATTTTGATCAAGGTCAACATTATGCCGTTATAGGCAACAACGGTTCTGGAAAAAGCACTTTACTACAAATTATTGCGGGCTATAGTACCCTTACAAAGGGAAATATTGAATGGCAAGGACATGACGCCAGCAGTATTTTTCAAGACATTAGTTTTGCAGCGCCCTATTTAGAATTGGTGGAAGAATTTACCACCCTAGAGCAATTTAATTTTCACATGCAATTCAAACCTTTGCAAAAGCAGTTGGGGGTGAAAGCCATTATTGAATTGATCGGTTTAAAAAAAGCAACAGATAAACAAATAAGGTATTTCAGTAGCGGAATGAAGCAAAGACTTAAACTGGCTTTGGCTATTTTTTCAGACAGCCCCATTTTATTATTGGATGAACCTTGTAGCAATTTGGATCAGGAGGGCTATGCATTGTACCATCAATTGATACAACAATACGCGATGCATAAATTAATTATAGTTGGAAGCAACGATAAGGAGGAATATCAATTCTGTAGTCAACAGCTCAATTTAATGGACTACAAATCAAAATCAAACGAAGTCAATCACTAACTTCTACTGGTAATAATTAAGTTTAAATCGGTAAACTTTAAATCGAATTTGGCACTAATATAAAAATCGGTCAAAGCTCCTTTGTATAAATAAATACCCTCTCTTAAATGTGCTTGTTGCCAAATGATTTCAGACAAGCCGCCTAAATCACCCACTTGAATCAACAAGGGCATCAATACATTGCTAATGGCTTGACTTGCAGTTCTAGCAAATCCACTGGGTATATTTGGAACCCCATAATGAATTACATCGTGTTTGATAATAATGGGATGTTCATGATTGGTTAATTCACTGGTTTCAAAACAACCGCCACGATCAATCGCCACATCAATAATGATGCTACCCGGACGCATCGCTGCTACCATTTCTTCACTAACTACGATGGGCGCTCTACCAAAATCATTTCTTAGCGCACCTACGGCTACTTCACAAGTTTTTAATTGTTTGGCCAATATTTTAGGTTCCAACACACTGGTCCAAACTCTTTGTCCAAGATTGTTTTGCAATCTTTGCAATCTAGAAACATTGTTGTCAAATACTTTTACACTGGCGCCTAAAGCAAGCGCATTGCGTGTTGCAAATTCTCCAATAATATCCGCACCAATAATGACTACTTTGGTGGGCGGCACACCGCTAATGCCTCCCAATAAAATTCCTTTGCCTTGATTAAAATTACTTAAGTACTGCCCTGCGATTAACATGACTGCACTTCCCGTAATTTCACTCATGCTTCTTAATATGGGATAATTCTGATTCTCGTCTTTAATATTTTCAATGGCCAAAGCAGTGATCTTCTTGGCCATCAACTGCACCATTAATTCTTTTTTTACTGCGGTCAAGTGTAATGGGGAAATAATCGTTTGATGCATTTGCAACAAAGGCAAATCGGCTTCAACAGGCGGTGCTGTTTTTACCAAAACAGGACATTTATACACTGCTTCCTTTTCAAACACAATGGTGGCTCCTGCTTCTGAATAATCATTATCGGTATACCTGCTTCCTTCTCCTGCTTTAGATTCCATCAATACCTGATGTCCATTCGCCACTAGCACACTCACCGCTTCCGGAATCAACCCGATTCTATTTTCTTGAAAAGCAACTTCTTTTGGAATCCCAATCAATAAAGGTTTACTTCTTTGTGGAATGTCCAATACTTCCTCCTGAGGTTCATAAGAAAAAGAGGAAGAAATTTGTGGCTTGATAGAACTCATATCAATAATTTACAATGAAGGTATAAAAATCCTTCTATGTTCAGGATCTAAAATTTCAATTTCAAAGTGTTGCGTAGCTACTGGCAATAGACCCATGGCCTTCTCTGGCCACTCTACAAAACAAAGATCGGCATCTTCAAATGCAGCTTCCATACCAGCCCGAGCTGCTTCCTTTTCGTTTTCAAGCCGGTACCAATCCATATGGTACACCATTTTCCCATGGGCATCATACTGATTCATCAATGCAAAAGTAGGACTGGTAATGGCTTCTTGAATACCGATTTCCTTGCCAATGGCGGCTATTAAAGTAGTCTTGCCCGCCCCCATGGGGGCATGAAAAGCCCAAACGGTTTTAGTGCCAAATTCCTTTAACAAGGCAGCCGAAATTTCCCCTATTTGATCTAATGAATAAATTCGATCCATAGGGCAAAGATAGGTGAACGCATACATAATGTCTTCGTACCTTTGTTATCTAAATGGTGCCCAATGGAAAAAATAGCCTGGAAAGTAGATGGAATGAGTTGCACCAATTGTGCCTTATCCATTCATAAATATTTGCAAAGCAATGGAATTATGGAACCCAAAGTAAGCTTTATGGAAGGCGAGGTTCAATTTGAAATGCCCACTACAACGAGCAAAGAAAAATTAATACAAGGCATTCAAAACATAGGGTATAAAGTTCGTGGGCAAGAAGAAGCGGCTCCGCCAAAAAAATGGTTGGACAATAATAGAGACCGCGCTTTTTTCTGCTTATTATTTGCGCTCCCAATACTAGTTCCGATGCTTCCTGGCATACATTGGCATTTTATGATGCAGCCCCTGGTGCAATTACTATTTACCATTCCCATTTTTATACTAGGTATGGGCTATTTTGGAAAAAGTGCCTGGTTTAGTATTACCAAAGGAATTCCCAATATGAATGTGCTGGTAGCCATTGGCGCCCTCGCCTCTTTTGGATATAGTTTGTATGGAACCATTACTGGCCAAGGAGAAGCCTTTGCTTATTACGAAACCACCGCTACTATAATTACCTTGGTATTTTTTGGTAATTACTTAGAAGATGCATCAGTGCAATCTACCCAACGTGCTTTAAAAGATTTAGTAAAAGCACAAAAGGTGATGGCCAACATGATTGTATTTGATGACCAACACAAAGAAATTATTTTTAATGTAGAAAGCAATACTTTAAAAGTGGGCGATCTTATTTTAATCAATGCAGGCGAAACCATTCCCATGGACAGTAAAATATTATGGGGAGAAGCCAGTGTGAATGAATCTATCGTTACTGGCGAAAGCGTTCCTGTGTATAGAAAAATGCATGATTTATTATTGGGAGGAAGTACCATTGACAATGGCACCGTAAAAGCCTATGTAACTGCTGTGGGCGACGACACTGTACTTGCGAATATTTTAAAAATGGTGAAAGCTGCACAAGGTGAAAAACCTCCGGTGCAAATATTAGCCGATAAAATAAGTGCTGTATTTGTACCGTTAGTTTTAAGCATTGCCTTGCTTACCTTATTAGGTAATTATTTTTTCGCACACAATGCATTTGGGAATTCAATAGGTTTTGGACAAAGCATGCTTCGTGCCATTGCGGTATTGGTTATTTCCTGCCCTTGTGCCATGGGATTGGCTACACCCGCAGCCATTGCGGTGGGATTGGGAAGAGGTGCACGCAATGGAGTCTTGTTTAAAAATGCAAAAAGTTTAGAGACTTTTAAAGACATCAAACAAGTGGTGTTTGATAAAACAGGTACTTTAACAACAGGTCACTTTGATTTGGCCAATTTTAAAGTGCAAGATGGCATGACCGAAGAAGATTTTAAAATGATTGCGTATTCTTTAGAAAAATATTCAAATCATCCTATTGCAAAATGCATTAGCACACATTGGAAAAATACAGAAGCCATCAAGTGGCAACATATAGAAGAAGTAAAAGGCATGGGAATTAAAGCCACCGATAAAGAAGGAAATATCTATTGGGCAGGCTCCTATAAAACCTTGGGCAACAATAAAGCAGAGGACGGACACAATGTATACCTTCAAAAAAATGATTTACTGCTTGGATGGATTGATGTGAACGATCAAATAAGAATAGAAGCCAAAGAAATTATAGACACCCTTCACAAACAAGGCGTGCACACCGTTTTATTGAGTGGGGATAGAAAAGAAAAATGTGAACAAGTAGGAAAAGCATTAGGCATTCAAGAAATCATTGCAGAACAAAGCCCCGCCGATAAATTAAATAAGTTAGATGCTTTAACCAAAATAAGTCCTACTGCGATGGTGGGCGATGGCATCAACGATGCACCTGCATTGGCCAAAGCTACCATTGGAATTTCTTTGAGCAATGCATCCCATATTGCCATTCAAAGTGCACAAGTCATTTTAATGAACCAGGGGCTTAAAAATTTACCGATGGCTTTAGGATTAGGCAGAAGAACTTATGAGACCATTAAAGAAAATTTGATTTGGGCCTTCTCTTATAATATCATTGCCATACCCGTGGCAGCTTTAGGATTATTAGGCACCTGGGGGCCCACTTATGGCGCACTCATTATGGGCTTAAGCGATGTCGTATTAGCTATTAACTCCTTAAGATTATTTAAGAAAAAATTAGTCTAGCCTTTTTGAAAAATGTCCAAGACATATTAAAACAATACTGGGGTTATGATCAGTTTAGACCACAACAACTGGCCGTCATACAAGCTGTATTAGAAGGCAAGGATGTCCTTACGCTCTTACCCACTGGTGCAGGAAAATCTTTATGCTTTCAACTACCTACGCTTTATCAAAAAGGAATTTGTGTTATTATTAGTCCATTGATTGCACTCATGCAAGATCAGGTCAAAGATTTGTTGAGTAAAAATATGACTGCGGTAAATTTAGGAGGTGAAATTAGTCCAGCTCAAGAAGCACTTATTTTAGCAGAAGCCCAGCAAGGGAAATATCAATTTATTTATTGCTCTCCCGAAAAATTAGCGCAGAAGAGTTTTCAAAATTTTTTACAGCAATTACCTATTACCTTATTTGCTATCGACGAAGCACATTGTATCTCACAATGGGGCTATGACTTTAGGCCCTCCTATCGAAAATTGAATGTGCTTAAAAAATGGTTTCCCAAAGTGCCCATTTTAGCCATGACCGCTTCCGCCATCCCCATGGTGCAAGAAGACATTATTAAACAATTAAGTTTAATCAATGGCACCGTGATTACCGATCGTTTTTTAAGACCCAATATGACCTATCGGGTTCAAAAAGTACCAGTTAAGTTAAGTGCGCTAAGAAAAGAATTAAATGAAATAAAAGGAAGTGTTATTATTTATTGTACTACCAGAAACCAGGTCGCCCAATTGGCACAAATTTTAAAAGATTATGGCTACCCAGTAGGCGAATACCATGCAGGTATGCCCATTGCAATGCGACAAGAAATGCAAGCCAAATGGATGAATAATACAACGCCCATTATTATTTGTACCAGTGCTTTTGGAATGGGTATTAATAAAACGGATGTGAGAGCGGTGATCCATTTTGATTTGCCCAATAGTTTAGAACAATATTATCAAGAAGCAGGTAGGGCTGGAAGAGATGGGCAGGCTGCCAATGCGCTTTTATTGTTTCAACAAAACGACTGGGATTATTGGAGCCAACTTCAAGAAAAAAAATATCCTTCCATTGAAATCATAAAAAATATTTATCAGCACTTGGCCGACTTTGTTCAATTGCCCATTGGTACGGGCGAAAAACAACAATTTATATTTGACTTTGAAGATTTTTGCACTCGTTTTAAATTGGATAAAATAATAGCGCGTAATGCGCTTCAATGGATAGAACAAGAAGGCCATGTAAAATTTTCAGCTGCTTCATTTAAGCCTTCCATGATTCAAGTGATTGCCGACAGAAATACGATAGAGCAATACGAACAAAATAATCCGATAGCAGCTGTGGTATTACAAACCATTTTACGCACTTATGGAGGCATTATAGATGCCCCTCAATTTATCAATGAGAATTTATTGGCTACCCTATTGCAAAGAGACATTGCATTTGTTCAAAAAACCTTGCTTTTTTTGCAACAAACAGGGCAAATCACTTATGAACAAAAAGACAATCAACCCGTCGTACAATTTCTTTGGAACAGAACCGCAGCCGCTTTTATGAAAATTGATTTAGACAATTATCAATTAAGAAAAACCGCATTCCTTCAAAGAATGGCTCATTTTACAGCCTACGTTTGGGGCAGAGACATCGCATGCCGAAGTGTCTACTTAGCGAGTTATTTTGGAGAAAAAAATCCAACTAAGTGTAAAATATGCGACCTTTGTAGAGCAAAAGAAATAGAAGCACTTTAACAATACATTATAAAAAGCCAATTAAACTGTATGTTTTTAACAAAACATTGGAAATCAATAGCTAAAGAAGGTATTGTAAAACCCTTTTCTTTGTAGGGAAGAAAAAAATAAATTAATTTAAACAACAACGATCATGGAAGACAAGAAAAAATATAAAATATTACTTTGCGAAGACGATAGCAATTTGGGCTTGGTACTAAAAAACTATTTGGAGCTAGACGAATATGATGTTACATTAGAAAGAGATGGCCGATTGGGCTTGGCTGCTTTTCAAAGAGAAAAATTTGACCTTTGTTTGTTGGATGTCATGATGCCTCATGTAGATGGCTTTACTTTGGCGGAAGAAATTAGAGACATTGATCCTGATGTACCTTTGTTTTTTCTAAGTGCTAAAACTTTAAAAGAAGACATCATTCATGGCTACAAACTAGGTGCCGATGATTATATCACCAAGCCATTTGATAGTGAAGTATTATTACTTAAAATAAAAGCCATTATTAAAAGAAACGAAGAAGACAATAAAGTAAGTGAAAATATAGAATTTGAATTGGGCCGCTATCATTTTAATCCAAGATTAAGAGAATTAAAAATTAGCGATCACACACAAGTGCTTTCACCCAAAGAGAACGAATTGTTGAAAATGTTGGCTGAAAATAAAAATGATTTATTGACACGCGAAAAAGCATTGAAGAAAATTTGGGGCAGTGATACTTATTTCAATGGCAGAAGTATGGATGTGTACATTGCCAAATTAAGAAAATACTTAAAAGAAGACGACCAAATAGAAATCGTCAACATTCACGGCAATGGTTTTAGACTGGTGGTATCCTAAAAAATAAATACCCTTTATAGATCGTATAAAAAAGGTCCCGAAAATTTAAAAATTTCGGGACCTTTTAATTTTGTATAAAACAACAACTATCTAAATAGTTCGGGGTTGTTAGAAGCGCCCCTGTTTGGTTTTTTACCCAAATGCGAATAAGCTTTGTCGGTCACTTCTCTACCTCTTGGCGTTCTTTGTAAAAATCCTTCTTGAATTAAAAAAGGCTCATACACTTCTTCAATGGTGCCCGATTCTTCTCCCACCGCCGTTGCTATGGTTGAAATACCTACTGGCCCTCCTTTGAATTTTTCTATAATGGCTAGTAGTATTCGGTTGTCCATTTCGTCTAAGCCATGCTCATCTACATTCAGTGCCTTTAATGCATGTTGCGTGATGCCCATATCTACTTTGCCATCATTTAATACTTGCGCAAAGTCGCGCACCCTTCTCAGAAGTCCATTGGCAATTCTTGGTGTACCTCTACTTCTTCTGGAAATTTCTCCTGCTGCTTCACTGTTAATATTCACATCTAAAATTCCAGCACTTCTTACAATTATTTTTTCAATGACAGCAGCTGGGTAATACTCCAGTCTCGACTTGATACCAAAACGAGACAATAAAGGTGCCGTTAATAAGCCGCTTCTCGTAGTTGCGCCTACCAATGTAAATGGATTCAAGTTAATTTGAATGCTACGTGCATTGGGACCGCTGTCAATTAAGATATCAATTTTGTAATCCTCCATGGCAGCATACAAATATTCTTCCACCACGGTACTCAAGCGATGTATTTCATCAATAAACAATACATCATTGGGTTCTAGACTGGTTAATAAACCGGCTAAGTCACTTGGCTTCTCAATCACTGGTCCAGAGGTTTCTTTTATTTGTACCCCCATTTCATTGGCTACAATTCGACTCAAGGTTGTTTTTCCCAAACCTGGAGGGCCATGAAATAAAATATGATCCAAGGCCTCTCCCCGCATTTTAGCTGCTTTAATAAATATGTTTAAATTTTCAATCAACTGCGGCTGACCCGTAAAAGCATCCATTTCTTTAGGACGAATGCTGTTTTCAAACTCCTTATCCAGGGGATTCAAATTGTTTGAACTGTCTAATATAGGATTGGCCATATAAATTGTTTAATGGATCAAATAACAATATTGATCATCTTCCCTTTTACAAAAATTATTTTTTTAATCGGGGTGTCTGCAACCCATTTTTTTACGATTTCATTGGCCAACACCATTTCATGCACTTGAGTTTCTGTGGCTGCCAAGTCAATAGCAATATTAACCCTCATCTTTCCATTGATACTTACTGGATAATCTTTTGCACTTTCTGTAACATATTTGGCTTCAAATACAGGATAGGAAGCATCTACCACCAAACCATGGTTACCCAATGCCTGCCACAATTCTTCTGCAAAATGTGGCGCATAAGGGGTCATCAAAATAAGCAGTTGAGACAATATTTCTTTTTTATGACAATTTGCATCGGCCAATTCATTTACGCAAATCATAAAAGTACTTACTGCTGTATTAAAACTATGTCGCTCTGTGTCTTCTTCAATTTTTTTAATCGCTTTGTGTACTATTTTTAATTCTGCATCAGTGGCAGCATCTTCGTTCCAAACCTTCCCTTTTAATTCATCAAAAAACAAGCGCCAACATTTTTTCAAAAAACGGTGTACCCCTTCAATACCCTTGGTATCCCATGGTTTACTTTGTTCCACTGGACCCAAAAACATTTCATACATTCTAAAAGTATCGGCACCGTATCTTTCTACCAAATCATCCGGATTCACCGTATTAAATTTAGACTTTGACATTTTCTCTACCTCAACGCCACAAATGTATTTTCCGTCTTCTAGAATAAATTCTGCTTTAGAAAAATCTGGCTTCCATTTTTTAAAAGCTGCTGTATTTAATTCTACGCCATCTACCATGTTCACATCTACATGCAATGCGTCTACTTCATGCGCCGCCGCTAAACCAGCCGATACATATTTTTGCGTTCCACGAATTCGATACACAAATCTTGAACTGCCTTGAATCATTCCTTGATTCAATAATTTTTTAAACGGCTCATCAAATCCAATATGCCCTAAATCGTACAAAGCTTTCGTCCACATTCTACTGTACAATAAATGCCCAACTGCATGTTCTGTTCCACCAATGTACAAATCTACCTGACCCCAATAATCACTTACTTTTCTATTGCAAAATTCTTTTTCATTGCTAGGATCCATATACCTGATAAAATACCAACTACTGCCCGCATATCCAGGCATGGTATTGGTTTCATAGTTGTCGGCTTTCCAGGAAGCTATATTTGCCAAAGGCCCTTCTCCTTCTGGCCCTGGAGAATAATTGTCCACTTCTGGCAACAATAAAGGCAACTCATTTTCTAGCATTGGATAGGCTATACCATCCACCCATTTAATTGGGAAAGGTTCACCCCAATAACGCTGTCTGCTAAATGCAGCATCCCGCATTTTATAATTTATTTTTCTTTTACCAATACCCAATGCTTCCATTTTCTCATTTACTATAGCAATGGCGTCTTTTTGAACCACCCCATTTAAAAAATCACTATTGGTTAATTTGGCGTCTTTGGTAGGATTGGCATCGATTCCGTTAAACGCGTCTCCAATAATATTGGTAATGGGAATATTAAAATGTTGCGCGAATTTGAAATCACGTTCATCCCCGCAAGGCACTGCCATAATAGCTCCAGTACCATAACCTGCTAAAACATATTCCGAAATCCAAACAGGAATTAATTTTTTACTAAAAGGATTCTCTACGTATGCTCCCGTAAAACAACCTGTAATTTTTTTCTCAGCCATGCGCTCTCTTTCACTTCTGCTTTTTACATAAGCAATGTACTCCTCCACCGCTGCTTTATGAGAGGTGGGTGTTATATGCTCTATCATCGCATGCTCAGGGGCTACCACCATAAAATCTACCCCAAAGATGGTATCAGGCCTAGTGGTATAAACTTTCAAAGCGCCTTCGTTTTGGTGCATATTAAAATCTATCTCTGCCCCAAAACTTTTTCCAATCCAATTGGATTGCATTTCTTTCATCGCATCACTAAATTGAATGGTATCCAACCCAGTAAGTAATCTATCCGCATATTCAGTAATACGCAAGTACCATTGTCTTAATCTTTTCTTTCCCACCGGATGACCCCCTCTTTCACTAAGTCCATTGACCACTTCATCGTTGGCCAAAACGGTTCCTAAAGCGGCACACCAATTGACTTCTCCATAGCCACAAAAAGCCAAACGATATTGCATCAGGATGGCTTGTTGTTCTTTTTCAGTAAACCCCTTCCAGGCCGTTGCCGTAAATTTCAAAGTAATGTCCCCTGGACAAATATGATTTGCATTTCCATCTAAATCAAAATCTTTCAACAAAAGCGAAATGGGTTTTGCCTTGGCTTCATTTTTATCAAAATAACTATTAAACAATTGCAAGAAAATCCACTGTGTCCATTTGTAATATTGGGCATCACAGGTTTTTACTTCTCTCTCCCAATCAAAACAAAATCCAATATTGTCTAATTGCTTTCTGAAATTATCAATGTTATCGTGTGTACTCTTAGCAGGATGAACTCCATGCTCTATCGCATATTGCTCTGCAGGCAAACCAAAAGCATCATAGCCCATAGGATGTAAAACATTAAAACCTTTTAGTCTTTTAAATCTGCTATATATGTCGGAAGCAATATAACCTAGAGGATGCCCTACATGCAAACCCGCCCCGCTTGGATAAGGAAACATATCCAATACATAACACTTAGGCTTGCTACTTTCATTGCTTACCTGATATGCTTTTTTCTCTTTCCAAATAGTTTGCCATTTTTTTTCGATGGCCCTGAACTGATACTCCATTGCTTGTTTTTTCTGCGTAAAAAGGGTTAAAATCTAACAAATAATTAACCAAAATTTGAGCCACCCCCTTTTCGTTAAAAAATTGTCTGAATTCACCCGCTGCAAATGTAAGCCATTAGCTTGCAAAACCCTACATTTGCAAAGCGAACAAGTAAAAATTTAATGCTATGGCAGCCAGCGGATCCTCTTCTTTAAAACGCAGTAAACCCAACTATATTTATAGCATTATTGGGGTGGCTATCGTGTTGTTTATTATGGGTATCATGGGATGGCTATTTTTAAACCTGCATTCCATTGGGGACAATTTCAAAGAAGACATTCGAATTAGCGTTTACATTCACAGCACCGACAAAAATACCGTGGGTAAAATTCAGCAATTTATAGCCAGCCAAGACTACGCTAAAAACGTTGAATATGTAAATAAAGAAAAGGCGAAGGCAATATGGAATAAAGAAAATAATGAAGATTGGGCTAAGATATTAGACGTGAATCCACTACCAGAAAGTATTGACTTTTTTGCCAAAGCTGCTTATGTTAATACGGATAGCTTAAACAAAATTACGGCCGCTATTGAGTCTGAATTTAAAAATCAAATTGCTGATATTCAATATCCAAAAAGTTTAGTGACCAACCTAAATGAAAGAGCCACAAAAATTGGATTCCTATTTTTAGTGTTGTCCATTATTTTGTGCATCATCGTTATTATTAGCATTGACAATACCATTCGATTGGCCATGTTCAGCAATCGCTTTTTGATCAAAACCATGCAAATGGTGGGTGCTACTCGAAAATTTATTTCTAAACCGCTTTTAGTACGTGCCCTACTCAATGGATTGATCAGCGCCTTGATTGCTATTTTTTTACTATTTGGATTGATCGAATGGGCCATGAGCCAATTCCCGCAATTAGACAAACTACAAGGCATTAGCAACAGTCTTTTACTTTTTGGCGGCTTGATTGTTTTGGGAGTAGGCATTTCGGTTTTTAGCACACATCGAAGTGTGTTAAAATATTTAAAAATGAAATTGGACGAATTGTATTAACTAATAAATCATATACATTTAACTGAATTAAAAATAAAATCATGAGTCAAAAAACTAAAAATAATAGATCCCTCGATTTCTTCGGCAAATCTAACTACACTTGGATGCTTGTTGGCGCAGCCTTAATCATCATCGGAATGCTCTTAATGGCAGGCGGAAAAAGCACCAACCCAGATGTATTTAATGCCGACGAAGTATACAGCTTTAGACGCATCACCTTGGCTCCTATGTTAATTATTGCTGGTTTTATTGTTGAAATATTTGCCATCTTCAAAAAATCTTAATTTAACTTAATCCACAAAAGCGACCCCACTGTTCAAGCTCGAACCTGGTCGCTTTTTTTAATGCAATTTTATGAACACCATTCAATCCATCATCATTGCCATCATCGAAGGCATTACCGAATTTCTTCCTATATCTAGTACTGCACACATGAAGTTTGCCAACCCGCTTTTAGGCATTACCAATGATCCTTTTGTAGACCTTTTTGAAATTGTGATTCAATTGGCAGCCATTGCTTCGGTGGTAGTGATTTATAGAAAAAAGTTTTTTGATTTTAAGCAGTTTGGATTTTATATTAAATTGATTGTTGCCGTTGTTCCAGCTTTAATTTTTGGCGCTTTATTAAAAAAACACATTGATGCTGCTTTAGGTAATTTATGGGTCATTGCTATTGTAATGCTAGTAGGCGGCATCGTGCTTTTATTTATTGATAAGTTATTTGAAAAGGCAGAAACTACAGATGGCATGCAATCCAATCAAGATGCCATCACTTATAAAAAATCATTTGTCATTGGTTGTTTTCAAGTATTGTCTATTTTATTTCCAGGACTAAGCCGAAGTGCTGCTACCATCATTGGCGGCATGAGTCAAAAATTAAATAAAAAAACAGCCTTAGAATTTTCGTTTTTTTTAGCGGTGCCTACCATGTTGGCCGCCTCTGCAAAAAGTACTTTAGACGTACTTAAAACCAACCCGGAAGTATTTGCCAAAGACAAACTCATGTTGCTGCTGATTGGCGGCATGGTAGCTTTTGTAGTGGCCCTTGCGAGTGTACAATTTTTGATACGCATGGTACAAAAAAAGGGATTTGCTGTATTTGGTTGGTACCGAATTGTACTAGGAACCACCATTTTAGCTTTATTATACACACAATACCTGCATTAAGCAAATAGGACAGTTGCTTTTTTATTTGTATTTTTAAAACACAAATAAATTGCCATGCAAACTGCTTCTAAAAAAGTTGTCAACGGATGGGCTATGTATGATTGGGCCAATAGCGTTTACAATTTAGTTATTACCTCTACTATTTTTCCTGCTTATTACGAAGCAGTGACGGGTGATGGCAACGAGAACACTTTAATTGATAAAATTAAAATTGGCTCTTTTGAATTTTCGAATACCGCATTATACAATTATGTTTTAGCCATTGCATTTGTAATTGTAGCCATTATTTCACCTATCCTCTCTTCTATTGCCGATTACCGAGGAAATAAAAAACAATTTCTTCGCTTCTTTTGCACCATGGGAAGTTTGGCTTGTGCCTCCCTTTATTTTTTTGACAGCAACCATATCATAGGGGGTTTATTTTCGGTGATTGTTGCCTGTGTTGGCTTTTGGGGCAGTCTTGTATTTTACAATTCTTATCTGCCAGAGATTGCTGCGCCCGAAGACAGAGACCGCATTAGTGCAAAAGGTTTTATGATGGGCTATATTGGGTCGGTACTTTTACAAATTATTTGTTTTGTATTTGTATTAAAGCCTGAATTGTTTGGCATTACCGTTGGAAAAGCCTCGCAGATATCTTTTTTATTGGTAGGTATTTGGTGGATGGCTTTTGGCTGGTCCGCTATCTCCAAACTTCCAGCAGGTCATGGAGTGAAAGGAGCGCATGGGAATAACTTAATTACTCAAGGTTATAAAGAATTGCATAAAGTATGGCTAGAACTTAAAGGCCAACCCATCTTAAAACAATTCTTACTTTCATTTTTCTTTTACAATATGGGCGTACAAACCATCATGTTGGCTGCTACCTTATATGGTAAAAGTGAATTGAATATCCCTACCACCAATTTAATCATTGCCATTTTGATTATTCAAATTGTAGCCATTCCTGGCGCCAATTTAATGGCCAAATTGGCCAGCAAATGGGGCAATTTTAATACCATCATGGTTGCCATTCTTATCTGGATTGCTGGCTGTGTCATGGGCTATTTACTTCCGCGCAATGGCATAGTGCCATTTTACACTTTGGCGATTGTAGTGGGATTTGTAATGGGGGGTATCCAATCGGTAAGCAGAAGTACTTATTCCAAATTAATGCCCGTTACACATGATACGACCAGTTATTTTAGCTTCTTTGATGTGACCGAAAAAATTGCGATTGTGATTGGTATGTTTAGTTTTGGCATCATCAATGAAATAACAGGTTCTCAAAGAAATTCTGTGCTGGCTTTGTGTACCTTTTTTATCATAGGATTTGTTTTGCTGTACCGTACCTCTAAATTAAAAAGTCATGCAGCTATTTAGTATAGATACGGGTAAATTTAAATTAGATGGTGGGGCCATGTTTGGTGTGGTGCCTAAGTCCATTTGGAACAAAACCAATCCAGCAGATGAAAACAATTTATGTACCTGGGCTTTAAGATGCTTGTTGGTGATCGAAGGCGATCGTAAAATTTTGATTGACACAGGCATGGGCAATAAACAGGATGCCAAATTTTTTAGTCATTACCACCCCCATGATACGGTATCCCTAACTTCGGGCTTGCAAAAATTAAATCTTACTCCGAATGATATTACAGATGTGTTGCTTACGCATTTACATTTTGATCATGTGGGTGGTGCTATATTTAAAGAAAAGGAACAATACCTGCCCACCTTCCCCAATGCAGTCTATTGGGTAAGTGAACCTCAATGGAATTTGGCAATGAATCCAAACAAAAGAGAAAAAGCTTCCTTCTTAGCTGAAAATATTTTACCTATAGAAGCGTCAAGACAACTTAAATTAATTAGTCTCCCCTTGTTTACAAGTAAAACCCAATTACAAGAAATTCATTTTAGCCAATCCATTAGCTGCTATGTTGTGAACGGGCATACACAAGGCATGCTCATCCCTAAAATAACAATTAAGAACCACACGATTGTCTATATGGCCGATCTGCTTCCCAGCGTGGGACATATTCCACTCCCTTATGTAATGGGATACGATATGCAACCATTGATTACTTTAGAGGAAAAGGAACTATTTCTAAAAGAGGCGGATAAAAATAACTATACTTTATTTTTTGAACACGACGCTCAAAATGAATGTTGCCAATTAACCATGACTGAAAAAGGGATACGTGCTAAGAAGGTTTTTAAACTAGCCGACCTCATTGCTTAATTTATTCTTTGGCCCCCACCAATTCAATTAAAGCAGTGAGTGGGTACCTGAGGTTTTCAAATCCTACCATGTCTACTTTAATGGTTCCAACAATAATAGGCGTTTGAATGCGCACTGGAATGTGATTGTCATCGTCTGTTACCCAAATCGTCATCTTCTCTCCGCCCTCAAACATGGTGCCTTTTATTAATAGCGGGGCCAATTTAATGGCCTTGAACTTACCATATCGGGTCGTAATTATTTCTTTGCCTAAATATTTAAAATAAGAGGGATACAATTCCTTGTCTAAGAAAAAATTGAGATAAATTTTATCGTTGATGACACTATTTTTATAATTGTAATTTCTTGCGGCATAAATAGCGCTTAATACATCATAAGTGCAATCAGGTGTTTTAAAAGTTTCGACTTCATTGTTCACTGTGTGGCTTTTTTGATTAAACAATAAGCTTTCTTTGTGATGGAAACTACCTTCATTGATTTCTCTGATAAACTGATAGGGTAATAAAGTTTTGCTGTCAACGATACTTTCATACTTATCTCTTACTTTAAATATCCAATCATATTTAGCATTAGATTTTCCAGTGGCGGTAAAAGTAAAGGCTTCTACCCCATTCCATTTGCTAGACTGAATGGTAAAATCTGTTTTGCCGGCGTTTACATACAAGCCAACTACGTTGTAAAAAATAGTATAATTAATTTTTTCTCCAACCAAAAAGGCGGTATTGGTCTGATTGCACAACACATTGTCTGAAGGAGGTTTTAAAGAGAAGATAGAGAGCAAAAGAAGAAGGGGGTACATGCTTAATTTTGACAATTGAAACGAATATGCAAATTTATCGATTTATTCTGAAACCCAATAAGAGAAAGGAACCAATTATAGCAGGCAATAAAAAATTAACAACCCATATCATGGTACTTAAACAAATAAGCATTAAAACATTGCTGTACCATGGCGCCAACAGTAAAACTATAAGTTGCCCTCGAATTACCAAATCGGTTAAAGCAATGGCAGGAATAATACTTAAACACATTAACAAAACCGCGACAGCCACACATAAATCTATCGTAGGAATGGGGATGGCTAAAATTTTAACTACCCAAGCATATTGCAAAATAAAAATGCCATATTTAAGTAAGGACAGCAGCACTAGCTTTATTTTCAAATCAGTTGCTATTTGCAAAGAAGTTAACTTTTTTAACCAGCCTTCAAAATGGCCTTTGCTAAAATAGATGATAAAAGCAACCAAGGTAATAAAAGGCGCTAGCCATTTTAACCAGGGTAAAAAAGGTAAATTAAAAAACAATCCAACAGTGCCCATCAATAGTGTAATTAACAACTGCGCATAGGATGACCAGGCCATTTGTGCCACCCCCTTTAATTTACTTTCTTTTGCTAAAAATAAAATTCTACCTACATAATCACCCGATCTTACTGGGGTAAAAAAAGCAAAAGCTTGACCAACCAATAAACTTTTAAAAGATTGCGTAATGGTCATTGGATGCAAGCTTTTAAGCACTTTTTCCCATTTGATGGCCTCTATTAAATAATTTAAAAAAAACAAAATCAATAAAATCACCCATTCCATAAAGGTAATTTTCAAAAATTGATCCTTCATACTGCCCCCATATTTTTGCAAGTTATCATTGCTGGTTACTTTGCTGTAAATGGCCACAGCACAAATAATAAATAAAATAAAACCAATGGCTTTATTTGCTATTGACAGTATGCGTTTAGTGAGGCCTTGATTCATAAGGCCAAAGTTCGGAATTTGAGATGATATATGTAACTTTATTGTACATGGCAAAAACACCCCTTATCTTAGGAATAGATCCTGGCACACAAATATTAGGATATGCTATCTTACAAGGAGGCCCCAAGCCTACTTTAATTACCATGGATGTTTTAAAGTTGACCAAAGAAAAAGATATTTATGCAAGGCTTCAACTGATTCATGCTAAAATAATTGAGCTCATCGAAACCTACCATCCCGAACACTTTGCAATTGAAGCTCCTTTTTTTGGAAAAAATATTCAAAGCATGTTAAAGCTAGGCCGAGCACAAGGGGTGGCCATTGCTGCTGCCATGCAATTTAAACTGCCTGTTACAGAATACGCACCCAAAAAAGTAAAACAAGCCATTACGGGCAATGGGAATGCCGATAAGGAAATGATTTGGAAAATGTTGGAGCGCATTTTGGCTATAAAAAAGCAGCCTAAGTATTACGATGCTACCGACGCCTTAGGTGTAGCCCTATGTCATCATTATCAATTAACAGGTATACAACTGCCTGCAACCAAAGTGGTGAAAGGAAAAAAATCTTCAAAAAAAACAAATAGTTGGGAAGCCTTTCTTACAAAAAATCCAGGCAGGTTAAAAAAATAGCAAGACAATTTAGAGCTTACTTATCATTAAAGATTGTATGGCTATAAATTCTTCGGTACTTAAAGCAAGTTTTGGCCGAGAAAATTCCATATCAGCAGCAGCAGCAATGGGTATTAAATGCAAATGTGCATGTGGCACTTCCAATCCAACGGTAACCATACCTACTCTATTACAAGGAAAACTTGCTGCAATCGCATTGGCGATGGGTTTTGCAAAAAGCAACAACTCACTTAAATAAGCATCCGGCACTTCAAAAATTTTATCTACTTCAATTTTAGGAACAATCAGCGTATGCCCTTTTTGCAAAGGGAAAATATCTAAAAAAGCATAAAACTTTTCCGACTCTGCAATTTTATAAGAAGGAATTTCGCCATTGATAATTTTAGTAAAAATGGTCATGGCTTATACAATTAAATTATACAGTAATATTATCTACCATAAATTTCATCACTCCATTGGGTGCTTGTATTTCGGCAAGTTCGCCAACCTTCCTTCCCATCAATCCTTTGCCAATAGGAGAAGAGGCAGAAATTTTACCTGCTTTTAAATCGGCTTCCTTTTCTCCTACTATTTGATACGTGATGGTTTTTTTAGTGGCCTGATTGGTAATGGTCACTTTGGTTAAAATGGTCACTTTGCTAATATCAATGGTACTGGTATCCACAATTTTAGCATTAGATATAGTAGACTCCAATTGTTTAATTTTTGCCTCTAACATCCCTTGCGCTTCTTTCGCAGAATCGTATTCTGCATTTTCTTTTAAATCGCCTTTTTCTCTCGCTTCTCCAATAGCTCTTGATGCGGCAGGACGATCCACCGACTTCATGCGATGTAATTCTTCACGCATTTTATCGAAGGTCTCCATTGTCACATATGCTGTATGCTCGCTCATATCCTTTGTTTAGTTATAAAAAAAATACAACGCCACATGATTGTAGCGTTGCATGGTGTAAATATATAAAATATTGCTTAAATGATGCCTAATTTTTCCAATATCACTTTAGACATTTTATAGTAAGCTTCCTGGCTATAGCCGGCAATATGAGGGGTAACAATGAAATTAGGAAAAGCCTGTAAATCAGCCAATAAGGCCCTCTCCTGGCTTGAATAACTGGCCAACTGCTCGTTTTCTAATACATCCAAACCAGCCCCTTTCAATTGCCCCTTTTGCAGCGCATTTAATAAAGCAGCCGTATCAGTTACAGCCCCTCTGCAGGTACTTATAAAATAGGGCTTCTTTTTAAAGCCATTGAAAAAAGCTTCGTTGGCATAATGATGCGTCAAATTGGTCAGTGGCAAATGCAAGCTCACCACATCGGCTTTTTCTTGAATTATTTCAAGCGTAGTTGACTTAATTTGATCCGTTTCAAAATTAGTTTTATAAATATCATGTGCTAAAATTTGAACATCAAATCCACTTAACACTTTGGCAAAAGAAGTACCTGTATTTCCAAAACCAATGATACCCACCGTTTTCTCAGTAAGTTCATCTGCTCTATTGGCAGCACGTATCCATTTTCCCGCTTGCACTTCTTTGTAAGCACTAGGTATGCGATGCATTAGACTTAATAATAAACCTAAGGTATGCTCGCCTACCGTTGTTCTATTTCCCTCAGGACTACTCACACACAAAATGTTTTTTGTTGCCGCATAATTTGTATCAATGAGTTCCATGCCGCTGCCTATTCGCCCAATCCATTTTAATTGATTCGCTTTTTCTAACAAGGCAGCATCTACTTTCACACGCGTGGTTACAATTAAACCCTGGGCCGCATCTACACAAGCCATCAAGGCCTCATAGCTTATATCGGGTGCATATTGAATGTCATACCCCTTTTGCTTTAAGGTGTCCAACAAAAAAGGATGTACTGGCGCGGTTATAATTACTTTTTTCAACATCTTAAAGTGTATGCATTTTAAAAGTGAGCCCTGCAAAATCTTCCACAGTTAAATTTTCTGCTCTTTTTGTAAAAAGTGAATCTTGCAATTGTTCGGTTGTAAAATAAGGCTTTAAAGGATTTCTTAACATTTTTCTTCTTTGACCAAATGCCATTTTCACTAAATGAAAGAAAGCTTTTTCAGATGTAAAGGTAGGAAAAGATTTTTTTCTGGTTAACTTAATTACTCCGCTCATTACTTTTGGCGGGGGCGTAAAGGCAGTGGGAGGCACATCAAATAAATAGGTAACATCATAAAAAGCCTGCGTTAAAACACTTAAAATGCCATAGGCTTTTGAATTGGGTTTCGCCGCAATACGTTCAGCAACTTCTTTTTGAAACATACCAACCATCATGGGCACTTGTACTTTCCAATCAATTATTTTAAAAACAATTTGTGTAGAAATATTATATGGGAAATTACCCACCACCACAAACTCATTTTCAAAAGGAATGGCAGCATCCAAAATATCAGCCAAAATTAATTTGTCTTTTAATTCGGGATATTCATGGCTCAGAAAAGCTACTTTTTCCCTGTCTAATTCAATGGCCTTAAATGATTCCGTTGGAATGTCCTGGATATATTTAGTTAAAGCGCCAGCGCCAGGACCTACCTCAAGCAATTGTTTGATTTCCTGCTGTAGCAATACCTCCTGAATATCCTTACAAATTTGAGCATCATTCAAAAAATGTTGTCCCAGCGACTTTTTTAGCGTGTATTGCATGAGGCAAAGTTAGGTTTTTGTGCGTACTTTTACAGCCTAATCAAATGGATATGAACCCAGACATCAGAAAACCAATCATAGGCTTTACCTGCGGTGATTTAAATGGCATTGGCCTTGAATTAATCATCAAATCATTGTCTGATAACCGTTTGTTGGATTTTATCATACCGGTTGTATTTGCCAATAATAAATGCCTTAATTTTTATAAAAAAGGGTTGCCAGAATATGCCATCACTTTTGCTCCTACCACCGACCTCTCTAAATTAAATACAAAGCAAGTAAACCTAGTAAACTGTTGGGAAGAGGAAGTGGCCATTACACCAGGAGAAATGACAGAAATAGGTGGTAAATATGCTTTGCTATCTTTAGAAGCTGCTGTAGCTGCTTTAAAAAATAAACAAATTGATGGTATTGTTACTGCTCCTATACACAAAAAAAATATTCAATCTCCCAATTTTAATTTTAGTGGGCATACACCTTATTTGCAACATGCCTTTGGAAACACGGAAAATTTAATGTTATTAGTTGCAGATAATTTAAGAATGGCTTTGGTTACCGAACATGTTACCATACAGGAAGTAGGCAAGCATATTACGAAAGATAAAATAAAACAAAAATTATCTATTTTATACAGTAGTTTAAAAAAAGATTTTGGCATTGACGCCCCTCGCATTGCCGTGTTGGCTTTAAACCCACATGCAGGAGACGAAGGCTTAATAGGCAAAGAAGAAATTGAAATTATAAAACCTGCTATCAAAGAAAGCAAGCAACAAATGTTGGTATACGGACCTTACTCTGCCGATGCTTTTTTTGCCAGAGGTGCCCATGAAAAATTTGATGGCGTATTGGCTATGTACCATGACCAAGGATTGATTCCCTTTAAATCATTGGCCTTTGGTGAGGGTGTAAATTTTACAGCAGGATTGCCTATTGTAAGAACCAGCCCCGATCACGGAACTGCTTTTGATATTGCAGGAAAAAACAAAGCCGATGCAGGTTCATTTACGGCGAGCATTTTTGAATGTGCAAGAATTATTCATGCCCGTCAAGGCTATACCGATATGCGTTTGAATCCACTTAAGAAAATAAGTGCCAGAATGTTTGCTGGCGCGGTGGATGAAAGATTGTATGAAAATGAAGGCTAAACTAATTTCCTTGCTTTAGAATTTTTTATTAATCAATGGGGCAAGCTTTTACAAGCTCCAACACAAGGGCTCTTCCCCAATGTGGCATTACAGTAAACTCATTTTTTTGAGTTTCAAATATACCATTTGCTTTTTGAAGCATGGGTATAGCAGCTTTGCAGCCTCCTCCATAAAAAAAAGGCAATCGATACGCTAAACTTGCTTTTAGCAAATAAGCTCTTGGATTGTTTTTATTTAATCCAATGGCCTGTTCTAATGGCTTTTTTATTTTTGATTCATAGGCATTCCATCTAAAAGTAGGGCTCACTGACATTTTAGAAGTATATACTAAACTTTCCAAGCACAAGACCTCGTCACTGTAATGTAGTTCCTTTGCAATGGCCAGCCACTTGATTGCTTCTTCTGACAGCTTTTCCGAATTCCCCATTTTTTTTATGGCCATTCTTGCTTTGATGATGCTTGCATAATAAGCAGGCAGCCAAGCAGAAGGATCTTGCAGGTGCAATTCCTCCATTTTTGCAAAAATCAAATCATACTGTTGTTGCGTTTGAGACTTATCAAACATCAGTACTGCCGCCTCCAAGCTTTTAGAAAAAGAAGGGGTAGCCGTTTGTGCATGGCCCTTGTTTAAGAGGATGAAAAAAGATAGCAAAAGAAAAACAGCTCTCATTTTTAAAATAGATTACTAGGTATGCCTTTATTAATGGAATACTTAGAATAAGTTATTTCGATGGTCCCTTTTTTATTTTTAAGTGCCTTTTGCTTAGCCGAAGGATCTTCGTCACCAAATTCTAAAGTAATTCCGTTAGGCAATTTATAATCTTTGGTATTAAAACTAAAAATAATTTTACTAGCCAGCCCATAATTGGCATATTCACCATATTGCATGGTTATTTCATAACTGCCATTTTCCTTAGTGGTGGTGGCTGTTTTATACACCAAAGCCGCTATTGGGTCAATCCACAAGGTGGAAATCACCCAGTCTAAATTATCATCTGTTGGTATTAATTTTATGACTGTTAAATTCTTGCCATTCACCAACTGCGTACCTGCAGGAATGGTGGTGTACTGCTTTGTATTTAAAAGTGTATTAATAGTTAGCGACACGCCTCCCCTGGGCAACAAGGAAATGCCCCCTTCTTTTTTTACTTTTAATAAATTAGGCTTTTTAAAATAAACTTTTACTTTGCCAAGTGACGCTTTTATGAAAGCCACATCCGTCTTCATATTTCCTTCTGCCACATAATCATTTACCAAGGCTAATTTTTGGCTTACTTTTTCTATCAAGGGATCCAATTGCGCTGCAAGAGGCATGGAACTCATAAAGCTTAACAAAAACAATGCCCCTATAACTAATATTACTTTATAATTTTTCATGGCAGGCTTAACTAAGGATGTCTTTTTTCTTCATGATCATAATGGACGCGGTAACAAATAAAATAATATGCAAAGTTAATACTATCAAAGATGTTTTTATTTTAGGAATATTTAAAATACTACCTGTGATGGCTTCATTGCTAGCATTTACTTTTATATCAAAAAACTCTTTCCAATTGTTCATGTGCGTAGTAAACAAATAAGGCTTAATGATCGTAAACAAAGGAATGTTTAAAGTACTTAAGATGGTAAAAAATACAATGGCGCTCATGGTGCCCACAATAGGTCCAATGGAATTGCCTGCCATACTCGACATTAAAAAACCAAGGCTGGTAACGGTTAACAAGGAAAAGCTGGCAAATACAAAAGCACCCACATATCTCCAAAGCACATCCTTTTGTTCTATCAATACCACATAGTTCGATTTCATTAAAAATAAATCATCGGTACCAAATACCCACATGCTTACGAAAAGTGCTAAAAAAGCCAACCAAATCAAAAGTAAAATAGTATACACACTGGCAGCTATAAACTTCGCTAGCACCCATTGGGTTCTACTAAAAGGGGTACTAAACAGCAATCGCAAAGTGCCTAAATTGGCTTCTCCCGAAAGCATATCGGCCGCGATCAATGCCACTAGCAAAGGAACATGCACCAATAACAATTGTAATAATATATAACATATTAAATACCCATTCAACACTTTGCCATCTACAGTTAAAGTGTCATTAATGTCCTTCATTAAAAATGCAGCATAAGAATTGCCATCAATTTTCAAACCCAATTGAATCACTACAATCAATGCCGCCACCGCTCCAAAAGCAATATAGGTTCTGGGCCGCCTAAAAATTTTGTACAATTCCACCTGAATCAATGACCACATAATTAAGCGTTTGATGTGATTTGTAAAAAATAATCTTCTAAAGAATTCTTGGTTTCGATGGCAAGCAAAGCAACACCCGCTTTTACGAGTGTTTCATTGAGCAAGGGAATTTCATAAGTAGGTATTTTTAAAAAGATACCTTCCCTTCTGGGTAATAAATAATTACTAAAACTCCCTGCCACTATCACTTGAAGCGTACCTTCATCATCCATCGTTTTTATTTGTACAATTCTCCTTTGCGGGTCAAGCAAATCCTTGGTCACCCCTTCTATTATTTTTTTTCCTTGATGAATGATTAATATTTGATCGGCCACTTGCTCAATTTCTGAGAGCAAATGAGAAGAAACAAATACCGTCTTCCCTTCTTCTTTTGCCAACTGCTTAATAAGTGTTCGAATAGCTGCTATCCCTTGCGGATCTAGTCCATTGGTGGGCTCATCTAATATAATTAAACTCGGATTGTGCACTAAGGCAATCGCAATACCCAACCTTTGTTTCATTCCTAAGGAAAAAGTTTGCACTTTATCTTTTGCACGATGAAATAAGCCTACTTTTTCTAAGGTGGCATCAATGGCGCCAGCTGGTATTTTTTGTTTTCTTACTTTGGCAAACAATTGCAAATGCTCTTTTGCATTTAAATAAGGATACAAATCGGGCCGCTCAATGATGGCGCCTACCTGCTCTAAAATGGCTGCTCTATTTTTTTCAATGGATTTCCCAAATATCTCAATACTTCCGCTGCTTGGATGAATCAAGGACAACAACATTCGTATCGTGGTGCTTTTACCAGATCCATTTTGACCTAAAAAGCCAAAAACCTGCCCAGCTTGCACTTCAAAACTAAGGTCATCCACTGCCTTCAGGTTTCCAAAATGCTTGCTAATATGTTGTACTTTAATCACCGACATACCCTAATAACAAAAAACCCCGAACATAGTTCGGGGTTTTACTATAAAATAGATAAACTACTATTTGTATTGAGGTATAATGCTATTGGCTAAATCTACCATTTGCTTCAAGCCATCTTCTGGTAAATTACCTTTTTTAAATTCAGCTAGCACGTTGGGTAATTTATTGCTCATCTCTAATAAGAAATGGGCTTCAAATTCTTTTACCTTACGAACCGATACTTCTTTCAATAAGCCATTGGTTCCTAAATAAATGATAGCTACTTGCTTCTCTACCGAGAAAGGGCTGTATTGCGCTTGTTTTAATATTTCCACGTTTCTAGCTCCTTTATCAATTACCGATTTAGTAGCAGCATCTAAGTCGCCACCAAATTTAGAGAACGCTTCTAACTCTCTGTATAATGCTTGGTCCAATTTTAAAGTACCAGATACTTTTTTCATGGATTTGATTTGCGCGTTACCACCCACACGACTTACAGAAATACCTACGTTGATCGCTGGACGAATACCTGCGTTAAACAAGTTCCCTTCTAAGAATATTTGTCCATCGGTAATAGAAATTACGTTGGTAGGAATATAAGCAGAAACGTCACCCGCTTGTGTTTCAATAATAGGCAAAGCGGTTAAAGATCCACCACCTTTTACCAAATGTTTGATAGAAGCTGGCAAATCATTCATGTCTTTTGCTACATCATCATTGGCTATTACTTTCGCAGCACGCTCTAATAAACGACTGTGCAAATAGAATACATCCCCTGGATATGCTTCACGTCCTGGAGGGCGACGTAATAATAATGAAACCTCACGATACGCCACCGCTTGTTTTGACAAATCATCATACACAATCAATGCAGGACGACCAGTATCACGGAAGAATTCTCCAATGGCTGCACCCGCGAAAGGAGCATAGAATTGTAATGGAGCAGGATCTGCAGCAGGTGCTGCAACTATGGTTGTATAGGCCATCGCACCATTGTCTTCAAATGTTTTCATTACACCTGCAATCGTAGAAGCTTTTTGTCCAATCGCTACATAGATACAGTATACTGGTTTTCCAGCATCATAAAATTCTTTTTGATTGATAATGGTATCAACACAAATAGCTGTTTTTCCTGTTTGACGATCACCAATCACCAACTCACGTTGACCACGTCCAATAGGTATCATCGCATCAATCGCTTTAATACCTGTTTGCAATGGTTCTTTTACTGGCTCACGAAAAATAACCCCTGGCGCTTTACGCTCCAATGGCATTTCATACAGTTCCCCTTTAATAGGACCTTTGCCATCAATTGGCTCTCCCAAGGTATTAATTACACGACCTACTAAGCCTTCTCCTACTTTAATAGAAGCAATCTCACCAGTTCTTTTTACTTTATTTCCTTCTTTGATAGATTTACTGTCTCCCATCAATACCACTCCCACATTGTCTTCTTCTAAGTTAAGGGCAATGGCTTTGGTACCGTTTTCAAATTCTACCAACTCTCCACTTCTAACACCATTTAAACCATATACACGGGCAATACCATCACCCACTTGCAATACGGTTCCCACTTCTTCTAAATCAGCAGCTGCATTAAAATTGCTTAATTGCTGTCTAAGAATTGCTGAAATTTCATCAGGTTTAATGTCCACCATAACAGATTATTTTATTGTAGTATTATTATTTTATTTTTCCTATAAATTCATTGCTAATGAATTGTCTTTTGATGTCTTTCAAATCTCTAGCAATACTTGCGTCCACTAAATTATTATTAAACTCTAAAACAAAACCGCCAATTAAGTTCTCATCCGTTTTGGTAGTAAGCTCTACCGTTGCAAATGAAGTTTCTGCTTTCACTTTGGCTTCAATTGACTTCTTCAATACATCACTTACTTCTACTGCAGTAGTTAATGTTACTTGATGAATACCTTTAATGGCATTGTATTGCTGTATAAAAGCAGCAGCCATTTCGGGCAATTCACTTTCACGACCCTTTTTTACCAATAACACCATAAAAGAGTTAGACAACAAACCTACTTTGTTTTTAAAAACCTCGGCAAGGATGCTGTTTTTTTGGTCTGCTTTGATAATTGGACTGCGCAATACATTTACCAATTCACTACTTGCTTGGCAAACAGCATGCAAATACTTCATATCCGCATATACCGCTTCCAATTGACCTTGCTCTGTAGCTAAATCCAATAAACTTTTTGCGTACCTACCTGCTAATCGTGCGTTGGCCATTTCTTACAATTTAATTTAACTTAACTCCGTCTGCTAATTGTTGAATATATTTTTCTTGCTCTGCTTTATTTGACAGTTCCTTACGCAACACTTTTTCTGCTACTTCTACTACCAAAGAACCTACTTGATTCTTCACTTCGGTTAAAGCTGCATTTTTTTGTTGGGTAATTGCCACTTGCGCATCTGCTACAATTCTTTCATATTCAGATTTTGCTTTGTCTTTTGCCTCAGCTACCATTTTCTCAGAAGCTTCTTTGGCTTCTTTAATCAAAGTTGCCCTTTCTTCACGCGCCTTAGCCAATAATGCTTCATTCTCATTTTGCATGGCAGACAAAT
This sequence comes from Chitinophagaceae bacterium, assembly GCA_947380905.1. Taxonomy (GTDB): domain Bacteria; phylum Bacteroidota; class Bacteroidia; order Chitinophagales; family Chitinophagaceae; genus Sediminibacterium. Next base: position 496 of record CANCSS010000016.1, on the reverse strand, counting down.
CTGCTTTCATTTGGTCGGCTTTTGCTAAAGAATCTGCAATGCCTTTTTCTCTATCAGAGATGGCTTTTAACATAGGCTTCCAAGCAAACTTGCCCAATACTACAAGTAGTCCAATAAAGGCAACCGTATTCCAAAATACCAATCCGATATCTGGCAACACCAATGGGTTTATTTCTAACAACATAGTCCTTAATTTATCTTAATGATTAAAATCTTTTCTTCGTTTTTACAAGCTTACCTTTTAAAAAATTATAGGCCCATCGCCCTGTGCTAGGGCCTATAATGCTTTTGGAAATCTTTTGATAGATTATCCGTTCCCCAATAGGGCAACCACCACCGCAAATAAAGCTACGGCCTCAACGAAGGCAGCCATTACGATCATGTTAGAACGAATATCATTCACTGCTTCTGGTTGACGAGCAATACTTTCTACCGCTCCTTTACCAATTAGACCGATGCCAATTCCAGCACCGATAGCAGCTAATCCAGCGCCGAT
>CANCSS010000015.1 GCA_947380905.1 Chitinophagaceae bacterium | reverse complement strand
TTCAACGCCTGTTATAGATAAATAGGTAGAAGCAGCAATCATACCTACTATTAATAAGGGCATTAAAAAAGTAAGTAGTAAAAAACGTTTGTTTTTAACTCTTGTACTATATTCTCTTTGTATTATTAACCAAATCTTGTTCATAATTATTTTTATTCTTAACTGTTTTGAAAAGCTCTTGCATTGGCATGGGTGCCTTCTACAAGGTTTATAAATATATCATTTAGTGAAGGCAGCACTTCGTTAAAGCCAACCACCTGTATATTTTGAGTAATGAGTTGCTTCAGTAAATCATTAGCATTAAACCCTTCATTTATTTTAACAAAGGTTTTATTAGATTCTGTTTTAACAATTACATAAGCGGTGTTAGTAGGTAGTGCTACTCCAGCTTCTGTTTCAATTGAAAATATATTTTGCTTGTATTGCTGTTTAATCCCAGCTACCGATCCGTCTAATATCTTTTTTCCTAAATTAACGAGTACAATATGGTCACAAATTTCTTCTACTTGTTCCATACGGTGGGTACTAAATATAATCGTAGCTCCCTTTTTTGCTAAAGCATATATTTCATCTTTAATTAAGTTCGCATTGACTGGGTCTAATCCACTAAAAGGTTCGTCTAAAATAATTAATTTAGGTTCATGCAAAACAGTTATCACAAATTGAAGTTTTTGGCTCATTCCTTTGCTTAAATCTTCCACTTTTTTATTCCACCAACTTTCCATTTCAAATTTCTTAAACCAATATTTTATTTTTTCTGTCGCCTCGGCTTTAGACAAGCCTTTTAATTGTGCTAGATACAAAGCTTGTTCGCCAATTTTCATTTTTTTATATAAGCCACGCTCCTCGGGCATGTACCCAATTTTTTGAATGTCATTTAAAGCATCAAAGGGCCTGCCATCTAAAATGATGTCTCCACCATCTGGATAAAAAATTCCCGTGATCATTCTAAGTAGGGTGGTTTTACCTGCGCCATTGGGCCCTAGTAAACCAAAAATGCTACCTCTTTCAATAGTAAAACTAATATCGTCCACCGCTTTTTGGGTGGCATAATATTTTCTTAAATTTTGCAAGCTTAAAAGCGCATCCATAGTAAATAAATTATATCCAAAAGTAAATTCATTTTTTCAAATAGGCTTTATTAAATAGTAAGAACGGAAAAATTAATACAACGCCGATATTCTAAGCTGATAATAGGCTATATTCGTTTTAAATTTAGCCAACATGATCAATAAGAAATCATTTATTCTAATCGCGGTTTGTTTTTTAGCCTTAGGCCTAAGTAGTTGGGGTTTTTTAGTGCATCGCACCATCAATCAATTGGCTATTTATAGTTTACCCGAACCTTTGCAATCTTATTTTCATAAGGATCTAAATTATTTAGTGAGCAATTCACCTCGTCCAGATATTAGACGCAATACAGACAAATCTGAAGCAACAAAACATTTTATAGATTTAGAAGCCTATGGTCCTAATGCCGCTAATAATATGCCACTGGATTGGGCTACTGCTGTAAAAAAATATTCAGAAGATACTTTATTAAAGTATGGCTGGGCACCTTATTTAATTATGAGTGAGTTAGATAAATTAACCAATGCCTTTCGTTCTAAAAATAAGGACAGCATCTTATTTTATGCAGCCGATATTGGTCATTACATTGGAGATGTTCATGTGCCATTGCATACTTCTATTAATTATGATGGTCAATTGACCAATCAAAAAGGGTTACATAGTTTATGGGAATCTTTTATACCAGAATTAAGAATTGATCAATATCAATTATACAATCCACACAAAGCCACTTACTTAAAAAATCCTAGCGAAGCCTTGTGGGAAGACATTCGTCATGCAGCAAGTTTGGTTCCAGAAATGTTAGCCGTGGAAAAAGAAGTATCTATTCAATTTAAGCCTGAGACCAAGTATAAAACGCAGATGCGTTATGGTAGAGAAACAAAAGTGTATACTAAAGAGTTTGCAGAAGCCTATGCCAATGGTTTGGGTCCTACTGTGAATGCGCAGTTAACTGCTTCAGCCAACCTGATTGCCGATTTTTGGTACACTGCTTGGGTAAATGCGGGTAAGCCAATGATGGCTACACGTGAAATTTCTCCCACTTTAGCGAATGAATTAAAGTCCTTTAAGTTGAACCATTTAATTCAGGATGAACTATTATTAAGTAAGAAAGAAAAGCCAGAGAATTAGGAGTACTATAAAGCCGCAATTTGTTGTGCTAGTTTTTGACCATCCATGGCCGCACTTACAATGCCGCCTGCATAACCAGCACCTTCGCCACAAGGGTATAAATTTTTAATTTGTGGATGATGTAAAGTGTCCGCATCTCTAGGAATACGAACCGGCGATGAGGTCCTGCTTTCAGTGGCCACCACAATCGCATCATTCGTATAATAGCCCTTCATCTTTTTACCAAATGCTTTAAATCCTTCTTGCAAAGTAGTGTGAACAAAATTGGGTAAAGCTTCTTGTAATGGAGCTGCCAATAATCCAGGTAAATAACTTGCATCAGGTAAGGAGCTTGAAATTTTATTGGTACAAAAATCAATTAATCTGGATGCAGGTGCTACTTGCAATCCGCCGCCTAATGTAAAAGCTGCTTGCTCTACCTGTTGCTGAAAATTTAATAATAATAATGGATGATTTTCGGGCAAGCTATTTTTAGTACGCTTTAAAAATTGAGCAGCCGAAGGAATATCTATTTGAACCACCATTCCACTATTGGCATAAGGGTTGTCTCTTTTACTTGGGCTCCAGCCATTGACCACTATTTCTCCTGGAGCAGTGGCAGCAGGGGCAATGATACCGCCTGGACACATACAAAAACTAAACACCCCACGTTCACTAACTTGTTCCACTAAACTATAAGAGGCAGGTGGTAAATTAGGATCACGCAATAAGCAGTGGTATTGAATGGCATCAATAATAGATTGAGGATGTTCTACTCTTACACCTAACGCAAATGGTTTTGCTTCGATGCTCATCTTTTTTTCAAATAATAAATTAAAAATATCACGAGCCGAATGACCTGTTGCCAAAATAACTGCTTGCGCTTTCATACGATCTCCATCTGCAGTAATCACTTCTTTTATTTGATCTTGATCAATTACAAAATCGGTTAATTTTTTTTCAAACAATACCTTACCGCCCGATGCTTCAATTTGTTCACGCATGGCAGTAATGATATGCGGTAGTTTATTGGTGCCAATATGGGGATGTGCTTCAAACAAAATAGATTCATCTGCCCCAAATTGATAAAACAATCTTAAGATTTTATCAATACTCCCTCGTTTATTGCTTCTGGTATATAATTTACCATCACTATAAGTGCCCGCACCACCTTCACCAAAACAGTAATTGCTTTCGGGGTTTACGATGCCTTCTTTATTTAGCTTAGCTAAGTCACGTCTTCTTGATCTTACGTCCTTACCTCTTTCTAAAACGATAGGCCTTAACCCTAATAAAATACATTCTAAGGCTGCAAATAAACCGGCCGGTCCTGCGCCAATAATAATGACTTCTTTTGCGGACTTGGGTACTTCTGGAAAATGGATGGGTTCGACAAAGCGATGGCTTAAAGGCTCGTTAATAAAAACAGTGAGGCTTAAATTTACCCAAACTTGTTGCCTACTTCGGGCATCTATAGATTTCTTAGCAATTTGGAACCCTGTAATGGATGCTGCAGGATGGCCAGTAATTTGGCTAATGACCTTCAAAAGGCTGTTCCTATCTGCCGCCTCGGAAGGCGTAAGTTTGATTTGAATATTGGTTTGCATGGGTTAGGTGTTTATCCTAAAAAAATGCTTTCTTTAATAATAGTGTCCAGCAGACATTTGTCTACTAAAAAGGCAAGTCGTCGCCAGATTCGTTGGCAGGGATATCAAAATAGGTGCTTGCTTCGGTAGGAGCGGTATTGCCACCTAAGGCCACTGCTTCCATGCGCCAAGCGTCTAAATTGGTAATATAATTGTCCTTTCCGTCCTTATTCCACTTAGACCCCTTTATATTAAAAAGTACTTTTACGGTATCTCCTAGGTTAAAACGATCAGGTAAAGCCGTGCGGTCCTGGACACATTGAAATTTAACATAATTCGTGATGGTTTTACCATTGATGTCATCGGACTTTTCTATCACAAATTCCCTTGTTTTAAAGGTCTCTTTTCTCTGAATGATTTCGTATTTGGCAATTAATTTGCCGGTTAATTCGTAGCTCATATTTATAATTAAGTAGCCAAAGGTAGTATTTAAAGGCGAAAAGTAAATAGGGGGACTTAAAAGCAAATAAGGATTAGTTTTTTATTAGAAAATAGGCTAAAAAAATAAGTGGATAACTAGCCATTTTTAAGAAAAAGGATATATCTTGAACGCCCAATTAGGGAATAAGAAACACTCGGTTTGTAGGGTTTTGAGGACATGTAAAAAAAACCAAATAAAAAAGTTTTTTTTTCAACAATAAGTCGTCATATTCGCATTCCGGTTAACAATTCCTTAATCCAGAGTTGAAATCCAAGTAAGTACCTTTTTTATAAAAAACAAAGAGCAAGAAAGTAAGATGGCTAAGAGCGCAGAATTAATATGGAGTAATTGCTTAAAGATAATTAAGGATATTGTTGAATGGCAACATTTCAAAACTTGGTTCGAGCCTATTCAACCGGTTGACTTGAAAGACAATGTTTTGATGATTCAAGTTCCCAGCCAATTTTTTTACGAGTACATAGAAGAACATTACGTTAACCTTTTAGCTAAGACTTTAAAACGTGAATTAGGAAAAGAAGCTAGGTTAGAATATCGTATCATGGTGGATAGTGGAAACAACAAAAAAGGTTCCATGGATGTACCAGCCAGTGGTATGAAAACATACAATAACAATGAGATGAACTTCCCGTTGGTTATTGACAATCCGGTTAAGAATCCATTTGTGATTCCAGGGTTGAAGAAAATGCAAATTGATCCTCAGTTAAACCATAATTACCTATTTGACTCCTTTATTGAAGGGGATTGCAATAGGGTAGCACGTCGTGCTGGTAAAACCGTAGCCGAAAAACCAGGAGCCAATTCATTCAATCCTTTGGTTATTTATGGAGGAGTGGGATTAGGAAAAACACATTTAGCTCAAGCCATTGGAAATGATGTAAAACGCATTCATCCCAATAAGGTGGTTTTATATGTGAGTTCAGAAAAATTTATCAATCAGTTCCAAGATCACAGTCGCAATAATGCCATAAATGACTTTATTCATTTTTATCAATTGATCGATGTGTTGATTATTGATGATGTTCAATTTTTTAATAGAGCCGAAAAATCTCAGGATGCTTTCTTCGCTATATTTAATCACTTGCATCAAAGTGGCAAACAATTGGTTTTAACTTCTGATAAAGCGCCTAAAGATTTGGAAGGATTGCAAGAGCGTTTACTAAGTCGTTTCCGTTGGGGATTGAGCGCAGACATTCAAGTACCTGATTACGATACACGTATCGAAATCTTGGAGAAGAAGATGAAGGCTGATGGATTAGAAATGCCTAAAGAAGTAGTGAAATATGTGGCTTACAATATCAATACAAATGTGAGAGAATTAGAAGGAGCGTTGATTTCTTTACTTGCTCAATCTTCTTTGAATAAAAAAGAAATTGATGTTGAATTAGCTAAGAAGGTATTGCGCAATTTTGTTAAAACAAGCAGCAAGGAAATTACCATCGACGCCATTCAAAAAATGGTATGTGAATTCTTTGAAGTGCCTTATGATAAGTTGTTACAAAAAACACGTAAACGTGAAATTGTACAAGCCCGTCAAATTACTATGTACTTAGCAAAAGCCTTTACCAAGAACTCCTTAAAAACAATTGGAGAGCATTTTGGTGGACGTGATCATACCACGGTAATACATTCATGCCAAACCGTAAAGGACTTAATGGATACCGATTCAATGTTCAGAGAAAACGTGATGGAATTGACTCAGAAAGTGCAACTAGCTGCAATGTAAGTAGCCCTTTTTAGACTACAATTTATCAATTAACAATATAATGGTCCGGAATGAGCTTTATTTAAGTTTATTCCGGACTTTTTTTAGGTATTTAAGGTCAAGGTGCTTATTTTTGCACCCCTCGAAAGAGGTTTTGGAGGAGAGGTGGATGAGTGGCTGAAATCAGTAGTTTGCTAAACTGCCGTACGGGTTAAACTGTACCAAGGGTTCGAATCCCTTCCTCTCCGCACTCATTTAGTTCTTGTAATAGGTATAAAAGTATTGAAGTAGTATGTATAACCGGAATAAAAAATTTGCTAGGCAACTAGTAAAAGGAACGGGAAGTAGCGCAGTCCGGTAGCGTACCTGGTTTGGGACCAGGTGGTCGCAGGTTCGAATCCTGTCTTCCCGACCAAAAAAGAAAACAAAGCCTCAACGAAAGTTGAGGCTTTGTTATTTCAAGAATAAGCGATTCAAGCTCGCTTGAAATCGCGCATGAATGAAATAACAATTAGCCTAATGAATGAATTTCATTAGGCTAATGTTTTTATGCTTTTGCACTGAGGGTTAACAGGATGCCGGAGCAAAGCGACGGCTATCCTATATTTTTAAAAAAAAATATAAATACAAGAACGAAGTGAGGAGATCCTTTTAAGGCATGATGCTTTTGCACTGAGGGTTAACAGGATGCCGGAGCAAAGCGACGGCTATCCTATATTTTTAAAAAAAAATATAAATACAAGAACGAAGTGAGGAGATCCTTTTAAGGCATGATGCTTTTGCACTGAGAGTAAACAAGATGCCGGAGCAAAGCGACGGCTATCCATTACTACTTCAACTCAACAGGACAGTAATTAATTTTTAAAGCGTCCATATTGTTTTTTTGTTTTTTTACTCTTCCAACAAACTCACTATAATTTTTTGGTGCTTTCGGTGACCATGCAATTTCTGCTAAAGCCAGGGCTCTCGGAAAAGTCATGTATTCGGCATATGCAGGAGTCTTAATATACTCTGTCCAAACATTGGCTTGTATACCTATAATATGTTTTGTTTGTGCTTCGGTTAATTCAGGTAAATCAGGTTCGAAGGAATAACATTTACTCAAAGGCAAATCACCACCAATGGCCAAAGGTTCTGTTTTAGCATTGGCTTGATAATAATCTAAATAAAAATAACTATTCGGAGACATCACCACATCGTGATTTAATTTTGCTGCTTCAATACCCCCACTGGTCCCTCTCCAAGACATGACCATGGCATTGGGAGACAATCCACCTTCTAAAATTTCATCCCAGCCCAACATTCTTTTTCCTTTACTGGTGATGAACTTATCAATTCTACCTATAAAATAACTTTGTAATTCATGCTCATTTTTTAATCCTAATTTTTTAATCAGGTCCTGGCAAAAACGACTTTGTTTCCATTGTGTTTTAGGACACTCATCACCACCAATATGTATGTATTTGCCTGGGAACAAAGCCATCACTTCGGTAAGAATATTTTCCATAAAAGTAAATGTCTCTTCTCGAGGGCAAAGCACGTCTTCTGATACGCCCCATTTGGTGGCCACTTCGTAAATCTTATCAGGATTACATCCCAATTGAGGATAGGAGGCTAAAAGGGCTTGCGAATGACCAGGCATTTCAATTTCAGGAATGATGGTAATAAATTTCTTATCTGCATAGGCCACCACTTCTTTTATTTCTTCCTGGGTATAAAAACCGCCATAAGGCGTATGATCAAATTTCATATCACTGTATTTCCCTACCATACTTTCTTTACGAATAGAACTTTGGCTGGTTAACAGAGGATATTTTTTTATTTCAATGCGCCATCCTTGGTCTTCGGTTAAATGCCAATGAAAAGTGTTTAATTTATACACAGCCATTAAATCGATGTAACGCTTGATAAAAGCTACTGGAAAAAAATTTCTACCAGCATCTAGCATTAAACCACGGTAATTGTAACGGGGAGCGTCTTCGATGCTACAAGCCGAAGCTGAAGCAGTTTGATTGGATGGAGTAGTGCTAAATATTTGTGCAGGCATCAATTGAAATAAAGATTGCAAAGCATAAAAAGCACCCTTGCCTGTTTTAGCTTGAATATCAATTTTATTTTTTGTTACTTTTAATTGATAAGCTTCTTCAGCCAATTGATCGTTGAATGTGAAATTAACTGCATTAGAGCTTGTACTGCCATTTTTAACAGAAAGCTTTATGCCATAAGAAGCGTTGAGCTGATCAGAAAGCATCTTGGCAACTGAAGTGAAAGCTGCGGCTTCTTTTGTTACTACTACAGCCGTGTTACTCTTAAAAGTAAACTGACCTTCTGCCGGCATTAATTTAGCGGGTTGTGGAAGGATGGAGTAGGTGTTTTGCGCTTGTGCCTGGATGATTAATGTTAAGGATAAGCAGACTGCAAAGATGGATTTCATAGCTTTCAATTTGTTGATAGGCTAATATATTTAATAATTTGCTTAACCCTAAGATTCCGGCTAACTTTTTATGAATTTTACTATATCAAGGGTATAGAGGGACTCAATTTGTATAAAGTAGGCTCCCTGGGATAAGAAACTTAAATTAAGGAGGATTCCTTGGAAGATATTATAGCCAGATTCTTTTCTGGATAGGATTAATTCTCCAGTAGTTGTATAAATGTACAAGTTAAAAATACTTTTAAGGGGAGGGGTGCCAATAAATTTAACTTTCGCATTGTTGATGACTGGATTGGGATAGAATTTGAGGCCTAGGGTATTGATGTTTAAATCGATGGAACAATTGATCACAAAGTTGTCTTTTCCAATATTGGTTTGTAAGGCATTGATTCCTGTTTGCACATCAATGCAATTGGGTATACTTTTAAATTGAATCGAAGAAATGTTATTTACAAAAGTATTTTTAGATCCGATACTACTAATTAGATAAGATGCTTTTAATTGAGCTGCAATAGGACCTGTTATAAATATAAATAGGACGAATGTCCAGCGTATAATTTTCAACGAACTATTTTTAAAGATGTAAATTGGTTAAAGCCCATTTTAATAAACTATTGTTCTCGTTGGGCAATTTTAACTTTTTGATGATATTGTAGCGATGATTCCGTATTGTTTTTTCTGATACAAACAATTCTATAGCAATTTCCTTACTCTTTTTTTGTTGAGAGATAAGGTCTAAAATCTTATATTCAGTTAAACTTAATTTTTCAATCACTTCGTTTTTTGCATATTTATTTTTAATAAGGCTCAAAGCTCTTTTAACGGTTACTTTTATTTGTTCTTCATTCCAGGGTTTAATAATATAATTTAAGGGCTGGGTTGATTCTGCTTTTTCAATAATTTGATGGGTGCTAAAAGCCGTTACATAAATGATTTCTAAAGTCGGCAATAGGATCGTCGCATATTTTGCAAAATCAATTCCAGTTTCGCCCTGCCCAAGATTGATGTCACATATAGCCAGATTGGGTTTAAACGATTTTAAATGACTTATAGCATCGTTGTAATTGTGGAGTAAAACAGTGTCGTATCCAGCTTGATTTAATAACTCTTGTAAATCAATTCCCACAATCATATCATCTTCGAGAATTAAAATCTTATTGTATAACATGGCTTAATTAATATGTATTATTCTGCTATAAACATATCACTTTTAATTTGTGTAGAAATATATCTAGTACATTAACTATTTATTTGAGGCCTAGGACTCAAATTATTTTTCAATTTTTGTATTTATTTTGTAATCAATCAGAGTTGTAAAAAAATCATAAATAAATAATGAAAAAGTATATAAAAATTATCATATTTATTATTTATGTATTATGTTCTAATTCACTACTTGCTCAAATAAATAACAATGGAATATTTTTTCAGGCCATTGCGAGAGATAATTTTACCAATCCTGCCAAAGAAAAAAAACTATATGTTGAAGTAAGTATTATTCAGTATACAGAAACTGGAAATAAAGTGTTTGTAGAACAACATCAAACAAATACAGATGCTTTTGGAGTTTTCAACATGACTATTGGAGGTGGTAAATGGATCAATGGAGTCGCGAAAAATTTGACATCGATTGATTGGGCCAATGGCCCATTTTTTTTGAATATAAAAATAGCCATCACACCTGCTGCACCTGCTGCTGATTGGGATTTTACCAAGGATTGGATAGATTTGGGGTCGACTCCGTTTGGAACGGTCCCTTATGCATTATACAGTGGTAGTACAGTTGACGTAAGTAGTAAATTATCTATAACAGATACCGCCAAAATGCTGGCTAATTACCTCAAAGCAGATAAACTAAATTCATTTTCTATAGATCTAAGTAAGAAACTGAATAATGCAGATACGGCGGTTATGTTATTGCCCTATAAAAATTCAATACTTAGTTTATCCAGTGTTTCTAGTCTTAGAGATTCCACTTTGGTTAAATTGAATGCAGTACTTGATTCAAAAATGAATACAAAGGATAGTTTAGTAGTTTTTGTGACACCCACTCAATTGGCTACAAAGACCTATGACACCAGTGCACTTAATAATAGAATTAATTTAAAAATAAATACGGCAGACAGTATCCTATCCTATGTCACACCTACTCAATTGGCATCAAAGACATTTGATATAACACCTATTAATACAAGTATTTCAACTAAACTAAATTTATCTGATACCCTCACCTTATCCAACCGAATTAACTTAAAACTTACCTCTTCAGATACTACTTTGATGTTAAATAATAGAATACGCAAGGACACTTCTTTTCTTTTACAAAAAATTGATACCGCAACATTGTCTACTAGAATTAATTTAAAACTTAGCTCATTTGATACCGCTGCGATGTTAAACAATCGAATTAAAAAAGACACTTCTTTTCTTTTACAAAAAAGAGATACCGCGAGCATGTCTATTAGAATCAATTCCAAAATGGATACAATTAATAAGTCCATTAATTTGTCTCTAACTTCTGAACAAAATAATATCAAGTTTCCTACTGCATTGGCGGTAACCACCTATGTTACTCAAGTAGCCAATACAATTACAGCTGGAGGTGCTAGTCCAGCAACAGCTGTAGACTATGGGTTAATAAAATTGGCAGGGGATCTAACCAATACACCAGATTCCCCAGTTATAAAAGATAATGCAATTACTTCAGCAAAAATTTTCGATGGTACCATTGCTACAACAGATTTAGCTGATGCTAGCATTACTAATGTTAAAATTGCAACAGGGATTAGCAAATCAAAAGTAGGTTTATCCAATGTTACAGATAATGCACAAATTTATTCTTTAACAACTATTGGCACATCAGGTGCTGCTACTTTTAGTTCAACTACGGGTAATTTAAATGTGCCTACCTATACTTTAACTGGTTTAGGAGGCCAAGCTCAATTAAATGGCACTGGATTAGTTAAAGCTGCTGGTACTAGTATAAGTTATGACAATACTATATATGTAAACACTGCGGATACTGGTGCTATGCTTACCTCAAGATTTGCACGTGATACAGTTAGCTTATCTAATCGAGTTAATTCAAAACTAAGAATTGTTGATACCAGTTTGATGTTGTCTACCAGGTTCGCAAGGGACACAGCAAGTTTATCTAATAGAATTAGCTTTAAAGTAAATATTTCAGATACTGCAACTATGCTTAGCGGTAGATTAAAAATTAGTGACACTGCAAATATGTTGACTACGAGACTTAAGGTATCAGATACAGCCAGTATGCTTGCATCAAGATTTGCACGTGATACAATTTTGTTATCTAATAGAATAAGCCTTAAAGTGAACATTTCAGATACAGCAAGTATGCTAACTACGAGACTTAAAGTATCAGACACTGCAACTATGCTTAGCAGCAGATTAAAAATTAGTGACACTGCAAATATGTTGACTACGAGACTTAAAGTATCGGACACTGCAACTATGCTTAGCAGCAGATTAAAAATTAGTGACACTGCAAATATGTTGACTACCAGACTTAAGGTATCTGACACCGCTAATATGCTTTCTTCTAGATTCGGACGTGACACAGCGAGTTTATCTAATAGAATTAATCTTAAACTAGATAGAACGAATCCCACCATAACTGGACTGGTTATTGCGGATAGTATAAAAGTGAAAAGATATATTCAATATACCACTGATAGTATATTGTCTGCAACTACTACCACTATTGACATGAGTTTGGGAAATGTTTTTCATATTTATTTAGCCAATAGTATAACTACTTTAACTTTAAGTAACCTGAGTGTAGGAACCTACCTCATTAAGTTTAGACAAATTGCTTCAGGTACTGGCAAAACGGTTGCATTCCCTGTCGCATGGTTATGGGCTGGTGGAGGATCTGGCCCCACTATTACAGCAACCAATGGTAGAACAGATATTGTAACATTAATTTGCGATGGAAGTAAAATTTATGCTACCGCAGTCCAAAATTTCTATTAATAATGAAATACTTTTATATTATTTGTTTATTTATTTCTTTTAATTTAAAAGGTCAAATTGTACCGCAGGGTTTTTTAGTTGGACCTGATTATAGTATTACGCCTAGTATCACCATTGGTACTCAAACATGGATGTTGTATAACCTAAATGTAGTTAGCTATACCAATGGTGATCCCATTACAAATATTACTGATGGCACTTTGTGGAAGAATGCAACAGAAGGAGCCTATAGTGATTATAATACTATTTCACAGGCAGCTGGGTATGGCAAATTATACAATTGGACAGTTGTAAATGACGCTAGGGGAGTTTGCCCTTTTGGATGGCATGTGCCAAGTGATGCAGAATTTTTAGTTCTAGCCAATTTTTATGGAGGAGATGCATCCGCCGGAACATCTGTTTCTTCTGAAGAATTAAGACTCACTTCTACATGGACTTCAAGTGCTAGTTTTGCTAGTACAAATAGTTCAGGTTTCTCGGCCATCGCCGCAGGTTTTCGAGATGTAGAAACAACAAATGGTACTTTTATTGGAGGCCCTGCGAGTGGAGTAGGCACCAATGCGCATTTCTGGACCAGTACAAAATATAATACTACTACTGCGGTGCGTTTTGGTTTGTATTATAATTCATCACAAACAGCGCGTGTGAATGACGCTTTAAATAATGGCGCGAGTATAAGATGTATAAAATAGTATTTAATTCTATTTTATCAAAACCGGTTTCAACACTTCTAATTTCCCATCAATGTTAGATTCATCAATGGTCAATCCTAAGATATGTGCTACCAATGGGTAAACATTTACATTTTCAAAACCGTCTATCGTCATTCCATTTTTAAATGCCGGCCCCCATGCCATGAAGCTAGCGCGCATTTCTACTAAATGATTGTCAAATCCATGCTTCCCTATGGTGGTTTTTCTTGTAGATAAATTAAACACTTTTGGAAAATGTGGAATAACAATTAAATCACCCAAGCGATTGTATTTATCATCACTGCTTTTATAATGCCAATAAGCAGGCGTTTCATCTAATTTATATACCGTAATACTTGTATCTTTTTTTAGTGCATCATAGGTAGATTCGATTTTTGATTTGTCTTTGGCATACAAATGCAATTGAGTGTCACCCCAAGGAACTGTAAAAAAACTGGTATCAATGGCATTTGGCATAGGCTTTGTATTGATATTATCAACTTTAGCCATGCCATGATCAGAAACAAAAATATAGTTAATGGGTAAGTGTAAAGAAGATAAAGTTTCTTGTAATGCATTAACACTGCTGTCAACAAATTGAACGGCTTCTCCCACTCTTGCATCATTAGGTCCAAATTCATGTGCATTGTGGTCTACCTGAGGGAAATAAAATGTAATTAAATGAGGACGTTGTTCTTCGGGTAAACTCAACCAGTCTTTGATAGCTTTGATTCTTGTGGCTATATCAATCTTTTCATTGTATATATAATAATAGGTCGGTTTAATACCTTGTATAGCAGCTTCAGATGCTACCCAATAAAAACTAGCCGAGATCATTTTTTGTTGTTCTGCTAAAACCCATAGCGGCGTTCCTCCATACCATTTACCTTCGGCGACCATTTTTTTATTGCCCATATTGTAAAATGCGCCTGTTGGGATGTCGATATAACTATTGTCAACCAATCCATGGTGCGCAGGATACAAGCCTGTAACAATACTATAGTGGTTGGGGAAAGTGACAGAAGGATAAGATGGGGTCATATATTGAGCTCGAACTCCTTTTTTAGAAAGCGCCTTTAAATTTTTAGCATCATATAGTGCTGTAAAATCAGCTCTAAATCCGTCCGCAGAAATCAAAATAACATAAGGTTTTTGAATTTGATTAGCGCTATTTTTTCTGCCTTCAATAATTTGTTGAGTAGTATCTAATGAGTGTATTAGTGGTGCGCTAACATGTGTATTTTCTTGGGCATAGGAGAACAATACAATAAATAGGCTAAAGGTTAAAAATGATAATTTATTAAACATAATAAGTGGTATTAAAAAGAGCCTTGTTGAAAATACTAAAAAGGAGTTGGTTTTATTTTATTTCTTATCCAAATGCTTAATTGAAAACTTAAAATAGCTGCAATGATTCCCCCTGCAACATCGATAGGGAAATGTTGGCCTAAATAAATTCTAGAGTAACCGCATATAATTGCATAAGCCGCTCCTATCCAAAATACTTTTTTATGAGGGAAAAAATATACGGTAAGAAAAAATAAAACAAAAGCGGTGGCGCTATGTCCAGAAGGGAAACTATTGTATGTATGCACTTCAACACCCATCACGGTATGTATTTTTGAAAGGGGTATGCCACTCGCAATAGGTCTGTTTACGGCTGGCCAAATATAATTTTTAGGCAATTGAGTTAGCAGGGTTGAGGTTAAAAAGTTGAGTAAAATAAATAGAACGTCTCTTTTGTACCATCCAAATACGATCAATAAGTAAGGTATCCACATCCAACCTTCTGCTAAATTGGTGAAAAAGCTAAAAAACTGATCTGCCCATAGGCCTAAGTCCACATTCCATGCTAAAAACAGCGCCTCTCTGCCTGTGAGTAAGCTGAGGATAAAAAGCAGCATTGCCAATCCAAGGGAACCAAGTTGGGCAAAGATAAATGGTGAATTTTTGCTGCTTAAATTAGACATGGTTTAAATGGGCTATTAAAAGGCAAATTTACTAAATGTTTATTCTTCACAGTCAACAAATTATTTAAAAGGTTGTTATAACTTTAACCCCTTAGATGAGCCAAATAAAAGAATATATTACCGTTGTTGGTGCTAGAGAACACAACCTGAAAAATTTTGACATAACCATTCCTAAAAATCAATTAGTGGTTTTTACAGGGGTGAGCGGAAGTGGCAAATCCTCTTTGGCTTTTGATACCCTATACAACGAAGGGCAACGCCGTTATATGGAGAGTTTTAGTGCCTATGCCAGACAGTTTATGGGCGAAATGGAACGCCCCGATGTGGACCAAATTACAGGCTTGTCTCCTGTGATTGCCATAGAACAAAAGACGACCAATAAAAATCCTAGATCTACGGTTGGAACCGTTACCGAATTGTATGACTTTTTAAGATTATTGTACGCCCGTATTGGCAAAGCCTATAGTTACAATACCGGAAAACCCATGGTTAAGTTTTCTGAAGCGGAGATTGTTCAAAATATATTTACTCAGTTTAAAGACAAGAAAATAAATTTATTGGCACCGGTGGTGCGCGGTCGTAAAGGGCATTACAGAGAGCTATTTGAAGAAATCAGAAAAAAGGGATTTGTAAAAGCACGAGTAGATGGAGAGATTGTTGAATTAAAACCCAAATACCAAGTAGATCGTTATAAAATTCATGATATTGAAATTGTGGTAGATCGTTTACCTGTATCAGTGGCAATGAAAATAAGGTTGGGAGACAGTGTTGCCCAATGTTTGAAAATGGGAAAGGATTTACTTTTTGTTTTGGAAGAAGGAAAAACAAAATTGGTGCAATATTCAAAACAATTGATGTGTGAGGCAACTGGCTTAAGTTATGAAGAGCCATCACCCAATAGTTTTTCTTTTAATTCTCCGTATGGGGCTTGTCCCAACTGCAAAGGCTTAGGCAATGTGTATGCCATTGATATGAGTTTATTATTACAGGATCATACCTTAAGTATTAATGAAGGGGCCATTCATCCATTGGGAGAAGCCAGAGAGGCAAGTGTGTTTAATCAAATTAAATTATTTGCAAGAAAGCATAAAATAAGTTTAGACAAGGCCATCAATGAATTAAGCAAAGAACAATTGGATTTGATTTTATTTGGCGATAAAAATATTTCATCCACTTTAGACATGGACTTGAATGATGAAAACATTCCAAATGAGTATACGGGTAGTTATGAAGGCATAGTGCCAATGATGAAAAGATGGTTTACATCTTCGCAAAGCACCGATCATTTGAAGGCCTGGGTGGAAGGCTATATGGAATTGAATACCTGTCCTGTTTGCGAAGGGGCGAGATTAAGAAAAGAAAGTTTATGGTTTAAGGTGAATGAAAAAAATATTGCTGCTTTAAACGACATGCATTTAGATGCTTTGCAAAACTGGTTCAAAAGTTTGCCTGCAAAATTGGATAAAAAAGATACGCAAATAGCAGCTGGCATTTTAAAAGAAATTGATGATCGCATCTCTTTTTTAATGAATGTAGGTTTGTCTTATTTGTCCTTAAGTCGTCCATCCAAATCATTGAGTGGGGGAGAATCGCAAAGAATTCGGTTGGCAACCCAAATTGGTTCTCAGTTGCAAGGCATTACGTATATATTAGATGAACCTTCTATTGGTTTGCATCAAAGAGACAATCAAAGATTGATTACTGCACTAAAACAATTGCGTGACATTGGCAATACGGTTTTAGTCGTAGAGCACGATAAAGATATTATGATGGCTGCCGACTATTTAGTAGACATTGGCCCCAAGGCGGGTATTCATGGTGGGCATATTGTAGCACAAGGAACGCCACAGGAAATTGTTAAACTAAAATCGGATACGGCATTGTTTTTAGCAGGCAAGAAAAAAATTGAAATACCTTCTGAAAGACGCAAAGGCAATGGGCTTACTATTGGTATCAAAGGGGCCACTGGGAATACTTTGCAAAAAGTAAGTTGTAATTTTCCATTAGGCACTTTTACCGTGGTAACAGGTGTAAGTGGAAGTGGAAAATCTACTTTAATTAATGAAACCCTGTATCCAATTTTATCTCAGTTTTGTTACCATAGCAAAACCAAACCCATGACTTATTCAAAAGTAACGGGGTTGGAAAACATTGATAAAGTCATTGAAATAGATCAATCGCCTATTGGAAGAACTCCAAGAAGCAATCCTGCAACCTATTGTGGTTTCTTTACCGACATCAGAACTTTATTTGCATCTGTACCGGAAGCAAAAATTAGAGGCTATCAAGCAGGAAGGTTTTCTTTTAATGTAAAAAGTGGTCGTTGTGAAGTATGTGAAGGAGGAGGCATGCGTGTAATTGAAATGAATTTTTTACCTGATGTATATGTGCACTGTGAAAAATGTGGCGGTAAAAGATACAATCGAGAAACTTTGGAAATTAGGTACAAAGGAAAATCAATTAGTGATGTATTGAATATGACCGTGGAAGAAGCCTGTGAATTTTTTCAAGCAGTACCATTTATTTATAGAAAATTAAAAGTGTTGAATGAAGTGGGCTTGGGGTATATTACTTTGGGACAATCGGCAGTGACCTTAAGTGGTGGAGAAGCGCAGCGTGTTAAATTAGCGACTGAATTAGGCAAAAAAGATACTGGAAAAACCTTTTATATTTTGGATGAGCCCACTACAGGCTTACATTTTCAGGACATTCAATTATTAATAGGCGTGTTAAACAGATTGGTTGACAGAGGCAATACAGTACTAGTTATAGAACACAATATGGATGTAATTAAAGTGGCCGATCACATTATTGATTTGGGCCCAGAAGGGGGCAATGGAGGAGGACTGATTCAATTTGAAGGAACCCCAGAAGAAATGATAAAAAAATCCAAAACACATACTGCGAAGTTCTTAGCGCTAGAGATGAAATAAGAATTTTATAATTTACTGAGCAACCCTTATCATGGGAATATGGTCTATTCCATCTTCTAAATAAATTGGTCCAGTTTGTTCAAATCCAAAATCGGTATAAAATTTTTTCAAATAAAATTGTGCGCCAATTTTAATGGGGCCTTTGCCAAACAATCTTTCAC
Source organism: Chitinophagaceae bacterium (assembly GCA_947380905.1). GTDB lineage: Bacteria > Bacteroidota > Bacteroidia > Chitinophagales > Chitinophagaceae > Sediminibacterium. The sequence goes on along the minus strand of CANCSS010000015.1, from coordinate 36,574 downwards.
ATTCTTGAATAGAATAGTTCATTAATATTTTTCCAGCACCTGTTCGTCTGTATTTTTGGGCAGTGACCACTCTTCCAATACTTTGGTAACCATCATAGATAATATTTTTATCAAAAAGTCTGGTGGTAGCCACCAATTCCTTGCCCAGCCAGCCTAAGGTATGATGAGCTTTTTGGTCATTGTTGTCGATGTCTAGGTATACACAATTTTGCTCTACCACAAACACTTCGCTTCTTAATCTTAAAAGTTCATATAGCTCCTTATTGGTAAGATCGGAAAAAGATTTGGTAACCCATTGAATGTTATTGCTTGTGCTCATAGAGCAAAAATAGGGATAATATGAATATCTTGGAATGAATTAATATCCATACTTGCCTTTCCATCTTTCTTGTAGAAATTTTCTTATTTCTTGTTCTCTAGAATTTTTTTGTGGCTGATACAGCGTTGTATTTTTGATGGCATCAGGCAAGTATTCTTGTTCTATGAAATTATTTTCACCTTTGTGTGAATATTGATAATCTTTACCGTAAGACAAATCTTTCATTAATTTTGTTGGGGCATTGCGTAAATGTAATGGGACAGGAAGGTTGCCCGTTTTATTTACCAATGCCAAAGCATGGTCAATAGATTCAATGGCTGCATTGCTTTTAGGAGAGCTGGCCAAATAAATCGCACATTGAGATAAAATAATTCTGCTTTCTGGGTAACCAATTTTATTCACTGCATCAAAACAAGCGTTGGCCAATAAAAAGGCATTGGGGTTTGCATTGCCAATGTCTTCGCTCGAAAATATCAGCATACGTCGAGCTATAAATTTTACATCTTCCCCACCTGCAATCATTCTCGACAACCAATAGATGGCACCATTGGGATCAGTGCCTCGCATACTTTTGATAAAAGCAGATATGATATCGTAATGCTGCTCTCCATTTTTATCATATAGTGCAATATGGGTTTGCGCAACTTCCATCACCCAATCATTGCTAATCACCAAGGGTTTGTCAGATTTCTCAATATCTATTAAGGCTTCTACCGACAATTCTAATAAATTCAATAATTTTCTTCCATCACCTCCTGATAATTGCAACAAGGCTTCTGTTTCTTTTAATTCAATGGGTTGCCCTTTAAATAATGCATCTTTTTCGATGGCTTGATCTACTAATTTTAATAAGGCTTTTTCATCCAATGCTTTTAAAATAAATACTTGGCATCGACTTAATAAGGCACTATTGACTTCGAAGCTTGGGTTTTCTGTAGTAGCACCAATCAAAGTAATCGTTCCTTTTTCTACAGCACCCAATAAGGCATCTTGTTGCCCTTTGTTAAATCGGTGTATTTCATCTATAAATAAAATAGCACTGGTTTTGGACTTGGCTTCTTCAATTACTTCTCTGAGTTCTTTTACCCCACTGCTAATAGCACTCAATTGAAAATAGGCACTATTAAACGTGGTGGCTATAATATTGGCCAATGTGGTTTTGCCTACACCGGGTGGTCCCCATAAAATCATAGAAGGTACTTTCCCTTTGGCGATGGCTTTTTGCAATACGCTGTCCTGGCTGGAAAGATGTTCTTGCCCCACTAAATCAGCTAGGGTTTGTGGGCGCAATCTTTCGGCTAAGGGGATAGAATGGTTCATCTAGTTAAAGATACAAAATCTTAGATCCAATTTACTCAAATAAGTGGGCTTGCTGTTTCACCAAACGTAGGGTAGTTCTAATATGAACAATCCCAATAATACCTGTAATCAATAAAAATACAGAAACGCCTTTGAGTATAGACAAAACCAATGCATTGGTGATTTCTTTGGGCATATTGGGCTGCTGTTGCAAAAATTCGTCGATAAATTTAAGCAAAACAGTATTGGTGGAAACCAATACACTTATGGAATTCACAAAAAATAAACTACATAAGAAAAAGCTCACATAAGCGTTCACTTTTATCCAATCTTTCAATTTTAATGTTTGCACGATTTCTCTTTCAATACCCAACTTTAAAAATTTGTAACTAGAAAAAGTATAAATAACCAAGCAAGCAATAATAAATACCATAATCAAGGCACTTGGATTGGACAATGAGGAAAATAATATGAGTACATCCAAAAATCCAAAAAACAAAGCAATGGGAATTAAAATATAAGTAAGTACTGTATATAGTTTCAAATTTTGCGGCATGGGATCTAAATAGTTGGTTGGAATTGTATTATTTCAAGTTCAATTTAATTTGCAATTCTTCAAATTGTTTTGCATCAATAGTACTTGGGGCATCTAACATCACATCACGGCCGCTGTTATTTTTAGGGAAAGCGATAAAGTCTCTGATACTTTCGCTGCCGCCTAATAATGCACATAGCCTGTCAAATCCAAAAGCGATTCCACCATGCGGCGGAGCACCATATTCAAAAGCGCCTAATAAAAATCCAAATTTATGTTGTGCTTCTTCCGGACTCATGCCTAAAGCAGCAAACATTTTTTCTTGCAAAGCGCGTTGGAAAATTCGAATAGACCCGCCTCCAATTTCATTGCCATTTAATACCATATCGTATGCGTTGGCTTTAATGCCTGCGTAAGGATGCTCTAAGTATTTAGCTGCGTCTTTAATTTCAGGGGCATTGTTAATCATCACATCTATTTGGTCTGGCTTAGGCGAAGTAAATGGATGATGCCTTGCTACCCAACGATTGCCTTCTTCATCATATTCAAATAATGGGAAGTCCAAAACCCATAACAACTTAAATTCAGTTTCTTTTCTAAATCCTAATTGTTTGCCTAATTCCAGTCTTAATTCACTCACCGCTTTTCGAGTTCTTTCTTCCGCCCCCGCTAAAATTAAAATCAAGTCACCTGCTTTTGCATTGGCAGCATTCGCAATGGCTTTTAATTTATCTTCTGAGTAAAATTTATCTACACTACTTTTAAAACTTCCGTCGGTATTACATTTAATAAATACCATTCCTTTCATGCCAATCTGTGGGCGCTTTACCCATTCAGTCAATTCGTCGGTTTGTTTGCGTGAATATTCACTACAACCTGGTACTGCAATGGCAATCACTGTTTCAGCTTCATCAAATACTTTAAAATCAACCCCATGGATTAAAGCGGCTTGGTCTTTTTTGGCCGAAAATACATGGTCAGGCTTTTTTAAGTTACACAAATCCATACCAAAGCGTATGTCTGGTTTGTCATTGCCATAATTCCACATTGCATCTTCCCAGGTCATTCTTTGAACAGACTCGGTGTAATCAATATTCTTTACATCTTTAAAAATGCTTTTTATTAATCCTTCAAACATGTTTAAAATATCTTCTTGCTCCACAAAGCTCATCTCGCAATCTATCTGTGTAAATTCGGGTTGTCTGTCTGCTCTTAAATCCTCATCTCTAAAACATTTTACAATTTGATAGTAACGGTCATAGCCACTTACCATTAACAATTGTTTGAAAGTTTGTGGCGATTGCGGTAGGGCGTAAAATTCGCCAGCGTTCATTCTACTAGGTACTACAAAATCACGCGCGCCTTCGGGGGTAGACTTGATTAAAAAAGGTGTTTCGATATCCATGAATCCTTTTTCATGTAAATAATTTCTGGTAGCACGATTTACACTATACCTTAATTCAATATTCTTTTTTACTGCGTTTCTTCTTAAATCTAAAAAGCGATATTTCATTCTAATGTCGTCACCTCCATCGGTATCGTCTTGAATGGTAAAAGGAGGTACCATTGAAGCATTGAGTATTTTATATTCAGCAACTTTTATTTCAATTTCACCAGTGGGTATATTCGCATTTTTGCTAGATCGCTCAATAACAGTTCCTTTTACTTGTAAGACAAATTCACGCCCCAAAGGATGCGCTTCTAATTGTGCTTGCAATTCTTCTCCCATCAACAGTTGGGTAATACCATATCGGTCTCTTAAGTCAATAAATGTAATCGCACCAAATTTGCGAATGGTTTGTACCCATCCCGCTAGGGTAACGTTTTGTCCTACAAATTGAATATTTAATTCTCCACAATGGTGCGTTCTGTACATACAATAATATTGAAATAGGTTTCGTTGGCAAATATAGCCCAATTCCTAGAAAAACCCCATCTTTGCGCTATGACAGATCAGGCCATTACCCCTCAATTTAGACGTATTATATTGTCAGGGTATTTCTTTTTAACTGGAATTTGTTTCGCTTCTTGGGCAAGCCGTATACCAGATATTAAAATGCATTTGGGTTTGAGTGATGGCGCATTTGGAGGCATCTTATTATTTCTTCCATTGGGTACCTTTTTGGGCATTCCACTCTCTGGTAGTATCACTGCAAAAAAAGGCAGTAAAAAAATTCTCATTATTGCTGCAATCATTTATCCCATAACATTAATTACTTTGGGCTTGGCGCACACCCGTTTAATTTTAGCCATGGCTTTATTTTTATTTGGAATGGCTGGAAATTTATTTAATGTATCTGTGAATACGCAAGCAGCAGCCCTGTCTAAATTATTTGATAAAAGTATCACTTCTCGCTTTCATGGCTTTTGGAGCTTGGCTGGTTTTGTAGGTGGTTTATTAGGTGGGTTTTTTGTCGCACATGCTATATCACCCTTGCAACAATTTATATTTGTGGCATTGATGGTATGGTTGTTTTTATTTTTCACACGTATTTATTTATTACCTGGAGAAGCAAATAGCAATCATATTTCTAAAATGTGGAATAAACCTAGTCCATTGATGTGGCAATTTGGCTTGATTGCATTTAGCAATATGATTTGTGAAGGGATGATGTTTGATTGGAGTGGAGTGTACTTTCAAGATGTTGTTAAAGTTTCCACTCAGTGGAGAACCACTGGCTATATATGCTTTATGGCTTGCATGACCATTGGTAGGATGTTTTCAGATAGTCTTATCAACTATTGGGGCGCAAGAAAACAATTAATATTAAGTGGCTTGGTTGCAACTTGTGGAATCATAGTGGCTACTTCTTATCCTCATATCGTCATAAGTTCAATAGGCTTTATGTTGGTTGGGTTTGGCGTCTCTTCTGTAATTCCAACCATCTATGGAACCGTTGGCAGAACTACAGAGGCTAGCAAAGTAAGTATTGCACTTGCCTCAGTTTCTTCTGTTGGATTTTTTGGATTTTTAATTGGGCCACCCATTATTGGATTTTTATCTCAAGCCATGGGCCTAAGATGGGCATTTTTAATGGTGAGTAGTTTAGGTATCATTACAGCTTTAAGAGCCCATCAATTAAAGAAATATTTATAGAATTCATTAAAGTGTAGCAGGTTCTTCCTTATGTCTTGGTTTATGAACCAAATAATAATAAGACAAAATCAATACCCCTGTTACAAATGGAATCATCGCTAAATGTTTTACCGTAACGGTTCCAAATACTATTTGAGTATCTAAGCCAAAAAATTCACTACACATCCAAAAAGAGTTGGCCATAATCCAAACGGTGATGGCTAAATTGTGACATAATTCAGAAAAAATATGCCTGGTTCTCCAAGCAATTACTATTGAAATGGAAAGGGTTGGAATAATCATCGCGACGCCCAATGGTTTCCAAAACATACACCAGGCAATATCCTTGAACAACCAAAAAACAATATGTAGATTTTCCATTTTGCGATAAGTAATAGGGATATGGTATAATTCTTTTTCTTCTGCATTCATGTTGGTAGATTTGAATTAAAATTTATTGGTTTAAAATTATTCTTTTTTTTATTTTGAAGCCCATTTTTTCTAAACAAGTAAAGGGCCAAATCTTGCTATGTCGGCTTCTTTGTTAATTTCCTCACCCAGTTCGATGTGATTGATTAATTCCGAAGCAAAATAAGGGGCCAAGGAACAACCCTTGGTGCCCATGCCATTGCAGATACCTAATTGAGGATAGCTAGGATGTAAGCCCACAAAAGGCCTTCTTTCTGTATTAGCGGGCCTGATACCTACTAGGTGATCCACTACTTGATAGGGTAGTTTCAAAATAGAGTCTAGCGCAGTCATCATCTTTTGTTTAAATGCCTTTGTAGGATCTTGGTTTTCGTATTGCCATTCAAAACTAGAACCCACCCAAAATAAATTTTCCTTCCAGGGTACAATCGCAATATTGTTTTTATAAATATGCTTAGCTGGTAAACCATCGATGGCCACGATTAATGCTTCCCCTTTGTTAGGCGCAAAGGGAAGCGCTTTGAAATAAGGATTTTGCATAGAATTGACACCGTCGCAAAAAATAATTTTTTCGGCGAGGATATCTTTCCACTGAACACCTTCGTCTACAATTTTAAATTCGGTAAATGCAAAGGTGGATTCTATAAAATGATCCGCCATGTGTTTTTTGCCTGCCTCTAAAAATGGGATCAAATCAATCCAATAACAGTTGTCAATTTCACCGGTTCCAAAAGGGGTATTGAAAAAGGATTGCCAATCTAAAGTGTTATTGGTTTTTAAATACACATTATCATGCGCCAATCGATAATCGAAACTATCTTTCATTTGTGGCGAAGGATGAATTAATACAACAGGCGTATTTGATACTATTTTTGAATTAGTTTTTTGTTGAAATGCTTCATATGAGGCTACTGCAAAAGGCATAACATCTTCTATCATCCAGGTTTGAACCATTCTTCTGCCAGTGACTGGATTGATTACTCCACTCGCAACGCTGCTAGCAGAAGCTTGCTTGCTATCATTTACTATGACATAACTAAGATTCCTTTCTTGTAAAAAGTAAGCCAGCCAAGTACCTACTAGTCCTTGACCAATGACCAAGTATTTAACTTTTTTTTGCAATGGGATTTGCTTTTTTAATGGGTATCGTGAAGCCAATAGTATCTTTTAATTCATTGACGACAGCTACTAATAGCAGATCAACGCTTTCTCGATAATCATTGGGTATGGTAAAAGGGAATTCGGCTTCAAATTTTTCATTTAGTAGGGTAGTAAAGTATTGAAATGGAAAAATATTCAAAAACCAACCATCTACTGATTTTTTTGTTTGATGATTTATTAATGAAAGGGTAAGTGATCCTGTTTTCTCTTCTTTTAAATGATGACTTACTTGCACTTTTAATTTTACCGATTGACCTGTTACAAATTTCTTGGGGGCAATGCAATGAATTTTAATTTGTGTTTGATTTTGCCCATTCGTTTGCACATAAAATAATAGGAAGATGATTAAGAAAAACGGATATTTCATAGAACAAACTTACAATAAAAAATCCCTTATCTTTTTGATGATAAGGGATCTAATGTATTTTTAAGACGGAATGTTCTTATTTTTTTAAAGCTGCAGCCATGGTAGTACCTATGTCAGCAGGACTTGCACATACATGAATTCCGCAAGCAGCCATAATTTTCATTTTAGCAGCGGCCGTATCATCTGCCCCTCCAATGATGGCACCAGCATGACCCATGCGACGTCCAGCAGGTGCAGTTTGACCAGCAATAAATCCAACCACTGGTTTTCTCAAATTGTCTTTGATCCAATTGGCGGCATCTGCTTCCATGCTTCCACCAATTTCGCCGATCAAAATAATTCCTTTTGTTTCAGGATCATTCATTAATAATTCAACTGCTTCTTTTGTTGTTGTGCCAATGATGGGATCTCCTCCAATACCAATAGCAGTAGTGATACCTAATCCTGCTTTCACCACTTGATCCGCAGCTTCATAAGTTAAAGTGCCACTTTTTGAAACAATGCCAATGCTTCCTTTCTTGAATATAAAGCCAGGCATAATACCCACTTTAGCTTCTTCTGCAGTTATAACACCAGGACAATTTGGCCCTATTAAACGAGTTGTTTTTCCTAGTAAATAATTTTTCACCTTCACCATATCCTGAACAGGAATGCCTTCGGTAATACAAACTACCAAACCAATGCCAGCATCCCCGGCTTCCATAATTGCATCCGCTGCAAATGCAGGAGGAACAAAAATGATACTCACATCAGCGCCTGTATTTTTAACGGCATCGGCAACTGTATTAAATACGGGTCTGTCTAAATGCATGGTGCCCCCTTTACCAGGTGTTACACCTCCCACCAATTGAGTACCATATTCAATCATTTGTGCGGCATGGAAACTTCCTTCTGTACCTGTAAAGCCTTGTACAATGATTTTCGAGTTTTTATTGACTAATACTGACATCTAGTGCGTTTTTGTTATTTGTGGCGCAAAAATAGGCTAATCAAGGTTTTTTTATGCTTATTTCTTAATAAAAATTAAAGGATTTTTTATAAATGGCTATCATGTGCTACTTTTGCCGTTCGCTAAGACAAATTAAAAAAAACAATTATGGCAACAACTTCAGACATCAGTCGCGGAATGATCTTAAAATTGGACGGTAACTTGTATTCGGTCGTAGAATTTGGGGAGAACAAAACAGCTCGTGCAGCTGCTAAAATATGGGCCAAACTAAAAGGAGTAGACAATAAAAGATCTATCGAAAAAACCTGGAATAGCGGGGAGAACATTCACCCTGTGCGCGTTGAAAAGAAAGCATTTCAATATTTATATAAGGATGATAGTGGCTATAACCTAATGAACACGGAAACTTTTGAGCAAATTGCCATGTCTGAAGAAATGATAGATGCCCCTCAGTTTTTGATAGATGGCGCCGAAGTTTTTGTATTTATGAATACCGAAACGGAGCTTCCAATTGGTGCTGAACTTCCAGAAAAAATAGAAGTGGTCATTACTTATTGCGAAAATGGAGTAAAAGGCGATACCGCCACTCGTGCTTTAAAAGCTGCTACCATTCAATCTGGAGCCACTGTGATGGTGCCCTTGTTTGTGAATGAAGGTGAAAAGATCAAGATCAATACCAAAAATGGCGAATACGTTGAACGTGTTAAATAATTTTTGGTAGATTTTTCTTCGCCCTTTATTGAAATGTAAGGGCTCAAAAAATCACTCTTTTGATTTTTGTTTATTTTCTACCTAAATCAGCTCCAAAATGACTCAAATTTTACAAAATGCGTTGGGCTCAATTTTGGCCAAAAATGCCCATTTTTAATAAAAAAAGGCCTTTTTTTTGCTAAAATCAATAAAAAAAGCCCAATTTTACCCAAAATTGCTAAATATGGACTTGAAACAAATTCACGATTTAATTAAGGTAGTAAACAAGAGTAATATTGGAGAAATAAGCATCGAGGACAAAGATGGTAAAGTAACCATCAAGCAAAAGGAAGAACGTGTTACAGTGAGTTCCGTGCCAGCCCCTTCTTATGCTGCAGCTCCCATGACAGCTGGTCCTTCTGTTGGTGCTCCTGCTGCCCCAGCGGCTCCAGTAGCCGACAATTTATTGACCATCAAAAGCCCAATGATTGGCACATTTTATAGAAGAGCTGCCCCAGATAAACCATTGATGGCCGAAGAAGGAACCGAAGTGGCTCCTGGAAAAGTGGTATGTATTATCGAGGCGATGAAGCTTTTTAATGAAATTGAAAGCGAAGTAAAAGGAACCATCGTTAAAATCCTAGTAGAGGATGCAAGCCCAGTAGAGTATGATCAACCTTTATTCTTGGTTCAACCAGAATAATTTTCACCCATTTTCTAAACCTAACTAAGAAAAATGTTTAAAAAGATTTTGATAGCCAATCGTGGCGAAATTGCTTTGCGTATTATTAGAACCTGCAGAGAAATGGGAATTAAGACAGTGGCTGTTTATTCCACTGCCGATAAAGACAGTTTACATGTAAAATTTGCAGATGAAGCGGTTTGTATAGGTGGTCCAAAAGGGCAAGAGTCTTATTTAAACATTCCACATATTATGGCAGCTTGTGAAATTACCAATGCCGATGCAGTGCATCCTGGTTATGGTTTTTTAGCAGAGAATGCAAAGTTTGCTCAAATATGTGCCGATCATGGAATAAAATTTATTGGCCCCACACCAGACATGATCAATAGCATGGGGGATAAAATTACTGCTAAAGAAACCATGATTAAAGCCGGTGTTCCAGTAGTGCCAGGCGGGGACAGTTTATTAGAAGATGTTACAGCAGCAAAAAAATTAGCAAAAGAAATTGGATACCCTGTTATCATTAAAGCTACTGCAGGTGGCGGTGGTAAAGGGATGCGTGTGGTGTGGAATGAAGGTGAAATTGAAAAAGCATTTAGTACTGCAAAAATGGAAGCAGGTGCAAGTTTTAAAAATGATGGCTTGTACATGGAAAAATTTGTAGAAGAGCCAAGACATATAGAAATACAAGTAGCAGGCGATCAATATGGAAATGTTTGTCACTTGAGTGAGCGTGATTGTTCCATTCAAAGAAGACATCAGAAGTTGGTAGAAGAATCTCCTTCCCCTTTTATGACACCAGAATTGCGTCATCGCATGGGAGAAGCAGCAATTAAAGCAGCAAGTGCTATTCATTACGAGAGCGTTGGTACGGTAGAATTTTTAGTGGATAAGAATCGTAACTTTTATTTCATGGAAATGAATACACGTATTCAAGTAGAACATTGCGTTACAGAAGAAGTGGTTAGTTATGATTTAATAAAAGAGCAAATAAAAATCGCAGCAGGCGAAAAAATTTCTGGGCGTAATTATGAACCTCAATTGCACGCCATAGAATGTAGAATTAATGCAGAAGATCCATACAACGATTTTAGACCCTCCCCAGGAAAAATTACAGTACTGCATACTCCAGGTGGGCACGGCGTTCGGGTAGACAGTCATGTGTATGCAGGGTATGTGATTCCTCCTTACTATGATTCTATGATTGGTAAATTAATTACCGTAGCACAAACACGTGAAGAAGCCATCAATACTATGTACCGTGCTTTAAGTGAATATGTAATTGAAGGCGTAAAAACAACCATTCCTTTTCATTTGCAATTAATGCAAAATGAAGATTTTAGAAAAGGGAACTTCACCACTAAGTTTTTGGAAACATTTAAGATGAAGTAATTTTTATTAGGCTTTTTTATTTGAAAATAAAAGCCTAATAAAATGCTCTAATGATTTTAAAAAAGGTCCCGAATATTCGGGACCTTTTTTCTTTTCATCCATATTTTTATAATTAACGCAAAAACAATAATTCTCTGTACTTAGGTAAGGTCCATAATTCATCGTCTACCAATTGTTCTAATTTGTCAACGTGGTAGCGGATCTTATCAAAATATTGCGCCTTCACTTTGGCTTCATAAGCGATGGCCTTATCTCTTGAGTTGGCTATGTTATTAGCTACTTTGCGTTCTTCTACCATGGCGTCTACATTTTCATACACTTGTTGAATATGGGTACTAACATCTTTTAATAAAGCCAGTTGACCTTTGTATAATTTTTCAGGCAATGCGGCTTCGCGAAGCAAGCTTACATTTTTAAGCAATTCATTTTGATATTTAAGTGCCGATGGAATAATATGATTGGTAGCTAAGTCGCCCATAATGCGCGCTTCAATTTGCACTTTCTTAATGTACTTCTCTAATTCAATTTCGTAACGTGCTTCTAATTCACTGTGAGAATAAATATTATTCTCTTTAAATAATTTTTTAGCTTTCTCTGTAATCATGGCATCCAAAGCGATCGGTGTGGTTTTTAAATTCGGAAGACCTCTTTTTGCTGCTTCCTTATGCCACTCTTCGCTGTAACCATCCCCCTCAAATAAAATCTTTTTACTTGATACAATGTATTTTTGAATCACTTGCATGATGGCAATTTCTTTCTTATCGCCTTTCTCTATCAAAGCTTCCACTTCGGCTGCAAATTTGTTTAAAGTATCAGCTACAATGGTATTTAAAATAGTCATTGGATGACCGCAGTTGGCAGTAGAACCTACCGCACGGAATTCAAACTTGTTTCCCGTGAATGCAAAAGGAGAAGTGCGGTTACGATCGGTATTGTCCATCAGTAATTCAGGGATGCTGCGGTGTAAATCTAATTTTAAAATGGCTTCGTCTTGTTCGTCAAACTTAGTACCCACGCGGCTTTCCACATCGTTTAATACTTTTGTTAAATATTCACCTACAAATACAGAAATAATTGCAGGAGGTGCTTCATTGGCCCCCAATCTAAAATCGTTGGAAGCAGAAGCAATAGAAGCTCTTAAAATATCCGCATAATCGTGAACGGCTTTAATGGTGTTCACAAAAAAGGTCAAGAACATTAAGTTGGTCTTTGGTGTTTTGCCAGGCGCTAATAAATTCACACCAGTGTCGGTAGCCAAACTCCAGTTGTTGTGCTTGCCACTTCCGTTGATACCTGCGAACGGCTTTTCATGAAGCAATACTACTAAGTGATGTCTTTTTGCAACACGACTCATCACATCCATTAATAAAATATTATGGTCCACTGCAATATTTACTTCTTCAAAAATAGGGGCACACTCAAATTGAGCAGGAGCAACTTCATTGTGTCTTGTTCTAAGTGGAATGCCTAATTTATAGGACTCATTTTCGTAGTCGCGCATAAAGGCATATACTCTTTCTGGTATTGATCCAAAATAATGATCTTCTAATTGTTGTCCTTTAGCCGGGGCAGCACCAAAAACAGTTCTACCACATTGTACCAAATCGGGACGAGCATTTACTAAAGCTTCGTCTATCACAAAATATTCTTGCTCCCATCCTAGGGTAGGGGTTACTTTATTTACATTTTTATCAAATAAATTACAAACTGTAACGGCTGCTTTGTTCAATGCTTCTGTTGCTTTCATTAAAGGAGCTTTGTAGTCCAAAGATTCGCCTGTATAAGAAACGAAAATGGTAGGAACGCATAAAGTTTTTCCATTTCCAATTTCTATAATAAATGGAGGAGAGGATGGATCCCAAGCGGTATAACCTCTTGCTTCAAAAGTAGCTCTTAATCCACCACTAGGAAAAGAGGAGGCATCTGGTTCTTGTTGAATTAAAGCAGCACCATCAAATTCTTCAATGGCGGTGCCATCTGATTTTAATGTAAAAAAAGAATCATGTTTTTCTGCAGTACTTCCAGTTAATGGTTGAAACCAATGGGTAAAGTGAGTAACCCCTTTTGTTTCTGCCCAAGCACGAATGCCAGTTGCAATTTGTCCTGCTACATTTCTTTCAATTTTTTTTGCACCTTTAATACTATTCACTAAACTTTTATAGGCCTCGTCACTTAAATATTCTCTTGCTGTTTTAATATTAAAAACACTTTCTCCAAAAATGGCAGTAATTTTTTGTGATTTAACCTCAGGCTCATTGGTCCTGTCGTGGCTCACGTGTTTAATCGCTTCGAATCTTAATGACATAGTAGGTATTTTAATATTTGAGGAATAAATCAAAGTTAGGGGCATTTTAGTAGGAGTAATCAACAAAAAATCCCCCATCCAAGGACTTAGGATGAGGGATTTGCTATTAATCTAACTAAATATTGCTAAAAACTACACTTTCGCTGTTTTAACTGTTTTGATAATTCTAGCAGCTACTTTATAAGGGTCAGCAGCAGAATTAGGACGACGATCTTCCAACCATCCTTTCCAACCTTTTTCCACCGCACCAATAGGAATACGGATAGAAGCGCCTCTGTCAGAAACGCCAAAAGAGAAATCATGAATGCTTGCTGTTTCGTGTTTACCAGTTAATCTTAAATGATTGTCTGCACCATATACATCAATGTGTTCTTTTACAAATGGACGGAATGCTTCACAAATGGTATCGTAAGTTTCTTTCTTACCGCAAGTTCTTAAAGTAGTGTTAGAGAAATTGGCATGCATACCAGAACCATTCCAATCTAAGGTACCCAATGGTTTACAATGCCAGTTAATTGATACACCGTAAGTTTCGCCAATTCTTTCTAATAAGTATCGGGCAATCCAAATTTGATCTCCTGCTTCTTTTGCTCCTTTAGAAAATATTTGAAACTCCCATTGACCAGCAGCTACTTCAGCATTGATTCCTTCTATATTTAAACCTGCATCAATACAAGCGTCTAAATGTTCTTCAACGATATTTCTTCCATAGGCATTTTTTGCACCTACCGAACAATAGTAAGGTCCTTGTGGTCCAGGGTATCCGCCTTCTGGGAAACCCAATGGTTTATCAGTGGTAGGGTTCCATAAAAAATATTCTTGCTCAAATCCAAACCAAAAATCATTGTCGTCGTCTTCAATGGTTGCTCTTCCATTACTTGGATGAGGCGTTCCATCAGAACTCAATACTTCGCACATTACTAAATAGGCATCTCTACGACCTGGATCTTTACAAATAAAAACAGGCTTTAATAAACAGTCGCTTGATCCACCTGGTGCTTGTTCGGTAGATGAACCATCAAAACACCACATATCACAATCAGATAATTTTCCACTGAAATCTTTTTCAATTTTTGTTTTGCTTCTTAATGATTGAGTTGGCTTGTAACCATCCAGCCAGATGTACTCTAATTTTGAAACTGCCATAGGGTAGGGATTTAAGTATTAATAAAATAAAATATATATAAAATTGTAACTGAAATAGTAGTTTTGGCACGAAAATAATATAGAATTGTAGAATTTTAAAAATTTAATTTCATATCTAATTCATTTTATACATAAAATATAAACATTAAATAATATTAATATATAAAAAATAATTGTAAAACATTGATTGTCAATTCTTGATTATAAAAAGAGTGCTGCTGGTATTTTATTTATGCTAGATACACATCTTATTGTTTTTATGTTGGTAATTCAACCTGAAGCTTACATCTCCCTTTTGTACCTTCGCGTCATCTTAAAAGAATAAGTTATCTCCTATGGAAATTACCGTCAAAACAGCCCAACAGCTTAGGCTTACTGAAGAAGAATTTGAAAGCATAAAAGTAAAACTGGGACGTACTCCTAATTTTACCGAACTATGTGCATTTAGTGGTATGTGGAGTGAGCATTGTAGTTATAAAAATTCTATTAAGTGGTTAAAAACTTTACCTCGTGATGGAGGAAGAATGTTGGTTGCAGCAGGCGAAGAAAATGCAGGCTTAATGGATATTGGAAATGATTACGGCGTCGTATTTAAAATTGAATCGCACAATCATCCAAGTGCATTGGAGCCTTTTCAAGGGGCAGCTACTGGTGTGGGGGGTATACAAAGAGATATTTTTACGATGGGTGCAAGACCCATTGCTTCTTTGAATAGTTTGCGTTTTGGAAATTTAGACGACAACAAAACAAAAGGGTTGTTAGCGGGTGTTGTTCATGGTATTGGACATTATGGAAATTGTTTTGGTGTGCCAACTGTGGGTGGTGAATTGTATTTTGAAGATTGTTATCATACCAATCCTCTGGTAAATGCAATGAGTGTAGGAATTGTGAAAGCGGGCAAAACAGTTAGTGCTATTGCTTTAGGCGAAGGCAATCCGGTTTTCTTTGTAGGAAGTGCTACTGGTAAAGATGGCATTGGTGGTGCGAGTTTTGCTTCTGCTGAAATTACGGCGGACAGTGTGGAAGATTTACCTGCAGTTCAAGTAGGAGATCCATTTCAAGAAAAAAAATTATTAGAAGCTTGTTTAGAAGTCATTGAAACTGGAGGTGTAGTAGGCATGCAAGACATGGGTGCTGCTGGAATTATTTGTTCTACTGCAGAGATGAGTGCGAAAGGTCAAGTAGGCATGCGCATCGATTTAGACAAAGTGCCCACACGTCAACAAAATATGAAAGCTTGGGAATTGTTATTAAGCGAAAGCCAAGAAAGAATGTTGATGGTGGTTGAAAAAGGTAAAGAAGCACAAGTACTTGCTGTTTTTGAAAAATGGGATTTGTCTTGTAGCAATATTGGTGAAGTAACGACGGATGGTTTATTGAACTTTTACATGCATGGGGAATTGGAAGCTTCTTTGCCTGCCTATGAATTGGTATTGGGTGGCGGTGCTCCTCAATATACCCGTGAATACACAGCGCCTGCTTACTTGTCAAAAGTGAATGCTTTTGATATGAATACAGTGACAGATATTTCCAATTTGCAAGACACTGTAAAACAAATGGTGCAAATACCAAACATTGCATCCAAGCGTTGGGTGTATACGCAATATGATAGTATGGTAGGTGCTGCCAATGCAAGTACCAATGCGCCTAGTGATGCATCCATTGTGGTGGCAAAAGGAACTGGTAAAGCTTTGGCGATGACGGTTGATTGCAATAGTAAATATGTATTTGCGAATCCCTATCAAGGGGCGATGATTGCTGTGGCAGAAGCAGCAAGAAATATTGTTTGTAGTGGTGGAACTCCTATTGGTGTCACCAATTGCCTCAACTTTGGTAATCCGTATGATCCAGAAGTATATTATCAATTTGTAAAATCGGTAGAAGGCATGGGCGCTGCATGTCGAAAATTTAATACACCAGTTACAGGAGGCAATGTTAGTTTCTACAATCAAAATCCAGATGGTCCAGTATATCCAACACCCACGATTGGTATGGTAGGTATTATAGAAGACATGCAACTTCGTATGACTTTAGATTTTAAAAATGCAGGTGATGCCATTGTTCTATTAGGTACACAAAGAAATGATATTGGCTCTTCGGAATATGTAAATAAAATCAAAGGAGTTACTCATTCACCAGCACCTTATTTTGATTTAGAGGAAGAGTTTGCATTACATGAATTGATAACAAGCCTTATTAAGGAACATAAAATTAAAAGTGCGCACGATATTAGTGAAGGTGGATTGATGGTTACTTTATTGGAATCTGCATTTATAAACAACAAAGGGTTTGAAGTCAATTCAAATGGTTCCGATATAAGAACCGATGCTTATTGGTTGGGTGAAGCGCAAAGTAGAGTGGTAGTATCTTGCGATGCCGAAAACATGAAAGCGATAGAAGCTTTATCTAACAAATTGGGTATAGCATGTAATGTCATTGGTAAAGTAACGGATGGTTCTATTAAAGTGAACAATGAAAAATGGGATTCCATTGCTATTTGGAAAAATAGTTATGATACTGCCATTGAAAAAAAATTAGCATAATATAAGTATGTCAAAACAACCCACCATAGTTGTAACAGGCAGCGCTGGCTTTATTGGGTCGGTGATGGTGCAATTTTTGAATGAGAATGGATTTGCCAATTTATTATTGGTGGATGATTTTGGTGTAGAAGCCAAAAGGAAAAATTGGGAGCAGAAAACCTATGTCAAAGTCATCGAGCGTCAAGCTTTTTTGGAACAACTTTTGAGCGATGATTATGAAATTGATTTCATCATACATGTAGGCGCTCGAACCGATACCACCGAATTTAATTACGCCATTCATGAGGAATTGAATGTGGAATATTCAAAATCTATTTGGAATTACGCGACTAAAAAACAAATTCCTTTGATATACGCTTCCTCTGCTGCTACTTATGGTGCCGGAGAAAATGGTTATGAAGATAGGCACGATGTGTTGGAGCAATTGGTTCCTTTGAATCCTTATGGGATAAGTAAAAATGAATTTGATAAATGGGCAATTACACAAACCAAACAACCACCATCTTGGACGGGTTTGAAATTTTTTAATGTTTATGGTCCTAACGAAGGGCATAAAGCCAGAATGGCGAGTGTCATATTTCACGCATTCAATCAAATTCAAGAAACAGGGGTAGTTAAATTATTTAAAAGTCATCGTCCCGATTTTAAGGATGGAGAACAGTTGCGTGACTTTATATATGTGAAAGATTTGGTGCGTGTAATTTTTTGGATGATGCAAGAGATGCTTGCAAAAAAATGGACTCATGACAAAAACGGGTTGTATAATTTAGGAACAGGAAAAGCAAGATCCTTTTATGATTTAGCAGCCAATACTTTTACCGCTCAAGGCTTAACGCCTAATATTGAATTTATTGATATGCCTTTGGACATCAGAGACAAATACCAATACTTTACCGAAGCCAACATGAACAAGCTTCGAACTGCAGGTTACACCGAACCCTTTTCAACTTTAGAAGAAGGAGTGAAAGAGTATGTGGCCAATTATCTTGTGAAAAATCAATGGTATTAGTGATATATCAGCTTGACTAAAATAGAAAAGAAATATACCATCCCTCACTCTCAGCTCGCAAGCTCAATGTTCGTTCGGAATAGTATATTTCTTTTAATAATAATTAGTTCCTAATTTTTTAATGTGCTTTTAAAAATGCAATGGCTTTGGTATACGCATCTGCTTTTGCTGCAGCATTGTAAGTAGGGTTGCTTGGATTTGCAAATCCATGACCTGCTTCATATCTATTAACTGATAAATTCTTACCAGCTTCTTTCATATTTTTTTCAAAATCATTTACCATCGCAGGAGAAGGGCTTTGATCCAAATTGCCAAAGAATCCAATGATATCGCATTGGATAGATTTTATTTTATCCATATTGGTTTCAGGTCGTCCATAATACATCACTGTTCCTTTGGCTTGGGGTCCTGCTAATATTGCAGTTTGCAAACTCCACATACCACCAAAACACCAACCCACACTGTAGATAGAAGCGTTGCTTCCAGCATATTTAATAGCGCCTTGAATGATAGCAGTCATTCTTCCCATATCAGCACCGCGCATTAATTTCATAGCACTGTCAGGTGTTGCTGCAACTTTACCATCATACATATCTACGGCAATGACATTTACATCTCCTAAGTCGGTATAATATTTGTCTGATTCCATTTTTACATTGTCATTGAGTCCCCACCATTCTTGAATGATAATTAAAAATTTATTGCTTTTCTTTTTTGCAGCAATAAAATAAGCATTGGCTTTTTTGCCGTCGGCGGCGTCAAAAGGAATCATTTTACCTAATAAATTTTCAGGAATCACCACTAAAGGAGTTGGGTGCATGGCTGCAAAAGCAGGAGTACCTGCCTCTTTTTGGTAGGCTTGTTGGGTCTCCATATTTAAGCACTCCATTACATCGGCTTTTTTGACTGTGGAATGTTGAGTTTTGCTCCAATTCCAGCTGATTAAACTGGCGGTCAAAAGGACGGCTAAAAGGACATAGATGGCTTTTTTCATATATTTTTATTTAATTTATTTGAAGATGTTCACTTTTATATAACACTTATAAACATTTTTTGTTGACGGAGGCGTATCATTTTGTAGCCCCCCTTTTTTGGCGTAGGTTTGTACGACCTCTAAGAATTTTCCAAATAAAGATAGGTCCTAAAAAGTAAATTAACCATTTTCAAACTGGTTTATACGCAATAGCATATTCCTATTGGGTGTATGCTATTTTTGAAAAAGCAGCATAAAGTATGGCAAAGTATATATTTGTAACGGGTGGTGTAACGAGTAGTTTGGGGAAGGGCATTATTGCTGCTTCCTTGGCAAAATTATTACAGGCCAGGGGGCTTACTGCAACCATACAAAAATTTGATCCTTATATTAATGTGGATCCAGGTACTTTGAATCCTTATGAACATGGTGAATGCTATGTGACTGAAGATGGAGCTGAAACCGATTTAGATTTAGGCCATTATGAACGTTTTTTAAGTTCACCTACCTCTCAAGCGAACAATGTTACAACAGGTCGTATATATCAAACCGTTATCAATAAGGAAAGAGCCGGTGAGTTTTTGGGCAAAACGGTGCAAGTAGTTCCGCATATTACAGATGAGATTAAGCGTCGTATGCTATTGTTGGGACAGGATGGGAAGTTTGATATTGTAATTACTGAAATTGGTGGTACCGTAGGTGATATTGAAAGCACGCCTTTCATTGAAACCGTTCGACAAATTCAATGGGAATTGCCTGAGGAAGATGTGATGGTGGTGCATTTAACTTTAATCCCTTACTTAAACGCAGCCAAAGAATTAAAAACCAAGCCTACCCAACACAGTGTTAGAATGTTAAGTGAAACAGGGGTACATCCGGATGTGATTGTTTGTAGAACAGAGCATCCTTTAAATGATGATATTAAAAGAAAAATTGCTTTATTCTGCAATGTTAGAGCAGGCAATGTGATTGAGTCTTTGGATGCTAGCACCATTTATGAAGTGCCTTTGTTGATGTTGAAAGAACAATTGGATTTAATTGTTTTAAAAAAATTAAACATCCAAAATTACAAGGAACCTGATTTAACCAAGTGGAATATTTTTTTAGACAAATTAAAGCATCCAAAAGCGATTGTCAATATTGGATTGATTGGGAAATACATCGAATTGCAGGATGCGTATAAATCTATATTAGAAAGTTTTATTCATGCAGGTGCAATGAATGAAGTGAAAGTGAATGTGGTCAACGTGCACAGTGAAACTATAACCGATGCGAATGTCAATGAAATGCTTTCAGGCTTAGATGGCTTATTGGTAGCCCCTGGTTTTGGTAACAGAGGTATCGAAGGAAAAATTATTGCTGTTAAATATGCAAGAGAAAATAAGTTGCCATTTTTCGGAATTTGTTTAGGCATGCAAATGGCGGTGATTGAATTCGCGCGCAATGTATTGCATTTAAAAGGCGCTCATTCTGTTGAAATGGATCCTAATACCGAACATCCGGTAATAGATATGATGGAAGATCAAAAAAGAATTACCATGAAAGGTGGAACCATGCGTTTGGGTTCTTATCCTTGCACCATTGCTAAAGATACCCTTGCTTATAAAATTTATGGCCAAGCCAATATCAATGAGCGCCATCGTCATAGATATGAGTTCAACAATACTTTCTTGAAATTATTTCAAGAAAAAGGAATGGTAACAAGTGGTGTTAATTCGGATTTGGGATTGGTAGAAATTGTTGAATTGCCCAATCATCCTTTTTTTATTGGGGTTCAATACCATCCCGAATTAAAAAGTACGGTAGAACATCCCGCCCCTCTATTTGTTCATTTTATTGCTGCTGCCAAAGCACTTGCTTCAAAAAGGTAGCTTGTTATTTGGCTAACATTTGTTAGCTTTATAGCATGAACAATATACGCATACTTACCTCCACTAGTTTGTTTGATGGTCACGATGCTACGATTAATATCATGCGTCGAGTTTTGCAAGAAAAAGGGGTAGAAATTATTCATCTTGGGCACAATCGATCTGCCCTTGAAATTGTTGCTGCTGCGATGGATGAGGATGTGCAAGGTATTGCTATTACTTCCTATCAAGGAGGCCATCTTGAATTTTTTACTTACGTTAGGCAATTATTAGATGAGGCAGGGTATCAACATATAAAAATTGTTGGTGGCGGGGGTGGCACTATTTTACCTAAAGAAGCTGCTTTGCTTGAAAAGAATGGGATCTCTAAAATATATTTACCAGAGGATGGTTTACGATTAGGTATCGAAGGAATGATTGATGACGTTATTAAATATTGTTCTTTTGAATTAAAAAGTTTCCCGAAAAAAAAATTACCTAAGTTAAGCATTGCCAAAAAAATTGACCCTCGCTATCTTAGTAGAGCCATTACGCTGCTGCAAAATGGTCCAATTACCAGGGCAGTTAAAAAAAGAAATAAAAATATTCCTATCCTTGGACTTACGGGAACAGGCGGAGCAGGTAAATCCACGGTTTGTGATAGACTAGTTCAATATTTTTTGTTGGCCAACCCCACCAAAACAATGGCTATTATTTCTGTTGATCCAAGTAAACGAAAAACAGGAGGCGCTTTATTAGGTGATCGAATTCGAATGAATGCCATTGATCATCCCAATGTATTTATGCGTTCCTTGGCAACCAGGTCTGATAAAAATTCAATAGCAAATTCGATGGATGCGGTTATTGAACTTTGTATCGCAGCAGGCTTTGATTGTATTATTATTGAAACAGCTGGTGTGGGGCAAAATGATGCTACCATTGTTGATTTTGTGAGCATCCCCATGTATGTTATGACACCAGAATTTGGAGCACCTACGCAATTGGAAAAAATCAACATGATTGATTATGCTAAAATTATAGCCATTAATAAATTTGATAGAGTGGGTGGTTTAGATGCAGTGAAAGATGTGCGAAAACAATATCGTCGGTCACATCATATTTGGTCTGAGGAAACAGCGGCGATGCCAATTTTTGGTACCATCGCCTCTCATTTTAATGATCCAGGTATGCAAGCTATGTACCAATGTTTAGTAAGTATAGTCAATCAGGTTCATCCAGTAAAATGGAATGGATTGCCTTGGGAGACAAAATACAATGAGAATGAAATAACTGCTCCAACAATACCTAATAATAGAAATAATTATTTAGGTGAAATTGTTTCAGTCATACAAAAAAATAATGATTGGATTGAAGCTCAAAAAAAACAAGCATCTAGGTGGTATTGTTTTCAAGAAGTATTGAAAGAGGCCTCTCTAAAAGGAGATAAGAAATTATTAAAAGCCAATCAAGCCATTGAAAATAGCATTGACAAAGAAGTAAAGCAACTGTTGGAGCAATGGCCTGTGAAAAGTGCTGCCTATAAAAAATCTTTTTTAGAACTAGATCAGAAAGGCAAAAAAGTGAAACATCCAATCAATTTTGAAACTCAGTCAGGAAGTATTATTCAGAAAATACAATTGCCTAATTACAAAGACTGGGGAGATATTGCCGAATGGCATTTGAAAGAAAATTTGCCTGGTTATTTCCCATTTACTGCGGGTGTTTTTAAATTGAAACAAGGCAATGAGGATCCAACTAGAATGTTTGCAGGGGAGGGTAGTCCAGAAAGAACCAACAGCAGGTTTCATTTTTTAAGTAAAGGGCAATCATCCGTTCGAATTTCAACTGCATTTGATAGTGTTACTTTGTATGGGCATGATCCTGAAAAAAGGCTAGATGTTTTTGGCAAAATAGGAAATGCAGGAGTCAACGTAGCAAGCATTGACGATGTTAAAAAATTATACAGTGGCTTAGATTTAAATAGTGCAAGTACTTCGGTGAGTATGACTATCAATGGACCTGCGCCAATACTGATGGCCCAATTTTTTAATACAGCCATTGATCAGGCTTGTGAAAAATACATTTCAGAAAATAAGTTATGGCCTGCTGTGCAAAAAAAAATCAAGCAAATTTTAAAAGGAGCCGAACCCCCTGCCTACAGGAATATCAATAAGTCCATTCCATTGAATGACTGGCACAATGGATTGGGGTTGCAATTATTAGGCGTATCTGGCGATCAAGTATTATCTCCTGCTGTATATGAGTCCATCAAACAAGAAGTACTTACGCATATAAGAGGGACACTTCAAGCGGATATATTAAAAGAAGACCAAGCGCAAAACACTTGTATT
The DNA here is from genome assembly GCA_947380905.1 of Chitinophagaceae bacterium. GTDB lineage: Bacteria > Bacteroidota > Bacteroidia > Chitinophagales > Chitinophagaceae > Sediminibacterium. Next base: position 13,501 of record CANCSS010000015.1, on the reverse strand, counting down.
TTCTCCACTGATTTTGCTTTGAGAATGATGGGAGATGTTCAAGCTTATTTTGCAGAAAATAAAATAAAGCATTTTTACAGTGTTTCAATTTCTGGATATCATATAGCGGAAGCCGGGGCTAATCCTATTACTCAGCTGGCTTTTACTTTGGCAAATGGCTTTACCTATGTTGAATATTTTATGAACAGAGGCATTGCTATTGATGATTTTATGCCCAACTTAAGTTTTTTCTTTAGCAATGGAATGGATATTGAGTATGCTGTCATTGGAAGAGTGGCTAGAAGAATTTGGGCCAATACGATGAAGCATAAATATCATGCCAATGAACGTTCTCAGCAATTAAAATACCATATTCAAACAAGTGGAAGAAGCTTGCATGCGCAAGAAATTGATTTTAATGACATTCGAACTACCCTGCAAGCTTTGTATGCCATTTATGATCAATGCAATAGTTTACATACCAATGCCTACGACGAAGCCATTACCACGCCCACGGAAGAAAGTGTTAGACGTGCTTTGGCCATTCAATTAATTATTAATAAAGAATTGGGAACGACGAAAGTCGAAAATTTTCAACAAGGAAGTTTTTTAATAACAGAGTTAACCAATTTGGTGGAAGAAGCGGTCATGAAAGAATTTGAAAAAATTAATAATAGAGGGGGTGTATTAGGTGCGATGGAAAGAATGTACCAACGCACAAAAATTCAAGAGGAAAGTTTACAATATGAAACAAAAAAGCATGCGGGCAACATTCCGATCATTGGGGTCAATACTTTTGTAAATAAGCATCAAAAACACAATGCCGATCAGCAGCTTATTTTTCGATCTTCAACCCTAGAACAAAATCTTCAAATAAAGAATGTAGACGCCTTCAAAAAAAGGAATCATTCAGTCAGTAGCGCGTATTTACAAAGGCTTCAAAAAGCGGCCCTTCAAAATGAAAATATTTTCACCATTTTGATGGAAGCTGTCAAATATTGCAGTTTAGGGCAAATTTCTAATACCCTTTACCAGGTGGGGGGTAAATACAGCCGAAATTTGTAAAAAAACAATACCTTTGGCCCTCGTTAAATACGTTTAAAAACTGATTATGAATACGGATAAAAATACGGTCATTGGGTTTGTTTTATTAGCAGGTTTGTTTTTTATGTACTTCTGGTACACCAATAAACAACAAACCGAAATGGCATCCTATAAAAAGCATTTTGATGATTCTGTAGCAATGATTAAAGCAACGGCCGATAAAGCAGCTGCCTTAAAAAATCCTACTACAGCAGATAGTGCCTCAGGAGCAGCTGGCATTGCAAAATCAGTGGATTCTGTAAAAGAACAATTTTCCTATCTAGAGAACGAATTAGTAAAAGTGAAGTTGAGCAATAAAGGGGGACAGGTAGTAGGAGTAACATTGAAAAAGTACACCAATTACAAAAAGGAGAATGTATACTTAGGTGATAGCAGTTCTTTAAACTATCCAATCAATTTGGGGAACAATCAAACCGTTCAAATCAATCAGGTGCTTTTTCCAACGACCACAGTTTTGCCTACTGAAAATGGGGTTCAAAAAATGGAGTATATTTTTACTACCCCTGCTGGGAAAACAGTTCGTCATCAATTTGCTTTGCAGTCCAATAAATACAATATTGATTGGAATATTAAATTAGACGGAACGGATCAATTGTTGACCAATAACCAACTCAATTTAATTTGGGATGTACATGCTTTTCAACAAGAACGCACTTCAAAATACGAGCGTCAAATGTCTAATATCTGTTTTTCTGAAGGGGGTGAGTTTGATTATATTTCAAGTAAAACCACTAAGGCTTTTGAAAAACCTATTCAATGGATAGGTTTGGTGCAACAATTTTTTAACACCACTATAATCGCTAAAGATGGTTTTGGATCTGGTAAAATTGATTGGCAAAGAAAAATGGACAGCAGCGATGGCTTGGCTGCTTTACAAGCACAAGTACAAACTAAATTGAATGGAAGCAATGCCAGCATTGCACTCTCCTTATATTATGGCCCTAATGATTTTGGAGTTCTGAAAACGCAGGCACCTGAGATGGAAAAAATCGTGAACTTAGGAAGAGATTTGTATTCTTTTGTACGACCCATTAATAAATATATTTTAATGCCTGTATTTGATTTCTTTGCAAGTTTTGTTAAGAATTTCGGATGGGTTATTTTCTTACTAACCATATTCATTAGAGTCGTTACATCACCACTTACTTATTCTAGTTATTTAAGCAGTGCTAAAATGAAAGTGCTTAAACCAGAATTAGACGGCATTAAAAAAAGGCTAGGAGACGATCAGCAAGGATTTGCCATGGAGCAAATGAAATTGTTTAGAGAAGCGGGGGTGAACCCGATGGGCGGGTGTATACCTGCATTGTTGCAAATTCCTATCTTCTTTGCATTGTATAGTTTCTTTAATTCAAATATTTCATTAAGAGGGCAATCCTTCTTATGGAGTCACGACTTATCAAGCTATGATTCTATATTCACTTTGCCTTTTACCATTCCTATGGGATTCGGTAATCATGTTAGTTTGTTTACACTTACTGCTGTAATTACGAGTATGATTATGTCTATATACAATATGGCCATGACACCCACACAAGACAATCCTGCTTTAAAGTACATGCCGTATATTTTCCCATTCATGTTGTTGTTCATATTCAACGGACTTCCTTCGGCTTTAACCTGGTATTATACTGTTTCAAACGTAATTACTTTGCTTATGCAATTAGTAATTCAAAAATTTATCATCAATCATGATAAAATTTTAGTGGATATGGAATTGAAACGTAAAACGCCTAAGAAAAAAAGTAATTGGCAAAGCAAGTATGAGCAAATGATGGAGGCGCAAAAGAAAGTACAAGTCTTAAAAGATAAAACCAAAAAATAAAATTTGAAATCTTGTATCTATTTGGAGATTTCAAACAACAGCGTTCATGAAATGTAAAATTACCCCCCTAATTCTAAGCATTTTTTTTACGATGGCTGCTGCTACTGCCCATGCACAAATAAAAGTGGTAGGCGAATGTGCGCTTCAATTTAATATTCTCGAACAAAAAGACAATCAATGGGTATCCATAGGCACTAAAAATGTATTGGTAAAAGGCAGTCAATGCAAAACCATATTGGTTACTCCACAAATGGTGCAGTCTTTGATATTTAACATACAATCCGACAAGGCCATTATTTTAAAAGACATTGGACAAAGTCATTTCTTACAAGAGATTACCTACCCGCCTAGCAATACTTCTACCATGCTTTCTATGAAAGAGGCTGTTTTAGATACCGCTATTTCTATTTTAGGTTATCCCTGTAAAAAGGCATTGCTTAAATGGAGTGATGAAACGGTTTATGAAATTCAATACACCAATGAAATTATGGCTTCTGTGAATGCTTTTGAGATGGCGTTTAAAGACATCCCCGGTTTGGTTTTAGCTTATACCATTATCCCAATCAAAGGGAATGCGATACAATACATAGCAACAAAAATTGATTTAAGTCCGATTGCATTGAGTCAATTTAATATCAACAAAGAGCTATACCAAACCATTGATTAATAGAGCAACTTTACAACTAAAGTAAAAATAAAATAAGTAAAGGAAATTGGAAATTAAGGTTGAACCGGACTAGGCGTCTTAAACTTAGACAACACCACTTTGTAACGATAAGGGATTACATAAGAAATATTGCCCTTATTGTATTTCATATAATTGCTGTTCGCATCCGCACTAGCAGTCGTGTTAGAAAAGCCTTTAAAAATCAAACTAGATTTTAAAGCGTTAAAAGTGGCAGTCTTGTGGGTGCTATTGCCAATATTTTTTAAACTGTACTTTTCCACCAATCTTCTTGAATCCATATTGCTATTAACAATAGTAGAAGAGAAAGTGCTTGTAGATGCAAGCAACATGATTGCTAAGCAAGCAGTGAATAATATGTTTTTTATAGTGGACATGATCTTTTCAAAGGTAGACAATTTAATAATCCTGTAAAAAATTTATTTTGAACCACTTTTAAGGCCTATGTGAAGAACAAATTATTGATTATTAATAGGTTAATTGTACATTTATTTAAAGCATGGGTATTTATTGAATTATTTTTTAATTTGTTGAAAATCAATGCTTTATTCCTAACCCATTAAGTAGAATGCCATGTTCGATAACCATCGTGACGAGGAGGGCGGAGATATTCAGGAGCTTATGCTTCGCTTTCAGAACCTAAAATTAGGTCGGACCAACTCTTATATAGAAGAGGATGATTTTGAAAGAATCATTGAACATTTGGATGAAAAGGATGAAATGGCAGAAGCCATTGAAGCAGCCAACATGGCTTTGAATCAGTATCCGCATTCTTCCTTACTGATGATCAAAAAAGCAGACTTACTTTTAGCTACAAGAAAATACAAAGAAGCGTTGAAATTATTAGATGCTGCTGCATTGTATGATCATAAGGACATGAATTTATTCATTCTTAAAACAGACGCGTATCTGGCATTGGACCAACCAGAAAAAGCAATTGTCTTATTGCAAGAAGCGCTTCATCTTTTTGAAGGGCCAGAACGTACCGAAGTATTATTTGAATTGGCCGATGTATATGATGATCACGAAGCTTTTGATAAAGTATTTGATTGTTTGCAATTGGTACTCGAAGAAGATCCTACCAATGAGGAAGCCTTGTATAAAATTTGTTTCTGGACCGATTTTACAGGAAGAAATGAAGAAAGTATTCGATTGCATCAACGCATCATTGATGAACAACCCTACAATGCATTGGCTTGGTTTAATTTAGCGGCAGCTTACCAAGGTATAAAATTACACGAGAAAGCCATCGATGCATATCAGTATGCGATTGTGATTGATGAAAAATTTGATTATGCGTATCGTAATATGGGAGATGCATTTTTACGTTTGAGAAGATACAAAGAAGCCATTGAAGCATTGGAAAAAGTATTGGAGTTGTCCAGGCCCGAAGATGTTATTTACGAAGCCATTGGACATTGTTATCATCGAATGAAAAATTATGCTCAAGCAAGATTTCATTATAAAAAAGCCGTGCATTTAAATCCAGACGACAGCAGATTGTATCAAAAAATAGCCAGCACCTATATGTTGGAAGAAAATTGGGAATTGGCCATTAAGCAATTAGAACACGCATTAAGAATTCATAAACACATCAATGAGTATTATATTTTAATGGGGGAGTGTTATATGCATTTAAGCCAGTTCAGGGAAGCGGCTCAGTTTTTTGGTACGGTCGTGAAAAACAAACCCAAACAAATTGCGGGTTGGGAATCTTTGATTAAGTGTTTGGTGGCCAATAAGCAATTAGACCTTGCCTTAGAGCAAACAGAATTGGCCTATATGTCTACCCAGGGAAAAGTAACTTTCATTTTTTATAGAAGCGCCATTTTGTTTATGATGAATAAATCTGCCGAAGGTTTGTTGCAGTTAGAAATGGCTTTGTCTAAGTCGACGAAATTGTTGAAAAAATTTACCAAGTTTTATCCTGAAATAGTGCAGGATGCTAAAGTGGCAGAATTGATTGGGCAATACAAGAAGCTAAAAAAATCTTAATCAATTGAGGTATCTTTGCCTCTTATTTACAAAGCACAAGCATTATGATGAATTTTAACATGTCTCAAATTCCAGAAAGAACCGCCAAGCCAAGAAAAAGTGGATTGACGATGGTGATGGACAAAGGATTGAGTTTGGGCGAAGCTGAAAATTTTTTAAGTGTAGCAGGTGGACATACCGATTTAATTAAACTGGGATTTGGAACTTCTTTTGTTACCCCCAATTTGAGAAAAAAAATTGAATTGTATCAGGCACATGGGATACCTGTTTATTTTGGAGGCACTTTGTTTGAGGCCTTCCTCATTAGAAATCAGTTGGAGGACTATGTGGCCATTTGTAAAGATTATAAAATTGATTTGATTGAAGTAAGTGATGGATCTATTACCATACCACATGCTGAAAAATGTGGTTACATCGAAAAAATTGCAAAATTTGCAACGGTATTAAGTGAAGTAGGTAGCAAAGATGCTGCGCACATCATTCCTCCTTATAAATGGATTGAGCAAATGAGTGCAGAATTGAATGCAGGTTCTACCTATGTAATTGCTGAAGCGCGTGAAGCAGGGAATGTAGGAATTTACCGAGGCAGTGGAGAAGTAAGAGAGGGTTTGGTGCAAGAAATATTAACTAAAATTCCAGCTGAAAAAATTTTATGGGAAGCACCTCAAAAAGCGCAACAACTTTATTTTTTAGAATTAGTAGGTTGTAACGTTAACTTAGGAAACATTGCTCCGTCCGAAGTAATACCATTAGAAACCATGCGTATCGGACTTAGAAGCGATACTTTTGATTTATACTTAAATAAATAACCTTGCGCCAGTTTGGATTAATTGGATATCCTTTGTCTCATTCTTTTTCTCAAGGCTTTTTTTCTGAAAAATTCTTGCGTGAAAATATTAAGGATGCGAACTATGCCAACTTCCCTATAGCATCAATCAGTGAGTTGAATGCACTTTGGCAACAACATCCTGCATTAGAAGGTTTAAATATTACCATTCCTTATAAAAAAGAAGTCATCCCATTTATTCAATATCCTTCAAGTGTAGTGCAAAAAATAAATGCATGTAACTGTATTCGTAAATTTAATAAGGAGTTGTATGGATACAATACCGATGTGATTGGATTTGAAAAATCGCTACTTCCTTTATTGAAACCACACCATAATCAAGCATTGATATTGGGTACAGGCGGTGCGGCTGCTGCAGTAGAATATGTAATGCAAAAATTAGGGGTTACTTATCAACTCGTTTCAAGAAGCAATCATAAAGGGGCTTCTATTTTTGATGCACCAGTAATTAGTTATGATGCGCTTAATGCCGATGTGGTGAGCGCACATACCCTCCTTATTAATACCAGTCCTATTGGGATGTATCCAAATACAACAGAGGCACCTGCTATTCCTTATGAAGGCATTGGCGCAAATCATTATTTGTATGACTTGGTATACAATCCAGCTGCAACTTTATTTCTATCTAAAGGAAAAGAAAAAGGGGCAGCCATTAAAAATGGATTAGACATGTTGCACATTCAAGCCGAAGAAAGTTGGGCAATTTGGAATGCAAGCACACCCATTCAACAATCATAAAAAAATTACAGACTTTTTAAAAAAGAGAAAAGCTGTGTGACTGCTTTTTGTCTATGGCTAAAGGTGTTTTTTTCCTCCATAGCCATTTCGGCAAAACTTTTAGTACTTCCCGTTGGAATAAAAATAGGATCATAACCAAAACCTTTTTCGCCATGCATTTCATTGGTCATATTTCCTTTGCAAATGCCTTCGAAATAAAATTCTTTATTTTCCCAAATCAAACAAATCACCGTTCTAAATTGAGCAGCTCTATGGGATGTGTTATTTAATTCAAGCAACACTTTATCTATATTTGCTTGAAAATCTCGATTTTCTCCTGCATACCTGGCGCTTTTTACACCAGGAGCCCCTTTTAAAAAATCAATTTCCAAACCAGTGTCTTCGCTAAAACAATTTTTTTGAGTGAGCTGATGAATGGTTCTTGCTTTTTCAGCAGCATTGTCTTTTAGATTGTCGTGTGGTTCGGGAATGTCAATGTTAATGCCTGCTTCTTTTAATGGAATAATATGAAAGTCTTTGCCTACTAAGGATTGTATCTCATCCACTTTGTGTTGATTGTTGGTAGCAAATACGAGCGTATACATTTTTAGGAGTAAGAATTATAATTGAAAAATTGGTTTCAACACCGCCCATAATTTCGCTTTTTCTTGTTTCGCATTTTGATCCATTCCTTGCATGCTGGACAAAGATTTGCTAAAAAGCAAATTGCTTTCACCGAGGGGGGTTAACTTATATAAATTTGTTGGCAATTTTATTTTAAGTGCTTTGCTGTCCACTTCAAAAGCAATCACCAATTTAGAAGGTAGTTGATTTAAAATTTGATGAAGGCTTGCTTTTTGATTGCCTAAATTCACTAAGGCAATATCTGCAATGGTTAATCTGCAGGCGTTTAAAATAGAAGTAAGCAAAATAAAATCAAGCTCATTTAAATAGACCGAAGCAGGATCATTTACAATGACCACCATTTTTTTACTGTGGTCCCCTAAATATTTTAAAGGCGTTGTCAAATTTGCTTCTTCTTGAGAAATGACCGCTTCCTGATCGAGTGTGGCTTCCAATTTTGGCGCTTTTGCTTTATTCTTTTTAGCAAAAGCTTCTTGATCCGCAGCCAAAGTAGCTATTTGTTCCTCGATAATGGCAGGGTTTATTTTATTTTCAGGCAGTACCAAGCTATCTTTGAACAAAGAAACTAGAACAGAAGGGGGCAATATTGTTTTATTTTCTTTCATTAGGTTGGAAAATTAAATGAATTGATTCAAACTGAAAAATAACACTTGTAAGTTTTCAATTTTTTCGTTTCTTTGTACTCTTAATAATCGTCTTAAGTAATTCCATTTCAAAATAACTAGCATGTCAAGTCCAAAAATTCCAATTACCCCAATCGCACAATCAAAGCTTCCTTCTTTCAAGTTAGAAACACTTCAGTTTGGCAAACACTTTACAGACCATATGTTGATGGCCGATTATGAAAATGGGGAATGGAAAAATGTAGTAATTAAACCGTATGCTCCTTTTGAAGTAGATCCAGCTTCTGCAGTATTGCATTATGGACAAACCATTTTTGAAGGCATCAAAGCATTTAAAAATAATAAAGGCGAGTTTGTTATTTTTAGACCAGATCAAAATTTGATTCGATTTAATGTTTCTGCAAGTAGAATGGAAATGCCTGCGGTACCAGAATGGCTTTTTATGGAAGGGATGAAGCAATTGATTGCTTTAGATAAAGGTTGGGTTCCAAGTTTGCCAGATCACTCTTTATATATCAGACCCTTTATGATTGCGACCGATCCTTTTTTAGGAGTGCGTCCTTCTGCAACTTATAAATTTATGATTTTATTAGGCCCTTCTGGTCCTTATTTTGCTGCGCCCATGAAAATCATGATCGAAGAAAAGTATACCCGTGCAACTCCAGGTGGTGTTGGATATGCGAAGAATGGCGGAAATTATGGAGGTAGTTTACATCCAGTGGAATTGGCAAAGCAAAAAGGATTTGACCAAGTGTTGTGGACCGATGCCAATGAGCATAAATATGTAGAAGAAGTGGGCGTTATGAATGTCATGTTTGTCATTGATGGAAAAGTAATTACCCCTAGTTTGGAAAGAGGTACGGTATTAAAAGGGGTGACCCGAGATAGTGCCATTATTTTATTGCGTGAAATGGGCTATGAAGTAGAAGAAAGAAATTTATCGGTGGACGAAATTGTTGCTGCCCATAAGAAAGGATTGTTCCAGGAAATTTTTGGAGTAGGCACTGCAGCGGTAGTTTCTATGATCAAACAACTGGCACATGGAGATTATATTATGGATTTTGATACTGAAAAAATGGTCATTGCAAAGGCGCTTAAACAAGCATTGCATGACATTCGCATGGGGGTGAAGGAAGATGTTCACCATTGGATGGTTAAAATCTAACTAAATCACTGATTTTTAGTGGAATAGAAAACTATTATCGCCTAAATAGCCATAAAAATCGCTCATTTGCTTTATTTTTTTAAAATTAGCGAATAAACATTTTGGTAATTGGCTCATAGCCATTACCTTTGCCGTCCGAATTTTTTATAAACCGAAATAGAACAAAACAGCAGAATAAATGCCTACTATTCAACAATTAGTGAGAAAAGGCCGTGAGATTATCAGGGCTAAAAGTAAATCAAGAGCATTGGACGCATGTCCTCAGCGTCGTGGCGTTTGTACAAGAGTGTATACAACTACACCTAAAAAACCTAACTCTGCGTTACGTAAAGTAGCCAAAGTACGTTTGACAAATAAAATTGAAGTCATTGCTTACATCCCAGGAGAAGGTCACAATTTACAAGAGCACAGTATCGTTTTGATACGTGGTGGTCGTGTTAAAGATTTACCAGGGGTACGTTATCATATTGTTCGTGGAAGCTTGGATACTGCTGGTGTTAAAGACCGTAAGCAGTCTCGTAGTAAATACGGAACTAAGAAAGAAAAAGCAAAAAAATAATTATCAAGTAACAACTAACTAATATTCGACATGCGTAAAGCACAACCAAAAAAAATTCCTTTAGCACCAGATCCTCGTTTTAACGACGTGCAAGTGACTCGTTTTATCAATAACATTATGTTAGATGGTAAAAAAACTACTGCGTACAAAATATTCTATGATGCTTTAGACAAAGTGAGCAAATTCACTGGAGAAGATGGATATGAAATGTGGAAAAAAGCGGTCGTGAATATTACTCCTGCTGTAGAGGTTCGTAGCCGTCGTATTGGTGGAGCTACTTTCCAAATTCCTGCTGAAGTACGTCCGGATCGTAAAATCTCTTTAAGCATGAAATGGTTGGTTCGTTATTCTCGTGAGCGCAATGGTAAAACAATGGCCGATAAATTAGCCAATGAAATTGTTGCAGCAACAAAGGGGGAAGGTGCCGCTTTCAAAAAGAAAGAAGACACACACCGTATGGCTGAGGCGAACAAAGCGTTCTCTCACTTTAAGATGTAATACTGGCTTTTTAGCCTTTAAAAATAGACTAAACCTCTTCGTTTCAACGGGGAGGTTTTTTTGTTAGAAAAAAAAATCGAGAATCAGCCTTTCAATTAGTAATATCGTTAACTTTGCGCCTCGGAAAAATAGGACAATTTAAAACCAAATAACCCTTTTATGGCGGACTTGAAACTACAAAGAAATTTTGGAATTGCTGCGCACATCGATGCGGGTAAGACTACTACAACAGAGCGTATTTTACGTTATACTGGTATGATCCATAAAATTGGAGAAGTACACGATGGTGCTGCTACTACCGATTGGATGGAGCAAGAAAAAGAAAGAGGTATTACCATTACTTCTGCAGCAGTAAGTTGCCAATGGCAGTTTCCTACCACCTTGGGTAAAAAAGATGATAGAACCAAAGATTATTATTTCAATATTATCGATACTCCTGGTCACGTGGATTTTACCGTTGAGGTAGAACGTTCTATGCGTGTATTGGATGGATTGATTGCTTTGTTTTCTGCAGTAGATGGGGTAGAGCCTCAATCAGAAACAGTATGGCGTCAAGCAAATCGTTACAAAGTTCCACGTATTGGATTTGTAAATAAAATGGATCGTGCAGGTGCCGACTTCTTAATGGTGGTAACACAAGTAAGAGAAATGTTGGGTGCTAAAGCAGTTCCTTTACAATTACCAATTGGTGCAGAAGATAATTTCACAGGGGTGGTTGATTTAATTAGAATGAAAGCCATTATTTGGGATGATGCTACAGAAGGAATGACTTATGTAGAAAATCCAATTCCTGATGATATGAAAGAAGATGTAGATTATTGGAGAGCGCAATTAATTGAAGCCGTTGCAGAATACGATGACAAATTAATGGAGAAGTTTTTTGAAAATCCTGATTCTATTTCTGAAGCGGAAGTACATGAAGCAATTCGTAAAGCAACGATTGATTTAAGTATCGTTCCTATGATGTGCGGATCATCTTTTAAAAACAAAGGGGTACAAACAGCATTAGATGCGGTTTGTCGTTACTTGCCTTCACCAGTAGATGTAGATGATACAGAAGGTACTGATCCAGATACAGGAGAAAAAGTTTACCGTAAACCAAATGCAAAAGAACCATTTGCTGCATTGGCATTTAAAATTATGACCGATCCTTTCGTTGGACGTTTGGCGTTCTTCAGATGTTATTCTGGCCATTTAGATGCAGGTTCTTATGTAAAGAATATGCGTAGTGGAAAGAACGAGCGTATTTCTCGTATCATGAAAATGTTTGCGAACAAACAAAACCCAATCGATTTTATCGAAGCTGGTGATATCGCAGCAGCAGTTGGATTTAAAGAAATTAAAACAGGAGATACTTTGTGTGATGAGAACCATCCAATTGTATTAGAGAATATGTTTATTCCAGAACCCGTTATCTCTGTTGCAGTAGAGCCTAAGACGCAAGCTGACGTTGATAAAATGGGTATGGCCATTGCTAAATTAGTGGAAGAAGATCCAACTTTACGTGTAAAGACAGACGAAGATACAGGACAAACCATTTTATCTGGAATGGGTGAATTGCACTTAGAGATTATTGTAGATCGTATGCGTCGTGAATTTAAAGTAGAGATCAATCAAGGTAATCCTCAAGTAGCTTACAAAGAAGCCTTTGGTAAAATGATCGAGCACCGTGAAGTGTTAAAGAAGCAATCGGGTGGTCGTGGTAAATTTGCCGATATCGAATTTGAAATTGGACCAGCAGATGTGGAGTGGATGACAGAGAACAAAGACAAGCATTTCCAATTTGTAAATGATATTTTCGGAGGATCTATTCCAAAAGAATTTATTCCTGCTATTAATAAAGGGTTTGAAACTTCAATGACACAAGGCGTTTTAGCTGGTTATCCAGTGAACAACATGAAAGTGCGTATTACCGACGGTAGTTACCACGATGTGGATTCTGATTCCATGTCATTTGAATTGTGTGCTAAAGCTGCCTTCAGAAATGCAGGAAGAAAAGCAAAGCCTACTTTATTAGAGCCCATCATGAAAGTGGAAGTAGTTACTCCTGACCAATACATGGGAGATGTTACCGGTGACTTAAACCGTCGTCGTGGAATGTTAGAAGGTATGGACAGCCGTGGTAACTTACAAGTGATTAAAGCGAAAGTGCCTTTGAGTGAAATGTTTGGCTATGTAACTCAATTGCGTTCTTTAAGCTCTGGTCGTGCCACTTCTACCATGGAGTTTAGTCACTACAATCCAGCACCGAATAATATTGCTGAGGAAGTAATGGCAAAAAATAAGGGTAAAGTGAAAGATGACGAATAGTCCTTTATAATATAAATGGTTGACTATCAATATAAAAAGCCCTTCTCCGTAAAAAGAGAGGGGCTTTTTAGTTCTTGAGACCTTTAAAAGAATATAAAGGTCACAAAAACTACGCTAATGATATTAAAAGCCCCCAAAAGGGGCTTTTTGGGGTAAAACCTTTTTTGAAAATAATTGAAAAAAAGAAGTTTATTTCTTGAATATTACGGCTCAACCCATTACCTTTGCAACCCCAAGATAATTTGGGAAAAATAGCTATGTCTCAAAGAATTAGAATAAAATTACAATCTTACGATCACAACTTGGTAGACAAGTCTGCTGAGAAAATCGTAAAAACCGTTCGCAGTACTGGTGCTGTAGTTACAGGTCCTATACCTTTACCTACTCACAAACGCATTTTTACTGTGTTACGTTCACCACACGCAAACAAGAAAAGTCGTGAGCAGTTCCAATTAGCAACGCACAAGCGTTTATTGGATATTTTCACTTCTTCTTCTAAAACAGTTGACGCTCTAAGTAAATTAGATTTGCCTTCTGGTGTTGAGGTGG
>CANCSS010000014.1 GCA_947380905.1 Chitinophagaceae bacterium | reverse complement strand
TCACTTGTGTACACTAAAGACTTAAAAGCCTTTGCAGGAGCATAAAAATTAACCTCCTGAGCACCCCCGTAAATTACACCCAGCACGTTTTCTTGAGAGCGAAGCTGGCGGGCGGCTTTTTTGCCATTTTCGGTCCTCAAGTGGCCTTCAATTGTAATTGTTTTCATTACTGATTTTTTTATTTTCTTGATAAATAATTTGGACGGCGAAGGTATGAAATAATAAAGGAGAAACCAAAGTCTCTCCTTACTATTTCGTTTTATTTGATAACTAATTGACTACTAGCTCCTTGCCTTTAATTGGGAGTGTACAAACAAGCTGGTTATACTCTTGTTTTCATAGGCGTTTCTGATGGCTATGGCAAACAAATCTGCCACCGTTAATACTTGTATTTTTTTAGAGGGATGCTTTAGTGGTATAGTATCACAAACCACCAATTCCTCTAATACGCTGTTTTCGATATTTTCATAGGCCTTCCCGCTCAATACCGGATGCGTAATCATAGCGCGCACTGTTCTGGCTCCCTTTTCTTTTAAAAGTGCTGCTGCTTTTACCAAGGTGCCCCCAGTATCGCAGATATCATCTACTATTACAATGTCCTTTCCGGTAACATCTCCTATTACCACCATACTGGCTATTTCATTGGCACGCTTACGGTGCTTGTCACATATTACCATTTCGGCATTAAAGTAATTGGCCACTTCTCTTACGCGATTGGTGCTTCCTACATCGGGGGCAGCAAATGCCAAATTCTCTAATTTCAATTGTTGAATATAAGGAATGAAGATGGCCGAACTATCTAAGTGATCCACCGGTACATCAAAAAATCCTTGAATTTGTGCCGCGTGCAAATCCATCGTAATAACACGATGCGCTCCTGCTGCTTCTAATAAAGTAGCTATTAATTTTGCTCCTATAGCAACCCTTGGTTTGTCTTTTCTATCCTGTCTTGCAAAACCATAATAAGGAATCACAGTAATAATTTTATAGGCACTTGCTCTTTTGGCCGCATCTATCATCATTAACAATTCCATCAAATTTTCAGAAGGAGCATAAGTACTTTGTACTAAAAAAACATAATCCCCTCTAATACTTTCTAAAAAAATAGGCTGGAATTCTCCATCACTAAATTTTTGAATATTTATTTTTCCAATAGGTGCACCAAAGCGTTGTGCAATTTTTTCTGCTAAAGCTTGTGAGCCAGTTCCCGCGAATATTTTGACTGAAGGATTCATGTAGGTTAGGATGTGCGTCAAAGTTATAATTATCAATTACAAAACTTAAAAAATAAGGGTCCTACTTTTCAACATCTCGCCAACTTATACACATATTAGACGACTTAGCACCCGTATTTATACGGTGTTCCGCATTTTTTGATTGAGGTAGATTTGTCGCTATGTCAAACCCTATCAAATCCTGGGCCATGCAAGACCAGCCCCTGCACAAGCTTTACTCGAAAGGGGCTAAATACCTAAGCGATGTAGAACTTTTGGCCATTTTGATACAACATGGCACCATTCATCTAAACGCCATTGAATTGGCTAGGACCCTGCTTGCTGCTGCTCAAAACAATTTGCAAAAATTTTCAAAACTAACTGTTACAGACCTGTTGGCATTAAAAATAAAAGGCATTGGAAAAGTAAAAGCCATTCGCATTTTAGCAGCTATTGAATTGGGTTCGAGAAGAATTTCCAACCCCATAAGCAATAAGAATATTCATCAAAGTGGCGACGTAGCGCAACATCTTAAATATTTATTGCAATTTGAAAACAGAGAAATTTTTATGGTGCTGTTGTTAAATCAAGCCAATAAAATTATTCACGAAGCCATATTAAGTGAAGGTGGTATTACTGGCACCATTGCCGATCCCCGACTCATTTTTAAATTAGCACTTAGCCATGAAGCTACTGGTTTTATTATATGTCACAATCATCCAAGTGGGCAATTGCAACCCAGTAAAATGGACAATATTTTAACAGAGAAAATAAAAAAGGGCGCCGAATATTTTGATATAAAATTAATAGACCATATTATAGTAAGCCTCGAAGGCTACTATAGTTATGCCGAACAAAATACACTCTGGTAATTTGATTTTTTAAAAACTATGCTTGCGCTGTAGGCCCACCAAAATTCATTGGAATTTCTACCGGCAACATATCTGCAATTTGGCCATTCGCTTCTTCATAGCGTTCTACATTTTCCACCAAGGCTTTCATAAATCTTTTAGCATGCATTGGGGTTAAAATGACTCTGCTTTTTACCTTGCTTTTTGGGGTACCTGGCATGACGTTAACAAAATCAACTACAAATTCGGCATTGCTATGGGTGATAATAGCCAAGTTGGCATAAGCGCCTTCGGCTATTTCTTCACTTATTTCGATGTTTAAGGGTTGGTTTGGGTTTTGTTCCATACTTTTTATTAAGGCCACAAAGATACAGGGGATGGAATGTTAAAAAAAAATTACAGCACTGCAATTCAAAGAACTAAATTTGCATCATGTTAGTATTAGATGGTAAAATCGCCTCCGCCGCTGTAAAAGCGACCCTTTTGGAGCAAACTCAGGCCCTAAAAGCCGCTGGTAAAAGAACCCCTCATTTGGCCGCCATTTTGGTGGGCTCCAATGGAGCTAGCGAAACCTATGTTGCTAGTAAAGTAAAAAACTGCGAAGAAACTGGATTTGGTTCTTCTTTATTTCGTTTTGATGCAGATGTAGAAGAGGCTATTTTATTAGCAAAAATTGCCGAGCTCAATCAAGATCCTAATTGTGATGGCATTTTAGTTCAATTGCCTTTGCCTAAACATATTAAAGAGTCTAAAGTGATTGAAGCCATTCATCCTGCGAAAGATGTGGATGGTTTTCATCCTGTAAATGTGGGCCGCTTGGTACAAGGTTTAAATACTTTTATTCCAGCTACGCCTTATGGAATTATTTTAATGCTTGAATATTTTAACATTGAAACCAAAGGAAAAAATGCGGTGGTGATTGGTCGAAGTAATATTGTGGGCAGACCCATGAGTATTTTATTAAGTAGCAATATTGCGCAAGGAAATTGCACCGTTACCATTTGTCATAGCCATACCAAAAATTTAAAAGAAGTTTGTTTGGGTGCCGATATTATTGTGGCTGCATTGGGCGTGCCTAATTTCTTAACTGGCGATATGATTAAACCTGGTGCCGTTATTATTGATGTGGGTATTACCAGAGTAGAAGATGCTACTGCAAAAAAAGGTTTCAGAATTAAAGGCGATGTACACTATGAAGAAGCCTGTGAAAAAGCTTCTGCCATTACTCCTGTTCCTGGTGGGGTTGGATTAATGACCATTGCTGGTTTATTAAAAAACACCATGAAAGCTTACCAAGGGCTTTAATATTTATACCTCA
Source organism: Chitinophagaceae bacterium (assembly GCA_947380905.1). Classification (GTDB taxonomy): domain Bacteria; phylum Bacteroidota; class Bacteroidia; order Chitinophagales; family Chitinophagaceae; genus Sediminibacterium. The sequence goes on along the minus strand of CANCSS010000014.1, from coordinate 51,916 downwards.
TCAACTTGAATACAATTACACAATATCCTGTAATGGAAATGTTTTATTCTTTGCAAGGCGAAGGATACCATCAAGGCAAAGCGGCTTATTTTATTCGCTTGGCTGGATGTGATGTGGGTTGTGTTTGGTGCGATGTAAAAGACAGTTGGGATGCAAGTAAACATCCTGTTTTATCAATTGATGAAATTGTGGCTAGCGCTGCTGCTCATCCGGCACGATTAGCCATTGTCACTGGTGGCGAACCTTTACTTTACAATTTAGATGCATTAACTACTGCTTTAAAAAAGGCAGGTTTTGATGTGAATATAGAGACCTCTGGCTCTAGTCCACTATCTGGAAAATGGGACTGGATTTGCTTTTCCCCTAAGAAGTTTAAAGCGCCACTTAACGAATGTATTCAAGCCGCATCAGAATTAAAAGTAGTTATTTTTAATGCCCACGATTTTGAATGGGCCGAAACTTATGCTCAACAAGTTGCGCCCAATTGCAAATTGTATATACAACCCGAATGGGATAAGGCCAATCAAATTACCCCCTTGGTAATTGACTATATTAAAGCCCATCCTCAATGGGAATTAAGCGCTCAGTTACACAAGTACATACAAGTGCCCTAATTTGTATATTTACAATACATTGATGTGCTGCTATGAAAAATAAATGGTTTTTATGGGTATTTTATTTTGCAATGACTTTGGTTGTAAGCAACCATTTAATGGCGCAAGATGCTGCAGGTAATAGTAAAACAACCATTTCTTCTAAAAATAAAATAGCTGCACAAAAACTTTACGATAAAGCCATGGTCGAATTAGACCATAAATATTTTGAAAAAGGAATAGAATTACTTGAAAGCGCCATTCAAAAAAACCCTGAATTGATAGATGCTTACTTGACTTTGTTTCAAACGTATTTAGATACCAAACAAAATTCAAAAGCAATTACTGTTTTTGAAAAAGCACAATCCACCGATTCACTTGCTACTACTCCATTTATAGTAAAGTATACCACCGCTTTTGTTAGCATGGGTAATTATGCAAAAGCTTTTTTGATACTTCAACCCTTGATTAATCATTTGCCTTCTTATTTAAAAAGCAAGGCCACCGATTTAATAAAAGTTTGCGAGTTCGCTATGGCTCATCCCACTCAAAAAGAAATTAAAGTTGCCAATGTAGGCGACAGCATTAATTCTGACGCTGCCGAATATTTTCCTAGTGTAACAGTGCAAGACAGTTTGTTTTTATTTATGCGTCGCTCCAATTTAACTAGAGAAGATTTTTATTACAGCACCATCACCCAAAATGGATTTTCTAAAGCAAAGCCTCTAGCAGATAATTTAAATGAAGAAGATAAAAAAGGCAGCATGAGCCTTACACAAGATTTAAATACTTTATACTTTGCAGCAGACTATGGCACCAAAGGCTATGGTCGCTACGATATTTATAAAGTCAATAAAACAAAAAAGGGTTGGTCTGATCCAAAAAACCTGGGTCGAAATATCAATTCTGATTATTGGGACAGCGCCCCTAGCATTGCACCCGATGGGCAAGCACTTTATTTTTGCAGCAACCGACCTGGTGGTTTTGGTGGCATTGATATTTATGTCGCCTACCGCAACGAAAAAGGTTATTGGAATGATGCAGTTAACTTGGGGCCTACCATCAATACCGCAGGAGATGAACAAACTCCTTTTATTCATGCCGACAATAGAAGTTTGTATTTTTCTTCCAATGGATGGCCTGGTTTTGGTGGTGCTGATTTATTTGTTTCCAGAAAAAAATTAAATGGTACTTGGTCTACCCCCATGAACTTAGGCTACCCTATCAACACTTATGAAAACGAGGGCAGCATTGCCGTAGCAGGCAATGGTATGGATGCTTATATGGCCAGTGATAGAGGGGATAGCAAAGGTGGTTTAGATATTTATAAAGTTGTTTTAGCGTCAGCGACCAGAGCCAATAAAACTTTTTATTTAAAAGGCTACATCGCAGATGCGGTTTCAAAAAATCCTATTGCAGGAGATGTTGTATTAGTTAACCCAATGGACGATAGCAGTAACATGCATATTAAAGTGGACAACAATGGCTACTTCGTTTTAGGGCTACCCTATTTTGATAGTTTAGGCATCCGAGTAAATAGTCCAGATCATATTTTTGCAAGTACATTTATTTCAGCCGATAGTTTACAATACATATCTGGCACTACTTATCAGTTTTATTTAGCACCCATACCCGTATATGGAAATTCTTTTTCTCAAAATTTTAATCATGTTTATTTTGATTTAAATTCTGCCAAACTAAAAAAGAAATCAAGAGTAGAATTAGATGCTTTAGTTACTTATTTAGAATCCGCCCCAACTGCGTTTGTGCTTATCGAAGGGCATACCGATTCAAAAGGGGACAGCATTCAAAATAAAAACATGTCTGATAAAAGATCAGAATCTATTGCACATTATTTAATCAGTAAAAAGATTGCACCTAATAGAGTAAGCACTATTGGAAGGGGTGCCAAGTTTCCCATCGCAGACAATGCGACCGAAGAAGGTCGAGCAAAAAATAGACGAAGCAGTTTTGTTATTAGTTTCCAAAAACGCAATGAGCCTTCAAAATAAAGTATAAATACTACCATTCCATGTAAGTTAAACATAGAGGTTTGCTACATGGGTGATGAAATTTTATATACGATCGCGCTTAGCATCATAGTTGGGCTGAATGATATTCAGAAAAAAAGTATTCTTGAATTTTATGGATCTGCTATTGCCGTTTATAATGAACATCAAAAACAAGATGCAGGTTTTACAGCACTAAATCTAGTTCATAAAAATATTTTATTAGCTGCCTGGCCTTTGAAAGAAGCCGAAGCAGAATTAAATTTTATCAACAAGCATCAAATTAAATGCCTTTCTGTGCTTGACCCGAACTACCCCATCAGATTGGTGCAATGCAAAGACGCTCCATTATTATTGTATGTAAAAGGCACTGATGCCTTTAATTTACCTCAACTTATTAGTATTGTTGGTACACGTATACCTACTGTTCAAGTAAATAAAGTAATACAAGAATTAATGGAAGGGTTGGCTCATTTACAAATAGGCGTGGTCAGTGGCATGGCCTTAGGTGTTGATGGTATTGCACATCAAAATGCTTTAAAAATGAAGCTGCCTACCTGGGGCGTTCTTGCACATGGATTGGATCAAATCTATCCTATACAACATCGACGATTGGCCATTGAAATGATTGATCACGGCGGGTTAATCACCGAATGTCGAAAAGGCACTATCCCGCTTCCCTATTTTTTCCCAAAAAGAAATCGTATTGTAGCTGGTATGTCCGACGCTACCATTGTTGTTGAAACAGCTATCAAAGGAGGCAGTATGATTACAGCCAACTTGGCTTTTGGTTATGACCGAGAAGTATTTGCTGTCCCAGGAAAAATTCATGATGCAAAAAGTAAAGGGTGTTTACATCTTATCAAATACCATAAAGCGCATGTATACCATGATCCTATTCATTTACTTGAAAATATGAACTGGCCTATTTCAAACCTTCCGGCAGTTGAAAAACAATTAAAATTGATACTCGATCCCGAGCTCCAAAGGGTGTTATTGCTCGTAACTATGCAAGGCCCCATTCATCGGGATGAATTAGCTAACCACTTAAAAATCAATGCCAGTTTGCTATCTGGCCATCTTCTTTCCCTCGAAATGCAGGGCCATATTCAATTATTGGCTGGAAATGTATACACCCGGCTTTAAAAAAGGATTTTGCCTAAATAATCGAAGGCCCTATCTTTGCCTATGGCAACAAGAAATACTACAAACAACTCCCGCATTTTTGGTAAAGGCTTAACTTTTGACGACGTATTGTTAATGCCTGCTTACTCCGAAATACTTCCTTCCGAAGTAAACATTCACTCTCAGCTTACCAAAAACATCCAATTACACACGCCAATTTTGTCCTCGGCTATGGACACCGTTACAGAAGCCCAATTGGCTATCGCTTTAGCACGTGAGGGCGGCATTGGTATTTTACACAAAAACATGAGTATTGAAAGACAAGCCGAACAAGTGCGTAAAGTAAAACGTAGTGAAAGTGGTATGATTGTAGATCCTATTACTTTAGAAGTAACTGCCACCATTGGTGACGCTTTAAAATTAATGAAGGAAAATAAAATTGGCGGTATTCCTATTATTGATAAGACCAATAAGTTAGTAGGTATTTTAACCAATCGTGATTTACGTTTCGAAACCGATCGCAAAAGAAAAGTAAGCGAAGTAATGACCAAAGAGAATTTAGTGATTGCGCCAGAAGGAACCGATTTAAGAAAAGCAGAAAAAATTCTTCGTCAATATAAAATTGAAAAACTACCTGTTGTAAATAAGCAAGGAAAATTAATTGGGCTAATTACCTATCGCGATATTTTACAATTGAGCGCTTTCCCCAATGCAGTGAAAGACAATATTGGTCGTTTATTAGTAGGTGCTGCCTTAGGTATTACCAAAGACTTATTAGATCGTGCTGCTGCTTTACAAAGTGTTGGCGTGGATATAGTTTCTTTGGATAGCGCACATGGTCACAGCAAAGGAGTAATTGAAGCATTAAAATTATTAAAGAAAACATATAAAAATTTACCAGTGATTGCTGGCAATATTGCTACTGCAGAAGGTGCCTTGGCCATGGCGAATGCGGGTGCTGATGCTGTAAAAGTAGGTATTGGTCCTGGTTCTATTTGTACAACACGTATTGTTGCTGGTGCAGGTGTTCCTCAATTAACTGCGATCATGGAAGCTGCTAGGGCTTTGAAAGGAAAAAATATTCCCATCATTGCTGATGGTGGTATTCGTTATACAGGTGATATGGTAAAAGCTTTGGCAGCTGGTGCCAATTGCGTAATGATGGGCAGCATTTTTGCTGGTACCGAAGAAAGCCCGGGCGAAACAATTATTTATGAAGGACGTAAATTCAAAGGATATCGTGGCATGGGAAGTATTGGTGCCATGAGTCAAGGAAGTGGCGATAGATATTTTCAAGACAATGAATCTGATGCAAAAAAATATGTGCCAGAAGGAATTGAAGGACGTGTCGCTTACAAAGGAAACTTGCATGAAATTGTATATCAATTCGTAGGTGGATTAAAAGCAGGCATGGGTTATTGCGGAGCAAAGACGGTGAAAGATTTACAAAAAGCAACTTTTGTACAAATAACCAATGCCGGCATGAGAGAAAGTCACACGCACGATGTAGAAGTGACCAGAGAAGCGCCTAACTATAGCAAGAAATAATTAATCCTTTATACCCTGGGCCTTGAAAAAAATTATTTTTTTCTCTTTACTTTATGCTTTGACAGCATTCTCTGCACTTGCACAAGACAGCACCCAAACCATTCCTAAATTACAGGTAAGCGTATTAACCTGTGCTTCCGGCGAAGATATTTACACGGTATGGGGCCACACTGCTGTTAGAGTCATTGACAGCTTAAATGGTACCGATATTGTTTTTAATTACGGCACTTTTGATTTTAACGAACCTAATTTCTTAGCCAAATTTATAAAAGGCAGTTTATTGTATTTTGTATCTGCCAATCGTTTCAACGATTTTATTGCAGAATATAAATTCGAGAAAAGAGAGGTGCTGGAACAAGTACTCAAGCTTTCTACTTCCGAAAAAATAAAATGGTACGAAGCTTTGAAAGTAAACATGATTGACAGCAATCGTTATTACCTATATAACTTTATAACAGACAACTGCACCACACGTATAAAGGACGGCTTATTTAAAAATACTGCTTTTCAACCAGTGGGCATTAATGTACCATCTTTTAGGGCGGAAGTAGTGAATGCCCCTTACGAAAATGGATTGCCTTGGATTGGTTTAGGGATCGATGTATTATTAGGTGCTTACTCCGATCAAAAACCAAGCGATTTTCAAGCGGCTTTTTTACCTGCTTTGTTTCACCAACAAATTGCCAATACAAGACGTTTAGTAACAAATAACAATGTTCTTGTTGAAGCAACTCAAAAAAATAATAGCAGCCCTACCCCTTTTTATACTTTACTTGCTTTATTGCTTATTTACTTGTTCGCAGCCAAATGGAATAGTTTAGCAATGCAAAAATTGGCAAAGGTTTTAGATATTACCTTTCTATTACTGTTTAGCATCGGCGGTACCTTAATGGCCTATATGAGTTTGATTTCGAAACATACGGCTTGTTATGAAAATTACAACCTGATGTGGATGCACCCTTTGTATTTAATTGCACTTGTTTTTTACTTTGTTCGCAATGAAGCTATTGGCAAAATAGGGATGGTGTTTTTTGCTGCAGTAGTAGCTTTAATCATCACCAGCCATTGGCTTCCACAGCATTTTTCAAAGGAAGTAGGTGTTTTAATTGGCATAGCACTTTTATTAAACTACCGACTCATTGAAAAAGGACGCTCAAACCCATTATTTAAAAAAGACTAAAATAAATACCATGTCAAAAATTATATTAATTACCGGCGCCAGTTCTGGATTTGGAAAAGCCATTGCCGAAAAATTTGCAGCAGGTGGCTGGAACTTAATTTTAACCGCACGCAGAAAAGAAAAATTAGAAGCGGTCGCGAAGGATATGGAGAAAAAATATGGCGTAAAAACCTTGTCCTTGATTTTTGATGTTCAAAACAAAGAAGCCGTTTTTCAAGAACTAGGAAATTTACCAACAGCATGGCAGGCCATTGATATTTTGGTAAACAATGCTGGGCTTGCTTTAGGTAGAGATAGTTTTGAAAATGCAAATTTAGAAGATTGGGAAACCATGATTGATACCAATGTAAAAGGTTTATTGTATTGCTCTAAAGCCGTACTCCCATTCTTAATAAAACAACAAGGTCATATCATCAATATTGGCAGCACCGCAGGCAAAGAAGTGTACAAAGATGGCAATGTTTACTGCGCTTCTAAACATGCAGTGGATGCGATTACCAAAGCACAAAGAATTGATTTATTACAGTACAAAATAAAAGTAACATCAATACATCCTGGCGCAGTAGAAACTGATTTCTCATTGGTGCGTTTTAAAGGAGATGCCGCTAAAGCGAGCGCGGTATATGCAGGATATGAACCATTAAAAGCCGAAGACATCGCAGATACAGCTTGGTATGTTGCCAATGTTCCTAAACATGTTTGTATCAATGATGTAGTGATGACCTGTGTGGCACAAGCAAATTCTATGTACTTGCACAAAGACGCTTAGTTTAGCTTAACTAAAAAAAATTAGCCAAAATCAATTTCTGTATTGTCTCCAATATTTAAGGTGCGACTTAGCCCCTTCACGGCTGCGTCACTTCCAATTAAAGAATTGTCTAAAACCACTTCGTCAAGTGTGGTATAAGATCCTATGATGCTTTCTTTGACCACCGAACTTTTAATAGTTGTATTATTACCAATAGTCACATGCGGACCAATGATTGAATTTTCTATTACACAACCCTCTGCGATACTAACGGGTGCAATGATAATGCTATTGGGATAAGTTTCTGGCATGACTGCTAAACCACCCGTTTTTTTAAGCAATACCGCATTGGCTTCTAATAAGTTTTCCTTTTTCCCACAATCGTACCAATGTTTTACTTTAAAAGATTTGAATGCGACTCCTTTTTTTATCATACAATCCAAGGCGTCCGTTAAATTGTATTCGCCATTGGATTTAATGTCTTCTGTAAAAAGTTGTTGAAAACATTCAAATAAAATTTTTGATTCCTTTATTTTATACAACCCTACCAGCGCATTATTGCTTTTTGGAATAGATGGTTTTTCTACGGCATGTTCAATAGCTCCTTCTTCATTTATTTCTACCACACCAAACTGTCTTGGATCATCTACCTTTTTTATACCCAACATACTAAAGGGACTCTCCATCACTTCCTTAATATCAAATTCACAGATGGTATCTCCCAAGGCAATAAAAACTTCATCATCTCCTACAATGTTTCTAGCCAATTCAATGGCATGAGCCGTTCCATTGCGTTCAGTTTGATACACAAAATGTGTGGTTAAATTGGGATATGCCGCTTGCACATAATCCTGAATTTTATCGCCTAAATAACCTACAATAAAAATAAATTCGGTAATACCTACTTCTCTTAATTGGTCTACTATAAAACTAAGAATGGTTTTACCAGCCATTGGAATCAATGCCTTGGGCTGTGTATAGGTATGAGGACGAAGTTTTGCACCTGCTCCAGCAACTGGAATAATAGCCTTCATTGTTTACTTTTTAGGGGGAGATAAAAGTAGCAAATAACTGTTATTAATGATGCAATTTCAAGCCCGAAATAGGCAAATTCAACAAAAGACATTGGAAATGTGGATATTAGGCGTCTAACTGTTGAAAGAAAGCTTTGCATAGGCTTTATAATGAATTATTTTTGCAAAAACAGAACACTTAAATATAGCACCATGCAAAGAGATACCCTTGTATTTGACATCATCCGCGAAGAATTATTACGCCAAAGAAGAGGCATTGAATTAATTGCCTCAGAAAATTTTACCAGCTTACAAATCATGCAAGCCATGGGTGGAGTTATGACCAATAAATATGCCGAAGGTTATCCAGGCCGACGTTATTATGGAGGATGTGAAATTGTAGATAAAACAGAAACCTTAGCCATAGATCGTTTAAAAGAAGTTTTTGGAATTGAATATGCCAATGTTCAACCACATAGTGGTGCACAAGCAAACGCAGCATTGATGTTAGCCATCTTGCAACCTGGTGATGCTATTTTAGGTTTGGACCTAAGTATGGGCGGTCACTTAACACATGGAAGTGCGGTTAATTTTTCTGGCAAAACTTATACTCCACATTTTTATGGCGTGGTAAAAGAAACTGGCTTGATTGACTACGAAATGTTAGAAAGTCAAGCGAGAACACATCATCCTAAATTAATTATTTGTGGTGCTAGTGCTTATAGTCGTGATATTGATTACGCTCGCATTCGTAAAGTAGCCGATGAAGTAGGTGCTTTTGTAATGGCAGATATTGCACACCCTGCTGGTTTAATTGCAAAAGGATTATTAAGTTCTCCATTTAATCATTGTCATTTTGTTACTTCAACTACTCATAAAACTTTGCGTGGACCTCGTGGTGGAGTGATTATGATGGCGAAGGATGGTGAGAATACTTTAGGATTAAAAGATGTAAAAGGCAATTTAAGATTGTGGTCCAATGTAATTGATATGGCCGTATTTCCAGGAACACAAGGCGGCCCATTGGAACACGTGATTGCGGCTAAAGCCATTGCTTTTGGAGAAATTTTATCTGATGAATTTACTGTGTATGCCAAGCAAGTGCAAAAAAATGCACAAGCCATGGCGGCAGCTTTTGTTGCAAAGGGATACGAAATTATCAGTGGCGGCACCGATAATCATTTAATGTTAATCGATTTACGCAATAAAAATATCAGTGGCAAAAAAGCAGAACAAGTTTTAGGACATGCCGATATAACTGCAAACAAAAATATGGTGCCTTACGATGATAAATCGGCCTTTGTTACTTCTGGTATTCGTTTTGGTGTTGCCGCTATTACTTCGCGCGGCATGAACGAGGGTCATATTCCTTTTGTAGTGGAATCCATTGACAAAGTATTGATGAATGCAGACAATGAAACTATTTTAGCTGATACTAAGAAAGAGGTGAATAAGTTTATGGAGCAATTTGTGTTGTATCCTGAGCTTGGATAAATTATTAACTGAATAAAGCATGAGTTTAATCAGTTAATAAAACTGAATAGCGCTCAAATAAAAAAACCTCCCTTTATCTGGAGGTTTTTTTATTTTAAATAGTTTAACTTTATACCATGATACAAAGAATACAAACCATTTGGCTTTTATTAGCAAGCGCTGCAGCATTTTCTGTTTTGCGTTTTCCTTTTTATTATACGCCTGTTCCCTTTGCATTGGAGATCAATGGCAGTGCTCAATACAGCACCCTCATCTCCATGGCTTTTAGTGCTTGTTTATCGTTTATCACCATTTTTTTATATGGCAATCGTATGTTGCAATTAAAAGTAGTACTTGTTAATTTTTTATTGTCTGTACTCATTGGCTACTTCATTTATAAAGTAGTTATAGCCAATCCAGGCGGTGGCTTCACCCTACCCTCACTCGCTTTGTTTATTATACCCATTCTACAAATAATGGCCGTAGTTAATATTTACAAAGACGATCGAAAAGTTAAAAGCGCTGATAGATTAAGATAGGGTATACTTATTTTACTAGGCAGCTTCTAATTCCTTCTCAATTGCTTTTTGAACCAATTGATTTAAACTAATGCCTTTCATAGTGGCAAGCATTACAGCCTTTCTGTGTATATCTGGCTTTACGCGTACATTAAAAGATCCTTTGAAACTTTTTAAACAAGGCTTGTTTGTTTGTTCGCAAATTTCTACATAATCTTCTACGGCTTCCTTAAACATTTTTTTTAATTCCGAAACCGAAGAACCTTCAAACATTATTAAATCATATATCCCTTCTATTTTGCCAAATAAAATATTGTCTTCGTCGCTAAAGACAACTGATGCGTAAAATCCTTTATATTTTAATGTATTATTCATATAATTTGTTTTAAAGTAAGATCAACTATTATGTTCTTCAAATAAACTCTATTGATAATTTTACCTGGGTGAGGTTTATGTATTAATATATGTTTATTAAAATTTACATGAACAAAAGCAACTCTTGATCCAGAAGTTTTGCCTTTATTTTCAACTTCAAAGCCCATATTTTGTAATAATGTACTCAACTCGTCAAATGTAAAATCCTTAGGTATACTTAAGAATCTTACTAGTAGTTTATCTTTCTTTGTCATACAAATTTGCAACTATTTTTTAGTTACAACAAAAATATCACAAGAAATTTTAAATTAGGTGAGTAATTTTACCTAATTACTTGATATTAAATAAGTTACATAGAAATTAGTCTAAATACTTCCCTGTTTGAGAGGCTTTACACTTGGCCAAACCCTTGGGTACACCAGCATAAACCACAGTTCCACCACCTTCCCCTGCCTCGGGACCCATGTCAATCACCCAGTCGGCTACCTTTATAACATCGGTATTGTGTTCTACGACTATTAGGGAATGGCCTTGCTCTATCAAAGCATTAAATGCTTTTAATAATTTATGGATATCGTGAAAATGTAATCCGGTGGTGGGCTCATCAAAAATGAATAACATTTTATTACTTGCTTTACCCTTGCCTAAAAAGCTGGCCAACTTTACCCTTTGCGCTTCGCCTCCACTTAAGGTACTGCTGCTCTGTCCCAACTTTACATAACCCAAGCCTACTTCTTGCAATGGACTTATCGCAAATACGATGTTTTTTTCTTCACTAAAAAATGAAATGGCCTCATCCACACTCATCTCCAATACTTCATAAATATTTTTTCCCTTATACTGTACTTCTAATACTGTCTCTTTAAATCTCTTTCCGCCACAATCCTCGCAAGTTAAATGCACATCGGCTAAAAATTGCATCTCTACCAATTGCTCTCCCTCTCCCTTACAGGTATCACATCTGCCTCCATCTACATTGAAGGAAAAATGTTTGGGCAAAAATCCTCTAATTTTTGACAGCGCTTGTTTAGAATATAAATCTCTTATGGCATCGTACGCTTTGATATACGTAACAGGATTACTGCGCGATGATTTTCCAATCGGGTTCTGATCTACCATTTCTATTTGATCTATCAAATGCAAATCACCACTTATTCCGTCATAACCGCCTACCATTTCCGCAGGAAGTGCTTTGGCTTTTAATAAAGCATTGTACAATACTTGTTTTACCAAAGTAGTTTTTCCACTTCCACTTACACCACTCACTACACATAAACTATGCAAGGGAAATTGAACATCAATGCTTTTTAAATTGTGTAAATACGCCCCTTCTAATTTTATAAAGTGTTTTGATATTCTTGTTTTTTCTGGAATGGGGATACTCATTGCACCACTTAAATACTTTCCAGTTAAACTTTCTTTGTCTTTTATGAGTGCTGCCGCATTCCCCACTGCTACTACTTCTCCACCCTGGTGCGCTGCCAGTGGTCCCATATCAATAATATGATCGGCATGTCGCATAATTTGCTCATCGTGCTCAACTACCACTACAGTATTGCCTAGGTCTCTTAAATTTTGTAATACTTTAATAAGTCGTTCTGTATCTCTTGAATGCAACCCTATTGAAGGCTCATCTAAAATATACAAGGAGTTGGTTAAATTACTTCCCAAACATCTTGTCAATTGGATTCTCTGGCTTTCTCCCCCACTTAAACTATTTGCCAATCGTGATAATGTTAAATAACCCAAGCCTACATCCATTAAGGTTTGTATGCGCTGTTCTAATTCTATCAATAATCTTTTTGCAATTTGTGTTTCGTGTGCTGTTAATTTTAACTCCGTAAACCAAACCTGTAAATCTTTGACTGGCATGGCACACAATTCTCCAATATGTTTGCCTGCAATTTTTACATACAAGGCTTCCTTGCGCACGCGGTATCCTTCACAATCGGGGCAATTGGTTCTGCCACGATACCTACTTAACATCACCCTAAATTGTACTTTATACAAATGCGCTTTTACATCTTCAAAAAAAGCATCAATCCCCAAAGCTTTTCCTAAACCCTTCCACAACTGTGCTACCTGCGTCTTCGTTAATTTATTAATCGGTTGATGTATCGGAAATCCTGCTTTGCCTGCTTCTTTTACAAATTGATCCTTCCACCAAACCAACTTCTCTCCTTTCCATGGTGCTACCCCTCCATCATACACCGATAAGTTGGTATTGGGTATCACTAAATTTTCATCTATCCCCAATACCTGACTGTATCCTTCACAAGTTGGGCAAGCCCCATAAGGATTGTTGAAAGAAAATAAATTAGGACTTGGTTCATCAAATTCAATGCCATCTAGCGTGAACTTGTTATTGAAAGTTTTTAATACCGTTTCATTTTGCTCCACCCATAATATTCCTTCTCCTTCATAAAAAGCAGTACCAATAGAATCACTGATGCGATGAATGTCATCTTCATCAAATGCTTTGACAACGACTCTGTCAATTAAAACATATACCTCATGCGCTTTGATGGTTTTAGTAATTTCTGCCTTGGTCAACACCAATGCATCCTCAATTCTTAATATGCTGGATGCAGTTGCTTTAGTGGACGACCTTAGGTAAATTCGAGCAAACCCTTTTTGTAATAATATATTTAACTCCTCTTGTATGTCTCTTTTAGCTTGCTGTTTAAAAGGCACAATAATCACCATCTTGTCTCCCGCTTTCCCTTTTTGGATAAACTGCAATACATCCTGAACATCTTGCTTTTTTACTTCCTGTCCACTAATCGGCGATATGGTTTTTCCTACCCTGGCATAAAATACCCTCAGGTAATCATAAATTTCGGTCATACTTCCCACCGTACTGCGCGGTGTTCGTGTAACTACTTTTTGTTCAATAGCAATGGCCGGACACAAACCTTTGATATAATCCACATCGGGTTTTCCCATGCGGGACATAAACTGCCTTGCATAGGAAGACAAGCTTTCTGCATAGCGTCTTTGCCCCTCTGCAAATAAAGTATCAATGGTTAAAGAGGATTTTCCGCTGCCAGATACACCTGTTACTACTATAAATTGATTCCGCGGAAAGGCCACCGTTACATTTTTTAAATTATGCACCCTTGCCCCGACTACTTGTATGTCATTGCTTTCAATCTCCCCCGTCTTCCCTTTTTTACTGCTGGCCATATAGCAAAATAACAAATTCCCTGCCATTTAGTTGTAGGAATTTGTACCCGCTGTTTTCACTTAAAATGTGGATAGCTTTTAAAATAATTTCTTGTTTTCCACAAATGGAATTTCAACCCCTATAGCTAGTAATTTGTATCCACTAACCCATCGAAACCTACCCTAAAAGCAAAATGAACAAAGAAATTCAACTCTCCGACAACGAACTCATTCAATCCTTTCAAGACGGCAATTCCAGAGCTTTTGATGCCTTATTAGAACGCCACCAAAATAGAATTTACAATGCCATTTTCTTTATGGTTAAAGACAGTTATTTGGCCGAAGACCTTTTTCAAGAAATTCTAATTAAAGTCATTGACAACCTTACACAAAAAAAATATTCAGAGGAAGGTAAATTTCTCCCTTGGGCCTTACGCATTGCCCACAATTTTGTAGTGGACCACTTTAGAAAAGTAAAACGCACGCCCACTATTAAAACAAGCGATGATCAAGATTTGTTTGAAATTATCAAGCACTCCGATCATCCTGCTGATTATAAAATGACCCGTTCTCAGACCCATAAAAACATTCAAGAATTAGTGGATCTTTTACCTGAAGAACAAAGAGAGATTATTGTGCTAAGACATTACGCCAACCTAAGCTTTAAAGAAATTGCTCAAATGACCAACTGCAGCATCAATACTGCCCTTGGTAGAATGCGCTATGGCTTAATTAACTTAAGAAAGATGATGACCGAGCGTGGCATGAGCCTATAGGTCCCTACTTGTCTTTATTAACGCTACATGCTAGCCATTGCAAATATTCTTTTGCATTGGGCGTATAACCCACTGGATTGGATAGTATTTTTTGTGCAGGACTCATCACCACATACAGAGGTTGAGTTACTTGATTAAAATTTTCTGCTTGGAAAGTAGCCCACAAGTCACCGATGCTTATGATGTCTTTAGATTGCCCCTGCGCATTGGTATATTTAAATCTTTTTTCTACGGGCAATAATTCCTTGTCATCTACATACAAGGATACTAATATAAATTTATTTTGAATTTCAGCCATCACTTCTGGATCTGTCCACACATTCTCTTCCATCTTGCGACAATTAACGCAAGCCCATCCTGTAAAGTCTATTAAGATGGGTTTGTTTTGCTCCTTAGACAACTGCACTGCCTTCTCATAATCATTAACTACATTGGCATGTAAACCCACTTGATCTTTATTATTGGCTAATAAACTATAATGTGTTGGTGGCGGAAATCCACTTAAGAATTTTAACAAGTAGGTATTTTTTGGAGCCATTCCTACAATTAATATAATACCAAACACAAGGGCAATGTCTCCCAAAGATTTTCTTATCCTAGAAATTTTGGCACCCTTCACATCATGCGGCAATAATAATATACCTCTTAAATAAAGGGCTAAACCAATACTAATTACGGCCCAAATACCTAAAAACACTTCTCTTTTTAACAATCCCCAATGTTCTACCAAATCGGCATTGGATAAAAATTTAAATGCCAATGCCAATTCTAAAAAGGCCAATACTTTTTTCACGGTATCCAACCAGCCGCCCGACTTAGGCAAAGACTGTAACCATTGTGGGAAAATAGCAAATAAGGTAAATGGCAAAGCTAAGGCAATGCCAAAACCAGCCATCCCCTCTGTTAATGCCCAAGCGCCTCCTTGCAAGGATCCTACCAATAAAGTACCCAAAATAGGACCGGTACAAGAAAAAGAAACTATGGCCAATGTGATGGCCATGAAAAAGATGCCTCCTATACTCCCCAATCCACTTTTTGAATCGGCCTTGTTGGCAATACCACTTGGCAGTGTAATTTCAAAAAAGCCAAAAAAGGAAATGGAGAAGAATATAAAAATGATAAAGAAAATAATATTTAACCAAGGATTGGTAGAGATGCTATTAAAAATTTCAGGTTGTACATTACCAATGATATGAAAGGGCACACTTGCCAATACATAAATTAAAAAAATACTTGCCCCATACAATAAACCATTTTTTATTCCTTGTTTTTTTGTTTTGGATCTTTTGGTGAAAAAAGAAACTGTTACAGGAATCATTGGAAATACACAAGGAGTTATCAGTGCAATAAGCCCTCCTAAAAATCCTAACAAAAATACAGCCCAACCACTTGAAGTTTTCGTATCCTGGGTCGCTCCTCCACAAGCATCAGCAGGTACTTTGGTATTGGCTTCAGGTAATAAAATTTGAAAGCCTGCCGTTTTTTTCCCATTGGCTAAGGCCACCGTTACAGGAACTTCTAATGCTAAAAACTGATCTCCCTTTGCTGCATTTACTACTACTGTTGTTTGTAAACTGTCTGGCTGAAACCCATTTATAACAATCGATTGTTCTATATCTAGTGAATGAACATAAACATTGGCTTGTTTAAATAAAACATCCGTTTGCTTCATTGCTTTTACTGAATAAATTGGCAACCCAATAAAGCGAACTGTTTCTAAACTTGATTTAAAGGAAGGTGCATTTAATCCATCTGGATTGGTTGCATATACATGCCAGTCGGATTGTATTTGTATGCTTGCTTTTAAAGTATAAGTGCTGTCATTGACTACGAACGCTTTTACCGATGCCGTAACAGGGTTTTGAGCTTGCGCATTCGGTACCATCAATAGCGTAACAAATGCAACAAATAAAGCGACAATTTTATTCAAGATATTTTATTTAAGTAAATGCTAAATTATTGCAAAGCAATTTCGAATGCCACTTTGGTAGGAGGCAAACAACGTTCATCATTACATACCATGTATTCCACCTCTCCTGCAATTTTTGTTTTGCTTGCCACTTTTAAATTTACCAATTGCGCAAACTGAACTTTATTGCTGAAATAAGCAATTTCGGCATTGAAATTTTTATCGAATTTTTTTTCTATTTTTCCAATTTCTTTCGCAACCCCTTTTACTTGTAACAATGGGTTGGCTTTAAATGAAATACTTGTGGGTACAGGGCCTCCCTTAACAAATTGCGAGTATATATGCCATGGGCTTTCTACGTTTGCTGTAATTTGAAGCTCGTATTGCTTGTCTGACTTTTTCACTGCTTCAAAAGTCCATTTTACAGGATTTAGTTTTTGTGCATTTACATTTAACACAAATACAAGACTACAAAATATCACCCCTATTTTTTTCATGCTGGCATTTTTAAATTTCAACTAATTTTTCAACCCCAAAATTTCAAATACTTTTTTGCCATCTATATTGCTTAAGGTGCTTGAAGTGGCTCGCTCTGGATGTGGCATCATACCAAATACATTGCGCTTGTCATTGCATATACCCGCGATGTCCATAGTGGACCCATTGGGATTGGCACCGCCCCCAACTTTTCCAGTGGCATCACAATAACGAAATAATATTTGATTGTTTTTTTCTAAATGGTTTAAGGTGGCAGCATCTGCATAATACCTTCCTTCGCCATGCGCTATAGGAATTTGCAAGGCTTCACTTTTATCTGTTTTTATAAACACATTTTTACAAACAAATTGTTGATTGGCATTTTGCAACAAAGCTCCAGGCAATAACCCACTTTCACATAAAATTTGAAATCCATTACATACCCCCAATACTTTTCCGCCCTTATTGGCAAATTCTATCACCGATTGCATCATTGGACTAAATTTAGCAATGGCCCCACAACGCAAATAATCTCCATAAGAGAAACCGCCAGGGAGCACAATACAATCATCGGTAGTAAAATGAGACAGATCGCTGTCCTTGTGCCATAACATTTCAACAGGATAGCCCAAGTCTTTTTCTAAAGCATCTTGCATGTCTCTATCGCAATTGGATCCAGGGAATACTAAAACACCAAACTTCATAGGTATTAATTTAACTAATTAGGGTATTAAAACGAAGGTCAAAGTTACCAAAACTTGGCTTTATAGATTTGTTAAATTCTTCACCTAACTAAGGTGGTTATACACAATAACAGCTATGGCCGACCAAAATAGCAGATTGGGCACCAATAACCTTTTAGGGGTTCCATATCCAAAACTTATGAAACAAGCCAATGGGGTAATAACGATAGCGGAGGCGTACAATGCCTGCACTGAAAATAGGATGGGCTGAAATAGGGTTAATAACAACACCAAAAATAGCACCCCCCAGTATTTTCTTACTTGTATGATAAACCTGACTTGCTCTTTCTGCCAATAGTAAAACCCTACCATCATTTGCACTCCCATCACCAACAAAGCTAATATCACATTCCATTCAGGTTTCACCAATGGATTTTTCCAATCTAATTTGGGCAAAAAATGTCTAAAATCTGCAACATTGCCTATTAAAAAAACATACGTGAAAATAAAATAAAAAGGCAGTAGAATTCCCATAATTAATACCAACCATTCGGACAATCTAAATGGCCTTATTATTATTAATGCAAATAATACCACTGGAATCAAAATAGCTATGGGCTCATACAATAAGATTGAGATACCCACAATTAACCCAATATTAAATTCTAAAGTTTTAGGTTGATTTTGATCATACAATCTCAATAATTTTACCAGTATCCAAATAACCAATGAATTGGCCACCAAGCCAGAACTTATGACATCCCAAAATGGGAACAACCCTGTTAAAATAAGGTAAGTAAAGGCAGGCAAATAACTTATTTGCTGAAACATTTTAAACTTACTCAGCAAAATATTTAAGCGAATAGCTTGACTTAAAATTATTAATTGAAAAAGAACGATAAGAATGATGGGCGACAAGGGTTGAATTACATGTATCAATAAATAGGCAATTAAACCATCTGATTCATTGGCAATCACTAAGGGCGGATGCATCCAAACATGAAAATGCAAACCCAAACTTAATAGTACTAAAAAGATTAAATTAATATCAGACCTATCTTTGAATAAAAAAACCACGCTTACTTATTTAGAATTTAATTTTTGCAATACAAATTTAAGGCTTTAATTACATTGCTACTAGCCCCCCATCTCTTTTAAATCTGCCCCCTTGTCATGCACCTCTAAAAGATAGGTTTGGCCTTGCTTTACGGCTACATTTTCTAACCCATGGCTAATTGGAAAATCAAAACAGATAGGGATTGCTAGATTGGAAATATGTGCCCCAATAATTTCATGTGCAGTGGCCCCAAAGTCGGAGGCATTGTCTTTCATATCGGTAAAGCCTCCTACAATAATCCCCTTGCAGTTTTCAAACAACCCTGCATTTTTACACTGTATCATCAATCGGTCTATATTGTAATGATATTCAGATACATCTTCTATAAATAGTATTTTCTCTTTACTATCCAATGCATTTTTGGAACCTATTAAATGAGCAATCATGCATAAATTTCCGCCAATCATAGGCGCTTTTACCTTCCCCAAGGCATTCAATACATGGGCACTCGCTTGATATTGGCTTACCTTTCCTTCTAAACAATCTCGGAGTGATAGAATAAACTTTTCTCCTGGCTCCCCTTTGTTAAATGCCCCAGCCATAGGTCCATGAATGCTCATACAATTTTGCTTTTGCAGCGCAGCATGCAAAACTGTAATATCGCTAAAACCAATTACCCATTTTGGATGAGCATTAAATTTCGAAAAATTTAGCTCATTTACAATTCTACTCATTCCATACCCACCCCTAGCACATAGGATTGCTTTTATATTTTCATCGTCTAACATGGACTGAACATCGAGTGCCCGCTCGGCATCAGTAGCCGAAAAAGCGTCTTTTTTGCCCCCCACTGTTTTACCCAACTGCACCTGATACCCCCATTTTTCAAGGGTTTGTATGCAATTTTGCACTTTTTCAATTGGAATAGACCCTGCTGGACAAACCAGGCCAATAGTGTCTCCCTGTTTGATATTAGGCGGTTGAATCATACCACAATATTAAGTACTTTTGCACCAATGAACACGCCTAAACGATATTTGATTACCGCAGCCCTGCCTTATGCCAATGGACTGAAACATATTGGCCACCTAGCAGGCGCTTATTTGCCAGCTGATATATATGTTCGATACCTGAAAGCCCAAAAAAGAGAGGTAGTTTTTGTTTGTGGAAGTGATGAACATGGAACTGCCATTCCTATTCAAGCCACCAAGGAAGGAACAACCGCACAAGCTATTATCGATAAGTATCATCCCATTATTGAACAAAATTTTAAGGACCTAGGTATTGATTTTGATATTTACCACCGCACCAGCGATCCTTTGCATCACGAAACTGCAGCTGAATTTTTTAAAGATTTAGAAGCAAAAGGGGATTTAGAAACCAAGACCACCGAACAATATTTTGACGAAGCCTCACAAACTTTTTTAGCAGATCGTTATATAAAAGGCACTTGCCCCAATTGTGCGCATAAAGAAGCCTATGGAGACCAATGTGAAAAATGCGGTAAAAGCTTAAGCCCAGAAGAATTAATAAACCCAGTGAGTACTTTAAGTGGGAATCCCCCTATTAAAAAAGAAACGACGCATTGGTACTTGCCTTTAAATAAACATGAAGATTTTTTACGCAAATGGATTTTAAATGATCATGCGAAAGATTGGAGAGCAGCTGTGGTGGGGCAATGTAAGAGCTGGATTGAAGGTGGCTTGCAACCAAGAGCTGTTACCCGTGATTTGGATTGGGGTGTAAAAGTGCCGCTTGCAAGTGGTGCAGGAAAAGTATTGTACGTTTGGTTTGATGCCCCTATTGGATATATAAGTGCTACCAAACAATGGGCTTTAAATACAGGAAAAGATTGGACACCTTATTGGAATGACAAAGAAACAAAATTGGTTCACTTTATAGGGAAAGACAATATTGTTTTTCATTGCATCATCTTTCCTATCATGTTAAAATTGCATGGAAATATTTTACCAGAAAATGTTCCAGCCAATGAATTCATGAATTTAGAAGGAGATAAAATGAGTACTTCAAAAGGTTGGAGTATTGAAATGGACGACTATATCAACAAGTGGATAAAAAAAGACAATGGCGGCAATGGCCTTGCAGATAGTTTACGTTTTTATTTAACTGCTATTGCCCCGGAATCCAAAGACAGTGAATTTACTTGGAAAGGATTTCAAGAATCTGTAAATGGAGAACTAGTAAGCATCTTCGCTAATTTTGTAAATAGAACCTGGGTGCTCATGCATAAATTATGCAAAGGGAAAGTGCCTCCTATTCGTACTGATTTATTAGACGACGAAGACCAAGCTATATTAATAAGTGTCAAAGAAA
Source organism: Chitinophagaceae bacterium (assembly GCA_947380905.1). Taxonomy (GTDB): domain Bacteria; phylum Bacteroidota; class Bacteroidia; order Chitinophagales; family Chitinophagaceae; genus Sediminibacterium. The sequence continues at coordinate 30,933 of CANCSS010000014.1, read as the reverse complement.
GTAAAGAAAAAATTACCGAACTATTAGAATTATATAAATTCAGAGAAGCACAATTTGAAGTAATTAACCTAGCTAGATTAGGCAATCAATACATGCAAAAGAAAGAACCTTGGATATTGGCCAAGCAGCTGGATACCGATCCTACTGCTCAAGCTAAGATTGACAATTGTATGCATGCTTGTTTGCAATTGTGCGCCAACCTTGCCATTTTAATGAACCCTTTCTTGCCATTTACTTCCAAAAAAATGTGTTACATGATGAAAGTAGTGGACAAAATGCTGGAATGGAAAAATGCAGGTGATTTTAATTTATTAAAAGTAGGCTATAGCTTACGTCCTCCTGAATTGTTGTTTAGAAAAATAGAAGACGAAGAAATTGAATCAGAATTAACACAGTTGCACAGCAACTTAATAGCAAAAAAAAATACAATGGATAGCAACACAGCACCAACAAGCCCTTCCGATGAAAAAAGTGGGAAGCCCGAAATTGTTTTTGATGATTTTGGTAAAATAGACTTGCGCGTGGGAACCATTGTAGAAGCCAAGAAAGTTGAGAAGGCCGATAAATTGCTTCAATTAGAAGTAGACTTAGGAACAGAGCAAAGAACTATTTTGTCGGGTATTGCCATGCACTTTGAGCCAGCAGCTATTGTAGGTAAGCAAGTGGTGGTGGTAGCCAATTTAGCTCCGCGTAAAATGCGTGGCGTTGAAAGCAAGGGGATGATTTTAATGGCCGAAGATGCACATGGCAAATTATACTTTGTTCAACCTAGCGAAGCCATTGCTGCGGGAAGTACTATCAGTTAATCCTAAAAAATCATTAGAGATTAAATTTTCGAACCCTTATATTTTATAAAGGGAGAGAAAATTCTAAAAAATCATTAGAGATTAAATTTTCGAACCCTTATATTTTATAAAGGGGGAGAAAAGAATTTAAAAAGAACTAAAAAATTAAATACATTCTTTTAACTCTTTCTCTGTGTAGGCAAGACCATGATGTTTTAAAACATCATCAGGTACGCCTGCCCACATATTGGGTACATTGCCCATATAGCCCAAATCTTTCACACCAATTTCGGCCGTATAAAAACCAGTAGTTACTAGGTCTCTTATTTTATTGAAGAAGCTTACTCCCTGTGCCACTTCTGGCGCTGCTTTTTTAGGATAGGCAATTTCATCTACAATGCCTATTTGCTCCTGATGGGTGCATTCTACAAAGGCCTTGCCATGTTTTTTGTACGTATGCAAGTCCAACCATTTCAAACCCCCACGCATGGGTACTTGATGATCGGGCATGTCTTTTACTATAAACTCGATAAACTCTGGCACTTTAGCATCGGTGGCAGAACCGCTCACAGCATCTTTTGGAATTATGATGTCGGAAAGCACCACGATGGTAGCAGCTTCGTGTGCATCAAAGAAATTGGGTTGGGCCTTTACCTTTACCAAATAATCTTTTTCCTCTTGCATACGGTCGTCCATATTCACTTCTGAAACCGTGGTAGCAGTATTTTTACAAGCTTCTACTAAAACAGCTGTTGAAACTGTTCCTAATATCATCGCTTTAATGGATTTTCTTCTGTCCATAATATTTTAAATTAAAATTTGATATATTTTGTTTGTTGGTTTTTTCTTTGCTTAAGTTGAAATAAAAACAAAGAAAAAAATTATAAGTTTTGTTTTTGTAACTGATCCAATACATATTCCGAAGTACGCATAGACAAAGCCAAAATAGTCCATGTAATATTTTTATCTGCTTGAGATGTAAATACAGAGCCATCTACACAGAATAAATTTTTACAATCATGCGCTTGTCCCCATGCATTTAAAGGAGCCGATTTTTTATCAGCACCCATACGCACTGTTCCCGCTTCATGAATAATATTACCTGGATTAGACAAGCCATACTTATTGCTAGCATCATCTTGATCGCCCCAAGTAATTACAGCCCCCATTTCATGCATAATTTCACGGAAGGTTTCTTTCATATGCTTGGCTTGCTTTACTTCATATTCCGAATTCTTACAATCAAATTTTAAAACAGGAATACCAAACTTGTCAACTACATTCGGATCGATACTACATTTGTTTTCGAATCGTGGCACCGCTTCTCCACGGCCACCCATTCCTACACTTGCACCATAAAAGAAACGTACGTCTTCTTTTAATGACTCGCCATAACCACCGGCTTCCTTTGTCTTAGCATTTACTTGAAACTTTCCATTTAATCCTTGCATGCCCATACCAAAGCCATAACCAGGCTGGCTCATGCCACCCCAATATTCAATATGATATCCACGCGGGAAGTCTAATTTCTTGTTGTCTAACCACCAAGGTGTATACACGTGCATTCCGCCTACACCATCTTCATTGTAACGCTTACGTCCAAATAAGGAAGGAATAACACCACCCAATGCAGCACCAGTTGAATCGTGTAAATAATGTCCTACCACGCCCGAACTATTTGCCAATCCATTGGGATGTTTGGTAGATTTTGAATTCAATAACAAACGAGCGGTCTCACAAGTACTTGCTCCAAGTATCACCACTTTTGCATTGATTTGATATTCTTGGTTGTCAAATTTATTGACATAAGAAACACCCGTTGCTTTTCCTTCCTTGTCTGTCATTACTTCTCTTGCCATAGCACCAGTAATTAAATCCACATTACCAGTTAATACAGCAGGTCGAACCAAAACAGAAGAAGAAGAGAAATCTCCATATACTTTACAAGAGCGATTGCATTGACCACAATAAAAACAAGCCCCTCTATCGTCATTAATTTTTTTAGTCAAAATAGATAAACGAGAAGGAATCACTGGTATATTAATTCCAGTTGCTGCTTTCTTAAACATCAATTCATGCAAGCGGGGTTTTGGAGGAGGTAAGAAAAATCCATCCGGATCATTTTCAAGACCTTCGTTTGTGCCGTATACACCAATTAATTTATCTATTTTATCATAATAAGGTTTTACATCCTCGTAGCCAATTGGCCAATCATCGCCTAAGCCATCAATACTTTTGCGTTTAAAGTCACGTGGCCCAAAACGCAAGGAAATACGGCCCCAATGGTTAGTACGTCCACCTACCATTCTAGCTCTCCACCATTCAAATTTATCGCTACCTGGAGTTTGAGTATAAGGTTCCCCGTCAATTTCCCAGCCCCAAAAAGAAGCGTCAAAATCACCAAAGGGTCTCATTTTAGTACTTGCTCCACGACGAGGAGAATCCCATGGATTTTTTAATTGCGCTGAATTTTTTGCAGGATCAAATTCAGGACCTGCTTCTAACAAACAAACTTTTAACCCAGCTTTGGATAATACGTAGGCTGCCATTCCTCCTCCGGCACCAGAACCTACAATTACCGCATCGTATTTTTTGGGTGATATTTTAACTTGAAAATTGGACATAATTCAATCGTTTTAGCTGCGTGAAATAAAGAATGAATTTAAAGAAAAAAAGGGATGAAAAACAAAAAAAGGGATGAAAATAAAAGCAACCCAAAAAACAAAAGGCCCCGTTTATGGGGGCCTTTTAAAAAATCATGAGAGGTTATAATTTCAAGGCCCTAACTTTCAAAGAAAGGGCCGAGAAATTCAACTACGAACAACCCATGCTTGTGCCGCAGTTTAAACATTTATAACAGGTACCGCTTCTTATGGTAATATGTCCGCAGGTACTACAGGCAGGCGCATCACTTTGCATGCTTTTTGCAGCTGCTTGTACCTGATCCATAGCGCCGGTTGCTTCCACTGCAACGGCTACATTGGCTTTAGCTACTGGAGCTGCTGCAGGCGCTGTAACACGAATGCTGCTTAATTCAGGCTTGCCTACCAAAGTAATATCTCCTTCCTCGCCTAAGTTTTCTACGGTAGGCTTGTCTAATACATGTACTAAATCGGTTCTTCCTAAATATTCATAAGCCAATGAGCGGAATATAAAGTCAACGATAGAAGTTGTGGTTTTAATGTTTGGATGATCTACCATTCCAGAAGGCTCGAACTTAGTAAATACAAATTTCTCTACAAACTCTTCTAATGGAACACCATATTGTAAACCAACAGAAATTGAAATCGCAAAGCAGTTCATTAAACTACGTAATGTTGAACCTTCTTTTGCTAAGTCAATAAATATTTCTCCTAAAGTGCTATCGTTGTATTCACCAGTTCTTAAAAATAATACTTGGCCACCAATACGCGCTTTTTGTGTAAAGCCACGACGCTTAGCTGGTAAAGATTTACGCTCTACGATACGAGACAATTGACGCTTGAAGGTAGTGTCGGTAGAAGCAGCCATTCTTTTTTGAACTTCTTCTAATAACTCGTCTACATTTAATTTACTCAAGTCAACTAATTGTGATTCGTTTTCTAAAACGCTCTCTTCACTTGCCGAATCCACTTTTTTCTTCTTATCAGATTTTGTACTTAAAGGTTGGCTTAATTTAGAACCATCACGGTAAATAGCATTCGCTTTTAAACCCAATGTCCAACTCATTAAATAAGAATCGGCAATTTCTTCAACAGTCGCCTCGTTTGGAAGGTTAATGGTTTTAGAAATCGCACCAGATAAGAAAGGTTGGCAAGCAGCCATCATTCTGATATGTCCATGTGCGTGAATATATCTTTCTCCTTTTTTACCATTTTTATTCGCGCAATCAAATATTGACAAATGCTCATCTTTCAATGCTGGCGCACCTTCTACGGTCATAGTACCGCAAACATAATCGTTGGCTGCATCTATTTGATCTTCTGTAAATCCTAAAGCTTCTAATAAATTAAAACTCCAGTCTGCAAATACTTCTTCTTTGAAACCTAATCTTGTTAAACAAGCATCACCTAAAGTGAAACGGTTAAAAATAAATCCAATTTCAAATGCAGATTTAGCAGCACCATTTAATTTTGCAATCTCTTCTGCTGTAAATCCTTTGGCTAATAAAGATTCATTATTGATATGTGGTGCCCCTGCGAAACTTGCATGTCCTATAGCAAAGTTTACAATCGCATCATTTTCTGCTTGAGAATAACCCAAATTCTTCAATGCTTGTGGCACTGATTGGTTGATGATTTTAAAGTAACCACCACCAGATAATTTTTTAAACTTCACTAATGCAAAATCTGGTTCAACCCCTGTGGTATCGCAATCCATTACTAAACCAATGGTTCCTGTTGGAGCGATAACAGTAGTTTGTGCATTTCTATAACCATATTTTTCACCTAATTGAACTGCGTCATCCCAAGCTTTGGTAGCCGCCTTCAATAAATAATCAGGTGTGTATTGTGCTTTAATTCCTTGTGGTTTAATTTCTATTCCAACATAAGCGCCCTCTGCATCATAAGCGGCAGCACGGTGATTACGCATCACACGTAACATGTCTTCTTTATTTTCTTCGTATCTATCAAAAGCACCTAAGAAAGAAGCCAATTCAGCAGATGTTTTATAAGCAACACCTGTCATGATAGCAGTAATAGAACCAGCAATTCCACGGGCTTGCTCGCTATCGTAAGCGATACCACTTACCATTAACATGGAACCCAAGTTAGCAAAACCTAAACCCAATGTTCTGTAATCATAAGAAAGTTGTGCTACTTCTTTAGAAGGGAATTGTGCCATTAAAACAGATACTTCTAATACGGTGGTCCATAATCTTGATGTGTATTCAAAACCAGCTACATCAAAACTATTGTCAGACTCATTGAAGAATTTACGCAAGTTGATAGATGCTAGGTTACAAGCCGTGTTGTCCAAGAACATATATTCTGAACATGGGTTAGACGCATTGATGCGCCCCCCTTTTGGACAAGTATGCCACTCGTTAATAGTCGTGTCATATTGTGTTCCTGGATCGGCACAACGCCATGCAGCATTGGCAATTTGATCCCATACTTCACGAGCAGGTATTGATTGCATCACACGACCATCAGTTCTTGCCTTTAATTCCCAGTTGCCATTTTCTGACAAGGCTTTGAAGAAACTATTAGGGATACGTACAGAGTTATTTGAGTTTTGACCAGACACGGTTGCGTAGGCTTCTCCTTCATAACTATTATCATAACCAGCCGCGATTAATGCTGCTACTTTATCTTCTTCTTTTACTTTCCAGTTAATAAACTCCATTACTTCTGGATGATCTAAATCTAAACAAACCATTTTAGCAGCACGACGCGTTGTACCACCACTTTTAATAGCACCTGCCGCACGATCTCCAATTTTTAAGAAACTCATTAAGCCGCTTGATGAACCACCTCCGCTTAATTTTTCATTGGCGCCTCTAATTTGAGAGAAATTAGTTCCCACTCCAGAACCGTATTTGAAAATTCTTGCTTCTCTTGTCCATAAGTCCATGATACCGCCTTCGTTTACCAAGTCGTCACTTACACTTAATATAAAACAAGCATGAGGTTGCGGACGCTCATACGCACTGGTTGATCTTTTTAATTGCTTATCGTTGGGGTCTACATAATAGTGACCTTGTGCACCACCTGTAATACCATAACTCTCATGTAACCCTGTATTAAACCATTGTGGTGAATTAGGAACACATGCTTGATTCAAAATACTATATACCAATTCCTCATAGAAAACTTGTGCATCTTTTTCAGTTGCGAAATAACCATAACGCTCTCCCCACACTCTCCAACAATTAGCCATACGATGCGCTACTTGCTTTACTGTTGTTTCACGACCTAGTGTTCCATCGGGTTGAGGAACCCCTGCTTTTCTAAAATATTTTTGTGCAAGAATATCTGTTGCAATTTGACTCCACTGTTTGGGAACTTCCACATTGGTCATTTCAAACATCTTCTCACCATTTGGATTTTTGATAACGCTATCTCTGTAATCGTATTCAAATTGGTCGAACGGAGAAACATTCTCTTTAGTAAATAGGCGAGAAAATTGTAAGCCTTTTTTTGTTTTTGCAGTAGCCATGGTCGTATTCTATTTTGGATGTTAGTGGGTTATCCCACTAGATTTTTCAAAAACCTTGATGGGTATACGAAAATATCTTTCTATGACCATAATGCAACCATGGAAATATCAACAGCTGTGGAAAAGAAATGTGGATTAAATTAAACCCTTTATCCGGCTTGATTTTCGTGATTTATCCCCACCTTATGTTAGTTTCTGCGAAAAAAAAACCTTGAATTATTGTATTTTTTAGTAATAAATAGAGATTCCCCTCTAATCATATAATTAAATTGGATAATTTTGAAGATTCCAACAAAAAGACGCACCTTTCGGGTGCAAAGAAATGACTCAAAATAGATACCATACCATCGTTAATGGCAAAGCAAAATCGAATAAAGCCTTTGCCGTTTTAATAGACCCAGACAAACTTAATGAACAAAGCCTACTAAGCACCATTGAGATTGCAGTTAAAGCCAAAGTTGATTTCTTTTTTGTGGGAGGTAGTTTGGTAGTAACAGATACCTTAGATACCATGGTAGCTACCATAAAAAAGCATTGCAGTATTCCTGTATTTTTGTTTCCTGGTTCTCCAGATCAAATTACACCTAAAGCAGATGCTTTATTATACTTGTCTTTAATTTCTGGCCGCAATTCAGAATTACTCATAGGGCAACATGTGATTAGCGCTCCCTTTGTCAAACAAAGTGGTTTAGAAATTATTCCAGTAGGTTACATGCTTATTGATGGAGGATCCCCTACCACGGTTTCATACATTTCCAATACCAACCCTATTCCATCCAATAAAAATGACATTGCTATTTGTACCGCCATGGCGGGGGAAATGTTAGGGCTAAGATTGATTTATATGGATGCAGGCAGCGGGGCATTAAAAGCCATTCCAACTGCTATGATTAAAGAAGTAGCCAAACACATTCAAATTCCTTTGGTGGTAGGTGGCGGCATTACAACCCCTGATAAAGCAAAAGAAAATTGCTTGGCGGGTGCAGATATTATTGTTGTGGGCAATGCAGCAGAAAAAGATCCAGATTTAATCACCGCCATCTCCAACGCGATTCATAGTTTGAACAAATAGAAAGCCTTTATTAGAAACTCATCATTTCTTTAAACTTGACTGTTTGACGTCGGCTTATTTCTATTTTCTCTCCTCCTTTTAATTCTACCAACAGTCCTCCATTAAAATAGGGCTCTATTTTTTCGATCCAATGTAAATTAATAATGTGTTTTCTATTGGCTCTAAAAAACACGCGATCGTCTAATCTATCTTCCAATGCATTCAAAGACTTCAAAATAAGGGGCTTATTGGTGGCAAAATATACTTTGGCATAATTGCCTACACTTTCAAACAACCTAATGTCTTGCAATTTCACAAACCAACATTTTTCACCATCCTTTACAAATACTTGGTCACTCTCCGATAACGGCCCACGTTGATTGCCAGATAAACTTGCTTGCTCCAATTGTATTTCGGCTTGCAATTTTTGTATAGCGTCTGCCAATCTTTTTGGATCAATGGGCTTCAATAAATAATCTAAGGCATTTACTTCAAATGCCTTTAATGCAAATTCATCATAGGCCGTAGTAAAAATTACTTTTGGTGCTTTTTCCAATTCAGCCAATAAATCAAAGCCCGTTTTGCCAGGCATTTGTATGTCTAAGAAAATAAGGTCGGGCCTGGACAAATCAATTTTTTCTACCCCCTCATCCACATTGCTTGCTTCGTCAATAATTTGTATTTCGGGGTGTTCGGCCAATAACTTTTTTAACTCATTTCGAGCCAATCTTTCGTCGTCAATGATAATTGCTTTAATGGGCATCTTTTACTTTTTATGAATAGAAATGGGGATCGCTAATTTTGCGGTTACCTGATTGGGCGCACCTTGAAAAAGTTCGAACAAAGCCTGGCCTCTATACAAAATATTTAAACGCTCTTTGGTGCTTTGCAATCCAAAACCATCTTTTTCACTGGCATTTAATAATCCGGTATTTTGAACCATTAAAATATGTTTGTCTTGATCAAATTTTGAAATAATTTTTATAGTACAATCGCCCGGTTGCTTGCCTAGCCCATGTTTTATGGCATTTTCCACTAAGGTTTGCAACATCATAGGAGGCAATTCATTGTCCATGGTTGATGGCTCAATTTCATATGCTACAATTAACCTATCCGCAAAACGAATGTATTCTAATGCCAAATAATCTTTGACAATATCCAACTCTTTTTCAAGGGTGGTAATTTCCACTTTGTCTGCTTGTATACTACTTCTTAAAATATTACTCAACTCGGTAATGGCTTGTCTTGCTCTTTTTGGATCCTCATCTACCAATGCACGAATGCTGTTTAATGCATTGAAAATAAAATGTGGATTGATTTGCGATTTAATGGTTTTTAATTCCAACTCTTTAATGATGGTTTCCAATCTTACTTTATTTACTTCCTCCGAATTGGTAAACTCAATATAATGCCATAAAACATACACCGAAACCCATACCAAAAAAATAGGTCCGTCTAACAACAAGCTAAATAAGATGCGCTTATTGACTCTTGCCACATTCCAAGTCGAAATAATATTGTGTAATGAAAAAACAAAATGACTGGGCGCACCATTCAGTCCATCTCTATCTCTATCAAATAATTTGAACAATTCAATTAAGGAACTATTTAGAATACTAAATAACCCAGCAAATAATAAAATAAGCAAAAATATTTTCCACCATTGGTGACTTGGGGTAGGCGGCCTTAAAGAAAGTTTCAACATCGACTTTCTAAGCAAATGGGTCAAAAGAATTCCTAATATAATTGTGATAAGTAATCTGGGATAAAAAATTAAGCTCAATTGCTTTTCCAATATGTAGGCAAAAAATACAATGGCCAAGCCATAGCTAAACCAGCCGGCAATCTGACAAATCCAATATAGGGAAGCATTCTTTTTCATCTGTCCCCAATTTACTCCAATTTGCTTGCTTATTGGCCCTTAGTTTGGATGATTGGTCAAATACTTGGGTAGGTGGCATTTTGGCTCCTTTTTCACTTTAAACTTTTGTTGAATATTTATGTTATTAACTTACTTTTACAACACAAACTTGAAGCATGCATAGCGAGGCTGGACCTTTATTGAAAATGATAGACTCCCCGGAAGATTTGAAAAAAATTCCTAAGGAGAAATTGCATCAAGTATGCGACGAATTGCGTCAATACATTATTGATATAGTAAGCGTGCATGGCGGCCACTTTGCTGCTAGCTTAGGCGTGATTGAATTAACAGTTGCTCTTCATTACATTTACAATACCCCCTATGACCAATTGGTTTGGGATGTAGGACATCAAGCGTATGGTCATAAAATTTTAACTGGGCGTAGAGATGTATTTACTACCAATCGTAAATACAAAGGCTTAAGTGGTTTTCCTAAAAGAACCGAAAGCGAGTACGACACTTTTGGCGTAGGACATTCTTCTACTTCCATTTCTGCAGCATTGGGTATGTCTATGGCTGCGAAGTATAAAAAAGAAAATAGAAAATCTGTTGCCATCATTGGAGATGGCTCTTTGACCGCTGGTATGGCATTTGAAGCCATGAATCATGCTGGCGTTGCCGATAGCGATGTATTAATTATTTTGAACGACAATTGCATGAGCATCGATCCAAATGTGGGTGCACTTAAAGAATATTTAACTGACATTAGTACTTCTCCTACTTACAATAAAGTAAGGGATGAACTTTGGCAGCTCATGGGTAAATTACCTATAGGAAAAACATTTACGCGTGAAATGGCTTCTAAAGTGGAAGCAAGTTTAAAAGGCGTGGTTTCGAAAAGTAGTAATTTATTTGAAGCATTGAACCTGCGTTATTTTGGCCCTGTAGATGGGCATAATATTGCCAACTTAGTAGATACCTTAAAAGATTTAAGAGAAATACCTGGTCCAAAAATTTTGCATGTACTTACCGTAAAAGGGAAAGGTTACGCATTGGCAGAAAAAGATCAAACCAAATGGCATGCACCTGGTTTATTTGATAAATTAACTGGTGAGATTATTAAGAAAAAAATTGAAACACCACAACCTCCAAAATACCAGGATGTGTTTGGACATACCATTGTAGAATTAGCGAAGGCCAATAAATCAATTATGGGTATTACGCCTGCTATGCCCAGTGGATCTTCATTGAAATTTATGATGGAAGCCATGCCTGATAGGGCTTTTGACGTTGGCATCTGCGAACAACACGCGGTTACTTTAAGTGCTGGCTTAGCTACACAAGGCATCAAAGCTTTTTGTAATATCTATTCTTCCTTTATGCAAAGAGCCTATGACCAAGTCATCCACGATGTTGCCTTACAAAATTTACCGGTGGTTTTTTGTTTAGACCGCGCAGGTTTGGTTGGGGAAGATGGACCGACCCACCATGGTTGTTATGACATTGCTTTCTTTAGATGTATCCCGAATATGATTGTATCGGCTCCTATGAATGAAATTGAACTACGCAACTTGATGTATACTGCTCAATTGCCTGAAACCAATGCACCCTTTGTCATTAGATACCCAAGAGGCGAAGGTGTGATCGTAGATTGGCAAAAGCCATTCGAAAAAATTACGATTGGAAAAGGTCGAAAATTAAAAGATGGAAATGATATTGCAATTTTAACTTTTGGACATCCAGGAAATTTCGCACAAACTGCAATCAGAAATTTAAGAGAAGAAGGCATAGATCCTGCCCATTACGACATTCGATTTGTAAAACCGTTGGATGAAGATTTACTGCACGAAGTATTCAAAAAATATGATAAAATTGTTACAGTAGAAGACGCGACGGTGGTAGGCGGAATGGGTTCGGCCATATTAGAATTCATGAACGCGCACAATTACTCAAGTAAAATTACCATCCTAGGTATCCCAGATACCATTGTAGAACATGGCAGTTTAAAAGAATTACACCAAGAATGCCACTTTGATGCAATAGCTATTGCAGAAGCTGTGAAAACCTTACTGGGCAAGCAAATACTCGCAGAAGTATAAATTGTAAAACTTTAAGAAGACTTAGTTTAAACTAGGATCAAAATCACCTAAATTTTCAGGCGCTGTATCTTCTTGAATAGGATCTTCCTTAAATGATTCTAAATTGGGCGTTTCATAAGAATCAAAACTATCTATATGTCCTGGCTCTAAATCATCTTCTCTATTTTCATTCCATTCGATGATAAAATTATTGCGTCCTTCTCCCACCATTAACTTCATGTATTTTTGTTGAGACAATTCTAAGATAGATAAGAATAAGAAAAGCGCATGTACCCTGTCTTGACAAATGTCAAATACTTTTTCAAAAGCGACCGTCTTGCCTTCTCTAACAATGTCTAGCAAATAAGCCCTGCTGCCTTCCATTGTATAATTGTACCTCACTACGGTATGCACTGGTCTATTTTGACGGTCTTGTAAACGAGTCATTACTTTCTCAAATGACTTCATCAATTTAAACAAAGTCACCGTTTGCAATTCAGTTCCTTCTGCCGCTTCCTCCCCCACCATCGACATTTCTTGTTGTATATTTCCGCGCTTCATCATTAACATCCTAAGCGCTTCCAAATCGGCCATTTGAACAGCGGCTTCTTTGTACTTTTTATACTCTAAAATTTTATCTATTAATTCTTGTCTTGGATCAATTTCATTTCCCAAAGCATCCAATTCTTTTCTTGGCAATAAAAGCTTGGCCTTGATGCGCATTAAAGTAGATACAAACAAAATGAACTCACTACTTAGCTCTATGTTTACTTTTTCTTGATCATGAATAAAATGTAAAAAATCATTGATGATTTTAGTAATCTGAATATTGTAAATATCCATTTCGTCTCGCTCAATAAAAAAAAGCAGTAAGTCAAAAGGACCTTCAAATTGGTCTACTTTTATGGAATAATTCGTATGCTGGTTCATTCCCACAAAGAAAAGGAATCAAGACTAATTTAGCGCCAAATGACCAAGTATTTATCCACTTTTATAAAAAATAAAGCATCTTTACCCAAAATTTAGAGCGTGAACAATAAGTTCTTCAATTGGTTCTTGTTTGGCATATTATCCCTTATCTGGGGCAGCTCCTTTATTTTAATGAAAGAAGGCCTAACAGTGCTTTCCCCCTATCAAGTGGCTTCGATGCGCATGCTGTTTGCAGGCCTTGTTTTGTTGCCTTTTGCTTTTAGTGCTTTCAAAAAAATACCCAAAGAAAAAATGGGATTAGTGCTTATTTCTGGCATCATTGGAAATTTTATACCCGCTTATCTTTTTTGCATTGCTGAAACTAAAATCGATAGTGCGCTTGCTGGAATTTTAAACTCGTTAACGCCCCTGTTTACCATTCTTGTGGGCTTATTTTTTTTCAAACTTCCTTCTAACAATAAAAAATTAGCGGGCGTGCTGGTAGGATTTATAGGACTTTGTTTACTAATTGTATCTGGTAAAAATATTAGTTTCGAGAATTTATCTTATGCATCCTTAGTGTTGATGGCCACTTTTTTATACGGTCTAAATGTAAATATGGTAGGAAAGTTTTTACAAAATATACGCGCCTTAGACATTGCATCGGTTGCCTTTGCTTTTTTAATTGTACCTAGTTTACTTCATCTTTATAGTACCGGCTTTTTTAATCTAAATTTTAAAGACCCTTCCAATATCAACGCTTCTTTAAGTAGCATTTGTTTAGGGGTGGTGGGCACTTCCATCTCCTCCATTCTTTTTTACATGCTTATAAAAAGATCCAGTATTGTGTTTGCTTCGATGGTCACTTATGGAATACCCATTGTGGCAGTAGCCTGGGGCATTTATTTTGGAGAAACCATTTCTTTACTACAAGTTGGTAGCTTACTTATTATATTATTGGGTGTCTATATTGTAAATAAGCCCCGACACTAAAAAAGTATCGAGGCTTATTTTTTATGGTAAGTTAAAAGTGAATGGTACCACTTTACTTAAATCGTCATAATTTCTTTTTCTTTGGACTCTAAATGTTTTTCAACCAAGCCAATGTGCTTGTCTGTTATTTGTTGAATCTCGTCTTCGGCACCTTTACAAATATCCAAACTAGCCCCATCCTTTTGTAATTTCTTTACTTGCTCAATATGATCACGTCTAATATTACGAATAGATACTTTGCTTAATTCTCCTTCAGCACTTGCCTTCTTTACCAACTCTTTTCTACGTTCTTCCGTCAAAGGAGGGGTAAACAATCTAATTTGTATACCATCATTCTGAGGCGTAATACCAATATTCGCAGCCATAATAGCTCTTTCAATGAGCGCCAACATATTTTTTTCCCAAGGCTGTATACTGATTGTTCTGCTGTCTAACACTTGCACATTCCCCACTTGGCTCACCGGCGTAGGGGTGCCATAATAATCTACATTGATCCCTTCTAAAATGGAGGGCGATGCTTTGCCAGCTCTTATCTTAGAAATCTCTATTTCCAAGTGATTGATGGCCTTTTTCATGCCATTTTCGGCATTCACTGTGATTTTCTTTAACTCTTCTGACATACTTGAATTATTTGAGTCTTCAAAGCTACGCAAATCATAGAATTGAGCACAAGTCTTTTTTTGGCTTTTTGCTATATTTTCGATGCTATTTAGACTATGAATTCTATCTTTGCCTCCACTATTATTATACTATTATGGCGACTACCGATTTAACTAAAATAGCCTCTCAAATTAGAAGAGACATTGTAAGAATGGTTCATGCTCAACAAAGCGGTCACCCTGGTGGTTCTTTGGGTTGTACCGACTTTCTAACGGCACTGTACTTTAAAGTATTGAAATTCGATACCCACTTTTCAATGGACGGAAAAAATGAAGACCTTTTCTTTTTATCCAATGGTCATATCTCTCCTGTTTACTATTCGGTTTTAGCAAGAGCAGGTTATTTTGATATTAAAGAATTGGCAAGTTTCAGAAAAATAAATTCTCGCTTACAAGGTCATCCCACTACCCATGATCATTTACCGGGTATTCGTATTGCAAGTGGTTCCTTAGGTCAAGGCATGAGTGTTGCGATTGGTGCAGCACTTGCTAAAAAATACAACCAGGATGATAGAACAGTTTATAGCTTACACGGCGATGGTGAATTACAAGAAGGACAAATTTGGGAAGCCGTTATGTTTGCTGCACACAATAAAGTAGACAATTTAATTGCTACCGTAGATGTGAATGGTCAACAAATTGACGGACCATTAAGCAAAGTTTTATCCTTGGATAGTTTAGAAGACAAGTTTAAAGCATTTCATTGGACCGTTTTACACATGGATGGTCACCATATGGACAATATCATCGAAACGCTTGCTAAAGCAAAATCATTGACTGGCCAAGGCAAGCCTATCTGTATTTTAATGAAGACAGAAATGGGTAAAGGCGTTGACTTTATGCAAGGCAGCCATGAGTGGCATGGCATTGCACCCAACGACGAGCAATTGGCAAAAGCATTGGGACAACTAGAAGAAACTTTGGGAGATTATTAATTTTTAGAGGGATTTTATAGAATATCAATTACTTTAAAAATTCTCTTTTTGATTTTTACTTTTTGATATTTACAACTATCTCCATCCTAATAAATTATTTATAATTTATTAGGTCTCAATCCACTAATTAATTTTTTCGAACAAACGATCTGCAGCTCTGCGCGCTGGCAACCATCCAGCTAAAATTGCAATGGCAATTACCAATAGCATGATGGCAATATAATCTAGAGCCATGGGTTTCACAGGATAATAATCAATCACGAAAGATTGGCCTCCCAACTTAATAAAATGAAATGTGTTTTGCAACCAGCAAAAAATAGTGGCTAAGCCTCCTCCAATCAAAGCACCCATAAAAGCCATGATCCCAGACAACAATAAAAATATTTTTTGAATGTCCCAAGGCCTTGCCCCCATCGCATGTAACACATGAATGTCTTTTTGCTTTTCCAATACCAGCATCGTTAAAGCCCCTACTAAATTAAAAGAAGCTACCATCATAATTAAAGCCAGAATGGAAAATATAATCCACTTTTCCATTTGCATGATTTTATACAAGTCCATGTTTTGTTGAAATTTATTTTTTACAACAAAGCCAGCACCTAAACGATTTTTTAATTGGGCCATCACTTGGGCTTCTTTTTGAACGGGCACTGAAAGTTCAATAGCTGAAACCTGATTGGGCGCTAAGTCAAATAAATATTGAGCAAAAGCATAATTGGTAAATACATATTGATCATCAAATTCTTGTTGCACAGAGAAAGCGCCAGCTTCTGTGGCATTTAAAGTATTGAGCTGACCTAAATTGGTAATGGATTGCCCAGATCGGTTCACTGCAAACAATTGAAGCGTATCACCAATAGAGCGCTGAAACAAACCTAACTTTTGTTCGATACCAACTCCCATTACCAACTTGGGTGATTGCATCTTTCCAACTTCAAAGCTGCCTCTTTTTAAATGAGCTTTGACATTGTTAATTTGACCATAGTTCGCATCAATTCCCTTCACCATTACTACTGCTTGAAAATGATCCTTGACTAGTAAGGCTCTACTCTCTACCACTTTACTAACTGTTTTTATCCCTTCCATTTTTTCAACCATTTGGTAGGTACTGTCTGATAAAGTAAAAAATTTTCCTTGAACGGGTGTCACACGCACATCGGCATAAAAATCCGAATACAACCCTTTTACAATTTCAGTAAACCCATTGGATACACTAAGTATTAAAATAAGAGCGGCGGTACCCAAAGCAATGGCGAATACACTTACCCAGGCAATCATTTGTATTGCCTGAAAAGTATATTTTCCTCTAAAATAACGCCATGCAAATAAGAAATGCACTTACAAATTTTTTAGAATTTCATCCATTTTAAAAACATAGTCCAAAGTATCGTCTAAATAAAAATGCAATACCGGAATGCGCCTTAATTGGTGCTTCATGGTATCAGAAAGATGCTTTTTAATTTCCCATGCCTGCGCTTGAATTTTCTTAAAGCAGGCTTCGGTTTCCTTTACTTGAAAAAGGCTTATATAAATTCTGGCCTCTAATAAATCGGGGGTCACTTTTACAGAAGATATGGAAATCATACCCCCTTGTAAATTAGTGAGTCCTAATTTTAAAAATATATCGTTTAGGGCTGTTTGTATGGCCCCAGCCACCTGTTTTTGTCTTTTTCCTTCTTCCATAATCAAAATCGTTGATTCGTTGTAAAATTAGTTACTTTGCTGATTATTCTGCGGGAATAATTTTGAATATGAAGAAATTTATTCGCATCATAAGTTATATCAGAGAATACAAGGCCTATATGGGTTGGTATAGCCTATTTATTACCCTATCTATAATATTTGGCTTGTTCTCGTTGGGAATGTTAATGCCATTCATGGACCTTATTTTTGGCAGCAGCGAATTAACGGGTGCTGTTAAAACTGTGGCAGTGGGCAGCAATAGCAATATCAAAGACATCATTTACGGCTTCTTACAACAAAGCATTGCCGAACATGGTAAAGTGCAAGCCTTGGGATGGATTTGCTTGAGCATCATCATTACCATTTTTCTAAAAAATACATTTCTTTATTTGTCTTTTTATTTTTTAGCTCCCATTAGAAACGCAGTCACCAGAAAATATTCCAGACTATTGTATGAAAAAATATTGCAATTGCCCATTGGTTATTTTACAGAACAACGCAAAGGAGATATTTTAAGTAGGTCGTCTAATGACATTACTGAATTAGAGAATTCAGTCATTGGCGCCTTAGAGGGTTTAATTAAAGAACCTTTAAACATATTAGGCATTTTAATTTTCTTATTTATCATTAGTGTAAAGCTTACTTTATTTGTTTTTATATTATTGCCGCTCGCTGGTTTGATTGTGGGTCGCATTGGAAGAAGTTTAAAAAAACATACCAATAAAGCACAAGTAAAATGGGGTGAAATTTTAAGTCAGATGGAAGAAACTTTAACTGGCTTAAGAATTATCAAAGCTTTTAATGCGGAAGCGCGTGTTAAAAAACAATTTTTTGGATTGGTAGATGAAATTTTTAACATCAAAAATAAAATTTTAAACCGCCGCGATTTGGCTTCTCCGGTTTCAGAAACATTGGGCGTGATTATTTTATGTGGTGTTTTATGGTTTGGTGGCAAGCTCGTTTTGAGTGGAGAAATACTTTCAGGCAGTTCTTTTATTGCTTATGTAGCTTTGTTTTCTCAAATCATAAATCCTTCTAAAGCCCTGTCACAAGCGGCTTACAACGTCACAAGAGGCAATGCCACTTTAGATAGATTGAATGAAATTTTAGAAGCACCATTGACTGTTGAAGAAAATGCACATCCAATTGTATTGGATACTTTTAAAGATTCCATCGAGTTTAAAAATGTTCAATTTCTATACCAGGATACCACCATTTTAAAAGACATCGATCTAACCATTCAAAAAGGAAAATCAGTGGCATTGGTTGGTTCTTCTGGTGCTGGCAAAAGCACTTTGGCCGATTTAGTACCTCGCTTTCACGATGTAAGTGCTGGCAACTTATATATTGACGGAAAAAATATTAAAGCCTACAGCTTACATAGTTTAAGAAAATTAATAAGTATTGTTACCCAAGAACCTATTTTATTTAATGATACCATTGCTGCCAATATTGCTTTGGGTAAACCCGAAGCCACTGAGGAAGAAATTATAGCGGCAGCAAAAATTGCGAATGCGTATGAATTTATTATTAAAAAAGAAGGGGGATTCCAAAGTATGATTGGAGATCGCGGCAGCAAATTGAGCGGCGGAGAAAGACAAAGATTAACCATTGCTCGTGCGGTATTAAAAAATCCTCCCATCTTAATTCTAGACGAAGCTACTTCTGCCCTAGATACAGAAAGTGAAAAATTGGTACAAGAGGCCATCAACAATATGATGCAAAATAGAACTTCAATTGTGATTGCACATCGATTGTCTACCATTAGACACGCAGATGAAATTGTCGTATTGCAAAAAGGAGAAATTGTGGAAAGAGGCAATCACGATGCATTGCTGGCACAAAATGGTTATTACCGTAAACTGATTGATATGCAGGAGGTAAAATAAGAAGAAACTAAACCGTCTGATGTGTAGAAAACCCAAAACGGAAGAGGAATAGAAGACCAAAAAAAACCCTGATAATCATTTATCAGGGTTTTTTATTATCGAGAAGTTTGATACTACATCTTATTGGTCATTGCTGTTTCTAACATAGCCTAATTTAGCCTCTAAACTTAATGTGGCATGAGGCACAGCACGCAAACGCGCTTTGTCTATCAAGCGACCAGTGACTCTACAAATACCATAGGTTTTGTTTTCGATACGCATTAAGGCTTTCTCCAAATGGTCAATAAAAGTAATTTGACGACTGGCCATTTGACCCAATTGCTCTCTTTCCATGCTAATACTTCCATCTTCCATGGTCATGTATCTTGCATCATCGTTGTCACCACCTAACTCATCTTTACGTGTAATGAGTCCTTGTAAGTAGATCAACTCTTTTTTTGCAGCTTCTAATTTATTAGAAATTAACTCTTTGAATTCTTTTAATTCTGCATCAGAATATTTTACTAAAGTATCGGTAGATCTTGTTACTTCTTTTCTTCTTTCCATAGGAACATAACCTGGTTGATAAGGTACACTGCTCTTGGCACCAATCTTAGGCACTTTAATGTCTTTGATGGGTTCTGCCGTTTTACGAACTGGCTTTACTGGAGGTGTTGGTATCTTAGGAACTGGCTTTGCAGGTGGAACATATTTTTCTACCGGCTTTGCTACCACAGGGGCTTTTACAGGTAACGTGGGTTTGGCATTTCCTTTTACAGGAACTACTTTCTTTATTGGCGCTTTAATAGGAGTTGCTTTTTTTAGGGGTGTTTTAACAGGAACCGCTTTTTTTGCGGGAGCAACTTTTTTAGGAACTACTTTTTTTACAGGAATTACTTTTTTAGGGGCTGCTTTTTTGGGAGCAGCTTTTTTTGGAGCAGCTTTTTTTGGAGCCACCTTTTTGGGAGTCGCTTTTTTGGGAGCCGCCTTCTTTGGAGCTGCTTTTTTAGGAGCCGCCTTCTTTGGAGCTGCTTTTTTTGGAGCCACTTTCTTTGGAGCTGCCTTTTTTGGAGCCGGTTTTTTTGTAGCCATATTTATCCTTTTTGTCTAACAGAAATACATAATTTATGCTCATTTATCTCCACAAGAACCCCCTCTTTAATAGTGGGAACCCAGTCGATTTGATGCGCTAGAATTTCGCGGCAAATATAGTCCGAAAATTGAATAATGGATTTTTTCAACTCTGTATTATCCTCAATTTCAAGCAAAATCTTGTCTGTTAAGTCAAAATTACGCTCTTTTCGGATGTTTTGGACCCTGTTCACCAGCTCTCTAGCATTCCCTTCCATCAATAAGTCGGGGCTGATCGTGATGTCCAAGGCTACAGTAAGGGAATTTTTTACAGCCACGCTCCATCCTGGTATGTCTTCGGCAATAATTTCTACTTCATTGAGTAACAATTGGATTGTCTCTTCTTCGATGGTCAAAGCCAATACTCCGTCCTTTTCCAAGCTGCTTATTTGCGCCTGGGTTAAATTGGCAATCAGGGCAGAAGCTTGTTTCATTTTGGTTCCCAATTTGGCCCCTAAAATTTTGAAGTTGGCTTTTACCTTTTTACTGATTACTCCTTCGGTATCTGTGATATAATTAATTTCTTTAACGTTTACCTCTGCTAAAATTAACTCCTCCATTTGCTCAATGGCTTTTTTCATGGCAGGGTCCAAAACAGGTATGAGTATTTTTTGTAATGGTTGACGCACTTTAATGTTTACCTTTTTTCTAATAGATAAAACCAAAGAACAAATGTCTTGCGCCATTTGCATTCTTGTTTCTAAAGCTGCGTCTATTTTAGTCTTGTCTGCTTTAGGAAAATCTACATGATGTATAGAACTAGCAGGATGCTTTTTTGTAATGCTGTTTAAATTTCTAAAAACTTGATCACAGAAAAAAGGCGCAATAGGTGCCATTAACCTAGTAATGGTTTCTATACATTCATACAATGTTTGGTAAGCGGCAATTTTATCTTGCGTATACGTGCCTTTCCAAAAACGTCTGCGACACAAACGTACATACCAATTGCTTAAATGTTCATCTACAAAAGTTTCAATGGCACGACCTGCTGTGGTAGGTTCAAAGTCGTCCATGGCATTGGTTACCGTTTGTATTAATGTATTGAGCGAAGATATAATCCAACGATCTATCTCCGGTCTTTCATTTAATGGAATTGGCGCTTGTTCAAAATGGAAATTATCTACATTGGCATACAACACAAAAAATTGATAGGTATTGTATAAAGTACCAAAGAATTTTCTTTGTACTTCCTGAATGCCCGCTAAATCAAATTTTAAATTATCCCAAGGAGAAGCATTGGTGACCAAATACCAGCGCGTTGCGTCTGCCCCATATTTTTCAATGGTTTCGAATGGATTCACCACATTGCCCAATCGCTTACTCATCTTATTGCCATTCTTGTCTAATACCAAACCATTACTCATAACTGCTTTGTACGCCACACTGTCAAATAATAAAACACCCAAAGTATGTAAAGTATAAAACCAACCACGGGTTTGATCTACCCCTTCACAAATAAAGTCGGCTGGGAAAGCCTCTCCTTTGTCTATTAAATCTTTGTTCTCAAATGGATAATGCCATTGTGCATAAGGCATAGCTCCCGAATCAAACCAAACGTCTACTAAATCCGAAACACGTTTCATGGGTTGTCCTGAAGGACTCAAAATTTCAATCTGGTCTACAAATGGTTTGTGTAAATCAACATCCAACTTGCCATCTATTATTTTTAAGTCCACTTCCTTATTATATCCTTTTCCCTTGGCAGCAGTATACGCTTTGGTTAATTCATCAATCGATCCTATACAAATTTCTTCAGTGCCATCTTCGGTTCTCCAAATAGGTAGTGGTGTACCCCAATAACGACTGCGAGATAAATTCCAATCCACCATATTTTCCAACCAATTCCCAAAACGCCCTTCACCAGTGCTTTTAGGCTTCCAATTAATGGTCTTGTTTAACTCCACCATTCTATCTTTCACCGCAGTAGTTTTGATAAACCAAGCATCTAATGGATAGTATAATATAGGCTTATCGGTTCTCCAACAATGCGGATAATTGTGTTCGTATTTTTCCACTTTAAACGCACGATTTTCTTTTTTCAACTTCACAGAAATATCCACGTTTACATCTTGGTACTCTTTTTCGTCTTTGTAGTTCTTTACATAGCGGCCACTAAATTCGCCTACGCCTTCTACAAATTTTCCTTCCCGATCTACCAGTGTTATAATTCCTAAATTATTTTTTTGTCCTACTTTATAATCATCTGCACCAAAAGCGGGAGAAGTATGTACAATACCTGTTCCATCTTCGGTGGTTACAAAATCACCTAATACAATTTTAAATGGATCTCCTTCGAAAGTACTTGGGTCATTGGCCGCAACTGGCATCAATTGTTCGTAACGCAATCCATTCAATTGACTTCCTTTGCAGGTAGCAATGATTTTCCATGGAATGATTTTATCTCCTTCTGCAAAACTTTCAAGTGTAGCACCTTCTTCTTTGAAATACTTTCCTATCAAGGCTTTGGCCAACAAAACATTTACAGGTATTGCCGTATAAGGATTGTACGTAGCCACTAAAACATATTCAATATTGGGTCCTACAGTCAATCCTAAGTTAGAGGGCAAAGTCCAAGGCGTAGTGGTCCAAGCCATATAAAAAACTTCGGCGGATTTTGAACCAGCTCCTTTTACTGCATCAAATAAAAATTGACTCTCTGTATTTTGAACCGCTTTAAACATCGCTACCACCGAAGTATCTTTTACATCTTTGTAAGTACCTGGCTGATTGAGTTCATGCGAACTTAATCCTGTGCCTGCCGCTGGTGAGTAGGGTTGTATACTTACACTTTGATACAAATATCCTTTTTTATACAGCGTACTTAATATCCACCAAAGCGTTTCAATATAATTGTTTTCGAAAGTGATGTAGGGATGGTTTAAATCTACCCAATAACCCATTTTATTGGTAATATCATCCCACTCTTTTTTATAACGCAATACCGCTTCTCTACATTTTTTATTGTACTCTTCTACACTAATTTTTTTTCCAATGTCTTCTTTGGTAATACCCAATTCTTTTTCTACACCCAATTCAACTGGCAAACCATGCGTATCCCATCCGCCTTTTCTTTTTACTTGAAACCCTTGCATGGTTTTATACCTACATACCATGTCTTTTAAAGTTCTTGAAATAACATGATGTATCCCCGGCATTCCATTCGCACTGGGGGGCCCTTCATAAAATACAAAAGGGGTTTTGCCTGCTCTTAAAGTCACAGATTGCTCAAAAGCTTGCTCTGACTTCCAGGCAGCCAATATATCTGCCTCAATAGCGGGTAGATTTAATCCATTTAATTCGGGGTACTTGTTGTTCATAAAACGCTTGTCCTAGCTCATTTTTAGGGCACGAAGGTACGAATAAGCTTGTAAAAAAGGCCAGCCCAATTTTGAGACAGCTGGAACAATAAAAACTAGCTGGAAGCAGTTTTGGAAGGGTTGTCTATTTCCTGGTTGGGCTCTTTGAAAAAGCGCTTGTTAAAAATAAACAAGAGTATAACACCTGTGCTTATGGAAGCATCGGCAAAATTAAAAACAGGACGGAAAAACTCAAATTCTTCCCCTCCCCAAATCGGAAACCAAGTTGGGAAATGCCCGTCTCTTATGATGGGGAAATAAAACATATCCACCACCCTGCCATGTAAAAAAGAGGCATAACCACCGCCCGTTGGAAACAAATGTGCGACCATGGTAGTGTAAGGATAACTTTCATTAAAAATAAGCCCATAAAATAGGCTGTCTACTAAATTACCTACTGCCCCTGCATAAATTAACGCTGCACAAATGATAAACCCGTTATGGTACTTTTGTTTGATAAAACCCTTGATTAAAAAAGTACCCCATATCACCGCCGCCAACCTAAATAAGGTTAAAATAATTTTTCCAAACCCACCTCCAAATTTCAATCCCCATGCCATGCCTTCATTTTCTACAAAATGTAACCTGGCCCAGGCACCCAATAGCGCATGCTCTTCCCCAATAAAATAATTTAGTTTGATATAAAACTTAAGCGCTTGATCAATAAAAATAATTAAAACAATAAATAAAGCTACTTTTTTTCCGTTCATAGGGATGGTATAATGATGGCAAATATAAGCTAGTTTTTATGGAAGGCTGCTAGAATTGCCTTTTGATAATTTTTTCTTGCTAGTGAATATTGAATACAAAATGGAACCAGAAATACAAAAAATAATAAACATCAAAGAAAGTAGGACTTGGGTATTTTTATCCATCCACAAGTTAATATAATGCTCCCCAAGCATTTTTATTCCAATAAAGATGAGTACGATAGCAATGCCTTGTTGCAGATGTTCAAATTGATTCACGGCACCTCTTAGTAAAAAGAACAAGGAACGTAAGCCTAAAATGGCAAAAATATTTGAAGTATATATTACCAAACTACTTCTGGAAATACCCATCACCGCAGGGATAGAGTCCAGTGCAAATACCAAATCAATCACCGATAATAAAACCACCACCACAAATAAACTCGTATACAAAGGCTTGTTGTTGTGATCTCTTATTACAAATTTTCCGTCTCCATCGGTATGCCCAATAGGCAGGTATTTTTTTAAAAATAAATACACTTTGGATTCCTGCGGATCAAATTGACTCTCCTCTCCTGCAATAAACATTTGATAACCTGTGTACAATAAAAAAACACCGAAGATATAAAGGACCCATGCAAATTTGGCAACCAAGGCTACCCCTATCGTGATAAAAATTACTCTTAATAAAATGGCCGTTAAAATACCGATTAATAAAACGCGGGGAATGTGTTTTTCTTTGACCTTAAACGCACTAAAAATAAGTATGAATACAAAGATGTTGTCGATGCTTAAACTCCACTCCATCAAATAACCGCTTAAATATTCCAGTGCTAATTTTTGACCTTCTTCTACCCACATAAAAATAAAAAAAACAAATGCCAATAAAACCCAGAAAAAAGTTTGACGCAAAGCCTGTCCAATAGAGATAACAGCATTTTTTTTACTCAAAAAACCCAAGTCGAGTACCAATGCAACTACTATTACACAACCAAAAACCAAGTATACCAATTGATCTGTAGACATACCGCAAAGTTAACACATCCTTGACTATACAGCAAATTGACGTTTTCTATAATAGGACCAAAAGGCAAATCCAATGACCAGTAGCAACAGAGGGCTGCCAATAATTATAATTTGCCACCACAACCTATCCTGCTCTACTTTTTGCTTATCTAATAATCGCAATACAACATATTTATTTCTGCTGTCCAATAAACCAAGGGGTTCATTCAAATAAGCAATGCTGTTCAAATAAAAATCATGATTCGCAAATTGGTATTCTTCAAATGGAATCATTCCCATGGGCAAAGCTCCTCTGGTTTTATCTACTTGATTCGTGAATATATCTGCATCTGCTACTACTATTTGCTTTGCATTACGGGTGCCAATTGATTGATACGCTACTCCCGTAGTTTTTAAGATGCTGTCTTTTATTGCATTTGAAATTTGATTGGCATACAAGGAGCTAAACTTGCCTTCCAATAATACCGCAATAGGTACCTGATGTTTGTTAAAAGAAGCCATCTCGGATTCCTCCTTTACACTATTTAAGGAAACCAAATTAGGGGTTGCAATAATTCTTGTATTGGTATCTGTAGTTAGCAGAATGGTTTTTTTGATGGCCGCATTTTGTAAAGTGTCAAGGCTAGCTGGAAACAAGGACAATACGCGATCTAAGTTTTGTACCAAGGGATGACGATCGGACCCCAATAAGAAGGGATAATAAGGCCATGGAATACGCTGCATCATGGGACTTCCATCGGATTGTTTTCCTATGACCATGGGCAATTTTGCACAGTTTAAATCTTGTACCAAATTGCTATTCATTCTTACCCCATATTTAAAAAATAAATCATCCAGCGCCAATCCTCTATCATACGCCACATAGCTTCCGTCTGTTTTTTGCAAACTATCGTATTCCGCATACAATTTATCAACAGCCCAGATAATGTTTCCACCAGCCATCACATATTGATCCAATTTTATTTTATCTGATTCAGAAAAAGCATTGGTAGGCTTTATAATTAAAAGCGTTTTAATTTTTGTTGCATCGGGATACCCCCTTTTTAAATCAAACACCACCAAATGGTATTGATGACGAATCGATTCGCCCAAATCATTCACCGTTAAATTGGTAGGCTCTCCATTTCCAATGGTGTAAGCAATGGTGGGCACTTCTTTCCTATTTAATAAATAAATGGCTTGCGTAAACTTATACTCTAACAATGCTTCTGCAGCATTGGAACTGGCTTCCAAATCCTCTTCTGGAATATCTTTCACAATATTGTAGGGTTTAAAAAACTTTTTACTGCTTCTTAAATCTATCGCTATCGGCATTTGTCCTGCTACTTCCACCAAAGCCCCAGGAATCAACAATTGATCTACCCTTTTGTCTGAGCCGTGGTCCTGTTCTTGTAAACGTTGTATTGGCAATCCTAATTTTGATAAACTATCATACAATTGATACAAAGCAGTGTCTTTATACATTTGACTAGGCACTTCTATTTGCCATTGAATGGCACGCGGATTAATTTGATGCAACTGTTCCAATAAACCAGCAGTGGATTGGGCTATCTTTTTATAATAAGCAGGCAAGTCTCCACCCAAATACAAATGAATTTTTACAGGACTTTGTATTTTTTGGATGATTTGTTTTGAACTTTCACCTAAAGTATATCGATGCTCTTTGGTTAAATCTATTTGTGTTGGCCATACAAAAGCGATATAATTAATGATTAAAATAAAAGCAAGTGTTGCTATATATTTAAATTTTGCTTTTATATTTTCAAGACCGCCGATGCAAAATAAAATCAGAATGGAAATGAAATAGGCGACATCTTGAAAAGACAATACGCCTCTACTCATAGATCGGTAATGAAAACCAAATCCCAATGGAGTCAAATAAAAATCATACCCATTTTTAAAAGCCGAAAGCCCACTTAGCCAATCAAATCCTTTAAATAAAAGTAAAGACAGCGTTATGGAAAACAACAAGGAAACTAAATTGTTTCTGCTGCTGCTGCTGGTATATACCCCTATGGCCGTATAAGCTGCTGCTAAAAACAACAAGCCAAGATAGCTTCCGATAGTACCTCCCCAATCCAAACCTCCAACCGCACTCAATGCATCTAAAGCAATAGCATATAAAAGGGTTGGTGCTATGGCCACTAATACAATAAGATAAGCCCCTACAAATTTACCCAATACCAAATGCAAAGGTTTTATTGGTAAACTTTTGAGGAGCTCATAGGTCCCCGACTTGTATTCATCCGAAAAACTGTGCATGGTAATGGCTGGTATTAGCAGCAATAAAAACCAAGGAGCAAAGTCGAAATACACTTGCAAAGAGGCGTATCCGAAATCCAAAATATTGTAATTAGGTAAAACAAATAAGACCAGTCCATTGATCAATAAATAAAACCCAATGATCAAATAACCAGTGATTCCGCTAAAATATTGCGCCCATTCTTTTTTGCAAATTGCCCACATGCACCAAAGCTACAAAAAAAATGCCCCGAGTAATCGAGGCATTTAATATATCATCTTGTATTATTAAGTTCCGTTATACAGCAAAACTATCTCCACATCCGCAACTTCTACTGGCATTGGGATTGTTAAAGAAAAATCCTTTCCCATTGAGGCCGTCAGAGAACTCTAGTTCGGTATTTACCAAGTATAAAAAGCTTTTTAAGTCGGTAACAATTTTTACCCCATTGTCTTCAAAAACTTGATCCATGGGCTTTATTTCATTGTCAAAATCTAACTTGTAACTTAGCCCAGAGCAACCGCCGCCCACCACGCCTACCCTCAAAAAATAAGAGGTATCACCAGTGATGCCTGCGTCCTGCATCAACTGCAAAACCTTGGCCTTGGCTTTTTCACTTACATAAATTGAATTTTCTTGGGCTACTTCACTCATCGTATTAAAATCTTAGTCGTTGATGGATGGTTTACACATGGCTTTGTTCAAACACCAATTCAGTCAAACCATTCTTTACACGAAAATCATTGATGGCTGCTTTGATAGCATCTTCTGCTAAAACAGAACAATGTATTTTAACGGGAGGTAAATTTAATTCCTCTACTAAATCCATATTGTCAATTTTAACTGCTTCGTCTACTGTTTTTCCTTTTAACCACTCTGTAGCTAAAGAAGAGGATGCAATGGCAGATCCGCAACCAAAGGTTTTAAATTTAGCATCGGTGATAATACCAGTTGCTTGATCTACTTCAATTTGTAAACGCATAACGTCTCCACATTCTGGAGCACCTACTAATCCTGTACCTACACTTTTGGAAGACTTGTCTAAAGTGCCTACATTTTTAGGATTGGAATAATGATCGATTACTTTATCTGAATATGCCATGGTGGTTGGTTTTTATGATGGTAAAATTATTAAAAAATATTTTAATGAATAGGGTAAATTATTAATGATGCGCCCATTGAATCGCGTCAATGTCAATGCCTTCTTTAAACATTTCCCACAAAGGACTCATTTCTCTTAATTTTAAAACAGTATCTGTTACTGCTTTAATTGTAAAATCAATTTGTTCTTCGGTGGTATATCTGCCCAATCCAAAACGAAGTGAACTGTGTGCTAAATCATCTCCTAGGCCCAATGCTTTTAATACATAGCTGGGCTCTAAAGAAGCCGAAGTACAGGCAGAACCAGAAGACAATGCGATGTCTTTGTTAAAGCCCATCATCAATCCTTCACCTTCTACATATTTAAAAGAGATATTACTTACATGGGGTAAACGATGTGCTGGATTTCCATTCACATAAGACTCATCAATTTGTTTTAAAGCATTTTCTAACTTGTCTCTCAATTTCGAAATTCTTTCTGTATCAGCAGCCATTTCTAAACGAGACAATTCACAGGCTTTACCAAAGCCTACAATACCAGGTACATTCAAAGTACCGCTACGCATACCTCTTTCATGTCCTCCACCATCTACTTGTGCAGTTACTTTTACACGAGGATTTTTACGTCTCACATATAAAGCACCTACCCCTTTAGGACCATACATTTTATGCGCGGTAAAAGCCATGATATCAATACCATCGGCAATCACATCCACAGGAATTTTTCCTACTGCTTGCACTGCATCTGTAAAAAATAAGGCCCCATGTTTTTTGGCAATGGCACTAATTTCTTTTACTGGTTGAACCACGCCAATTTCATTATTAGCATACATGATGGCTACTAAAATAGTAGTTGGTTTCATGGCAGCTTCCAATTGCTTTAAATCGACTAAACCATCAGGTTGTACTTCTAAATAAGTGACTTCAGCACCTAATTTTTCTAAGTGCTTGCAAGTATCTAAAACAGCTTTATGCTCTGTAGTGCAAGTAATAATATGATTTCCCTTGCTTGCATACATTTCATAAACACCTTTGATACCTAAATTGTCCCCTTCGGTAGCACCAGAAGTGAATATAATTTCTTTGGGATCGGCGCCAATTAATTGGGCCACTTGCTCACGCGCATAATCCACTGCCTCCTCTGCTTGCCATCCAAAAGAATGGTTACGACTAGCCGCATTTCCGAAATTTTCGACGAAATAGGGGATCATTGCTTCTAAAACCCTAGGATCCATGGGGGTAGTTGCATTATGATCAAGATAAATTGGTAATTTTAACATATCCGAATTTGATTTTTTCTAAAGCACAAAAGTAAAGCTTAAGGCTTGATTTTATTGAATTCGTTAGGCTTTAAGGGTAATTTTTTCCCAATTCGTAAAACAAATGAACATGGATTATAAGGTAGAACATATAGGCATCGCAGTCAAGCAGTTGCAAACAAGCATCCCCTTGTTTGAAAAGCTATTGGGCAGCCCATGTTATAAAACTGAAAAGATAGAGAGCGAGCAAGTGAATACTGCCTTTTTTTTGCAAGAAAGTTCCAAAATTGAATTGTTAGAAAGCACCGATCCATCGGGTGTAATTGCAAAGTTTATTGAAAAAAAGGGAGAAGGCCTGCACCATATTGCTTTTGAAGTACCCGATATTATTGCTGAAATGGAAAGATTAAAAAAAGAAGGATTCACTTTATTGAACGAAAGTCCTAAAAAAGGAGCCGATCATAAATGGGTTTGTTTTGTGCATCCCAAAGAAACAAATGGGGTGTTGATAGAACTTTGTCAAAGTATCTAAAAATAGGCTGCAATTAAATTCCTAAAATTTCAATAGCTTTTTGTGCTGCCAATTGACTGGCATCTTTTTTAGTATAACCTTTTTTCGCGGTAATTACCTCTCCATCCAATACTACATTGATGGTAAACAATCTTCTACGCCCTTCTAATTGCTCTCCTGCCAAAACGAAATCTATTTGCTTGCCTTGCTTCAAAGCCCAACCAATGATTTTATTTTTTATATTAATGTCTATTTGTTCTAAATCTTCCATGAACAAATAAGGTTGAATCATTTTTTCTAAGATCCATTGTTTAGTGAAGTCATATTTTTTATCTAAATAAATAGCCCCCACCAAGGCTTCTAAAGTGTTACCAAAAATTTGACTTGTTTTTAAACTCCCATCCATTTTATTGAAACGAGTCATTCTTCGAAGTCCCATTTGAACTGCAATATGATTCAACTGTTGTCTGTTCACCATCTTACTACGCATCTCTGTTAAAAAGCCTTCGCCCTTGTAGGGATATTTTTTAAATAGATAATCCGCCACCACTGAACTAATAATGGCATCGCCTAAAAATTCCAACCTTTCATTATTCTCCGCAGGATTGTCCTTAACTGAACGATGATTGAGTGCTGTTTGAAAAAGTAAAATACT
>CANCSS010000013.1 GCA_947380905.1 Chitinophagaceae bacterium | reverse complement strand
AGAAGTTTTGGAGAAGTGTTGAAACCTGAAACCATCAACTATCGTACGTATAAGCCCGAGCGTGATGGACTTTTCTGTGAGCGTATCTTTGGTCCAGTAAAGGACTATGAGTGTGCTTGTGGAAAGTACAAACGTATTCGTTACAAGGGGATTGTATGTGACAGATGTGGTGTAGAGGTAACAGAGAAAAAAGTACGTCGTGAGCGTATGGGGCACATTAAATTGGTGGTTCCTGTAGTGCACATTTGGTATTTTAAATCTTTGCCCAATAAAATTGGATACTTATTAGGCATGAGTTCTAAGAAATTAGAAACCATTATTTATTATGAGCGTTATGTAGTTATTCAACCGGGTATTAAGAGTGAGTTTAAAGTTGCCGATTTATTAACGGAAGAGGAATACTTAGATTTATTAGATACTTTACCAAAAGAAAACCAATACTTGCCCGACGACGATCCACAAAAGTTCGTTGCCAAAATGGGTGCCGATGCAGTACATGATTTATTAGGTTTATTGGATTTGGATGAATTAAGTTTCTCTTTGCGTAATGCAGCAGCCAACGAAACATCTCAACAACGTAAAGCAGATGCCTTAAAGCGTTTGAGCGTAGTAGAATCTTTCCGTGAAGCACAAACACATATTACCAACCGCCCTGAGTGGATGGTAATGAAATATATTCCTGTTATACCGCCAGAATTGCGTCCATTGGTTCCATTGGATGGTGGCCGTTTTGCAAGTTCTGATTTGAACGATTTATACCGTCGTGTAATTATCCGTAACAATCGTTTAAAGCGTTTGTTGGAAATTAAAGCGCCAGAAGTAATCTTACGTAACGAAAAACGTATGTTACAAGAGGCCATCGATTCTTTATTCGATAACTCACGTAAATCCAATGCGGTTAAAGCAGAAGGTGGACGTGCTTTGAAATCTTTATCGGATGTTTTAAAAGGTAAGCAAGGTCGTTTCCGTCAAAACTTATTAGGAAAGCGTGTCGATTATTCTGGACGTTCTGTAATTGTGGTAGGACCAGAATTAAAAATGCATGAGTGCGGATTGCCAAAAGATATGTCGGCTGAATTGTTTAAGCCATTTATCATTCGTAAATTAATTGAAAGAGGTATCGTAAAAACCGTGAAGTCGGCTAAGAAATTAGTAGACAAAAAAGAAGCGATTATTTGGGATATCTTAGAAAATATATTGAAAGGACATCCAGTAATGTTAAACCGTGCCCCAACATTGCACCGTTTATCCATACAAGCTTTCCAACCTAAATTGGTAGAAGGTAAAGCCATTCAATTACACCCATTAGTTACCTCTTCGTTTAACGCGGATTTTGATGGTGACCAAATGGCGGTGCACGTTCCATTAAGCCATGCTGCTATTTTGGAAGCGCAATTATTAATGTTGTCTTCTCATAATATTTTGAACCCGCAAAATGGTACACCGATCACCCTTCCTTCTCAGGACATGGTGTTAGGTTTATACTATATTACCAAGGGTAAAAAATCAATGGGAGATTTAGTCGTAAGAGGGGAGGGCAAAGCGTTCTATAATTTAGACGAAGTAATTATCGCTTACAACGAAGACAAGATAGATTTACACGCTAACATTAGAGTAAAAACCAACATTCGTGAAAACGGAGTATTGGTAAATAAATTAATTGAAACTACAGTAGGTCGTGTGTTGTTTAATCAACATACGCCTAAGCCAGTAGGTTTTGTAAATCAATTATTAACTAAGAAAAGCTTAAGAGAAATTATTGGTGATATTATTAAAATCACTGACGTTCCTACGACCGCTAAATTCTTGGATGAAATTAAAACATTAGGATTTAGAATGGCCTTCCGTGGTGGATTGTCGTTTAACGTGAACGACTTAGTGGTTCCGGAAACAAGACAAGCATTATTAGATGGCGCAAAAATAGAAGTAGAAGAAGTTTGGGAAAACTACAACATGGGTTTAATTACCAACAACGAGCGTTACAACCAAGGAATTGATATTTGGAGCCGTGTCGATACGCGTATCACTGAAACATTGATTCGTGAAATGGCGATTGACAAACAAGGGTTCAACTCAGTTTACATGATGTTGGATTCTGGTGCAAGAGGTAGTAAGACACAGGTTAAGCAGTTAGTAGGTATTCGTGGATTGATGGCTAAACCTCGTAAGAGTGGTAGCACAGGATCTGAGGTTATTGAAAACCCAATCTTA
Source organism: Chitinophagaceae bacterium (assembly GCA_947380905.1). Classification (GTDB taxonomy): domain Bacteria; phylum Bacteroidota; class Bacteroidia; order Chitinophagales; family Chitinophagaceae; genus Sediminibacterium. Next base: position 53,508 of record CANCSS010000013.1, on the reverse strand, counting down.
TCTAACTTTAAAGGTGGATTGAACGTATTGGATTACTTTATCTCTACACACGGTGCGCGTAAAGGTTTGGCGGATACAGCGTTGAAAACTGCAGATGCGGGTTACTTAACTCGTCGTTTGGTAGACGTTTCACAAGACGTTGTTATCTCTGAAGAAGATTGCGGCACATTACGTGGAATTGCAACAAGTGCATTAAAAGACAACGAAGATATTATAGAACCATTGGCAGATAGAATTGAAGGACGTACTTCATTACATGATGTATTCAATCCAATCACCAATGAATTAATGGTTGGGGCTGGTGAAGAAATCACAATTGATGTAGCAAGATCTATGGAAGATGCAGGCATCGAAACAGTTGAAATTCGTTCTGTATTAACTTGCGAATGTAAGCGTGGTGTTTGTGTAAGATGTTATGGTAGAAACTTAGCAACTGGATATGTAACACAAAAAGGGGATGCAGTGGGTATTATTGCTGCACAATCAATTGGTGAGCCAGGTACACAGTTAACCTTGCGTACTTTCCACGTTGGTGGAGTTGCGGGTTCTTCTTCCGTTGAATCTAGCTTAGTTGCTAAGTTCGATGGTACCATTCAATTTGATGGTTTAAGAACCGTAGATACCGTTAACAATGAAGGCAATAAAGTAAAAGTAGTTATTGGACGTACAGGTGAAGTAAGAATTATGGACGTTAAAAACGACCGATTAATGATTACCAACAACGTTCCTTATGGTGCTTTATTGGCTATCAAAGATGGCACTCAAGTGAAGAAAGGAGATGTGATTTGTACTTGGGATCCATTTAACAATGTCGTTGTTGCAGAACAAAATGGTAAAATTAAGTTTGAAAATATATTAGAAGGATTCACCTATCGCGACGAAGCGGATGAGCAAACAGGTCACCGTGAAAAAGTGGTTATTGAATCTAAGGATAAAACAAAAATTCCAACTATTATATTAGTAGGAGGTAAGGATACCAAAAACTATAACTTACCAGTAGGATCTCACATTGTCATTGAAGAAGGTATTGAAGTGAAAGCGGGTCATGTACTAGTTAAAATTCCAAGAGTATTAGGAAAATTAAGAGATATCACTGGAGGTTTACCTCGTGTAACTGAATTGTTTGAAGCACGTAATCCAGGCAATCCTGCGATTGTTTGCGAGATCGATGGTATTGTTGCATTTGGAAATATCAAACGTGGTAACAGAGAAATCATCGTAGAATCTAAGGATGGTATGGTGAAGAAATACTTGGTTCCTTTGACCCGTCAAATTTTAGTACAAGATAGCGACTTCGTGAAAGCGGGTGCTCCATTGTCTGATGGTCAAATTGCTCCTGCAGATATTTTATCTATCAGAGGTCCTTATGCAGTGCAAGAATATGTGGTAAATGAAATTCAAGAAGTATATCGTTTACAAGGGGTGAAAATTAACGACAAGCACATTGAAGTAATTGTACGTCAAATGATGAAGAAAGTAGAAATCGTTGATGCAGGTGATACCAAGTTCTTAGAGGAGGATTTAGAAGATCGCTTTGATTTTATCCAAGAAAACGATCGTATCTACGACAAGAAAGTGGTTACTGATGCAGGCGAAAGTGCTTTATTAAAGGCTGGACAAATTGTTACTGTTCGTGAATTAAGAGAAGAGAATTCTATCTTAAGACGTGCAGATAAAAAAATAGTAGAAGTGCGTGACGCAAAACCTGCTACAGCTCGTCCAGTATTATTAGGTATTACAAAAGCATCATTAGGGGTACAAAGTTGGATTTCTGCGGCATCGTTCCAAGAAACAACCAAAGTATTAAGCCAAGCTGCTATACAAGGCAAGGTGGACTTAATGTTAGGATTGAAAGAGAACGTTATCACAGGTCATTTAATCCCTGCTGGTACGGGTCAAAAAGAATTTGAAAAACTAATCGTAGGTAGCAAGGAGGAATATGAAGTATTGGCTACTACTCGTGAGGCAATGAGCTTCGACGACGATGAATAATAAAATCTATTAATTGTTAAAAAGCAGGAAAGGGTCACTTTTCCTGCTTTTTTTATGCCTATTTTGGCAGCTTAGTTTATTATTTTCCCTATTTTTATAGGGCAAGGGCAGTAGTTACTTTGCTATTATTTAAATACCTATTTCAAATGAAATCAACGTCTTGGATTGTTAATGGAGTTATGGCTGTAGCCATCATTATTCTGTTTGTATTGCATTTTAATAGCAGCAATACAGCTGTAAAATCGTCTGCCATGAATGCAGGGGGCACCAAAGTGGCTTATTTTGAAATAGACTCTATTCAAAATAATTATGAATTTTTTAAAGAGGTTAAATCTGCTTTACAAGTAAAGGATATGGAAAATGCAAAGCAGTTGACTGCATTAAAGAATGCTTTTGCTGCTAAGTACCAGGACTTACAAAAAAATGGTCAAGGTATGGCACAAGCCGAAGTAGCGAGTCGTCAACAAGAACTGGCGCAATTAGAAAAAAACTATACAAGTAAAGAGCAACAGTTGGCGCAGGAGTTGCAAGAAGAAAGTTTTAAGAAGTTACAAGAAGTAAAAAAGAAAATTGAACAATTCTTAGAGAAGTACAACAAAGCAAAAACATTCTCCTATATCTTTTCAAGCAATTCCGATTTGATGTATTATAAGGATACCACTTATGATATTACTACTGATATTGTGAAAGGGCTGAATGCGGAATATAAATCCAAAAATTAATTAGGCTAAAATCCTTTCCGATGCATTGGGAAGGATTTTTATTTTATAACTAAAAATAGCATGTATGATGGAAACCAACGAGACTAGCGAATTTAAACCAAGACTATCTGCTTTAGATGCAACCATGATTGTAGCGGGTGGTATGATTGGCTCAGGTATATTTATTGTAAGCTCCTCCATTACAAGGTATGTAGGAAGTGCGGGTTGGTTAATAGCGGCCTGGTTAATTACAGGCTTTATGACCATTACAGCAGCTGTAAGTTATGGAGAGTTAAGTGCGATGTATCCAAAAGCAGGAGGGCAATATGTTTATTTAAGAAAAGCATATAACCCATTGGTAGGCTTTTTATTTGGTTGGAGCTTTTTTTCTGTAATTCAAACAGCCACCATAGCAGCCGTAGCAGTTGCTTTTAGTAGGTTCACCGCCTATTTAATTCCAGCAGTAGGAGAGAATCATATTTTAGCAGACCTTGGTTTTATCAAAATATCTGCAGCGCAAGTGCTGGCCATTTGTTTAATTATTTTTTTAACGTATACCAATACTCGTGGAGTAAAGGAAAGTAAAATGATACAAAACACATTTACTTTTACCAAGCTCATCTCTTTATTTGGATTGATTGTAGTTGGCTTTTTATTTACCAAACATAGTTTTTGGAGTGAAAACTGGGTGAATGCTTTTGATGCCAAGCAAGCCATTGCAAGTATTGGAGCAGATGGGGTAGTAACACATAGTTGGTTGCCCATTGGCGGAACTGTTTTGATAGGTGCTATGGCAGCAGCAATGGTAGGATCTATTTTTAGCAGTGATTCTTGGAACAATGTTACTTTCATTGCAGGTGAAATAAAAAATCCTCAACGCAATATTGGCTTGAGTTTATTTTTAGGAACCAGTATTGTTACTTTAATATATATCAGTGCCAACCTCATGTATTTGCATGTGCTTCCATTGCATGATATAGCATTTGCCGAAAATGATCGCGTAGCCATTACGGCTGCGAATGCCGTTTTAGGAAATGTAGGAACCATTGTTATTGCTGTCATGATTATGATATCTACTTTTGGATGCAACAATGGATTGATATTAGCAGGGGCAAGAGTGTATTACACCATGGCCAAGGATGGTTTGTTCTTTAAAAAAACAGGCACTTTGAATAAAAATGAAGTACCCTCTTATGGATTATGGATTCAAGCATTGGTGGCTTCTTTATTGTGTTTGAGTGGAAAGTATGGTGATTTGTTAACCATGGTTTCGTTTATAGTGGTGATATTCTATGTACTTACCATCATCGGAATTTTTATACTAAGAAAAAAAGAGCCCAATTTACCTAGACCTTACAAAGCCTTTGGTTATCCATTTTTACCAGCACTGTATGTTATTATGGCTACTGTGTTTTGTATTGGATTGGTGTATACCGAACCCAAATATTCTTTATGGGGCTTGGTAATTACTTTATTGGGAATACCTTTGTATTATATCGCATTACGCAATCAAAAACCTGAGTAGGATGATGGATACAGCCAACATAGATCGTTTGTTTGCATCTTTTGAAAACACCAAAATTGGAGTAGTGGGGGATATTATGCTAGATACTTATTGGTGGGGATCTGTGGATCGAGTTTCTCCAGAAGCACCAGTGCCAGTAGTGGCCTTGAAGAAGAAAGAAATACGAGTTGGAGGGGCAGCCAATGTGGCTTTAAACTTAAGCGCACTAGGGGCGCCTACCACTTTGTTTGCTATGATAGGGAAAGATGCAGAAGGAACTGAATTAAAAGGGTTATTAGATAAAGAAGGTATCCAAACAAAGCACATCCAAGTAAGCGCTACCAGGGTCACGACCAATAAAGTACGTGTGATGGGTCGTAATCAGCAAATGATGCGTTTAGACCATGAGCATACAAACGATCTTATTACGGTGGAAGAAGATGCGCTTATAGCAAGTTTTATTGAATATGTACAAACAGAAAAGCCTGCATTAATTATATTAGAAGATTACAATAAAGGTGTTTTAACAGAAAGAGTGATACATACCATTTTAGATTTTTGTAAAGTGCATGACATTCCTACTGCTGTTGATCCAAAACAAAAAAACTTTCTAGCCTACAAAGGTTGTACGATCTTCAAACCCAATTTGAAAGAAGTAAATGAGGGATTAAAACTTCAGATAGACACTGTAGATGTGTCCAATTTAAATAAAGTGCATGCTGCTTTGCAAAAAAGTTTAGCGCATGAGATTTCATTTATTACCCTTTCGGAACATGGGGTTTATTTTGCAACTAAATCAGCGCAAAAGTTAATTCCCACACATATCCGAAATATCTCTGATGTAAGTGGCGCAGGGGATACGGTCATTGCTGTAGCCTCTTTAACCTATGCGGCTACCAAGGATATGTCATTGGCAGCGGAACTAGCTAATATTGCAGGTGGGTTGGTTTGCGAATTAGTAGGCACAGCTCCTATTGATAAAAAAATACTTCATGCCGAAGTGGTCAAATTAATAGGCAAATAGGCATTTCAAATTTCTATACATTATGGACGTACAAAAAATAGCAATTATAGTTGCAGGTGGTACAGGGCAAAGAATGGGGTCGGTGGTCCCTAAGCAATTTTTAGAAATTGAAAACAAATCTATATTAACGCATACCCTTGATCAGTTTGTGGCAGCTTTTTCAGATATTGAATTGGTGGTGGTGCTTCCAGAAGCTTATTTGAAAGAAGGGGAAGAAGTGTTGCGTAAAAGTAAATACAAAAATAAAATTAGTTATGTGGCGGGTGGAGAAACGCGTTTCCAATCTGTAAAAAATGGACTTGCCAAAGTGCAAAAACCTTCTATAGTATTTGTGCATGATGCAGTAAGATGTTTATTAACTCCAGCATTAATTCAAAGATGTTATCAGCAAGCGTTTGAAAAAGGATCGGCCATACCCGCTGTTACAGCCACCGATACAGTACGTTTAAGCACTGGCAATGAGCATCAATTATTGAATAGAGAAAATGTAATGCTTATTCAAACGCCTCAAACCTTTAGGTCTGATATTTTATTAAAAGCCTTTGAGCAAAAATACCAAGCCTCTTTTACCGACGAAGCCAATGTGGTGGAAGCCAGTGGGGTACCTGTTTATTTGGTGGATGGAGAATATGAAAATATAAAAATTACCAGGCCTTTAGATTTAGCCATCGCAAATTATATTTTGTCAAAAAGATTTGCTTAATCTTCTAAGGGAGTAGGCTCGGCCATAGGGTAGGCTTCTGAACTTTCTCTTACAATGGAAGTGCTCTTGCTTATTTTTTCTAAAATTTGGTGGGCTACTTCCATCGCTAAAAAACCATCCATTTCACTTACCACAGGGGTTTCATTATTTACTATGGCATGTACAAAACTGGTGAGTTCTGCTTTAATAGCATTCCCTTCCTCAATGACGGGGTTTGAAATAGAAATGGTTTTAGTACCTTGATGGGTTTCAATGTCAAAGGAGAAGGCATCTGTTTCATCAGGTTGTTTCAATTTAATAATTTCGGTATTTTTTTCTAAAAAATCAATGCCGATATAAGCATCTTTTTGAAACAATCTAATTTTACGCATTTTTTTCATGCTGATTCTGCTGCTGGTTAAATTGGCCACACAGCCATTGTTGAATTCAATGCGCACGTTCGCTATATCAGGCGTATCTGTTAACACCGCAACACCACTAGCAGAAATATTTTTTACATCACTTTTTACTATGCTTAATATAATATCAATATCATGAATCATTAAATCAAAAATGACGCTTACTTCGGTACCTCTTGGATTAAACTGCGCCAAGCGATGCACTTCTATAAACAAAGGGTTTAGAGAAGCATTTTTTAAAGCGGTATAAGCAGGATTAAAACGTTCTACATGTCCTACTTGTAATTTTACATTGGCTTCTTTTACCATATTCACAATAGCGCGTCCTTCTTCAATGGTATTGGCCATCGGTTTTTCAACAAAGATGTGTTTACCCATTTTAATGGCCATTTCACATACTGGGAAATGTAAATGAGTAGGTGTAACCACATCAATGATATCACATGCTGCAATGAGTTTTTCTTCATCCATAAACCTTTTAAGTCCATAGGTTTTTTCTACTACTTTTGCATGATCGTTGTTGGGATCAAAAAAGCCCACCAAACTTACCCCTGGAATTTCTTTCCAATTATTAAGATGGTATTTACCTAAGTGCCCCACACCAAACACGCCTACTTTTAACATATGTACATTTATAAGTGGTAAAGTTACACTATAAGCCATTGAAATAGAATGGGTTTACAGCGGTGTGGAAAATTGGCTGATTGCTGTTAATTGCACCAAATCAATACTTTAGACAGGCTTAAGCCTCGCGTCATTTGTGCCATCTGTTTTGTAACTTTAAGCACTAACTAAAATCCATCTTAGCAAGCGTGCACACCAACATTAGACATTTATATCAAATTGCACAGAAACCTACCAGGCGCATCCTTGGCTTAATGAGCGGTACTTCAATGGATGGATTAGACATTGCTTTGTGCGCTATAACAGGTTCAGGTACACAAACCAAAGTGGTTTTAGAACATTTCATGACCCTTCCTTATACGACAGATTTTAAAGAAAAGTTAATGACCGTTTTTTCTAAAGAAACCATTTCTTTAGCGCAATTGTGTGTTTTACATCCATGGATTGGATTGGCACATGCCAATAGTGTAAAAGCAGCACTCGCAATATGGAAAATAGATCCATCTGCTATTGATTTAATAGCAAGTCATGGACAAACCATTTATCATGCCCCTAAATCTTTACATCCAAATGATGAATATAGTTCGGCTACTTTACAAATTGGAGAAGCAGATCATCTAGCGATGTCTACAGGCATTATAACCATAAGCGATTTTAGACAAAAGCATATTGCAGCTGGGGGTGATGGGGCTCCTTTGGCTACCTATGGTGATTTTTTATTGTGTCATCATGCTACAGAAAATAGAATTTTATTAAATATTGGGGGCATTGCTAATTTCACATATTTACCTGCAGGTGGTTCGATAGATCAAATTTTTTCAACCGATACAGGACCCGGCAATACTTTAATGGATGCCTATTGTAGAAAGTGTTTTAACGATGTAGCATTTGATCAAGATGGGGCCATTGCAAAAATAGGTAGGATCGATATGGAACTTTTATCTGTTTTAAAAAACCACGCTTTTTTTAGTATTTCTTTTCCTAAAACCATTGGTCCTGAATTATTTAATCTTGATTTTATAGTGGCAGCACAAATTGCTTTAGGTAAAACGATTTTACCCAATGATTTAATGGCTACACTAAATAGATTTACTGCACAGACCATTGCAGATGCCATAAATCAAATGGTGCCTGCGGAAACAGCATGTGTAATTTATATCAGTGGTGGGGGAATCCACAATCCAATTTTAATGGAGAATTTAAAAACAGTCTTACCCAACAAAGCAATCAAATCAACCATAGATTTGGGTATTCAACCCGATGCCAAAGAAGCCATTTTATTTGCCTTGTTAGCAAATGAAACTGTAGCAGGAACTTCTTTATTGGCTGGAGGCAATGCAACTAAAAGAGCAACTACCATGGGTAAAATTAGCTTTCCAGAGTAGCGAAAAGGAATGGCAATAAATTTACTTATTTTCTTGACTAAAGTGCTCAATAGATTTCTTAACAGAACCGTATTTCTTCAAAAGCTGAGCGGCTATTTCAGTATCTGTTAATTTTAATTCATCCATGATCATTTTTATACCTCTTTCGAATAGCTTTTGATTGGTCAATTGCATGTTCACCATTTTATTGTCCTTTATGCGACCTAGTTTCACCATCAGTGTAGTTGAAATCATGTTCAATACTAATTTTTGTGCAGTGCCACTTTTCATTCGGGTACTACCCGTAATAAATTCTGGACCAACCACTACTTCAATGGGGTAGTTAGCATAGGCACTCATGGGGCTATTTTTATTACAAGAAATACTACCTGTTAGAATGCCAGCTTCTTTACATTTTTGTAAGCCACCAATCACATAAGGGGTGGTACCACTGGCAGCAATGCCTATCACACTATCTAAGGTGTTTATATTATAAGCTTGTAAATCTAACCAGGCCTGTTGCGTATCATCTTCGGCATTTTCTACTGCATGAAACATGGCTTCTTTGCCTCCGGCAATTACGCCTACGACTATATCATTAGAAACGCCAAAAGTAGGGGGGCATTCGCTGGCATCTACCATTCCCAAACGCCCACTGGTACCAGCACCAATATAAAATAGGCGACCTCCATTCAACATTTTTTCACCAATGGCATCTACTAATAATTCAATGGCAGGAATGGCTTTTTCTACTTCAATCGCCACTTTTTGATCTTCTTTGTTTATATTTTTTAATACCTCCGAAGTGGCAGCGGATTCAATATCATGGTATAAGGAACTAGATTCTGTGGTTCTTTTGAAATCATTATGCATTATTGGAAAGTTTTTTAATCGCTAACACAAAGGTATCTAATTCTTCAATAGTAGTGTACACATTTGGACAAATTCTGCATCCATGCACATCTGCGCCATCAATGGCTACAGTAAATACTTTATGTTCTTTCATTAAGCGTTGTGCTAAGTCACCAGGTGTAATGCCTTCAATACCAACATTTGCGATGCCACAACTTCTTTTAGATTCGGCAGGCGTATTAATAATAACTCTTGGTAAATTTCTCACTTTACTTGTCCAATAGTTTTGTAAAAAATACATTCTTGCTTCTTTTTTCTCTGCGCCAATCATTTCATAATAATCAATACAATCATTGATGGTTAAATCGGTATGGACAGGATGCGTTCCTATATGGTTAAGTCTGCTAATTTTAGAAAAGTCTTTTTCGCCATCGGCAAGTAAAGGCCATAATTTTTTTGTATTCTTTTTATTGATGTATAAAAATCCAGCGCCCAATGGGGCACTTAACCATTTGTGTAAAGAAGTGGCATAATAATCGCAATTGAATTCATCAATACGGTATTTTGAATGCGCAAAAGCATGTGCACCATCTACAAGCACTTGAACGCCTTTGGCATGGGCCATATCACAAATTTTACGAACCGGTAATATTTGTCCAGTAATATTCACCATATGACTTATCATCATCAATTTGGTTCTTTCGGTAATCGCGTTGGCATACAGGTTTACAATTTCTTCATCATTTTTTGGATGAAGTGGTACAGATACTTTAATATTCACTACACCGTATCTTCTTTTTACTTGATCAAACATGTCTAACATAGAACCGTAATCTTGAATGGCCATCACCGCTTCATCGCCTGGCGTCCAGTCAAAACCACCTATCACTAAATCCAAAGACTCAGTAGCATTTCTGGTAATGATCATTTCTTCAGGTAAACAACCAGCAATTCCAGCCAATCTTGCAGCAATTTTATTTTTATTGTCCCATTGAACTGTTCTCATATACCAAGAGCCTTGGTAATTCACTTCTCTGATATGTTCTATTAACTTTTCCAATAAAGGTTGCGGAATAAAATTATAGTAACCATTCTCTAGGTTGATATACTCTGGTTTTAATAAATATTGATTTCTAATAGTTAACCAAAAGTCTTCCTCCTTAGCCAACACGGTTGCAGGCACATTTTCTTTTTGTTTGAAACTTTGCGCCATACCCGCCATTCCCAATGGGGCAGCCATGGTCGTTAACAAAACATCTTTAATAAATTGGCGTTTTTTCATTTTATTTAAAATCTATTCTTGATAAACCTGCATCTGGATTTTTACTAAACCAGCCAGAGCCATATTCCAATACATAGAAACGACCATCTGGTCCCAATTCTATGTCAATAGGAGAATGAAATTTGGTATGAGGCATAAAGGGTTCCATTCTATCATAATCGCCATTGGATTTCATACTCACTGCTTTAATATAGCCACGCATCCACTCATTAAAAAAGAATTTTCCATCGTAATAAGAAGGGTAGCGAGTCTCTTTAGGATATAAGTCGCTATAATAAACAGGACCCGCCATAGCAGTTCGTCCACCTGCACCTAACGAAGGGAAGTCTGGAGATACCCCATAAGGATACCAAATAAACGCAGGTTGTGCCGGAGGCAATTCAGTTAAACCGGTGTTGTTTCTTGAGTTATTAATAGGTTTAGCTGGATCGGTAGTTGGACCATATTTGCCAGTTGCATAATCATAAAGATGGTAAGGGTAGTTGTTTCCAATAAAGAAGGGCCATCCAAAATAACCAGCTTTGCGGGCTTGGTTTACTTCGTCGTAACCACGAGGGCCACGTGTATTCAAACTGTCAGCATTGGCATCGGGGCCAACTTCTCCCCAATACAAATAACCATTTTTAGGATCTACCGAAATTCTATAAGGGTTGCGATCGCCCATGACATAAATTTCTGGTTTTGTTTTTTCAGTTCCTTTTGGAAATAAATTGCCTTCTGGAATTTCATAGGTACCATCTTCTTTTACTTTGATGCGTAAAATTTTACCTCTTAAATCATTTGTATTTCCTGCTCCACGACGTTCGTCATATTGAAGATGACCTGGTCGGTCATCAACAGGTGCGTAGCCATTGCTTACATATTTTTGTTTAGGTTCATCAAATGGGGTGGTGTTGTCTCCTGTGGATACAAATAATGATTTATCAGGACCAAAAGCGATAGAGCCACCTGTATGGCAACAAATATCACGTTGCTCATAAAATTGTAAAATTATTTTTTCTGAACTATTTACTATCGTATCATTTTCCAAAGTAAAACGAGACAATCTATTTAACGCCGTGTCTGGTGCACTATAAAATACATATACAAAATGGTTTTTTGCAAAATCTGGATCTGCTTTTACGCCCAACAATCCTTCTTCTGAATTAACATGTGGTGCATCGGTTTTCCAATACACATTTAAAAATCCAGCTTGTTTGAGTTTTTTAGCATCATTTTTATACAAATAAATTTCACCACGACGTTGTACTACCAATACATCTAAATTAGGAAGTACTGAAATTTCTGTAGGTTCAAAAAAGTTACCCGTCACTAAGTCGGTCTTTTTAAAGTGACTTTCATCTGGTGCAAATTCGCTATGCACTTTTTTATAATCAGCGGTATTATCGCCCATGGCGTATTTAATTCCACCTAAAATATGTTGTAAAAACAATGGTTCCGTATAAGATTCATTGGTATGACCCAATTCGGTATAAAAAACACGACCGCCATCAAAGCTATGGTACCAGGCCATTGGATGGTTAGCTCCATGCTCTCCACCTTGATAAGATTTTTCATCAATACTCATAAGTACTTTAATGTCCTTACTTATGTTTTTAAAATTATACCATTCGTCTTTTCTTGACCAAGTTGCTGGTAAAGTATTGGTGGAAGGATGCGTTTTATCATTGATTACTAAAGTAGCTTCTTGTTGAGCAGGGTGCCCCTTGAAAGAAGCGCCAATCATACTTACATACCAGCTCCAATCGTATTCGGCATCGGTGGCTGCATGAATTCCAACAAATCCGCCACCGGCTTGCATGTATCTTTCTAAAGCAATTTCTTGGTTGCCGGTTAACAATTCACCCGTGCTATTTAAAAACACCAAAGCTGCATATTTTTTCAAACTGTCTTCAACAAATTTAGCAGCATCTGTAGTCGTATCCACAGAAAAACCATTGGTGAGGCCAAGTGCTTGAATGGCTTTAATGCCAACTGGAATTGATTCATGGTGAAAGCCCCCTGTTTTTGAAAAGACTAACACAGTGGGTTTGCTACTCCTTTTGTTGCTACAAGAAGCAATGGTTAAGCTTAATAAACAAATAATACTTAAGGTTTGAAAGCTAATTTGGATTGTTTTTTTCATGAGCTGATAATCGTTATGAAGAAATTGGTTTAGGCAGTTAATTTCCTACTTTTTTTGCTTTTTACAAAATAAAGATGGCTTAATGGTATTAACTTCTGTATTGTCAATTGGATAGGCATTCCAACCTTGATAGAAAGTGTGTATTTTTGTCAAAACGAGCCTGGTGCGTAAGCTAAAAAACAATATGGATTCTCTGGCAGCAGCCCTATTGGGGAGCTTACTCATTATTGCTTTAACCAAGCATGGAGGAGTAGGTATTTCGCCAGATTCTATCTACTATAAAAGTGCCGCAGATAGTTTCTTACAAGGCAAGGGATTTTATCAATTTGATAATAGTCCTTTGATCTTATTTCCCCTTTTTTATCCCAGCTTTTTAGCCCTTGTTCAATTTATTTTTAGACAAGACCTTTTACTTGTAGCGCCTTATTTAAATGGACTGCTTTTTGGGGTTGTTATTTTTATTAGTGGAATTATTTTAGCTAAAATAAATCATGTCAAATGGTTAAAATGGATTTTATTATTCACTATTTTGGCAAGTCCTGGGTTGTTAGAAATTTATACCATGTTGTGGTCGGAAAGTTTGTTTATTATTGAAATTTTAGGATTCATTTTGGTTTGTTTTTTTTATTTTAAAACACCAACCATTCGGAATTTGCTTTATGCTGCCATGATAGCTGCAATCGCATTTGAAACAAGATTCGTGGGGGTCACCCTAGTCATTACGGGGGGCTTGTTGATATTGCTATCAAATGAACTCCATTTTCAGAAAAAAATTAAACATTTTATCTTATTTGGAATGGTTTCTTGTTCTTTAATAACGTTGAATTTAATCAGGAACTATCTACATGCCTCTAGCTTAACGGGTACTCGACAAAGAGGAGCAACGCCATTTGCAGAAATCCTAAAATACTATGGAACAGTATTAATGGATTGGTTTCCATTTACTACTGCAACTAATGCTTATTCTTTTTGGGTAGGGCTGTTTTTTTTAGTAGCTGTGGGGGTTATATTTATATACAGATATACTAAAAACATTCAACACAGTACTTTAGAAAGAATCGCCAATACCTTCACTTTGGTGTATTCTGTATTCATGTTGTTGTCTGCTACTTTTACAAAATATGAGACCATTAACAATCGATTGCTGGCACCCTTTTTTATTCCCTGTTTGTTTACGCTAAGTTTTTATTTGACCGCTTGGTACAAAGGGATGAAAACGCAAATATTTAAATTGAGTTTCCTTCTTTTAACAACGATTTTTTGGGGCGCTATTATGATTGCTTATTTAAAATTAGATCAAGGCATGTACCTAGAAAATAAGCAAGGAGGGATAGGAGGCTATTCGGACGATGACTGGGTATTTAGCGACGCCCTTACTTTTCTAAAAAAGGATCGAAGTAGCTTTAACCAAGGGCTGCCGGTGTATTCCAATGCAAGCCATGCCGTGTATTTTTTTACGGGAGAACATTTGAATATTTTACCCGAAAAAGCGCATCTAAATGAAATGGAAAAGTTTAATCAATCGCCATTATTAACACTTATTTGGTTAAACAATGAGGACAATGAAACCCTTCCCAGCTTGGAAGAAATAAAACAGCACAAAAACTTAACATTAGTTAAGCAATTTAAAGATGGATTTATCTTTCGATGTAGTCCAAAATAGGGTTAATTTTGTATTTACCAATGAGCCCAAATTCACAAATTTTTCATTCGACCAATAAAACAAGATGGCAAACCACCAAGTGGGTGCTAAGGGCCTTGTTATTTGTATTGCCGATTATTGGGGCAATTGTTTTTATGGGTATTTATTTTACCAATAAAAACAAGCCAGACATTCCCTTGGAAGGGGCAGCCATCAAAAAGGTATTAACCGATTCCATCCCTTCTTATAGAGAAAGTCAATTAGAAAAAGATTACAAAGGGTTTAAAAAAGCCATCGGAAACAAATGGTCTAAAGGTTTGGGTTGCGGACAGGTTTTAGACAAGCCATTGGATTTATCTACTTCTAAATATTTTAGTGATAGTTTAGGCATTAGAGCCGCATTTTATGTAAACTGGGATGCAGCACAATCATTTAGTTCCTTACAAAGGAATATTGGCAATGTGAATCTAATTATACCAGAGTGGTTATTTATAGATCCGAATACAGATCAACTTTACAATACCATCGATCCTAAGGCTTTAAAAATTATGCAATCGGCAGGTGTTAAAGTGATGCCATTGCTTACCAATAATTATAAAACTTTATTTAGAGGGGAGGCAGTTAAAAGAATTATTTCCAATCCAGTAAAAAAACAAAAACTCATCAATGATATTATTGCAGTTTTAGAGCAATACCATTTTATTGGAGTTAATATAGATTTTGAAGAATTGGCTTTGGAGTCGGACAAGCCATTGATTGAATTTCAAAAATCGCTTTACCAGCAATTGCATGCTAAAGATTTATTGGTCTCTCAGGATGTAATTCCATTCAATAATGATTACAATTACAATGCTTTAGGCAAATACAACGATTATCTTATTTTGATGGCGTATGATCAACATCATTCAGAAACCAAGCCAGGCCCGAATAGCTCACAAAAATGGATAGAAGCTGCTGTAGTAGATGTGGCAAAAAAAGTACCTGTTAATAAAGTCATTCTAGCCTTGCCTGCTTTTGGGCATGATTGGAAAACAAAAAATAAGAAAATCATTAGTGTAGAAGATGTTACCTATCAGCAAGCCATAGCCAATGCAAAAAGCAGCGAAGCCAGCATAGATTATGACAATGATACTTACAATTTAGATTATGAATATTATGATAGTGAGAACTTTTTACATCAGGTTTATTTTGTAGACGCTGCTACCAATTTTAATTCTATACGTTTTGCAACCGAATACAATTTAGCAGGAACTGCTTTATGGCGATTGGGTGGAGAGGATGTGAGGTTGTGGTCATTTTACAATAAACCCATGACCAAAACTGCTTTGAAGAATTTTGATTTTATAGGGTTTAATAATATTAAAGCAGGAAGCGCGCCTGATTTTGTTGGTGAGGGAGAGGTATTGGATATTATCGCTTCGCCAAAAGATGGGAAAATAAGAAGTGAAATTGATGCTGTGTCTATGTTGATTAGCGAAGAGTATTATGATAAACTTCCTTCTACTTATGTTATTCGCAGATTTGGAGCAACCACTAAGAAAAAATTAGTACTCACATTTGATGACGGGCCCGATCCCAAATACACGCGTCAAATACTAGATACTTTAGCTTATTATCATGTGCCTGCAGCTTTTTTTGTAGTGGGCTATCAAGCGGAGAACAATATTCCATTAATCAAAAGAATATATAAAGAGGGACATGAAATAGGCAACCATACTTTTACGCATCCTGATATGAGTTTGGTTAGCAATCAAAGAGCTTCTTTAGAAATGGATGCAACACAGTTATTGATCGAATGTATTACAGGTCACAGTACGATTTTATTTAGAGCTCCCTTTAATGCAGACAGTGAGCCAGGGAAATACGAGGAATTGGCGCCCATTGCATTAAGCAGAAAGAAAAATTACATTACAGTAGGAGAGAGCATTGATCCAGAAGATTGGCAAATTCCAATTAATGATTACCGAAATGACAGCATATTTGATCGGGTGGTGAATGATTACCAGAGAAAAATTCATACTAACAATCCAGAAGACACGTCTATTGCTGGAAGTATTATTTTATTGCATGATGCAGGAGGCAATCGAGAAAATACAGTAAGTGCGACAGGAAAAATTATCAGGTATTTTAGGCAACAAGGATATACGTTTACATCGGTAGCAGATTTGTTAGGAAAAAAACCAGATGAACTGATGCCGCCAACTCCCAAGGGTAAAGACTACTATTGGCTGCAAATAAATTACTTATTGGCCGAAGGAGCTTATTTGGGAGGGGAATTCTTTTTTGCTTTGTTTGTCATTTTCTTGACATTGAGCATGGCAAGAATTGTGATTATTGGCATCATGGCTGCATTAGAAAAGAAAAGAACTTCAACACTCGCTGAATTAGAAAATTCTTTACCACATCCATTTGTTTCTATTATTATACCTGCATACAATGAAGAAGTAAATGCGGTAAGTTCATTGCATAATTTATTAAAATGTGATTACCCTCATTTTGAAATTATTTTCGTGGATGATGGAAGTACAGACAATACATATGAAAAAGTAAAAAATGCTTTTTCATATAATCCTTTGGTGAAAGTATTCACCAAACAAAATGGAGGGAAAGCAACTGCCTTAACTTATGGCATCAATCAATCTAAAGCAGATTATGTGGTTTGTATTGATGCTGATACAAAATTAGCCACCGATGCAGTAGCCAAATTAATGCGCAATTTTGTGAATCCATTTAACAAAGAAGGGAAAGAAGTGGGCGCAGTTGCAGGTTCTGTGATTGTTGGCAATGAAGTAAATTTATTGACCAAGTGGCAAAGCATTGAATATATTACCAGTCAAAATTTTGATCGCAAAGGCTTTGCTTATTTAAATGCCATCACAGTGATTCCCGGGGCCATTGGAGCGTTTAAAAAGGAAGCCATTTTACATGCAGGAGGTTTTACAGACGATACTTTAGCCGAGGATTGCGACATCACGCTTCGTATTTTAAAAGCTGGATACCTTGTTGTAAATGAATCCAAAGCATACGCCTATACCGAAGTGCCCGAGCATTTAAAACAATTTTTGAAACAAAGAGTAAGATGGAGTTTTGGTGTGATGCAAACTTTTTGGAAACACAAGGAGCTATTGTTTAGCAATAAAAATAAAGCCTTGGGTTGGGTAGTATTACCAGATATGTTGTTGTTCAAGTACATCATTCCTTTCTTTTCCCCCATGGCTGATTTTTTAATGGTGATTGCTTTATTAACGGGCAATGAAGGAAAGATAGGCTTCTACTTCTTGATCTATGTGATTGTTGATTCACTTATTGCAGCCATTGCATTTGCATTTGAAAAAGAGCACCCAGCAAAACTTATTTGGTTGGTTCCTCAAAGATTAATTTATAGGTGGTTGATGATGTATGTATTTTTTAAAGCCATCAAGCGAGCCATCAAAGGGGAGTTGCAAGTTTGGGGTGTTCTAAAAAGAACCGGCAACGTAAAAGACTTCTAATTTTTATTCAATCGGCCTTTAAATTTATGTTTGCGTGGATGAGATACTTTAGACTTGGTTTGATAGTCGCTACTTATAACGCTAATGTTGCCATCTACTTCTAAAATAGCCAAATCCACTTTTTGAATGTCTCTAGCGCCATGTTCCCTCACGGCTGCTTCTAATTCCTCAATGGTAATTTCTGCTTTTCTGCAATTCTCCATATTTGCTTCGCCGTCGTAAATGAGTAAAATAGCTTCTCCTTGTACCCATTGGCTCATTTTTTTGCTTCGGTACAATACCTGTTTTAGCGTAAAATTGGCTAAAAATAATGCCCCAGCAGCAACTAGGCCGCCATTTAAAGAAGTATCGGGACCTACCATGGCATTTTGTACCGAGTTGCTTATTAAAAGGATGAAAACCAAGTCAATAACAGACAACTGTGCCAATTCTTTTTTCCCAAAAATTCTGATGGCTACAATCATGAAAGTATAGACCGCAAGGGTTCTTAGAATGATTTCGATAAAAGGGTTGTGAATAAAGGAGAGGTCAATTACAAGTAGGGTCATTTTTGTGTTTTTGTTGGCAAATATTGGTGCAATAAAGCTATGAAAATGGAGTCAAAAATTAGGGATTAAAATCAGCACATTAAGAAGGTCGATTATTTTGAAATAAAAGTGAATAAGTAGGTTTCCCGTATACAAGTTAACTAATTGTAAATCATATACTTATCATAATCATAACTATTTACACATAGGTATATATTAACATTTGTAGAATTTTTCAATATGATTTTAGGCATATTATGGACTTTTATACTAATTTTAACACATCGTCAATTTTGACGTATACTTTTTTAATGAATATAACGTTGTCAGCCCCCACGACAACTTAATATAAGCTTAGAATTATTTTTTTTTAATCAAATCTTTTTTATGAAAAGAGTTCATTTGTTTTTCACTTTAGTAGTAAGTGTATTAATGTTGTCCACTAGTGTAAAAAGTTTCGCTGTTGCAGGTGGACGAAGAATTATAGTAGATAAAGCTTCTACGACCAATTCAGGCACTAGTTTCTCTTCTGCAAAAATAGCTGTTGACTCAGCTGTTTATGGAGATACGGTAATCTTAAAAGAAGGTACCTACAAAGAAAAACTTAGATCCAATACAAGTATTGTTATTGGTTCTGAATATTTGATTGACGGATTAACTAGTCATATTCAAAATACAATCATTTCTGGGGATAGTGTTTATCAATATACAACCACTGATGCCTTGGTATATTCTGCGGGTTCAGATAGAGACACAAGCTATTTTAAGTTAGTGGGTGTAACGGTTACTAAAGCTTCCAAGTATGCAGTGTATATAAATTTTGGAACAATCAGTAATTGTATTTTTACTAATTCTGGTTCTACTACAACAGTTCCATATCTATTAACAGGTTCTTATATACATGATACAAAATTTGCGAATAATATTGGTATGGCTGTGGTACAATTAGATTGGACCAATCACGATTACCAGCCATTAACCTATATTACAAATAATACTTTCATTGGAAATAAAGCCCTTGGAGTTAATGGCTATCAACATGGTCAAAATAATAGTGGGATTATTTATTTTAATGGAACTGGAGCAAAAGTATATAACAACGTTTTTTATAATAATTCAGGAGATAATATATTTTCTGTTAGCGGAAAAGTATTCTTGAATATAATTGATACTACTTATTTCGTTCATAATACATTGTATAAGAATAATACAAGGGCTGCTTTTTTTAGAACCTGGGATGGTCAAAATCAACCTCAAGTAAACTTTATATCTTACTGGATCAATAATATTATTGACAATAATTATCTACTGGCTACCCAAACCAATGCAAAAGGGGAGTTTATGTGGACAGGAAGTAATGCAAGAAATAGTAAGACTATATTTAGAAATAATATGATGGGCAGTGCCTTGAATCAGGATCAAAGTACAGGCTATTCTGCTGGTTTTTATACCTTTGATTTTGATAATTCCAACAAGGTAAGTTCTGCAGTTTTAGTAGATACAAGTGCTTCTAATTTTGCGTTAAGTTCAGAAAGTAATGGTTTTGGAATGGGAATGGTAGATGCTGGCATACCAGTTAAAGATCTTTTAGGTAATACAAGACCTTTACCTACTGGAACTAAGCCTGATGTGGGTGCTATAGAGTCTAATTCATCCATGCCTTTGCCAAAAGTAGTTTCATTAAAGAATTCTTTATCCAATGCTAAGCCAGTGGTTCAATTAAATTTTTCAGTATTCAATTCACCTGCTGTTGATTCATTGATCATTTTTAAAGACTCAGTAACTAATCCAACTACACCAACTAGATATAAATCTATTGGCTATTATGATACAGCAAGCAGTATTTTAATTGACTCTACAGGTTTAACTGCAGGTAAAACTTATTTTTATAAGTTAAAAACTAAAATTAATACTGGAACTATTTTATCTAGTTTTTCTAGTTCTCTTGATACATTAAAAATTCCATCATCAACTAGTGCTGTTTTAAAACCAACTGGACTTGCATTGTCATCTCCAAGAGTTTTCATTAGTTTATCTTGGACCCTTGCTAATTCAAGTGGTAATACTTATGTGGATATTTATAGAGGGCCAACATTGGCTAGTGCATCAAAAATTGCGACTATAAAAGATACCGCGCATGCCTATAATGATACTACTACTACATTAGCTAATACTTATTATTATTACCTGATAAATAGGGATGCTAATGGAGTGGTATCTGAAGCAAGTGCATCTGCTAATTTCACTACACCTAGTACTATTACTTCAGCAACATGGTATGTTGATATTAGCGCTACAACCAATGGTGTTGGTTCTTCTACAAGTCCTTTTAATACCTTAGCCAAAGGTTTGGCTACTGCCATTAAAGGGGATAAAGTTGTATTACTTCCTGGTACCTATGCGACCAAAATGACTATAGCGCCAGGTGTCATACTTGGCTCTAGATATTTAATTGATAATACGGATACGGCAGCAATTAGATCAACCATTATAAATGCCACTGGCTTGAAAGGAACAATTATTTCTTATACAAGTTCAAATTTCACAAATAGTAGTAGTACAAGAACACAATTTGTGGGGTTGTCATTTACTGGCGTAACTGGTACTGCAAAACTATTTAATAGCGTTTGGGGAAGTGCAAGTTCTATTACGATAGACCATTGCTTGATTTACAATAATGGTAGCCAAACTATAGCAAATGATCCAAATGGCAACTATGACGATGTTACCAAATTTGTTCAATTTGGAGATAGTACCATTATTTCAAACTCTGTATTTGAAAACAACTATAGCAGAGTTAGGTTTGATGCAAATAGCTTTACAGTAACTAAAAATATCTTTAGAAATAATATTTCAGGTGTCAATAAGCCAAATAACAATTGGATTAGATTAGGTATTTTAGAAGGATGGGTGAATGGTAATAATACAATTACCGATAACATATTTTATAACAATGGAACTTTTGAGAATACACAAAATGGTGGCAATAGACAAAACTTCTTAATTCAGTTTGGAGGTAGTGATACTCTATTTTATGCTAACAATACTTTTGTTGCAAATTTAAATCCGCCTGTATCTCTAGATAACAACTCTCCTGTAATTTATGCGGTAAATAATATTTTTTATAAAAATGATGCTGATTTTTATGTAGTGCCTTGGGCAAGTCAGTTCAATGATATGTATGTTGAAAACAACTACTTCTCAACTAATCCTCAATTAGGAAGTTCTCTTGATAAAATTAACGTGTCTTATAGTAGTAACTTAGTTACTCCAGATCCTAAATTTTCTGATTCAGTTAATATGGTCTTGAGCGCCTCAAGTAGCTTGATAAACGCGGGTAAAAATACCTATGGAAAAAATAGTGTTAAAAAAGTAAATACTGCTGATATGAAAGGTACTTCAAGGCCATCTCCAGCAGGAACTAATTCAGATATTGGAGCCATTGAAAATGCATTTGGTTTCCCTGCACCTACTTTGGTCTCTGTTGATGGATCTAATAAGTCAATTTCTATCAAATGGACCAAACCATCCAATGGCACTATAGCAGGGTATGAGATTTTTAGATCTACTAGTTCTATTTTAGATAACTCAACAGCCACTGCTAATTATACAATAAATAGTGGTGATAGTTTAACCTTTAATGATACTTCATTAACCAATCTAACAAAATACTATTATAGAGTTAAAGCTTTTACTGCTTCAAAGGCAACTTATAGTGGGTTCTCTAATGAGCTTTCCGCCAAACCTAATACTCCTCCTTCTAATGTGGATACTGTATTGGCTTTTGCAGGACCAAGAAGTGTTGCATTAGTATGGGCTGATACATCAACTGTTAGAAGAAAATACAATATTTATAGAGGGACAGTTGCAGGTAATTTGGATAAAATTGCCTCAGCTGTGGATACTACTTATTTTATAGATAATTCTGCTACTGCCAATACTAAATATTTCTATGGTATCAAAGTCATAGATTCTGTTGGTGCAGCCAGTACAATTTCTAAATTAGCTTATGCAACAGCTAGTAATATATGGATAATGGATACTGCAGGAAAATCTTCAGGAAATGGGTCTACTGCAAAACCATTCAAATCCATTCAGTATGCCATTGACAATGCAAGCATAGGGGATACGATATTGTTAAACAATGGTATCTATACAGAGAACTTAAAAGTGTATAATAAGGTAGTAACCATCATGGCTAAAAATAAAACAAAAGCTATCATTACTCCTTTAGATGCTACGGCTACTTCAACACTCGAAGTACAAGATCAGAATCCTTGGGGTACGAGTCCTTATCCAAAAGCTAAAAATAAATTTATAGGGTTGGTATTTACAGGAAGTAATTATACCAACTGGTCTAACAATCCTCCTTCTGCTATCAACATTAATTACAATTCAAATCCAGTGTTTGAGTCTTGTATTTTTGCCAATAATAATTCACAATTTGTATTCCATTTTGATCAATCTGCTCCTTTATTTGTAAACTGTTTAGTGGTAAACAACAATAATTCAAATGGAGTATTTGCATTAAATGGAGGTCAAGATTCATCTAGACCACAAACCAAAGTGGCTAAATTTATTAACTCTGTTATTTCAAATAATACCTTTATTTCAAGATGGAACACACAAAGGGAAAAAACTTTAGTGTTCTACAATTCAATTTTAAGTGAAAATGGGTATGACAATGCTTTCAATGAGAAAATGTTTAGAGTTGTAAACTCAATTGTAGACAATCCAAGATTGCTTGCTCAATCTACTACCAATGTATCTGCAGACCCTCAGTTTAATAATACATCCAATGGTGATTATAGTTTAAGTAATTTCTCACCAGCTTTAGGTGCAGGGGGTTCAAGATTGCTTTTAGTAGGTGGCAATGAATCAGATACTTTAAATGCCATTACCTATGATTTCAATTATGCATCAAGACCTAATCCAACAGGTTCACAAGCTGATTTAGGTGCTTATGAAAATAAATACAGTATTGCAGCACCTCAAATTTCTAGACTACAAAAATCTGGAACTGCCGTCACGCTTACTTGGGCTAAAACAGGCTCAACTAATTTGAGCAGTGTTCAAATTTATCGTGATACAGTAAAAACCACGTTGGATACCATTGCGCCTTTAGCAATAACAGTAGATTTGACAACCACAACCATTGCAGATGTACTGCCTTCTTCAACTAAAGAATATTTTTATGCAATCAGAGCAACCATTGGAACAGGTGGAACTGCAGTAAAGACGGGCTTAAGTAATATCAAATCTTCAAAGGATACCATCTTTGTGCCAGGATTAAACTTTATTGCAGATACTGCATCTATTGGTATTAGATCTGCTTCAAGAAATCAAGGTTCTCTGGTTCAATCTGTCAATTTAGTGAAGTTGGCTGCTGATGCAGAAACTGCTTTACCAAAATTAATTTTGTACTCTCAAGGATTTAGACAAATTGATAGTACCAAAAAATTGACTGAAGATTCTTTAACTGCTATTAATTTATTAGCGGGTACTAGTCCAAATAAAATAAAATTCGCTTTAAATAAGAACGTCTTAGTGGCCAAAGGCAAGAATGATTATATGCAATTGATTGGTGCGATGAATGTAAATGGAGATGATGAGTTCGATTTAGTGGGTATTTATAAAAACAGCAACAATTTGAATCAGAATGTTCATATTGCCTATTTAACCAATAACAATTTGAATTTCACATTGGATACCATTAATCCTCCAGCTAATTTCTATAATCCAAATATTAATCCTTGGAACCAAACAACCAATTTAGTATACAAATGGGATCAAAAAACATTCCAATACTATGATGGACAAACCAATGTGGGTCAGAATATTGAATCTGCAGTAGAGGTGATGGATGGAAATTTTGATGGAAAGGATGAACTTATAGTAAGCTTGAACCAATTGAAGTGGGAGCCTAATCCTGCCATGAATGTTCAAAATACAAGCATACAAAATATTAGTGCCAACTTACGTATTGTTAAATTTGTTGATATTAACAATGATGGTATACCAGATATCTTCGCCATGACCAATAATCCATGGTCTGTTGGTTTGTCACAAACCAATGGTAATCCAATGGTGGTATTTGTATCTAATAAAAAAGATGGCAAATTCTATTTGTATGTTACCGGTATCAATGTAGACTGGAGTGCTAGTGTTTATTTTGGTGATTTTAACAATAGCCGTAAAGTTCAAGTTTTAACAAGATCTGGCGGTGGTAATTATAAAGTGTATGATTTTGACAATACATTTAGTGCAACTAGTGCAGACATGCAGGTGAATGGAGTTTTAAATGATGGTAAACTTGCTGTTGGTGATATTAATAGCGACGGTTATCCTGATGTTGTTACGCAAGACAATTCAGGTAATTTTATTTCTTATTTAAACAATCATCGTGGCAGTTTTGATAAGAAAATTATAGGGCCATCACCGTTCATATCCAATGCAGGATGGACTAGCTTTAATTTAAGAATGATTGATTTAAACAGAGATGGCACCAAGGATTTAATGTGGATGGAGATGAAGCCAGAATCTGATGGTAGTATTAACTGGAATACCAATAATTTTATTGTTCGAGCATGGATACAAGAACCCGGAGATCAGGTTAGAACTGCTCCTCCAGCTATTACCGCTAGTGATATCACTGCTTCCAATAGTGGTTATAAAGTAAAAATTAAATGGAAGCCATCTGCAGATGCCATAGACCCTTATTTATTTGCAAATTTAAAAGTGGATACATTAGATACCTATGCAAGTGCAAGAATCAACAACGCTTACAATTATAGAAAGAACAGTCCAACGGTACCTATTGTTTTAGATAGGGTATTTGCAAGAAATTATCCAGACTCAATTGAGTTTAATGATTTGGGTATTTCAAGTAAAAATCCATATTATATCAAAGTGCAAATGGTAAATAAGGAAGGGTACGCTTCTACTTTTGCTGAAAAAATGTTTATACCAAAAGATCCTTTAGTAAGTGTAGATCACAATATCCCAGGTATGTATGGAGCTCGTTTCCAATGGGGTGATTATAACAATGATGGTTTACTAGACTTAGCTGTCATGGGACAAAGAGACAATGGTAATATTACCGCTGTTTACCAAAACATAGATGGAACTTTCCAAAATTTAAATTTAACCAATAAGGCTTATCGATATGGAGACATCAAATGGGTTGATTTAAACAATGATGGTTGGTTAGATGTAGCCATGATTGGTCAACCGGGTGGAGCGGGTGTTGGTTTCCAAACTTTAATCAACAATCATGGTGTTTTTGAAGTTAAAACACCTTCAGGAGTCGATGGATTAAAATATTCTAATTTGGCTTTTGGTGATTATGATAACAATGGAACCATTGACATGTTTACTTCTGGTCAAGATGCGCAAGGTATTGCCCATTCTTACTTATATTCCAATGATGGCAAAGGTAATTTCACCAAAGTAAATGACTTTAATGGAGCTATACCAGATATGTACAACGCAGATGCGCGTTTTGTTGATTATGATTTAGATGGAGACTTAGATTTAGTATATGCAGGTACTGGTATGAACGGCGGAAAAGTGGCACCTATTGGGGGTGTTCGTGTGAATACCTTATTGGATCCTAAAATGAGTACCAATAACTATGGTGGCGGGTCCTATAATAACGGATACAACTATTCATTAACTTACTATTACTATGATCAAGCATGTAATTGTACTTTGAATAGTGGTATTTCAATGAAAAATGCCAGATTTGATATTGGAGATATTGATGGAGATGGTGATTTGGACATTGTTGAAATTGGAACTGCTGTCAAAACAGTTCAAAATGGCGGTACAAGTACCAATGTAGATGTACCAACATTGTTAATTATTAGAAACCAAACCAATGAGACCAAGAATGCCAAATTTGGCAACTATTTCTCTTATGGAAGTATCTATAATATTAGTACGGTAATTTTAGATAATATTTCAGATGGAGATGTTAAATTGGTGGACATCAACAATGATGGTTTATTGGATATTACGGTAGCAGGTTTAGATTCACTCGCCAATCCGGTTACTAAGTTTTACTTAAACCAAGGCGGTTTTGGAAACTTTACTTTGTCAACCAATAAGAATATTCCACAATATTCATCTGCAGCTATTAGTTGGGGAGATGCAAACGGAGATGGTAGTATGGACTTGGTAATAAGTGGTCTTAAAACACTATCTACTTCCACTTCTATTTTCTTAAACAATCAAGGGGACAATGCAAATAAAGCACCATCTACGCCTCAAAATTTAACCTTTATTGATCAAGGGCAAGGAAGGGTCTTGTTGCAATGGGATGCTTCAGCAGATGATCATACCCGTCCAGACAATATGTATTATAATTTAAAATTGGGAACCCAACCTGGTTTGAGCGATTTGCGTGTTATTCAAGTGAATCCTAAAACAGATAAATTACAAACACCAAATACATCTTTGATTGGGTCAAATAAATATTATATTGAATTACCTCCAGGAGTTTATTATTGGTCAGTGCAAGCGGTGGATGGTAATTTCTTGTCTTCTACTTTTGCTGCCAATCAGAAATTGGTGCTTAAATACCCATGGCAGTTTGTGAACCAAGGGGGTATTATTGATGCTAGAATTGTAGCACTTGAAAACCCAGCATTTGCATGGGCTGATGCGGGTAATCGTGGGGTATTTGATTTCTTATATTTAGGAACTGGTGATGCTACCAACAATCAATTCAGCTCACCTCTTGGTTTGTATAGAAATTTAGGCGGAAAATTTGCCAAATTGTTAAATGACTCTACTCAGTCCAACTCCTATGGAAAAGGAACCGGGTTTAGAACTGATTTAAATGGCATTGCCAACGCTCAAATTAAATGGGTAGATATCAACAACGATGGATTATTAGACTTAGTAGTAGCTGGAGATGATGTTACTACTTCAAAAGGTCGCTTGTCTATATTTAAAAATTTAGGCATGTATAAATTTGAGAACATTACCAACTCCATTTATACAGGGGAGCAATATGCGAATCCAAAAATTGAATTTGTTGACTTAGACAACAATGGTTTCAAAGACTTTATTTATACTGGATTGGATAAATCTGGTTTAGGACAGGTGAAGTTTTTAGGTTTCTATAAAGATACCGTAGCTAAAACCCAATCTGGTTTATTAGGCATTAAAGTAGCTCCAATTGTAAATAATTTAGATGTATTACTTACTTCTAAATCTATTTCAAATGTGAGCTTGGCTATCGGAGATTTAAACAAAGATTTAAAACCAGATTTGGCCATTTTATATGACGATGGTGACAATGCAATGAGAGTTGGATCAATTTATTTGAATACTTCTGATACTTCTAATAAAATTTCATTTGCATTGAGTTCTACCATTACATTGCCGACAGCCAGAAACGCTACTATAGATTTAATTGATTACAACAACGACGGTCTATTAGATTTAGCCATTTCTGGAAGATCTGATGCAGGTGTAATTTTTAGAATTTATCAAAGTAAGTGGTTAGATTCTGCCGCTAAAACGGTTCAATTTTTACAAACCAATTCAAATGTGAAACCTTTTGAAAAAGGTCAGACCACTTGGGGAGATATCAATTCGGATGGTTACCCTGACGTTATTTTTAGTGGAACAAGACCAGGTACTGGCGTATTTAGTGCCATGGCGCTCGCAGATCCATCTAATCTTAAAACAACTGGGGTCATGAATTACAATGAATTACCTACATTCCCTTTTGGTAATTATTCTGTCATGAGACCTAGTTTGGGTGACTTTAGCGGAAAGAGAGTACTTGACTTGGTATTGGTAGGAACGGAGAAAGTTAGAAATCCAACTGATAATACTTCAAGTGTAGTGAACTCCTTTAAGATATTAAAGAACGTACGTGATTTGGCTGCTTTGATTAAAGATTCTTCTGCAACAGTCATCAATGGTTCTATTTCAAATGGTTCTATTAAATCATTAGCTACCGATTTAAAATTAACCACTACAGCAGAAACCATTGTTAGAAGTAACAGTGTAAGAGGATTTGCAGATTCTACCATTGCAGTTGCCGATTCCAACTTTGTGGAAAGCACTTATGGTTTAAACAATGCACCATCTTCACCTAAAATAGATTCTTCTGTGATTGTAAGTAAAGTAGACAGTGCTACTTATTTGGTTAAGTTAACCTGGAAATCTTCTGCTGATGACAATACACCATCTGCTGGATTGACTTATGCAGTAGGAATTGGTACTAAGCCAGGAACTACAGATGTATTGGATCCCAATGCAAGTTTAACCACAGGCGTAAGAAAAACACCAGATATGGGTAATGCGGGTAAAAACCTTTCTTACCAAGTATTGTTGAAACCAGGAACTTATTATTGGACTGTACAAGCGATTGATGCATCCAATGCAGGTTCTAAATTTACTGGTACCAAAACCATACAAGTAACATCCAACAGAACATTGGTGGAGAGAAATGCACCTTATGACATCTTATTGAATACTTTAACTGATGCTAGTTTCTACTTGAAACAAAATGATTCTACGGGTACTAAATATGTGTTGACAGCTTTAGACAACGATAGTACAGCTAAGTTTACTTATTCAATTGCTACAGATACAGCATCCTTGTTCACACTTGATGCTTCTGCAACTGTCATGACATTGAAAAAATTACCTACAGCTTCCTCTTATGGAATTAAATTAAGAGTAACAGATAATTATGGACTATACTTTGATAAGATTTATACTTTCAATGTGATACAAGCTCCAAGTAAATTATATGTAAATGGTAAGGATACTTCTTATTTCTACTATTCAAAAACAAGTGCAGATTCTGCTAAGTTTACCTTGTCATTAAATGCATTCTATAATCCAACACCTGCTGTTGATCCTGTATTAACTTATAAATTTATAACAGGTAAGGGTGGTGAGAACAATGATCTATTTGATCTTGGAAGTACCTTATTGGTAAATAAAAGAAAATTAGACAATGCGGATACACTTAAATTGAGAGTTGCTGCAACAGATGTCTATGGATTGTCTGTGGAGAGAATGATATACTTAATAAATACTTCTTGTCCAGTGGCGCCTAGCTTAAAAGTGATGGCAAGTGCAGTTGCTTGTTTACCATCCGTGGTAAACTTGGTAGATACTTTAATTACTAAAGGAAGTGCAGCAGGATTAAGCTACACTTACTATTCTGATATCAATACCACTGTTAAAGTTCCAGATCCAACAAAAGTAGCTACTACAGGTACCTATTATGTGAAAGCTTTGGATACAGCAGGTTGCGGAATTGCTAAACCAATCGTAATTACAGTTGCAAGTCAACCAGCAGTGCCTACTATTTCTGCGGCTTCTGCTTGTCAAAATCAAACTGGCGCAACAATTGCTTACACAGCTCCATCTAAAGGTGTTAAATTGGTATGGTATGGTACAAATGCAACAGGTGGTACACCATCCACTGCAACACCAAGCTTTAATACAACAACTGCAACAACGCTCACCTATTATGTAGCGCAAGCAGATACTGTTGCTGGTTGTTACAGTGATCGTGTTAGATTAGATGTGGTAGTTAAACCTACACCTTCTGCACCTGTTATCTCAAGAGATACGGCTGGTAAATTAGTTTCTTCAGTTGCCACTGGTGTTCAATGGTACAAAGACACTACTAAGATATCAACCGCTGCAAGCTTTAAACCAACTGCACCAGGTAGCTATACCATTAAAGCGACTGACAATGGATGTACCAGTGTAGCAAGCAATGCTTATTACTACTTGATTACAGATGTGATTAACTTAAGTGCAACAGAATTTATTAAGTTAGCTCCAAATCCATTTATAAATTACTTGAACTTTGATTTCGTAGTCAATGGGTATCAAAAATTAAATATTGATGTCTTTGCTACTTCAAATGGAACAAGGGTTTCTTCTAAGCAAGGAGTGTATGCTGGATCTAGATTATCTTACGCTGAATTGTCAGCTGGGGTATATATCTTCAGAGTCACTTCGGCTGATGGTAAGTTGTCTTATCAATTTAAAATGATTAAATTATAAAAAATTAAAAATGAATCGTATGAAATATTTTAAATTAGTATTGTTAGCCATTCCTTTTGTTCTTTTCTCTTGTAGCAAAGGAGGGGATTCTACACCTACGCCAACACCGACACCTACGCCAACACCGACACCGACGGAAGCGTCTATCACATTTAAGATAGAGGTGGATGGTAAGGCAATATCAGATTCTACCAATTCATTCATTTTACCAGCCTTGGCAGCAACTCAGGCTATAAATGTGAATGTAACTTCCACCTTGCCTAAAGATGGAGTAACCATTGATGTTTCTACTAAAAAGAATACCGATCAAAGCGTTGTTTCTACAAGTAGTTTATCAAGTACTGCTGGTACAACGAATGGCTTAAGTGTGACCAGTTTGGCATCGGGTGTTTTATGTACAGTAACTGTAACGGTTACTTCTAAAACCACTTCAACCAATACTGCCACTAAGACCTTTCAAATTGCGAAGAAATAAACGATAGGAAGAATTATAGCTTCCCCTAATGGATAAGACCCTTGTAAATCATGTATTTGCAAGGGTTTTTTTTGTTAAATTGTGATAAATAAGGATGGGTTATGGGAACTAATAATTTAAGAAGCCAAAATTGGTTTGGGCGCAAGGGGAAGGATGGGTTTATCTACCGTGCTTGGATGAAAAATCAAGGAATACCGCCAGACATGTTTGAAGGCAAACCTGTCATTGGCATTTGTAATACCTGGAGTGAGTTAACTCCTTGCAATGCGCATTTGAGGGACTTGGCGGAAATGGTAAAAAAAGGGGTATTGGAAGCGGGAGGGTTTCCTGTAGAATTTCCAGTGATGTCTTTAGGGGAAACTTTGATCAAACCCACGGCCATGTTGTATCGCAATTTAGCCAGCATGGATGTAGAAGAATCCATACGAGCCAATCCCATTGACGGAGTGGTATTGTTGTGTGGATGTGATAAAACCACCCCTTCTTTGGTGATGGGGGCTTGCAGTGTCGACATTCCAACCCTGGTTATTTCTGGAGGGCCCATGTTAAAAGGGCATTGGAAAGGGAAGGACATTGGCACATCAGATGTATGGCGATTTGATGTAGCACAAAAATTAGGACAAATTACAGAGGAAGAATTTATAGAAGCAGAAGCTTGTATGGCACGAACACAAGGACATTGTGCTGTCATGGGTACTGCTTCAACGATGGCAGTGATGGTAGAAGCATTGGGTTTATCACTTCCTAACAATGCATCAATTCCTGCTGCAGATGCAAGAAGAAAAGTATTGTCGCAATTGTCAGGCAGGAGAATTGTAGAAATGGTGAAAGAAGATTTGACCTTATCAAAAATTTTAACAAGAGCCGCTTTTGAAAATGCAATAAAAGTAAATGCAGCCATTGGAGGTTCTACCAATTTTGTTATTCATTTGTTGGCCATCGCTGGTCGCATTGGCGTAGATTTAAATTTAGCTGATTTTGATACACACTCTCAAGGCATTCCTTTGCTAGCCAATATTCAACCATCAGGCGAACATTATTTAGAGGACTTGTATTATTCAGGAGGCATGCCTGCTATTATGAAAGAAATGGGATCGGTAATGCATCAAAATGCCATGACGGTGAATGGAAAATCGATAGGAGAAAATTGTGCCAAGGCAGAAGTGTATGATAGGAATATTATTGGCACGATGCATAAACCTTTTAAACCTGATTCTGGGATAATTGTGGTTACAGGAAATTTAGCACCCAATGGAGCAGTCATAAAACCATCTGCAGCAAGCCCTCATTTATTAACGCATGCAGGTAAAGCGGTGGTATTTGAAAATATAGAAGATTATCATGCACGCATCGAAGATCCTTTATTAGAGATCGATGTCAATAGTATTATGGTATTAAAAAATGTAGGTCCAAGGGGTTATCCTGGTATGGCAGAAGTGGGGAATATGGCTTTGCCTAAAAAATTATTAGAACAAGGGGTCACCGATTTGGTTCGAATATCTGATGGAAGAATGAGTGGTACTGGATTTGGAACGGTCGTATTGCATGTATCTCCAGAAGCGGCGGTGGGTGGGCCATTGGCATTGGTTCAAAATGGAGATAGGATTTGTTTAGATGTCCCCAATAGGAAATTAACTTTAGAAGTTTCAGAAAATGAGTTAGCAGCAAGAAAAAAAAGTTGGAAGCCCACTGAAAAAATGGAAACAAGAGGCTATGTACATTTGTATCAGAACCATGTAGAGCAAGCGCATCTAGGTGCTGATATGGATTTTTTAAAAGGAGGATCGGGAAGTACCGTGGTGAGAGATTCGCATTAAATAAAATAGTAAAAACCAATTAAAATAGAGGCCATGGAATTTGAAAGTAAAGTAGCCATTGTAACAGGTGCGGGCAAAGGCATTGGTTTTGAAATTTGTGACCAGCTTGCTCTACAAGGAGCCACTGTAATTTTAAATGACATAGATATTGAATTGGCTGATCATGCGGCCCATCAAATTAATGAAAAAACAAAAGGGCAATGCATTGCTATGGGAGGTGACTGTAGTAATTTTCATTTTATTCAACAAATGGTGGATACAGCAGTGGCAAAATTTGGTAAATTAGACATTGTGATTGCCAATGCAGGTATTACCTTGTACGGTGACTTTTTTAATTATACACCTGAATCTTTTTTTAAAGTGATGCAAGTAAATTTAGGAGGTACTTTCTTTTTAGCGCAAGCGGCGTCTAATCAAATGAAACAACAAGCCCATGGAGGAACTATATTGTTTACTTCCTCGGTGACAGGGCATCAAGCGCACAAAGAATTGGCAGCCTATGGCATGAGTAAGGCAGCTATAGAAATGTTGGCTAAAAATTTAGTGATTGAAGTATCTCAATATAAAATAAATGTAAATGCCATTGCGCCAGGTGCTACTTTAACGGAGCGCACTTTAGCCGATCCTGCTTACACAGAAGTATGGAATAGCATAACGCCTATGGGCCGTCCTGCTCATGTTTCAGACATTGCCAATGCGGCTTTATTTTTAGTATCTGATAAAGCAAAGCATATTACAGGGCAAACCTTAATCATTGATGGAGGCTGGACCAGTATGAGTCCAACGCCCTATTAAATTAAAAGTTCCTACTATTAATGAAAACACCATTACAAAATTTTGAAGTAGTAGGTACAGTCATTTCTTTATTAGGAGAAGGTCCGTTGTGGGATAAAAAAACCAGTAAAATTTATTGGGTAGATATTTTAAATGGTCGATTGCACAGTCATCATCCTGAAAGTAAGGAGCAAAATACGTTAACATTAGGCCAGCTGATAGGCAGTTTTGCATGGAGCAATTCTAATAAAATAATTGCTGCACTTAAAGAGGGTATTTATTGGGTAGACATTCAAACCGGAAATAAAGAGCTTATTATTGATCCAGAACTAACATTGCCCAATAATCGATTCAATGATGGCAAATGTGATCCTGCAGGAAGATTTTGGGCAGGTACTATGTCGCTCACCGAAGAAAAAGAACTTGGTAGTGTATATGTGATGGAACAAAATACCACCACCCAAAAAATTGCAGCTAAAAAAGTAATCTCAAATACCACCATATCCAATGGGATGGCTTGGAGTAGGGATCATAAAACTTTTTATTTTATAGATACACCCACATTCCAAATTGTGGCCTATGATTATGATATAGCTAACGGTGAAATTAAAAATAAGAGGGTGGCAGTAGCTATACAATCAACAGAGGGATTCCCGGATGGCATGACCATTGATACGGAAGGCATGTTATGGGTGGCGCATTGGGGAGGATGGCAGGTGTCGAGATGGAATCCAGCCACTGGTGAAAAATTAGCCTCCATAAAATTACCCGTAGCCAAGATCACTTCCTGCACTTTTGGCGGGCCACAATTAACCGACTTGTACATCAGTTCGGCTAGGGTGGGATTAAGTGAGCAGGAATTGGCGCAACAACCCTTAGCTGGCGCTCTTTTTGTGGTTCCCAATTGTGGCTATCAAGGCTTGCCAGCCTATGAATTTAATTTTAACCATTAGTCACAAAAAATTTATCCTTGTAACTATTTTGATTATTTTACTATATAAAATTACCCTTTATGAATCATTTTAAATGGATGAAAAAATTAGTTTTTATTTTTCTTGTAGGAATACAATTGTTTCCTGTATCTAAGTCATCGGCGCAGCAAAACAAAACTAGTTTGTATAAGCAAACCAGTGAAATGGCAGATGTAATGATTCAGTATGAAGCAGACAAAGGAAGCATTATTCGTTTTTATTCTTCAAGCACAAGACAAGATGCGAATTATGCCTATAATTCACCCGAGCGTCGTCAGCGTTTATTAACCTTGATCGCAGATTATCAACAACAAATTTCAAAATTAGACTTTGCGTCTATGGAAATTAATGGTAAAGTGGATTATGTACTTTTTAAAAGAAATTTAGAGGACCAATCGTATCAACTAAAAGAAGAGCAAGCGAAGTATGATCAAATTTCCAAATTCTTGCCTTTTTCCAATCGCATTGTAGCCTTAGAAAAACCCCGTCGTCGTGGCTTGGCAGTAGTGGGTCAAGAGGTAGCTAAAGAATTAAATGACATCAATAAAGATATTACAAAGTCGATTAAAGATTTAAAAAGAGCAGATAGTATTGAATCTACTTTAGCAGATTATGCAAGTACATCCATTAAGAGTTTGCAAAGTGTTTTGAAAAATTATTATAATTTTTACAATGGATACGATCCTTTGTTTACTTGGTGGGTACCTAAAACCTATAGCGTAACAGATAGTTTATTAAACATCTATGCAGTGGCTATTAGGAAAAAAGGCAAATTGGTGTCTTATCAAAAAGACGATGGAAGTGGTATTATTGGAAGACCTATTGGTCGCGATGAATTGATTCGACAATTAAAACTGGAGTTTATCCCCTATACGCCCGAAGAATTGGTTGAGATTGCCAATAAAGAATTTGCTTGGTGTGATGCAGAGTTATTAAAAGCAACCCGTGAGATGGGATTTGGTGACAATTGGAAAGCAGCTCAAGAAAAATTAAAGAATTCCTATGTCGCTCCAGGGAAGCAACCCGAAGCGATGTTTGATTTGTACAATCAATCTGTTGATTTCTTGAAAAAACACGATTTAGTGACTATCCCACCTATTGCAGAAGAGACTTGGAATATGTACATGATGTCACCCGAAAGACAATTGGTAAGTCCCTTCTTTTTAGGAGGTGAAACATTATTGATTTCTTATCCGACCAATACCATGGATTATGAAGAAAAAATGATGAGCATGAGAGGCAACAATCCAGATTTTTCTCGTGCAACTGTTCATCATGAGCTCATTGCTGGGCATCATTTACAAGGGTTCATGTCAAATAGGTATAAGCCTTACCGTAATTTTCCAACACCCTTTTGGAATGAAGGAAATTCCTTGTATTGGGAATTATTATTGTGGGATATGAAGTTTCCACAAACCCCAGAACAAAGGGTAGGGATGCTATTTTGGCGCATGCATCGTTGTGCAAGAATTATGTTCTCGCTTAATTATCATTTAGGCAAATGGACCCCACAACAATGTATCGACTATTTGGTGGATCGTGTAGGTCATGAAAGAGCCAATGCGGAGGGCGAAGTTAGAAGATCATTTACTACCAATTATGGGCCATTGTATCAACTCGCTTATATGATGGGTGGATTGCAATTTTATGCATTGAAGAAGGAGTTGGTAGATTCCAAGAAAATGACATTAAAGCAATACCATGACGCTATATTAAGAGAAAATAGGATGCCTATTGAAATGCTAAGAGCCATTTTAACCAATCAGCCAATTACCAGAGATTTTCAAACCAGTTGGCACTTTTACAATAAATAATTTAAAAGCCCTCCAATACTAGGAGGGCTTAATTTTATAAACTACTTAATTATATATATGCATATCAAACATAAATGCTTACAGTTTTTACTTATTACAGTATGCCTGTTTCAAGTAAATAACCTGGCTGCACAAAAAGTAGTCCCGTATGAAGAAGGGGATTACCTCCTTAGCAATTTTAAGTTTGGTGATGGGCACACTTTAGATTCATTAAGATTGCACTATTATTATGTAGGCACGCCACACAAAAATGCAAAAGGACAAGTAGACAATTTTGTTTTAATTACACATGGGACGGGCGGTTCTGCCATGAATTTATTAACTGAAAATTTTGCAGGACAATTATTTAGAGCGGGCCAACCATTGGATGCATCAAAATATTTTGTGGTATTGCCTGATGGCATAGGTCATGGTAAATCAAGTAAACCAAGCGACGGATTAAAAATGAAATTTCCTGCATATACCTATGATGACATGGTAGATGCGCTTTATTTAATGGCAACCAAACATTTAAAAGTAAATCATGCAAGGCTTATTACGGGCACTTCTATGGGGGGAATGCAAGCCTGGGTTTGGGGCGAACGTTATCCCGACTTTATGGATGCATTGATGCCATTAGCCAGTGCGCCTGTTGAAATCGCTGGACGAAATAGAATGATGCGTAAAATGATCATTGACGCCATCAAAGAAGATCCCAATTGGGAAAATGGCAATTACAAAGTAGAACCAGCCTATGGATTAAAAAATGCTTTGAATATTTTAGCCCTCATGGGGAGCGCTCCATTGCAATGGCAAAAAGATGCACCAACCAAAGAAGCTGCAGAAATTTATTTAGACAAGTATTTAGTCAATGCTGCTAAAGGCAAGGACGTGAATGATATGATCTATCAATTTGAGGCTTCAAGAAAGTACAATCCTGCGCCAGATTTATATAAAATCAAAGCACCACTAATGGCCATTAATTCGGCAGATGATCAAGTGAATCCGCCAGAGTTAAAAATATTGGATACTGCTATTTTGAAAATACCACATAGCAAATTTATTTTATTGCCAATTACGAGTGCTACAAGAGGGCATGGGACACACTCCTTGCCCGCCATTTGGAGCAATTATCTAATTAATTTTTTACGCGAAACTGAAAAGTAATTATAAAAAAAGCCTCCAGTTATTAGGAGGCTTTTTTATGATTTTATAAATCTTATTTAATCAATTCTTTGTCAAATAATTTAAGGATGCGTTTGTATTCATCTGTCCAGCTACTTGGTTCCACAAATCCATGGTCTTCCATAGGGTAGGAAGCCATTTCCCAATTGTCTTTGCCAAGTTCAATTAATTTTTGACTTAATCTAACAGCATCTTGGTAATGAACATTTACATCAATCATTCCATGACATATTAATAAGTGATTTTTTAAACCACTAGCAAAATTAATAGGCGATGATCTTGCATAAGCGATGCTGTCATCTTGAGGGATGTTTAAGATATTGGCAGTATAACCATGGTTGTAATGAGACCAATCGGTAACCGGTCTTAAAGCAGCGCCAGCTTTAATCACATTGGGCTGAGTAAACAAGGCCATTAAAGTCATAAAGCCTCCGTAACTGCCACCATACATGCCAATTCGAGTGCTGTCAATGCCTAATTCTTTGACTAAATATTTGGCCGCATCTACTTCGTCATCTAAATCTTTTCCACCCATGTATCTATAGATGCCAGTTCTCCAATCCCTGCCGTAGCCTGCACTGCCTCTGTAGTCGATGTCAATAACGGTATATCCTTTATCGGCCAATAAATTATTAAACATATATTCTCTCGAATAACTACTCCACCAATAATGTACATTTTGTAA
This sequence comes from Chitinophagaceae bacterium, assembly GCA_947380905.1. Lineage (GTDB taxonomy): Bacteria > Bacteroidota > Bacteroidia > Chitinophagales > Chitinophagaceae > Sediminibacterium. The sequence goes on along the minus strand of CANCSS010000013.1, from coordinate 15,528 downwards.
ATAACCTGCCCCATGAACAAAAATAACTGCTGCATTGTTTTTGGTACCTGCTTTGGGTTCATAAATTCGAGCGTATACCGGTTGACCATCTCTTGCAGTAATGGTAAATATTTTATTTTCTCTCCAAGGGTACTGTAAAAATTCATCACTCATAGCTTTGTTAGTTACCTGAGTAATGGTATTGGTATTTTTATTTTCTTGAACAAATAGCTCCCAGGGTTTGTTGATAAAAGAATAGCGGTAAGCAATATTTTTTTCATCAGGAGACAAGCTTACTTCTAAACCACCCACTTTATTGGTAATTTTTTCTTTACTTGAACCATCAATGGCCAATTTATACCAGTCTTGTTTTCCCGGATGTGCTTCGTTGGTTAATATATAGAATACTTTTTTTGATTTACTCAATACCACATTTTGAACTTCGTAATTGCCTTTGGTGAGGGCGGTGGTTTGTTGGGTCAAAATATCGTAAGCATATAAATGAGAATAGCCTGTTTGTTCACTTTGGAAATAGAAGCTAGTAGGATTGATCCAATCCACAACGGCACGAAATCCGCTATTGCCAGGCCCTCCAATCCATGCTTCATCTCTTTGTCTATTAATTAAACTTAGTTTTCCAGTGGCTGCATCTAATAACATCAACCACCTGTCTTTGTAATCGGTAGATCTGATATCCAATACAGCAATGGCTTCATTTTCATTCCAATTGATGTCCGCAATCCATAATTTTCTAGCATAGGGTTTTGCATCTTTTCTATTGGGGTAATCTTTTAAATAAGCTGGTTTATCGGTACTTCCAGGAATGGAATCTAATTTAATGGCATATACAGTGTCCAAGTTTTTATTATAGACGAAAGTTTCATAAGTACCTTGAGCAATACCTACATTTTCTCTGCCAGGGATATCAGTGGTATAACCATTTTCCGTAACATAGGAAGGAACGATGGTATTTTTAGATACCTCGGGAGTAAATAGGGTATAAACAATATATTCGCCCGACTCACTTGCTTGTACATCTCTAATTTGTTTTTCACCCACTGCAATGGGTTTTACAAAAGGTTTCACTTTTACGAGTTCCATAAAAGCATCTCTAGCCATTCTTTTTTGTTTTCTTGAACGCAAAATTTCCGAATTGGCCAAAGCCTGTTTTTGTAAAAACAAATCCTGCGCATTCATATTGGCTCGAGGTGTTTTATCCAGTTCTTTTACAAAATTGGTAAGTTGTTTCGTGAATCCAGTTTTAATTTGCCATCCGTACAAATTTTTATTTTTACTATACACCACCCATTCATCATTGGCGATAAATTTGGGGCTGGATTCAATATCTTCTGTTTGTGTAATGGGTGTAATGGCACCATTGAGGGTGTTTAATATAAAAATATCCCCTTTGTAACTGTAGGTAATTTTTGAGTAATTTTTATTGTATTGTCCTCCATTGATGGCTCTTAACAATTGCGCTTCATTGTAATTTAATTTCTCAGGTTGTTTGCCATTGAGTTTAAAAATGTAAAAAGAGTCCATTACATTTTTGTCTGGGTTCCAATTAAAAAAAATCGATTTGCTGTCCCAGCTCCAGCTAACATTGCTAGGGGAAGTGCCCACCCAGTTTTGATCTTTCATTATTTTTTCAACCGTTAAGTTGCCATTGTTTTGAGCGATGGCAGCACTACTTATAATGAATAAAAAGGCTACTAGAATATTTTTCATATTTTATTTAATGTTTGAGTTGGCTTTAATAAAATTAGCAACGTCTTTTTTAAATGCCACACCCGAAGCTGGATGTGTATACATCATATGTCCTGCTTCATAATATTTCATTTGAACATTGGCTAGTATTTTAGGTTCTAATCCCATGTGGTCGAAAGTATATTCAATTCCATAAAAAGGAGTAGCTAGATCATAATAACCATTTAAAACCAATATTTTTAAACTAGGATTTTTTGACATGGCATCTGCTAAATCAACAGCAGTATTAGGTGTTGCAGCATCACCAAAACCACTGGTATTGTGCTTCCAATCCCATTTAAATCCTGCCAGGCTATTAGCGGTAGTATGATATGTTAAATTCTTATTTACTTTTAGTTCATTGTAATAGTAATTTAAAAAAGAAGTGATATAAATAGGGCTCAATGCATTGCTTTGCGGGTCATAAGCAGTACGCTCACTTAAAAGATTTTGATTGATGCCTTTGTATCTAGAATCAATTCTTCCAGTAGTCATATGTTCGTCTCTTAACAACTCTTGACAAAATTGACCTTGCGTGATTCTTAATTTGCCATTTAATATATAAGAAGTACTAAGGCCTGTAAAGTAGCTTAGTTTTTTTGCAATGGCTTCTTTTTCATCTTGTGAAATTTTACTGCCTTTCATTAAAGCGCTGGTGTAAGCGCCTTCAGCGAATGCTCTAGCTTCTTTTAAGTAATTTTCTAAACTGGTTGGTTTATTGGGTATTTTATTGTGATACCATGCAGTGGCAGCATAAGTAGGTAAGTTCATCACAAAAGAAATATCATCTCCATCTTGGAAAGTAAGGGTTCTTAAATCCAATACTGCAGAAACTAAAATAATGCCGTTGAAAGCAAATCCAGCATTTTGTAAATACTTAGATACCCCAGCACTGCGCATGGTACCATAGCTTTCGCCTAAAATAAATCTAGGAGAGTTTAATCTTTCGTTGTCAATTAAAAATTGTTTCATAAAGTCGCCTACCGATTTAATATCTCCATCTACTCCCCAAGCAGTTTCGTTTTTTGCTTTGCCAATGGCTCTAGAAATACCTGTACCAATAGGGTCCATCATCACAATATCAGATTCATCTAAAATACTGTATTGGTTGTCCTCTAATTTATAGGGGCCGGCTCCATTGTCATAGGGATCATTTACTAATAAACGCTTAGGCCCCATGACGCCCATGTGCAACCACATGGAAGAGGTACCTGGTCCACCATTAAATGAGAAAGTGATAGGACGTTTTGTGACCTCTGTTACACCCTCTTTACTATAATAAGTATAACCATAAAAGGCAACTGGTTCGTCAATATTGTTTCTTACAATTAAGGCACCAGCGGTGGCAGTATAATTAATGGTTTTACCATCAATGACCACGGAATGATGTGTTACTGATTTTTCCTCTTTAGGAATGGGCGCTGCTTCTTTGCTATTTTCTTGCGCAACAGCAATATAGCTGAATGACAAAAATAGGGCTGCAATGGTGCTTGCTTTTTTAAACGGATTCATAAGGTTTGATTTTATTTAAATAGAAGATTTTTAGGCAATTATCTATGTTCTAAACTATTTCATTTTTCTTAAAAAATGGGAAAAAAAGGAGGATTGTTGAGTGCGCGGAGGCATGAATTTCTAAATACAGCTAACTAATTGAAATACAAATAGATATATCCATTCTATTCTATTTAAATAGGATCTTAATTGCCATTTTTAACCAACTTATGCCCCATATGCTACTTTTTAGAATCATTGGGTGTTTTTCCCTGTAATGAGATTATATTAACATTTTGTAAATTAGCTTATATGTTGCTCTCTTTTTAAAAGTAATTCCCTATTTTTAATCTTCATTAAAAAGTATAATATGAAAAAAATCATTTTCTCATTAGCAGTCCTTCTAATGAGTGCTTCTCAAATTTTAGCTCAAACACCATCTCCAATTTCTTATTTGGCAATGCAAGAATCTAGCGTTAAATCTGGTTCAGTGTTCGCGGCCAATCAGTTAAAAATGAATGCTTCGATCTTGAAAATAGGCAAAGAGGTAGTTGGATCAAGATATGCTCATAGAGGTGAATCAGGAAGGACCTATGTGATGACCCTTACCGAAAATTTAGGTGCTTTTTTGGATCAAGGAATGGAAATATATAAAAAAGCAAGTAAAGAAAATCCAGGAGTATATGAATCTGATTCAGCCAATGCCAATGCACCCATTGTTAGATCTATTTGGTACAGAATGGCTGAGATGAGTCAAACACCCAAAGATTTTATTGCAGAAAAATATGCATTTAGAAGAATTACCATCTTTACTGTTCCTTTTGATAAAGCAGATGAGTTTGAAGATGCGCAAACAAAAAGAAGTGCCTTGGCTATTAAATTAGGCATTACAACACCTTTCTTTGTTTTCAAAGCAAGATATGGTTACAGTACCAATACCTATATGACCATTGAACCTGATGAAAGCGACATCGCTTATTATACACACAGAAAAGCAAGACAAGAGCAAATTACCAATAACAATAAGGAGTGGCAAGCTTTAAATAAAATTACAAGTCCATTGTCTACCAATGTTAGAATTGATCAAGTATATATTGTAAAATAATCACCTAATTTTAAAAAGAAACACATCATTTTTAATAAATAAAAAATAACCAATGAAAAAAACAATTGTAATCGCATTTTTATCTGCTACTTTATTCTCTTGTACTACTACCAATGAGAAGCCAGCAACTGCTGAAACAGCTACTGTTAAATCAAGTTGTGTAAGAGAAGGGGCAGAAATCGACTTAATGAAAAAAGTAATTACCGCATACAGCAATGGTGATTGGGCTACATTTGCTTCTTATTTTAGCGATACCGCTAAATCTTATTACAATGCAGATACGGTGGCTTCTACTATGGCAGATAGAATTGCTAATTTTAAAAAGCAAAGAGAGACGCTTGATGGCAATATAGATTCTGGTGAACCTAATTTAGAAGTGGTTACTTTAGAAAATGGAAAAACTAAGTGGGGACATGCTTGGATAACCTTTAAAAGCAAATCAAAAGCGGGTGTTGCTAAAAGAACTTTAACATTCGTATCATTTGGAATTAGAGATGGTAAAATTTTGATGGAACATGTCATTTATGATACCAAGTAAACTTGAAGTTTAATTAAAATTTGGTTCAAAATACGAAAAAGAGGTGCTTAGCAATAAGCGCCTCTTTTTATTTTACCTGCGATTGCATTAAAAAGAGGAACCTAGACTTTCCATATCTATATATTAATTAACTTTACCATCTAACTTTAAAAATAAACGGTATGAAAAATAGTTTAAAAATAAAACAGTCAACAAAAAAAATAGGGTTGCTATTTATTGGAATGATAGCTATTGCGACAAGTCTTTTTTCACAACAAATCATGAAAAGAGATGTTGAAATTGATGCCATGGTAAAAGAAATAAGCATAGATAGTTTGAAGCAGAATATGTATAAGTTAGTGGACTTCGGAACCAGGGCAACTTTAAGCAATCAATCTAGTATGACTAGAGGTATTGGAGCAACAAGAGCTTGGATATTAAGCAGGTTCAATGAATATGCAAAGTCAAGCAAGGGAAGATTAACAGCTTTTATTGATACCATTACTTACAAAGCAGATGGCAAAAGGGTGAACAGACCCATTATTTTAGGCAATGTTGTGGCTACTTTAAAAGGTACTGACCCCAATGATAAAAGAGTATTTATTATTAGTGGTCATTTAGACAATAGACGTTCTAACGAAATGGATAGTGTGGGAGATGCACCTGGTGCCAATGATGATGGAAGTGGAACTGTTGCTGTGATGGAATGTGCTAGAGTAATGAGCAAGCATAGTTTTCCTGCAACAATTATTTTTGTAACAGTGAGTGGAGAGGAGCAAGGTTTGTTAGGTGCTTATTTTATGGCCAATAAAGCCAAAAAAGAAAATTGGAAAATAGAAGCAGTCTTGAACAATGATATTATGGGAAGTAACAATAGTAATGAAACCAATATCATTGACAATACACGTGTGCGTGTTTTTAGTGAAGGCTTATCTGTGACAGACACGGGTAAAGTAGCCACACAAATTAGAAATTTAGGTTTAGAGAATGATGGAAGATCAAGACAATTGGCACGTTATATAAAAGAAGTGGGAGAGCGTTATGTTGAAAATTTACAAGTAATGATGATTTATCGTAACGATCGTTTTTTAAGAGGGGGCGACCATAGTGCTTTTGTAGAAAATGGATTTGCAGCAGTGAGGTTTACAGAAATGAATGAAAACTATACACGTCAACACCAAGACATTCGGGTAGAAAAAGGCATTAACTATGGTGATGTGCCAGAACATATCGATTTTGAATACCTCAGAAAAAATGCAGGTATCAATTTAGCTAACTTAGCCAATTTGGCAAAAGCGCCCGCAGTGCCAGAGGAAGTAAAGATTGACGTTAAAAAATTAACCAATTCAACTTATTTGTATTGGAAAGCACCTAAAACAGGCAATGTAAAGGGGTATTATATATTAATGAGAGAAACTACAAGTCCAGTTTGGCAAAAGAAATTGTATACAGAAAATTTAGAAATGAACCTTCCTTATAGCAAGGACAATTATTTCTTTGCAGTACAAGCTGTTAATGAAACAGGCAATGAAAGTTTACCTGTAATACCTGCGGTAGGAAGATAATCTTAATCATCAGATTTACTTATTAATTCAATAATCATCACAAATCGTATGAAAAATAATTTATCCAGACGCCACTTTATTCAAAATGGAATAGGGGCAGGACTTGCAATCACTAGCCTAGGCAATTTGCCCGATTTTTCAATTGCAAAATCAACTGGTATGCGGCTGGGGATGGTTACTTATCAATGGGGAAGAGACTGGGACTTACCTACCTTAATTGCCAATTGCGAAAAAGCAGGTTATTACGGCGTTGAATTAAGAGTGCAACATGCACATAAGGTAGAAACTATTTTGACTGCTTTGCAAAGAAAGGAAGTGAACAAACGATTTAAAGATAGCAGTGTTGAGTGTATAGGGTACGGTTCCAATTTTGAATACCATAGTACTGATCCTATTGTTGTTCGACAAAATATTGACCAGACAAAGGAATATATAAAACTTTGTAAGGATATTGGTGCTAGTGGTATTAAGGTAAAACCAAATTTTCTTCCCCCCGAAGTATCCAAAGAAAAAACAATTGCACAAATTGCTGCTTCCTTTAATGAATGTGGAAAATTTGCACAGGATTTTGGTTTGATAGTTAGGGTAGAAGTGCATGGTAATCTTACCCAGGAAATCCCTAATATGAAGGCAATTTTTGATCAGGTTACAGAATCCAATGTTAAAATGTGCTGGAATTGTAATGAACAAGACCTCTTACCACCCGGGCTTGAACCCAATTTTAACAGTGTAAAGAAATGGTTTGGTGATACGGTTCATGTTCGCGAACTCAATGATGGAACTTATCCCTATCAACAGCTTTTTGATTTGTTTACAAAGATGGATTACCAAGGATGGATACTAATGGAAGCGAGGACTGAACCAGTTGATAGGGTAGTTGCTATGAAAGAACAATTAGAATGGTTTAATAAAATGAAAGCCAATGCTTCAAAGAAAGGCTAAGCGTTTGTAGCAATTTTCAATAAAAAAGCCCTTAACTCATTAAAAGTGAAGGGCTTTTGCGGACCGGACACTGAGCCTTATTTTACAATAAATGTAACCTCTTTGTAGATGGGCTGACCCTGCTTGGAAATACCTTGCACTACAATGGCATATTTCCCTGGGACATCAGAAGTATAAAAGGCAGTATTTATTTTACCCTTACTAGTAGTATTTATATTGGGTGACCAGTTTAATAGATGTCTAAAATCGGGGCTGCGGCTATTTATCTGATTTTGGTTTTCATATATGGGCGCTATAAACTCTCTTTGCATTTGCAGGCCTTTATAATCAATTAGGGTAGCTCTTGGGTCTAATTCATAGCCTTCCATTTTGCCGTTGTAAGTGATAAAATTAGCAATACCATTAAAGGCCATATTGCCAGAAAAATAAGTTCTACTTACCACTTCTAATTTTCTAATTTTTAAAGGATCATATTCAATAAACTTATCCATATTTAAAATGGGCATACCATCTAGTAAAACAAGTGGTGCTTTATCAAAGAAATGTTTATTCTGATCGTCATAAACAGCTAATTGAAACCTGCCCTCATTTTTAATTAATTTTAGAGGTGTTACATACTCTCTAATGACTTCTTCCATGGTTGTAAAACGCGCATATAAGTCTAGGTAGTAAGTGTAGTCTGGTTTATAATAAAAAGCATTGCTGTCAATTTTAGGGGATAAAAAATTATTTTGATTATCTGCCTTAAAATGATTTTGAATTTCAATATTGCTATTTAATTGTAGCACCATTTCTTTATTCAATTTTGGTAGCAGTAGAGGCTCAATAATTTGACTATTAATTTTACTTAAGTAAAAAGGGTTGTCTATTTCAATTTTATGTGCTTTGTATTCGCTACTATCGGCTTCTAGAATAACTTGACCATCATTGTATAAATGAGGAAATTCAAATTTAATATTACCATTCTCATCGCTAATGCCTGCTTTAAATAAAGTATTCTTGCTAGGCATGGAAATAAAGCCTGTAATATCTTTAACTGGACTGGTTGTTCCTTTTTGTACCATTTTGCCAGTAATAATACTGCCAGCTAGTTCTGGTAGGTATTTAAAACTTGGACGAGTACCTGCTAAAACAGTTTCCCATTTAAATCGGCGCCATCCATTCACAAGCATCAATTCATCCATGGCAAGCAAGGTATTGCTATCATTATTTTGAAAATAGGAGGCAGGATTTTCAATACGGCCTACTAAGTCAGAGCTTAGCCAAATATAATTTTGAATATTATTTTCATCAAGAGTTTGAATAGAATCAATCTTATAAATGGCCATTGATAAATTCGCTGCAGCAAAACCATTATTAGTTTGCTTGGTAGCAATTTGAAGATTTACTTTTCTTCTTTTTTCTAGCAGAGGACTTTCTAAATCAAGACTTGCTTCAAGAATATTTTTTGGATAATTAAAATATAATCTTTCGCAAACAGGCTCTTGTGCTTGATTAAATAAAGTAATAATATTAATGCCTTCGTTTAATTTATTTTTATCTATTTCTATGGAGCAGCTGCCATTGATAATTTGACCTGCAATAGTATGAGAAACAATGCCTCTTGAATGTACTAATAAATAAACATTTGTATTTTCAAGTTGTATACCAGTAATCTTAATATTCATTTTTTCAGAAAAACTAATAGCACTATTTCCAAGGCTAAGGGTATAGCCTTTATCAAAAGTATTAGGTAATTTTTGACTAATAATTTTATCGCCATCTGTTATGAGTGATAAGCTATAACTATGATTTGCCTGAGGTATAAAATTAAAACTACCCATTCCCATATTACCTATGCCTAATGAAGAAGTGCTGCATTGGGTAATGGTATCACCTTTTTCATTTAATAAATATCCTTTTCCTAGAACACCTTTTCCCATTTGATTGGTAATTTTAAAAGCTACTCTAGTTGCTTGACCCACCACTAAATTACCCCCTTCTGGAAAAACTTGAACGGAGTAATTTTCTTTATTAGGGGTATAATTATTTTCTTGGGTTAAAGAGGGGTTCAGGATAGAAATTCTCTTTTCGAAGAAAAAACCTTCATTGAAATTTTTCATCCAATTGGTATAAGTCCTTAGTGTATAATTACCAGTGACAAGTGCGCTAGGTATAAGTATAGAACCACTACCGGTAGCTTCATCTAATACAATTTTATCTTGCCAAACAGCTTTATTATTATTGTCTATTAATTCTAGATAAGCAACCTTACTTATGTTTAAAGGCCTATTTAAAATAGCGTCAACATTATATATCTTAAACCAACAAATTTCATTCGCTAGATAGAAATTTTTGTCGGTATGTACGTAAAGCTTTTCTTGTAAATTATTTTGGGTAAAATTCTCAACAGAATTTTGTAAGGTGATAAGCTCTTTATTTTGCCCTGCTACTTGCAAGCTAATCAGCAATAAAGATGCTGATACTAAACCAACCAAGCTATTATATATATACTGCTTCATAGTGTAGTTGGTTTATTTCCAAAAAGAGGGTTTAATATTAGTGCCGCGTAATCTGCAGTCGACACATTCAGGAGGTGCTGCATAAAAACTAATAATTGTGCCACTCATTGGATTGATATCTTTATAGTTAGTAGGTAGTAAGTTTAAAGATTTAAATTGAATACTATCACTATTATTAGCAACTTCAATTTCAGTACAATTAGGTTTGTATAACCAATAGGCCCAATCAGGCACTTGATAAGGGGCTATAAATATTCTTTTTTCTTGTACAGGGCAAACATCTATATAGCCTATGACTTGGTCGTTATTAGTAGTGCAATGAATATTACCCGTAAGTTCAGAAGGTTGCGCATCAAAAATAGAACCTGTACCTTCTGTATTTTTTTTCATTCTTTGTAAAAATTCATAGCGGCCCTTGCTTAAACTATATTGTCTAACATTTATACTATACAATACACCTAGTTTCCAAGAAGCAGGTGGAATGGAAATAATAGGTTGGTGAATAATATCACTACTCATATTGGCCGTAGTACCGGTAAGTATTGAACTTGAATTTTCTGTTTTCCAACAAATATATTGACCCATATCATAACTAAACCTAGTAGAATCGGAAAATACTACACTGTATTGTTGTCCTTTCGTGGGACTGTTCACTATTTTATATTTCAATAGTGTCAAATAAGTTGAATGAAACTCCCAGGTTTCAGTATAATCCCATTGGTAGTACTTGGTATTATTCGCAGGGTCGTGGGTGTCTATATAAAATTGTAATCCCTGTGATTCATTTTTATAATTAATACTATCAATAGTAGGGTTGCTTTTCACTGCATCAAAATCTGATAAATATTTTTTACCATCTAAAGTAGCAATATTAATTCTGTATTTTTTTGTGGTATTTAAATTTAATTTGGCTGCAGAATAATGTCCTTTATAAATTTCACTTAATGGATAAAGACTATTGTCATCTCCTTCTACATTTATTTTAGCACCGCCTTCGTAATTAATGGTATTGGAAGACAAGGCTACTGTTCTGCTAAGTATTATATTAGTTTCACCCACACCGCTATTAATAATACCTTCAACCACTAAATACCCTGTGCTTGTAGAAATCACAGGGGAAATATATTTTTCCTTGCATCCCCAAAGGGTGAAAATGAATAAGCTATAAATAATTCTCTTTTTCATAAGGGCTTATTTAAACTTAATATTTAAATTAATATATGGTATGGCATTGCCAAAGATGGAAAGTTTATAGCCATTTACCATTCCATTTTCAGAAACATAATAAATAGAATATGGATTTTTACGACCAGTTAAATTATACACACCAATGGACCATGAATTATGAAATAACTGATTTACTTTATGATTTCCTTCAATATTCATAGAGAAATCGGTTCTGAAATAATCGGGTATACGGTAAGCATTTCTGTCTGCATATAAAGTTCGCATGGAGCCACCATAGCTAAATAATCCAATTGGCAAGGTAATAGGGCGGCCTGTGCTATAATTACCATTCATGGAAACACTAAAGCGGTGACTAAATCGGTAATTGGCAATTACTGTTACATCATTAGGCTTATCATAGCTACCTGGATAGAATTCACCTTTATTAATTATTTCACCTGCATTTGGGTCGTTCATGCGAAGTAAAATACGAGACCAAGTATAACTAATCCATCCGTTTAATTTGCCTGAAAGTTTTTTCACTAAAAATTCTACGCCGTAAGCTTTTCCTTTTGTGCCAATGACATCTGTTTCTATATGATGGTTCATGACCAATTTAGCACCACTCTTATAGTCTAAATAATTCTCAATATTCTTATAATATATTTCTAATGAAGTTTCAATGGTATTCGATTTTAAATTCTTGTATAAGCCAAAAGAAATTTGATCTCCTATTTGCGGTTTAATATTCGGGTCACTTAATTTCCAAATATCGGTAGGGGCCATTGCTGTAGTATTGGATAAAGAGTGAATGTATTGGCGTTGTGTATTATAAGATGCTTTTAAAGAAAAAGTTTCATCAATTACATAGCGAATAGCCAATCTATACTCTGGGCCTCCATAGGTTTTAATAACTGTTCCGCTTGCATAATTAACCGATCTCAAAATATTTTCTTCAGTTCTTGGAATACCTGCAAGATACTCGTTAATGGACTGAGCACCTAATACATTGAATAAAGAGAAACGTATACCTGCATCTAATTTAAGTGCACTAGTAATAGTGTAATGTTCACTGGCGTATAAAGCACTTTCTAAAGCTTGTTCAGGTGGAATAATATCGGGTTTGATCAAAGATTTTTCACCGAGTGGAGTATGGTTGCCTGGGTTTAAAGAATAGTAAATTGAGTTAACGCCATAGTCAACACTGTGCTTGCTATTAATATTATAATTAAAATGGGCTTTGAAATAAGATTGATTAATACTAAAACCTAATTGATAAGCACTCAGTGGAAGTTTCTGGCTATTGATAGAGTAATTGTAATTATCATTGCCTACTGTAATTAAGCTATTTAATTTAGTAGTATAAATATGCTTCCATTTAACGGATAGGTTTTTATTGCCATAACCATAAGCTGTATCGCTATTTAAACTAAAATGGTCATTACTTATATAGCCGGTGAAATAAAGCGTGTTATTTTTATCTATTTGATGATTTACAATAAGGTTTAGGTCATAAAAATTGGCAAGACCATTTTTATATTCATCAGGTAAATAATTAAATAACCAATTCGAATAAGTAGTTCTACCACCTAATATAAAGGAAGATTTATCTTTTACTAAGGGGCCTTCTACATTCACTCTACTGGTTAATAAACCAATACCTGCCGATCCTGTAAATTCTTTTTTATTGCCTTCTCTGCTAGTAATATCTAATACAGAAGAAAGTCTTCCGCCGTAATTAGCAGGTATACTTGCTTTATATAATTCAATACTATTTATTAATTCAGGGTTGAATGCCGAGAACATACCGAAGAAATGCGCAGGATTATAAATAGTGGCGTCGTTGAATAAAATTAAATTTTGGTCGGACGAACCACCTCTTACATTTAAACCAGTACTTGCTTCACCCACTGTTTTCACACCAGGAAGGGTAGTGACTACTCTTAATATATCGGCTTCTCCAAAAACAACGGGTACTTGCTTCACTGTTTTAATATCTAATTTTTGAACACCCATTTGAGTCCCTCTCACATTACTCATTTTTTGAGATGAGATAACCACTCTTTTAAGTGACATGATACTGCCTTGTAAGTCCATATCCATATTACCATCGCTATATAAAACAATTTGTCTTTTTACATCGCGCATGCCAATGCTTTGAATATTGAGTATATGACGCCCCTTGGGAAGAGAAATAGTGTAAAACCCATATTGGTCGGAAGTAACTCCAATTCGAGGTTTGTCAATATATACAGAAGCGCCTCCTACAGGCTCACCTGTTTTATTGTCTTTTATAAAACCTGCAAGTGTAATAATATTTTTTGTGCCACTCAATTCTTTGTCCCCAATTTCATATATTTTTTTATCTACTAACGCTTCTTGAATCGGACCTATTTCCTCTGTATCAAATGGATGATCTTTTATTGTATTGCCAGTTTTTTGCTTTTTCCCTGTAAAAAAGTTATCACTAATTTGGAGGCTTAGCAGTTTAGACTTTGTTAAAAAAATATTATTTTGGTTGTCGAAATAAAATTGAATACCTATGGGAGTAAATATTTCTGCTAGAGCGGTAGTAATTTTTTTGGGAGCGGTTGAATAATTAATTTCCACATTACCAAGAGCTACACTGTCGTAGTAAAAATGAAAATAAGTTTGAGATTCGATATTTATTATTAAGCTACTCAGTCCTACTTTATTTAGGTTAAGGTTTATTTTACTGCTGGTATCGGATTGCGCAAAGCTTGAGCTGAACCTAAACAAGACCATAATTACAATAATATATTTAGAAAACTTTGTCAATCTGTTTTTAATTTCTGTCGGAGGTTATTTGATCATAATAGGCAATAATCTTAATGAGGGTATTGTCTTTGTCTTTTCTAAAATTTAAACGCTCATTACTTATAAAATCATTTAAATCTTTACCCTTGTCATTTAAAATATTAAAGAAATCTTTCTTTTTTTCAATAGAGTAATAACGATTTCCTTTTTTGATATAGTAGTAGTGAATCTTATCAAATAAAACTTTTAATTCGGGGGTATTGGTAAATTTCTCAGTAATTTTTTTAACTTCCTTTTTATAAAGTTTAATTTCTCCATCATACAATACTTGATAAAAGCCCGTGGATACAATAGGGGTAACCGCATCTTTTTCTAATCTAACAAAGGACTGATTAAAAACAGTGAAGCCTTGTAGTCTTTGACTCACTAATTGAATACGGTGGGTACTGTCTTGTAAAATAACCCAGTCTTTTACTTCGTCATATAATAATTCAACATTATCAAACACAACATTATCATAAGTAATACTTCCCTTGCTTAGTTCTTGTAGAAAAAAATACGGGTGTCCTTCGTAAAATGATACGGTGTAACCTGTATTTTGGCTGCCATTGTATTTGCCTGTTTGGTCTCCAATATTTTTATGATAGGTGGCTACTAGATTTTTAACAGCGGAGGTGTAGAGTAGACTATCTTTTGCTAAAAGTTGTGCATGTACTGCCCTCCATGGACTGAGCGATGCAATGAAAATGATAATAAATAAAAACTTTTTAAACATCTTGATAAAACTCATAGAAATTCCAGTTTTGAATTTCCATTACAATTTATCCCTAAATCTTTGATAAATTGAGTGTCATGAATGAATGTGGGTAAGATGATTATATATAATTACATAAATAGCCTAGAAACAACCCGTTTGCTACACTTTCAGCTACAGGCATAAAAAAACCCCTTGATTATCAAGGGGTTAATTGTTTTTACGCGGACCGGACGGCCAAAATCAACTTAATCCTAACTTATCTTAAACTGATGAAACCCTCAAGTACAACGGTTTTAGGGTTTTACAGTTCTTATCTAAACATACCTAAATTGACTAAAATAGGGGGTAGTAGCTACGGATTCTGCTACACGGTGAACCAGAGTGACCTATGCTTATTTACTAGAAATGGGGTAATTAGCTGTTTGGAGGTTGGAATTTTTAGAATTTGACATTTAACCTAGTTTTTGTAGCTTTAATGTCCCCCAAATAATTCATAAACATTATTAATGAAATCAATTTTCACATTGTTTTTTATTGTGATATGTTCTATTACACTAAAGGCGCAATCGTATTTGGGGGTGATTACTAAACAGGTAAATTTTCGAGAGGGACCTAGTTCTGCCTTTGATATAATATCATCACTCAAGCCCAATACTCAAGTTTTTATCATTACATTAGAAACTGATGATGACTTTTACAATGTTATTGATATTAAAACAAATGTGACTGGCTATATACATAAATCTTTTATTAAGATTGTTAAAGAGATTAAGCAAAGTAGCGGTGATTTTATAGCATCCAGTGGAGCATCTTCATCAACCGAAACAGAAGTTGAAATTTATAATAATACAAATATTACAATGACATTAAAATTGAATTTAATAAATTATTCTTTTAGTCCACAAGAAAAAAAGACGATTATAGTAAGTCCTGCATTATATAACTTTATTGCCTCTGCTCCTGGTGTCACTCCTTTATAT
>CANCSS010000012.1 GCA_947380905.1 Chitinophagaceae bacterium | reverse complement strand
ATCAAAGCACATCAAAGTGTAAAAGAAGGTGCCGTTGGTAGAATTTTATGGGCAAAGTCGCGCGAAACACATCCTGGCCCACACAGTGAATGGTTTTGGAATATCGAACAAGCGGGCGGTGGCTGTATTTTAGATTTAGGATGTCATTGTGTTGAAATTTCAAGAAGTTATATTGGTAAAGACATTAAGCCCATTGAAGTAATGTGTTGGGCCGACACGCAAGTAAAACCAATTGATGCCGAAGACCATGCCATTGGACTGGTAAAGTATGAGAATGGGGCTATTGGTCAATTTGAAGTAAGCTGGACTTTTAGAGGAGGTTTGGATTTAAGAGATGAAGTGATGGGAACAGAAGGCACTATTTGGATCAATAGTTTTTTAAGAACCGGTTTTGAAATGTTTACTACTGGAAAAGGTGGTGATTATATTTCAGAAAAATCAGAAAGCAATAGCGGTTGGTTGTTCCCAGTGGGTGACGAACTCAATGAATTAGGCTACAACCATATGTTTATGGATATGTTTAATTCTATGGAAAAAGGAGAAGCCCCTAAAGAAACATTTTATGATGGCTATGTGGTTAACTGCATTTTAGATGCGGCTTATAAATCTGCAAAGACAAAATTATGGGAGCCAGTGAAACTAGATGTATGGAGAGGTAAAACTGGCTTAACAAAAGAAAGTCATTTGGTTGAGTACGATAAGGATCATTATTTAATCAAAGAAGAGATGACGCATTACGGCGCTAAAAAATTAATTCTAAAACATAAAACCACAGGAAAAATTACCGAGCAAGAGATTAAATAAGGTCATTCAACGACCTACAAAAAAGCAGCCACTATTTTAAGTTGGCTGCTTTTTTTATTTTAGGATCAATAAATTCCCACTCTAATACTTGAGGATGAAGATGCTGCGAGACTGCAATTGCTTTCATTTTTTCGATCATACTTAAATTAGCTCCTGCTATATTATTTTTTTCAAGTGGATCCATTTCTACATCATACAATTCCCAATTGCCCAATGGATTTTTAAGCACATTCATTTTTACTCCCTTCCACTTACCTATCCTTACAGCTATTTGGCCACCATTTTCGGGATACTCAAAATACATAAATTCACGTGCTGCTTGATGATTTTCTTTACCCAATAAAGTGGGCAACAAGGAAACACCATCTAATTTTTTTACTGGCTTCCCAGTTAATTCTGCCAAAGTAGGCATGATATCATATTGTACTGATAATATATTGGAACTGGTATTCGCTTTTATTTTTCCAGGCCATCTAGCAATAAAGGGCACTTTGATGCCTCCTTCATATAAATCCATTTTTAATCCGCGAAGTCCGCTCACACTATTAAAAAAATTGACATCTACCCCCGCCGAAAAAGTAGCACCATTGTCACTGGAAAACATAATGATGGTATGCTCGTCCAACCCTAATTTTTTAATTCTATCTAAAATAATTCCCACTTGATCATCTAAAAAAGTAATCATTGCAGCATACGTAGAAAGTGGATACTTATTGGGCGCATAGCCCTTGTCTCCATAATAGGGCTGCTCCTGAAATTGTCCAATGTATTTTTTTACATATTCCTCGGGTGCCTGTAATGACAAATGTGGAATGGTATAAGGCAAATAAAGAAAAAATGGTTGATGCTTATTTTTATCGATAAAAGCCAACGCCTTCTCTGTCATTTTTGCAGGAGCATAATCCTTGCCTCGGTACTTTTCAAAATCAGCATCCGTAGCCGTTTTTGGATCAATAGCAGTATGCACATTGATGATAGGATTGTTTAAACTATCCCAATGATCATTTTCCCATAAATGTGTTGGATAATAATTGTGCGCTTGCTTTTGATCTAAGTAGCCATAGTAATAATCAAAACCTTGTTTTAAAGGACTTCCTGTTGTTCCTGTAACACCCATACCCCACTTACCTACTAAAGCGGTGTGGTAGCCTCTCTCTTTTAACATAGCCGCTAACGTATAGGCTCCTTCTTGCAATGGCATTTGACCTCCTTCCTCATAATCTGCAAAACCACCTAATTCATAATTGCCTCTGATGTAGGAATGCCCGGGATTTTTTCCAGTCATCAACATACAACGAGATGGCGCACAAACAGGAGCACTGCTGTAATGTTGTGTAAAACGCATGCCCTCTTTGGCCATTTGATCTAAATGAGGAGTTCTAATTTTCTTTTGCCCGTAAGATCCTAATTCACCATAGCCCATGTCATCGGCATAGATATAAATAATATTAGGCTGAGATTTTTTAGATTGAGCCGCTCCACTTAAAAATAGCAGCAAACAAAACGGTGTTAGCCATAAAAATAAAAAATATTTTTTCATACTATGTAGCTTTAATTCATTCACCGATATTTATATAAAAGTACCTAATCAAATATACCTTTTTTTGTTTTAGTTCGATTGTCTCTTAGGTTAAAAGAGGCTAATTTTTTTATAAATACCCTAAAAATAATTACCTTTTGGTATGCATTCTGAATCTACTTTACATAGCTCCCCAGTCCAATACAATTATTTAGGAGATCACGCCATTGTGCTTTCAATAAATACTTCGCTTTCAACCAATTCCATTTTACAAATTAAAAAGACAACTGTTGCTTGTTATGCATTAAAAAGCATCTATACTTGGATCAAAGACATCATACCCGCTTATCAAACCATTACCATTGTCTTTGATGTCACTGGATATTATCAATCGGAAAAAATGGAGCCACTGTTGTTTTTCAAAAAAGAACTTCCTTCCTTCATTGAAAAAGAAAACGCAAAGCCACCAGTAGACGAAAAAACTACCCTCCTTCAAATTCCTGTTTGTTACGATCCTCAATTTGGCATTGATTTAGCCGCTTTGGCTGCTTATACCAAGCAATCCATCGAAACTATTATTGAGCTACACCACCGTGAAATTTACACCGTGTATTGTATTGGCTTTATGCCGGGCTTTGCCTACATGGGAAAGGTTCCTGAAGCAATTCAAATGCCCAGACATGCCACACCCAGGCCCAAAGTTTTTTCTGGTAGTGTTGGTATTGCAGGACCACAAACGGGCATCTATCCCATGGATTCCCCTGGAGGTTGGCAAATAATAGGCAAAACACCCTTACCCATTTTTGATCCGCATCCTTCTAAGTTGGCCTTATTGAAGACAGGAGACCAAGTTCAGTTTTATCCCATCTCTGTCAAAGAATTGACCTCTTTTAAAGGAACTCATTGACGCGCTCAAGCCTTTGATAGAGGGCTTAACTCATTCAAATATCCTATCTTTAAAGAGCATTAATTTCACCTACTATGAAAAAAATAACCCCTTTGCTTTTTGCAATTTTTACAATGCAATTGGCTTTTGCAAGCAGTAATACCTTTCCTGATACTTTAAAAGTTAAAAAAACAGCCGATTTTGAAATAGATGGAAAAGGAACCAATGCGAATTGGAACTTAACCAACTGGGTGCCTTTAACTCAATTAGATTCTGGTGTTAGCGGCTACGATACAAAATTTAAAACGATTTATTCAGACGCAGGTATTTATGTTTTCTTTACCGGGAATGATAAAAAGATAACCAGCGAATATTACAATGATTTTGAAAACCTTTTTAAGGCGGATGTTTTTGAAGTTTTCTTTCATCCAGAACCTAAAACACCCATCTACTTGGAATATGAAGTGAATGCACACAATGCAGAATTGGTGTTGCTGATACCTAATTTAAAAAACAAGATCAACGGTTGGATTCCTTGGCATTATACAGCGAATAAAAAAGTTACAAAAAAAGTTTTTGTACACGAAGAAAATAATCAAATGTACAAATGGAGCGCTGAATTATTTTTCCCCTACTCTATTTTTAGTCCACTCGAAAATACGGACATAAAAAAAGGCACTTGTTGGAATGCCAATTTTTATAGATTAGATTATGATTCAGGCAAAATGATTAAATGGTCCTGGTCGCCTGTAATAGCCAGCTTCCATGAGTTTAATCGATTTGGTGTAATTCAGTTTGATTAAAATTGTATTGCAATTTTAATCTATAGGTGTTTTCTTGTGCCAATAGGAAGCCAGGATGGATCCAGTAATATTCATGAATGGTCCAAATACAGCTGGTGCCAATCCCATGGTAGCTGCCTTGCCTAATTTCTCTGCAAGTCCAGATGCCAAGCCTCCATTTTGCATACCCACTTCAATGGCAATCGTTCTGCTATCTCTTTCGCCCAATCTAAATAGGCGACCCGTCCAATAGCCAAATAAATAACCAGAAGTGTTGTGAATAAAGGAAGCTAAAATAAGCAATGGCCCAATAGTCAATAAGCTTTTACTTCCTGCAGCAGTAATCACACAGATAATAGTAGCAATTCCAAACATAGAAACAGATGGCATTAGCTTGTCTAACCAAGTAGATTTTCCTTTAATGAATTTATTAAATAGCAATCCTAACAAGATAGGCACTATCACTATTTGTAAGATATGTACAAACATATCGGTTGCTTTGATTTCAATAAACTGCCCTCCTAATACTTTCATCCAAAAAGGCGTTAAAAAAGTAGCCAATAGAGTTGACACACTTGTAAGGGTAACAGACAATGCCAAATTCGCTTTGGCTAAATAAGACATTACATTAGAAGCCAATCCGCAAGGCATGGATCCAATTAAAACAATACCCGCAGCTATTTCAGGTTCAAAATTAAATGCTTTGGCCAAAGCAAAACCCATGATTGGCATAAAAGTAAAATGACCTGTTAATCCAATCAATACGGCCTTAGGTTGTTCCGCTACTCTTTTAAAATCCTTTAAGCCAATTTCGGTACCCATTCCAAACATAATCAATTGAATCAGTGGCGTAATTAATCCCTTCAATTTAAAATCTCCTACTTGTATAAAATATTGAGGGTAATTAAGGGTGATACAAACACATGCAAAAATGATCATGGTGAAACTTAATCCCTTATATACCTCAGAAGATTTAACTCCAAAGCTTAAAGCGAAAAAAGCCAATGCAATTACGACAGCAATGTATTGATTTTGATGGGCCAGGTACAATCCCAATGCCACAACAAAAAGCAGTAAGGATAATTTTAAAATTAATTTATAACTTTTCATTTTTTTTATTTGTCTGATTAAATTTTACCAAGTTCTTTTTTCTAAAAATTTCTCTAAGGTTTCTTTGCTCATGCTTGGTTCATTGGGATGCGCTTTTAACCAATTAAGGAATGAAGTCTTTATTTCCTCCGTCCATTGCGTATCAATTTGACCTGCATTGTATTTTCCAGATTTTAATACCTCTTTTGAAAACCGATCTCTTACTGAAATAAACTCTGCAGTAGCAATTACTTTTTCTGCTAAATGGGCAGGAATAAATAATACGCCCTCGCGCTCCGATAAAACTAAATCTCCGGGCAATACAATGGCACCGCCTATCCTAATGGGGCCATTCAAGCCCATCAACACCACTTCCTCTAAAAAGGAAGGATGAAAGTCGCGCACATAAGCATTGAATCCTTTGATGTCTGCTAATCCTGACAAGTCTCTAGCAGATCCATCAAATATCACTCCATTGCCAGTTTTATTAAAAATAGAAGTACCTAAATTGTCTCCAATTAATGTGCCTTGTGCAATTTTTCCAAATGCTTCGGCTACATATACATCCCCTTTTTGCAATACTTCAATGGGCCATGCATTGGTATTCCCTTTGCGTCCTTCTTTTTTACCACGTTCTTTGATCAAGGCTTCAATATCAGGTCTGGTTGGACTGTACCTGGCTGTAACGGCGCGGCCCACAACTGGAACATCGTCATGCACCATTTTCCAGTTTCCTTCAAATTGATTGTTGTAGCCTTCATTGTGCAAGATTTGCCACGCTTCTTCAATGCCAATTTTTTTAGCACGTTCAATTAAGGCATCACTTATTTTTGGACGACCATCTGCAAAACGTTCTCCTTTCCATTGTGCTGTTAAAAACTCAAGTTCTCCTTTTGGGAAAACTTGAGCTTGAGCAGTGAAAAAGATACTTGTTAAAAATAATAACGAGTATATTTTTTTCATATGTAAAATCATTTTATGCTAATGCACCTTGTAATACTTCTTTTAATCTTGCTGCTACAATTTTATCCTCTCCTTCTTGTAGCATCCATCCTGTGATACCAATACTATCTTTACCACCTACTGTTTCAATAGAAGGGGTACCATTGCGTAATTCAAGACGCAATGCTTCTCCTGTTTTTTTGATAACACTATAATCAAAAGTAATACTAAGTGTAGGAGTCACGTTGCCAAGTGTGGGTGTAGTAATGGTAGTTTTAACGCCTGCTACACTATCCGCTGCTGCTTTAATTTTTTCAACTCTTTTTAAGAAGAATAAAGCTTCGGCATCGTGGTCGATTTTAATAAACTCTTCTACCGCTACCAACATACCTAAAATTTCCTCTTTGTTTACTTTCATTCCACGACCAATGGTTTCTCCACGAGGAGGCATGGATAAACGAGCTGCTTTAATGATGTCTTTTTTACCCATTAAAATTCCAGCACTTTGTGGTCCTCTTAAAGCTTTACCACCAGAGATGGCAACAAAATCAAATCCCATATCATTGAATCTCCATAAATTAGATACAGGAGGCACATCTGCTGCAATATCAATAGAAGTTGGAATACCATTTGCTTTCGCAATAGCTACCCACTCTTCATGTTTAATTTTACCACCATCTGATTGCACATGTAGAAAGTGCATAGACGCAGTATTTTTATTGATAGCAGCTTTTAATTCTTCTACTGTTTCTACCATGATTATTTTTACACCGGTATTGGTCAAAGCTTGATTGTATCCAATAGCATGTGCTTTTTGACAAATCACTTCGGTCTTCATTCCTGTACCTTCTAATTTAGGAAGTGCTCTTACCTTATTTGGATCAGTACCTGTTAAGATACCTGCCATCCCTAATGTCAATGCAGAAAAAGCGCCGGAAGTAACTACACAAGCTTCTGCATGTGTAATTTCAGCCAATCTTGCACCCACTTTGTCTTGCAAATCGTCTAGCATACAAAATTTATGAGATGCTTGTCTAATGGCTTCTACAGTTTCAGGTCTCATTAAACTAGCGGTCATGGCGGTATATGTACCCGCTGCATTAATAAAAGTGCGCACACCTAATTCAGTAAATAAATCTCTAGCAGCAACACTAGATGCTACAGAAGCAGCACTTGCAGAAGAAATACCACCCACTATTGCAGCGCCTGCTACAGGAGTGATGGTCATGTATTTTAAGAGGTCTCTACGTTTCATTTTTTTATTTTTTAATTGTTAGGGGGAATAGAATGTATGATCTGATTTAGGAATTGGCAATGGCGATACAATCCATCTCCACCAATGAATTACCTGGCACACCACCATAAGTAGCCACCGTGGTTCTTACTGGAGGATGCGCACCAAAACGACCTTTAAATACTTCGTTCATTTGCTTGTAATCATTTAAGTCGGCTAAGTATACATTTACTTTTAAAACTTTATCCATAGAGGAACCTGCAGCAATCAATTCTTTCTCCAATTCTTTTAAAACATGGTCAGTATGGGCTTTGATTTCTCCTTCGAAGTGCGCTCCTTTTCCAGCTACGAATACCATTCCACCAAATTTGGTTGATCCAGAAAATAAGGGCACATCTTGCTCGGTAGTTACGTTAAATACTTCTTTACCATAAGCATCTTTTGAAGAATTGGTTGATGCATTTGCAGCAACACTAGTGCCTGCGATTCCTAAGAATCCTGCAAACATTTTTTTGAAAATAGAGCGACGATTTTGTGTTTTCATTTTTTTTATATTTTATTTATTATTTAAGTTCAACAATCATTTCAATTTCTACGCAAATATTATTAGGCAAAGAAGCCACCCCCAATGCAGATCTAGCATGCTTTCCTCTTTCTCCAAATACTTCTACCATCAAATCAGAAAATCCATTCATTACTTTAGGTTGTTGCACAAAGCTTGGATCAGAACTTACCAATCCCAAAACTTTAACAATGCGCTTCACTTTGCTTAAATCACCAACATAAGATTTCAAGGTAGACAACAATGAAATACCAGTAAGTCTTGCGGCAGCTTGCCCTTCCTCTATGGTAACATCTTTCCCAAGCTTACCATACATTTGTCCTCCATCAGGTTTATCGGGTCCATGTCCAGATAAATAAACCAGTTTCCCAACTTGTACTTGTTTTAGATAATTAGCAATAGGTGGTACTACAGGAATTAAATTTATTTTCAATGCTTTTAATCTTTCCTCAGGCGTAATTTCCATTGGGTTGTCCGAAAATTGCAAACAGACAGGGGATTTAATATCCATGATTTGATGCGTATCCGAAAGATTTCCAGTAGCATCATCAAATGAAAATATTTGTACTTTATCTTCGTCCTGGCTTGCTACAAAAACAAAATGACCAGCAGGATCAAAACTAAAATTTCTTGGCTTTTTTAATACTGGCTGATGATACATTTTAGTAAGTTGTCCATTGGATCCAATTTTAAAAATGGTTAGTTCATTGCTAGAAACTCGATTGGTGGTGATTAACCATTTTCCACTTGGCGAAATATGAATGTCTCCACTTCCTTTTGCTTTTGGATCTTTGGTATACGCCGTATCAGCAAGTATATTTTGAATAGGAGTTAATTTATTTTGATCTACTGCAAATACATCTACAGTTCCAGACATTTCACTAATTAGATAACCAAATTTTCCGGCATCATCAAATACAAAATGTCTTGGACCATTTCCGGCACCTACAGAAATCGAAGTATAATTTTCATCTACCAAGCCATCTGCATAAATTTTATGTTGATATATTTTGTCTCCCCCTAAATCCGTAACCAATAAAAAAGAATGGTCTGGGCTTACTACCACATTGTGTGCATGTGAAGAAGATTGTCTTGCTTTATTTACACTAGTCCCTTTGTATTTAATTTCCTGCGAAATGGGCAATACCGCGCCATGCTCAGTTTTAAATACGCTTAAACTACCACTATTGTAATTGGCCGTATACACTGTTTTACTTTCCTCGCGATAATTAACAAAACAAGGTCCCGCACCCATCGTAGGTGTTGAATTTATTTTTTCGAAATGATTTTGACTATTTAATTGATAAGCATTTACTGCAGATTTTTCGCCATTGGCTTCGGAAACAGCATATAAATATTTACCATCCTTTGTAAGTGTTAAATAAGATGCATTTGAGTTCTCTTTGGTATATTGCAAAGTAGGTTTACCAGTGACAGCGTTTACCGTATACACTTCGATACCAGGATTTCCTTTTTGAGTGTAAGAGCCTACAATCAATTGATATTGAGTTGTATCAGCCGAAAAAAAATGGAAAAAAGAACTAAGTAATACAGCGGCAATAAGATTCATATAAACAGGATTATTTAGACATAAAAATTAAGAAATATTATGCATAAATCGCCTTTAGCATGCTGATATTTTTCAACAATTTTCAATCATCAGCCTATTTAATACGTATTTTTTACACATTAGCCTAAGCCACCTGCTTTCATGGAAAATTAGGCCCCCCTTACTTAATGAATTAGTAAATTTCGTAGCTTCCCTATAGATATTTCATAATTTTTTTAATTAAAACAATACCAATGAAAAAAATATATTTCATTCTATTTGCTTTGGTCACTTTATGTGTGAATGTATTTGCACAAGCACCCGCCCCCTTATATGATATCGTCGTTAAAGGAGGACATGTAATTGATCCAAAAAATAACATAGATGGCATTATGGACATTGCTGTCAAACAAGGAAAAATTGTAAAAGTGGAAAAAGGCATTGATGGCACTCAAGCAAAACAAGTAGTAGATGCTACCGACTTGATTGTATCTCCAGGTTTAATAGATTTACATTCACACGTTTTTGCGGGCACCCAACCAGATCATTATTTAAGTGATGGATTAAGTGCCTTAATGCCAGATCCCAATACTTTTAGAGTGGGATTGACCACCGTAGTAGATTGCGGTGGAGCAGGTTGGAAAAACTTTGCAGTTTTTAAGAAAAATGTAATTGACGTTTCACAAACCAGAGTGCTTTCTTTTTTAAATATTGTTGGCGAAGGAATGAGAGGTGGCAACTACGAACAAGACATTGCGGATATGAATCCGAAATTTGCTGCTGCTGCTGCAAAACAATATAAAGACTATATAGTTGGATTTAAATTGGCCCATTTTAATGGTGCAGATTGGACACCAACAGACAGAGCTGTAGAAGCAGGTAACTTGGCTGGATTGCCTGTTATTGTTGATTTTGGAGGCGCAAAACCTAATTTATCCATTGAAGAATTGTATTTCAAACATTTGCGTCCAGGGGATATATACACCCATGCTTATGCAGCATTGGGAGGTGGAAGAGAAGAAATTGTAGACGCTACTACCAACCAATTAAAACCTTTTGTTTTAGCAGCTCAAAAAAGAGGAATCATTTTTGACGTAGGTTATGGCGGAACAAGTTTTAATTATTCTCAAGCCATACCTGCATTAAAAGCGGGGCTTTATCCTAATACCATTAGTACCGACTTGCACACAGGAAGTATGAATACTTCTATGAAAGATCAATTGAGTGTGATGTCAAAGTTTATGAATTTGGGCATGGCTTTGAAAGAAGTCATCAGAGCAAGTACTTGGTCTGCAGCACAAGCTATCAATAGACCCTTGTTGGGAAATTTTTCTGTTGGTTCTGAAGCGGATATTGCTATACTAAATATTAGAAAAGGCAATTTTGGCTTTTATGATAAAACAGGCTATAAATTAAAAGGAAATGAGAAATTCGAATGTGAAGTAACTATAAAGGGTGGCAAAGTTGTTTATGATTTAAACGGACTCGCCACCCCTATATTTGTTAGATAGTATTTATTATTTAACTAATTGAATTATTCAATTCTCGGAGGTTGCATTTGTCTTCGCTTCAAATTTAAACGTTGGCGAACAATTGCAACCTCTGTTTTTGTTACTGAATCTGATTTGTTTCCAAAATTGTGCCTCACATAACTTAAAATATTAGCTATTTCTATATCAGGAAGCTGTGCAAATTTTGGCATCATACCAACAAATGGCTGATCGTTTATTTTAATGGGTCCTTCTAACCCTCTAAGTAACACTGCAATCAAAGTATCTTTATTGCCATTCACCCAATCCGATGCGGCAATGGAAGGAAAACGCAATCCATCCCCTTGCCCATCTTTTTGATGACAAGCTCTACAATTTAATTGATATAATTTTTCCCCCCCAACGGCTACTTTAAATCTCTCCAAATTATCTAATACTGGATCTGGCGTTTTAATATTGGTTCTGGTTTTTTGCCTTTGCAGCATAATAGCCAAATTCTTATCTGTAAATGCTTCTTTTTTACCCGTATACTTTACGCGCCATACTTTCCCTTTTTCTGATTCTGAAATGTACAAGGAACCATCAGGTCCTTGAGCCAATCCCATGGGTCTATATTTAGAATCTTTGGTATTGACCAAGGTATCTTTACCTGTAAAACCATCTGCAAAAACTTCCCATGGTTGCGCCTTTCCATTCACAAAAGGAACAAAAGCGACAATATAACCTGCTTGAGGATAAGGTGCACGTATGGTGGAACCATGAAATGCAATAAATGCCCCATTTTTATACCTAGCTGGGAATTGATCACCTGTATAAAATAATAAATCATTGGGCGCAAAGTGACCAGGAAAGCCAACCACAGGGGTTTCAATCGTGGTATCTGTATTCTCAATTTGTCCATTGCCACCGTATTCAGCATTCAACATGACTTTGCCTTTCATTTGATCAAAATAATAATAAGGCCAGCCTGCATTGGCACCTGGTTTTAATTTATAAAAAGCTTCGGAAGGCAACATAGCACTTTGCCATTCATTGTAATACTGAGGCCATTCGTTTACAAGACCATCTCTACCATGCCCTACGCAATACAAAGTATTGTCTTGTGTATTCCACGTCATTGCCACCAAACTTCTTAAACCAGTGGCTACTTTAATACCATCTGTGGTTCTAAATTGATTTAATTTATTTTCATCAAACATCCATACACCCCCATTTGAATCTAAGATGGGGCAAGGTTTCATTCCTGGTGAACCTGGCAACCTATTTTCTACTTGACAAGCATCGGAAGGAGCTCCAAAAGGAACAAAAATATGTCCCTTGCCATCAAAAGCCAATGGCTTTCCATCATGCTCTCTTCTTCTTCCACTGTCAATGACAATGTATTCCACTGGACCACTTGGTACCAAGGTTTTACTATCTAATTTATAACGGTAAACAAGCATCTCGGAACTGGTATACAAATAACCATTGTGAATGCGCATGCTAGTTGCATAAGCGCCTTCTCTTGCAATAGGACCAAAATTGGCAATCAAATCTGCACGGCCATCATTGTTCAAATCTCTTAATACATAATTCATCCCCCCTTTGATGAACTTATTGGCTTTGACATAAATATCTCCATTATCAGCCACCGCAAGATGTCTTGCATGTCCTGGCAAACTGTCTACAACCACAACGGCCTCAAAACCATCAGGCATGATCAATCCCCCATTTTTTTCTACGAAGAAAGTACAACTCATTTGAGTAAAAATGAATAATACTCCAATGAAAAGATGAATTTTTTTAAAGTGCATAAAGTTGATTTTAAAATGGATGGATACTTGTTTTTATTTTATCTAGGATACGCATAGATGATTTTTGTTCAGCCAATGGCATATCATTGTTTTTATGATTGATGAGATTAAGGTACCAATTTTTCACAGATTCACCTTTAATACTTTGAACTGTTTGATTTAATTTTTCTGGATCATTTCCTAGATCACTTACTTGCAATAGATTGCCTGCTGGGTCATTGTAAGTGCCCAATAGGTAATGACTTAATTTTTCTCTGTATAAGGCTGCCTCCTTGTCATGATTTAATTTTGCATGAAACTTAGCAAGTAAATAGAATTCAATGCGATTGTCCACCTCTTCTGGATAAGGCGCTCCAACCCCTAGGTTTTCGGGCCAAAGCATGGCCAATTCTACTTGCTTGATGGCTTCCGTGGTATTGTTTTTGTCAAAATTTTCCAGGGCCAATTGAATTTTTGTTTCTCTGTACAATTCTCGGCCCTCCGTAGCACCTTCAAAAGGAATAATATTGATGTTTTTAAGAATGGCATCTGTCGTATTGTACTTTTTATTTAACAAACTTATTTTAGCTGCAAGCATACCCATTAAATAGTTATCAGGGTGAACAGTGGAATAACCAGATGCAATCACCAAAGCTTCTTGGTATTTCCCAGATTCAGTCAAGGCATCAATAAGTGCTTTTTGGTATCTCCAATTGTTAGGATCAAGCGACAATGATTTATTTAAATCTGAATGAATCGCAATGGTATCTGTGGGGGTAGTTTGTTGTAACAATCTTGCTCTTGTTGCATAAAACAATGCATCCTTCGACTCCTCTTTACAATTTTTCAATAACTGCAAAGCTTCGCTATACTTTTCTCTGGATTGAAGCAATAAGGCAAAATAGTACTTCGCCCTCCAGCTGGTGGATTGATGCACTGCCCAGTTTAAGATGGGTTCAAATTCTAACCTAAAAGGCAAAATAAATTCAACCGAGGTATTGTTTGCTTTTTGTAAAAGTTCGTTTGATTTTTTAGGATTAGCATAGGACAACAACCAAGCTTGAAAGTAATTGGCTAAGGGATGTTTTGAAATTAATTCTAATAATTTAATGGCTTCTGTTTTCGCATTTAATTCATTGTAAAAACAAGCCAATTCAAGATAGGTTTCCGCTGGTTGTTCATTTTTTATAAGTGATGTAAAATATTGAATTGCAGAATCTCCTATTTGTGTAAATTCAAATCGAGCAAAATGATTTAAGGGATCTATTTTCAATATTTCACTTAATAAAACTTTAGCTTCATTTACTTTATTTGATTTCCTCAATGCCACCGCCTTTATCTCCATGGCCTTTAAGTTGTACCTGTTAAAGTCCGTGGCTTTATTAGCAAATTTGATGGCCCCTTCAAAATTATTGTCTTGCATTTCGATGGAAGCCAAGGAAGTATACGCTGCCGTTTTAAATTCACCAGAAATGCTTGCTAAATCAAAACCATCTCTTGCATTCATTTTACTATGAAGGGCCAATTGAATCAATCCATAATAGTAATTGGCTGCGCCATCGTGGGTGTCGATGCTTAAAGCAGTTTTAATGGTTTTTAGCGCACTGCTGTAATCAAAATAATAATATTGTAAGCTTGCGTATTTGACCAAGGCAGGAAGAAAATAGGGATCTAATTTCAAAGAAGCTTCTAATTTCTCTTTTGCTTTTGGATACATTCTTTGGTCGATAAATTCTTTACCTTGAATGTATAAACCATAAGCACTATTCCAATTAAAGTCGGCGGGTGAAGTGCTTGGACGCTCTAGTTCATTCTTTTCTCCAATATTGTATTTAAGTAAGTTATTTCCTAGCACAAACCCTAGGTTTTCATTGGTATTGGCAATGGAATCCATATACAATTGCATGGGCTTTAGTTTTACAAAGCGGGTAGCAATTACTTCATTGTCTTGATAAATTTTTAAAGTGTCATTGATGGACTGTACCGGATTAAAATAAATATATGTTTTGCCATGGTTGATCACGGTATTGAATGCCCCTACATTATTGGCCTCCTTAATCCCTTTGGTAGCTGACACTGGATACCAGTATTCTTTCCATAAGTCGGTATTGTAAGGCGCAAAACTTTTATGTTTAAACGGAGAAAAAGTACTGTTTTCGGCGCTTTGGTTAAACAACCTACCCGATTGCACTTCTACATATTGGCCTGCCTTATCCGTTAATAATTTTTCCCAAATCATGCCAGCTCTTGCCAAGCCCCATATCCAGATTTTCTTGCCTGCTTTTTCATCGTGTGGTGCAAATCGGACCATGCCATTTTCATTGTCATGATAATAAGCTCCAAAGAAATTGGTATAGGTGCCAAATACATGATAAGAATGATATCCTGTAAAATCGTTTTGTTCGTAATTATTTATCTTCCTATCTTTTTTACTGTTATAAGGCCACTCACCTACCTCCCCCTCATGTCCAATAAAATTTTGACCTGGATAGATGAATTCTAAATTCCCTTTAGATCTTAAACCCACATTCATCCAATGATAATAAGGTGCTTCGATAGCAGTGGCATTAAACCATAAAGATTGGGTAGTGAAATAGGCTTTGTCCTTGGGTAAATTTATATCAATGGTCCAAGGTGTTCTTGTAATTAAGTCTAGCACGCCAATGATACAACTCACACTCCCATCCTCTCTTTTCAATGTGGTATAATCCACTGGGGTAGCGCAATTGGGCGTATGTCCAAAAATACCATAGTTAGATTCAATGCCCCCACTTGTCCAAGGCCCGCGCATGGCCACATCTCTAAATTTTACTACATCGTTATTGTACAAGAAATCTTGCTTGGTTATTTTATCGTAGGCAGACCAAATTTTACCGCCCACTTCTGGAAGAATGGTTATTTTAATAAATTCATTTTCCAACTCTACCACGGTCCATTCTTTTTTAGTTGGTTTATCGGTATACCCATCAAAACGATAGTACGGATAATATTTTGTAAATAAAGGAATGGGATTGGGATCAGAAAAAGGATAGGTAGTAATGGTTTTTTTATACACTTTAACAGTGGAGACAGCTTGCGCCAAACTAATTAAAGCAACACTTAACAAAACCCACAAAAAAACCAATTTTTTAAATAACATATAGATAAGTTGCAATGTTTTATAATACCCCTATTCCAACGTAAATGGGGCCATTGTAAATTTAAGTATTTTTCATCCTGATTCTTTAAAAATGGGATGAAAATCAATGGTTAAGAAAGCAAATGTGTAATAAATACACATTTCTATTTTATTTGTAGCATTTGTAATTTTATTTACCTTCCCTATTAAATATATTTTAAACATGAAACAACTCAAATTAACTTTAGTCGCCTTTTTATCCATGCTTTTTTTAACAGCATCGGCGCAAAGCAAAAAAGAATTGGCCTTAAACAAGGCCCTAGAAAATTTTAGAATTGGTTTGATAGATGCCAATGAAAGCTTATTGCTTAGTGTTACTTCTCCTAAATTAACTTATGGCCATTCTGCAGGCCTAGTAGAAGATCAAAAAACATTTGTAACCAATATCGTCAATGGGAAAAGTGACTTTGTGAGTATTGACATTGTAGATCAGTCTATTGACATGGACCAAAATATCGCCTATGTGAGACACACTTTTAATGCGGTTACTTCTACCGATCCCAAAGTGGCTCCCATCAAATTAAAAATTTTACTGGTATGGGAATTCCAAGACAACAGTTGGAAATTAAGAGCTAGACAAGCGGTTAAAATATTGATTTAATCAGGACTATGATTAAAGAAAGCCATTGAATAGAATACCAACCAACTTTTGTTTCAATGATACCAACAAAAAGCCCCCCGAGTTCTCGGGGGGCTTTTATATAGTACTTAACTCTTAATTAGAAGTTAGTTGCAACACCTGTATCAAAGTACAAACGAGTTGCGATATCATCTTTACCAGTACCACCCATCATTGAAGCAGCAGCAGCAGCTACAGCAGCAGTGTTACCAGTTCTTTCACCGTTGATAAATGGCATTCTTTTGATCCATTGGTCAGCAGGAATAACTCCCCAATCAGCGTTACTATCATTCTTAGCAACATGAGGAATTTTAGGATATCCTGTTCTTCTGAAATCACACCATGCTTCTAAAGTATTTGTAAATAAAGACAACCACTTTTGAGTCATGATTCTTTCAAGCTTCACTTCGTTAGAAGCCGCTTCGTCCCAAGCAATAGTCATAGTAGATGCAGCAGCACCACTATTAATTGCTTTTGGATTGATTTTGATAGATGCAGCATCTGTTGGATCTACATAATCAATTGGCTTGCTAGTAGCATCTGCTAAATAAGCATCAGCACCACTTGCTCCCCAATCAGCAAAAGACAATTTAACACCATTCTCATAGTTAGTCTTAGCAACACCAGCACCAGTCCAACCTCTTAAAGCAGCTTCTGCTAATAAGAAATGAGTTTCTGAAGCAGTAAATGCACGTCTAGTTTGAACTGAGTTAAAATCATTAGAGATTTTAGAGAAAGGAACTTTATCTGCTTTTGCAAGATTCCAAGATCCGTTACGGATACCTTTGTAAGGCAAAGCAGGATGGTCAGCAGCTAAAGAAGCTGTACCAACTGGTGCATAGTATTTAGAAATTCTACCATCATTGTATCCTACCATAAATTGCTCAATTGGTCCACCCATACGAGTGTCATCCCATTGGTAACAAATCTGTGCAACTGGCATAATATTTCCGTTCAAAGAAATCAAGAAATTGTCTGCATTTGCAACAATCAAACCAGCTGGATCAGCAATGGCTTTTTCACCTTGTGTTTTTGCAAGAGCTGGAGCAACTTTAACAAGACGCATCGCTAAACGCAATCTCATAGAGTTTACTACTTTTTGCCAAGCAGGAATACTTCCTTTGTAACTAGGATCAAATGCTTTAAAACCTGTGTATGCCTTATTAGCAGCAAAATCGGTTTGAATAGCATCTAAATCAGCAAACAATTGAGTATATAAGGCTGACTCTGTATCATAAGCGATACTAGCATCAGTAGAACCGTATTTGCTATAAATAACTGGACCATGAATGGCAGTTAATTTAGCCATAGCAATCACTCTTATTAATTTAGCCCAAGTAGCAAATAAAGGAAGATTGTTAGTTCCAGCTAAAGTAATGGTTTGTTTTGTTGGTGACATAATGCTACCATAAACACGTCCCCAATAAGAGTTCCAACGGATATAATAGGTAGTGTTGTTTACGTTACCTACGAAATCTGTAGGCGTGTTCATATAGCCCATCCAAGAATCAAAACAAAGATCTTCCTCTACTTGGTGACCAAATAAGTTAAATAAATAACCTGAGAAAGGCGATCCTACCAGATTAAAGTCTTGTTTTAAAAGAACATCTGAGATCTGATTTGGACTCTGATTGGTAGTTTCGAAATCTTTTGTACAAGATCCAAAAACAACCAGAATCATTGATGCAATTAATATTTTTTTCATAATGTAATTAATTTATATTTTTTACGTTTTTAGAAACTCAATTTTACGTTAAAGCCGAATGATCTTGTGGCTGGCATAGCAAACACATCATTTGACTGCATTCCGTTTCCTGTGCTCATTGCTTGTTCAGGATCAAATGGCGCAACTTTAGATAAGAAGAATAAGTTTCTACCTACAAATGAAACAGCAGCATTTTTAACAATGCTATTCTTCACTTTGAAGTTATAACCAAGAGACAATTGACCTAATCTAATGTTAGTTCTAGAATAGATGTAAGGTGACATAATTTTATTTCTATCTCCCACTGCGTTATAATAAATAACTGGGTCAATAGAAGTTACTGCAGTACCTGTACTTGAAACAGCATTGATTGGCATAGTAGCACTAGCTCTTGCATCAGCAGAACGTTGGCTTACTCCATAAGAATCTAAGAATGCTTCTGTTTTAGAAAAAGCAACTCCACCAAACTTACCGTTGATCAAAGCACTTGCAAACCAGTTACCAAAGTTTACTGTGTTATTCCAACCTGCAATCATATCAGGGTTAACATTACCTTGTTTAGTTTGAGCAGCCGCTTTAGTTGGAACACCAGCAGCACTTAAGATAATTCTACCACTTGCATCTCTTGCAAAGTCATAAACATATACATCATTGAAAGAACCACCTGCTAAAATTCTTGAACTGAAACCTTCATCATCACCACCAATTGTATAATTTGGTTGAGATGCGATCAATTCAACGATTTGGTTTTCATTGTGTGCTAAGTTGATTGAAGATTTCCACTTCAACTTATCTGTTTTAATGATATCCGCATCAATTGTAATCTCATAACCTTTGTTAACAATTTTACCTGCGTTAACATAATAAGAAGTATAGCCAGATCCAGAAGGAGCAGCTAAACTTAAGAATTGGTTTGTACTTACATCATTATAGTAAGTAAAGTCAATTCCAAATCTTCCTTTGAAGAATCTCATTTCAGCACCAAACTCATCCCCTGTGATAATCTCAGGTTGTAAGTTGGTAAAAGGAACCTGTGTATTTCTGTTGATACCACCGATGCCAGAAGGGCCACCTGCACCACCAATAGAGTTGTAAGGGTTAACCACGTTGTAAGGAACCTCATTACCAGTTTGAGAATGAGAAGCTCTTACTTTAAAGAAAGAAATGGCTTCAGGCAAAGTCATCATTTGACTGATGATTGCAGAAAGACCAAATGCTGGATACAAGTAAGATTGATTACCTGTCAAAGCCAATGTAGAAGCATAGTCATTTCTAGCTGATACATCTAAGTATACCATATCCTTCCAACCCACAGAAGCATTTGCAAATAAACCATCCTTAAGTGTTCTGCTATAAGTTGAGTTAAAGATAACGTTATAAGGCATGTTAGAGAAAGAGAAGAAGTTAGGATACTGTAAAGAAACAGTACCATTACCTACGCTCATACCATCTCCAAAAGTGTTTTTAGCATAAGAAGCTCCAGCAAGTGCATTCAAAGTGAAATCACCAAATGTATTGTTGTAAGATAAAATTCCATCTGCATAAACAGATTTGTCATTGTATCTAGAATAACTCCAAGTACCATTAGGACTTACACTTACAGAGTTTCCACCTGCAGCATAACGGTTATCGTTTACTACATCATTGTAATCCATATTCGCTCTAGTTTCAAATTTCCAATGCTTAGTAATGTCGTATTGTAATTTAACATTCGCAATTACACGATTTTTTGTTTGAAGTTTAGAGTCTTTATTCAATTCCCAGAAAGGGTTGTTTTGCTTTTCCTCTGTAGAATACCAGCTCATTTGATCCATGTTTCTAGCAGTATTGAAAATAGAGTATTGGTTTTTATACCCAGCAAAATCTCTTTCTCTTGCAAATAAATACAAACCAGTTAATGGGTTATTGTAATAACCTGCACCTGGACGATTGTATGATTTTTCACTAGAGAAAATAACATTTGAACTTAAAGTCATTTTATCATCTAAAAATTTAGTTGATTGATTTAAGCTAATTGTGTTTTTATCATAAGTGTTAGTTGGCATTACTCCTTTTACTGTAGAATTAGAATAAGAGAAATAAGCTGTTGTTTTATCAGATCCACCACTGATTGAAACGCCATTTGTAGCGTTTACTCCAGTTTGGAAGAAATCTTTAATATAACCTTGTTGGTAAGAACCTGGAGTTTTAGACCAGCTATAATCACCAGAACCAGTTGGTGTACCATATTTGTATTGGAAATCAGGTAAACCAGATACTTGATCCATTACAGTGCTTGAGTTAAAGTTAACTGCAATCTTACCGTTTTTACCTTTCTTAGTTGTAATCAAGATTACACCATTTGCACCTTGGCTACCATATAATATAGATGCGTTGGCACCTTTTAATACGTTTACGCTTTCGATGTCATCAGGGTTGATAGTTGTAAGACCATCACCACCATCAGTTCCACCATATGAACCTGGTTGGCCACCTT
Organism: Chitinophagaceae bacterium; assembly: GCA_947380905.1. Taxonomy (GTDB): domain Bacteria; phylum Bacteroidota; class Bacteroidia; order Chitinophagales; family Chitinophagaceae; genus Sediminibacterium. The sequence goes on along the minus strand of CANCSS010000012.1, from coordinate 36,806 downwards.
TGTTGTTCACCATCGGAACCCCATCAATTACATACAAAGCTTCAGAAGTACCTATAAGTGATTTAGCACCTCTTAATACTGCTTTTGTAGATCCACCAGCACCAGAAGCACTCACTTTTACATCAATACCTGCGGCTTTACCACTTAACGCATCCATGAAGTTAGGAGAAGCTGATATTCTAAGCTCATCACCACTAACTTGTTGTGAAGCATAGGTCAAAGCTTTCTTCTCACGCTTGATACCTAATGCAGTTACTACGACTTCGTTAAGTTTGTTAGAAGATTCTGTTAAACTAATGGTGATAGAAGATGCACCAGCTGGTACAGCTACTTCTTGAGTTTCATAGTTTAAAGATTTTACTACCAAAGCTTTAGCTCCATTTGCAGAAATAGTAAAACTACCGTCTGCTTTGGAAATTGCACTACCGCTTTGACCTTTTACTGAGATAGAAGCTCCAGCGACAGCTTGGCCATCGTTTGCAGAGACAACTTTACCAGAAATGGTTTTAGTTTGTGCATTCGAAAATAGTCCCCACAATAAGATAGGGATTATAATCAATTGTTGTAAAATGCGTTTTTGCATAATCGTTTTTTTTTTGATATATAAATTAATAATTCGTGTATTAAATTTATGACAGATTTTTTATAAAACACAAAATAAAGTTAAAAAACTTTAAAAAAGCTCATAAAAATATGATAAATATACATTTATACATAAATTAATAACTATATGTATATGAATATATAGGCTGTTTTTGTTTAAAAAATGCTTTCTCAAACGTTTGCGTTTTGGCATTTTACCACCTATTTTTAAATATTTTTTTAAAAACCTTTGATTTTGTTAGCTTTTGATTGAACCGTAACAATTAATTAACATATAACAAATAGGGGTCATCACAATTGTTTTGAAAGCATCGATATTACCCTACTTGAATTATTTGTTGATTATCTCTTTAACTTCATGTCCAATCAAAGCATGAAATTCAAACCATAAAGTGTTGAGTCATTCAATACTTTTTATTGCTTTGATTCCACAAAAAAATAATGCGCGCTGTGCCGATAAAAATTATAAAAAAAGGAATAGCGGATACCATTCAAGACCAAGGCCGGTATGGGTTTCAGCACATTGGCATTCAAGTCAATGGAAGCATGGATTATTTATCTGCCCAATTGGCAAATGCACTCGTTAACAATCCAATTGACTACCCTGTTTTTGAATTGCATTTTCCAGCAAGTGGTTTTTGTTTTACTAGCAACTATATCATTTGTATCACAGGCGCCAATTTTGTTCCAGTAATAAATGAAAAAAGTATTGAGTTAAATAAACCCATTCAAGTATTCAAAAACGATGTATTGCAATTTTTAAAACCAATTGAAGGTAGTTTTGCTTACCTGGCAATTCAAGGAAAAATCAATGCCCCAGCCTGGTTGAACAGTCAAAGCTTTGCTGCTACAACCCTACAAAAAGATACGGAATATGATACAACACCTTTGGAGAATGCCAATTTTACGAATGATGCTTTGCATACCGATTTCATTGCTTCTATTCAAAATACCATTTTCTCTACTTCCCCCATTCGCTTTATTCCAGGACCGGCTTGGAACGACTTAACGGAGGCATCTTTACAACAATTATTAACCCAACCCTTTTTTACCACCTTGCAAGCCAACCGAATGGGTTATTTATTAAAAGGGCCAATGCTTAATTTAACAAAGCCCAATCAATATTTATCTGCTGCAGTTACTAATGGAACTTTGCAACTTTTACCCAATGGCTCACTCATGGTTTTAATGGCCAATCACCAAACCATTGGAGGTTATGCGAATTTGGGTCAAATTATTTTGGTAGATTTACCCAGGTTTGCTCAATTAAAAAATGATTCATCCTTTCATTTTAGTTTAACCCATGTCAACACCGCACATCAATTATACCAACAAATTCAAAAAGGGTTTATCCATTGACCTGAATTGTGATATGGGCGAAGGAATGGGGAACGAAGCCGAACTCATGCCTTTTATAAGTAGTGCAAATATTTCTTGTGGCTTTCATGCGGGCAATACCGATGCTATCAAAAAAACAATTGAACTAGCATTGCAACATCAGGTGGCTATTGGCGCTCACCCTGGCTATGCAGACAAAATTAATTTTGGTAGAATTTCACAAATGGTTTCCTTACTAGAATTGGCCGAACTCATTGCCGAGCAAATGTATGTATTTGAAAGAATTGCATTGCCCTTAGGCGCTTCCTTGCATCATGTGAAATTACATGGTGCCTTATACAATGATTGTGCAAAGGATGCTTCGCTAAGTAAAATATTTATTCAAACCATTCAAGCCATTGATCCAGATTTAATTATTTACGGCTTAAGCGGAAGTCAAACTATTACGCAAGCAAAAATAATGGGACAGCCTTTTGCGAATGAAGTTTTTGCGGATAGAACCTATCAACAGGATGGTCAATTAACACCCAGGTATTTAGACCATGCCATGATTGACAATGCCGAAGAAGCTTGCGATCAAGTACTAAAAATAATTTTTGATCAAAAAGTAAATACGGCGCATGGCACTCCTATTTCGCTCGAAGCCAATACCGTTTGCGTTCATGGAGATGGCCCCAATGCCATTGAAATTGCTACCGCTTTACATACCTGCATGAAAAAAAATGACATTGAAATCAAACATGTCTAAAACTACCAGCCCCTTTAAATCGATGACCGGCCTTAGTTTAGGCGCCGCTTTTCTAATGGCCAACTCCTCCATTGGGCCTGGATTTTTAACACAAACTTCTTATTATACCGAACAACTCATTACCAGTTTTGGTTTTGTTATTTTACTTTCAATTATTTTAGATTTTGGTGCACAAATAAATATTTGGCGTGCTATTACTTTAAGTGGTATGCGTGCACAAGAAATTGCCAACAAATTATTTCCTGGATTAGGTCATGTACTTTCTTTGTTGGTCGTATTAGGTGGCTTTGCTTTTAATATCGGAAACATTGCAGGTTGCGGATTGGCTTTAAATATTTTAACAGGTATTTCTTTTGCCAAAGGCGCTTTATTAAGTGGCATCGTAGCCATTGTTATTTTTTGGGTAGATGAAATTGGGAAAGTATTGGATCAGCTCACTAAAATATTAGGCATCTTAAAAATAAGTTTGACACTGCTTATTGTTTATGCAGCTCACCCACCTATTTTAGAAGCTGTGCACCATACTTTTATTCCAGAAAAAATTTCTTTGTTGGCCATTGTTACCATTGTGGGCGGAACAGTCGGAGGCTATATCACTTTTTCAGGGGCACATCGTTTGATTGATGCTGGCATATCAGGCGCCGAACACATTCCATTTGTAACCAAAAGTGCAAGTAGAGGTATTTTAATTTCTTCCTTCATGCGTTTTATTTTATTTCTTGCAGCAGTGGGGATAGTAAGCAAAGGAATTCATTTGGATAAGAACAATCCTGCAGCTACCGTATTTGAATCAGCAGGTGGAAGATGGGGTTTGTTTATTTTTGGCATTGTTTTATGGAGTGCTGCTATTTCATCGGTGATTGGGGCTTCTTACACTTCTTATAGTTTTATTAAAAATTTAAAAGTAAAGTTGCTGCAAAACGAACGCAGGTCCATTACAGCATTCATTACCATCTCCACTACTATTTTTATTTTCTTGGGTAAGCCAAAAGAATTGTTGTTGATGGCTGGACTAGTGAATGGATTTATTTTACCCTTTGCGCTTTCTATTATGCTTATTGCGGGAAGAAAATTACCTGTATTAAAACAATACAAATATCCTATTTGGATGGAAGCCATGGGCTGGATGGTGGTAGCCATGATGGGCACCATGAGTGTGCTAGCACTAATACAACAATTTGGTTAAGGATCATTATTTGAACTAATTTTTATCAGTAGGCCCTTGCTCTAGCATTTCCAATTTATTTTCTTTGGGCTTAAAACCAAAATTATACCTCAATGAGAGGCCCCATCTTCTTGAATCTGTTTCTCTGTAGCCTACGGCATTTTGCGTCCCTTGGTGTAATTCAAAATGATTGTTATTGGTAAATAAAAAATCGTTGTAGCTAGCAGTGACAATTAATTTTTTCTTTAAAAATTGTCGGTTGATAGATGTATTGAGCGTACCAAAATTTGATAATTCATAAAATTGTTGTTGCCCCTTGATTCTCCAAAAACCATTTAAAGTAATGGTTGACAACCCATCTATCTTATAGGATTGAAAAGTAAAAATAGCCCAAGTGCCTCTGTTAAAAACAATGGGTTTGCCTTCGTAATATCCCGTATAATCATTTCGATTGTATTGCGTCCCTAACACTGCAAAATATTTTTTACCGGGTGGAATCACCCCAATGATTCTAAAATAAGTTTCTTTACTCTTACTTAAATTATCATAAGTACGATAACTCACTTGCTTATTGGTTGGTGATTGATATACCACATTGGTAAAAATGTCAGTGGTTTCATTTACGCCATAAGCAAACAAAGGTTTGTCATTCACACTAATGTTGGCTTCGTAATTATTGGTAAATTGGGGTTTCAAATTGGGATTGCCCACTTCGTATAAATAAGGATCTATGTACCTTGCAAAAGGATTTAAATAATCATAAGAAGGTCTGCTAATTGTTTTTCGATACACCAAAAATCCGCGCAGCTCGTAATCCATAATCATCATAATTTTTCTGCTCAAATAAACATAAGGAAAAGCATCTGCACGATTTACAGAAAAAGTAGTATCCCTTGGAACCAATTGATGGCCTTGCATCATCGTTTGCTCTATTCTAGAACCTACTTTCAAAACAACCGGCCCCCAAGTTTTTGAGGCTTGTAAATACCCCGCATTAATTTGTTCTTTAAAATTGAAACTGCTGGTTCTAAAAGGATCTGGAGCCACTTGCCCTAAAATGCTTTTAGTATAGTTGGAATGATTGTCAAAATTTAAAACAGATGTTTTAAAACCGGACTCTATCACTAAACCAAAACCTTTTTTCTTGAAATCGGACTGATAAGTAAAATAATTTCTGTCATTTCCATTGTTGCCATTGCCACCCGTACTCGTATTATTAGCTACAAGTACATTGGTATAAATTTGATCGGTACTGCTGTTGGAAAAATTAAATGAAACGTCATTCACCCATTCTCCTCCTACGGTATCCAATTTTAACTTTACTCTAAAAGATTGATTGATAAAATTATTATACCCCTTGTTGCTTACATTGGAATTTAAATTGCCGCTATTTTGATTGGTAGAAATTTGATGTAAAAAAGATGCACTATTGGTGGTGTTGTCAAATTTATTTTGACTCATTCTGCCATCGTAACTTAATTCCCAATTTTCCTTTAAAGTTTTTCCAAAGCCATACCCCACACTAATTGCCGTATTGGGAGATACAGCTCTGGCCTGCTGCTTTAATACAGAATCAATGGTAATATTTCTGTCTGTGTTGGTGATGGAATAACTATCGCTGTTACTGTACTGCGCGTTTACGTAGGAATTTAATTTGTCATTGTTGTTGTTTAAATTAAACCCAATAAATTGATTGCCATACACGCCTTGGCCAAAACCTGTATTTAAAGACCCGTTCACGCCTAATTTTATACCCTTCATTAAAACGATATTAACCAACCCACCACCACCAGAAGCATCATATTTAGCAGAAGGCGTTCTAATCAATTCTATTTTTTGAATGGAATTCGGGGGCAAACTTTTTAATAAAATAGCAATGTCTGATGCGCTCATTTTTAAATCACGCCCATTTATTTGTACACCAGCTGGTGACAATCCATTTAAATAAATATTACCATCCTGGTCAATATAAATACCAGGAACTTTTTCAACTGTTTCGTACGCATTGGTAGAACTTGCAGCCAAAGGCTCTGGATCAACCACCGACTTGTCATCTTCTTGGCGAATTAATGGCTTGGAAGATTTTACGACTACTTCTTTTAATTGATTGGGATCCTCCAATAGCTTAATAGCAATCATGGTTTGCTCTTTGATCACAAAATCTTTAGTATACTTTTTATATCCTAAAGCAGCAACATTGAAATTAAAGGTCTTATTGGGAACTAAGTTTATTTTCACTAAACCGATGCTGTCTGTTATGTAATTGAAAGATTTAGCACTATCGTCTTTAGCAATAATTTTAATGTTGGCATAACCCACCGGGTTATTTTTAGCATCCAACACTTTAATCTGCATGGGACGCTGTTGCGCGATGGTACTAAATGCAATAAGAATTGAAAAAGCAAATAGTATATTAACTTTATAAGACATCTATGTGGAGAATAGCGGGTTCGAACCGCTGACCTCTTGCATGCCATGCAAACGCTCTACCAACTGAGCTAATTCCCCTGAAGGGTGCAAAGGTAATGGTAGAAGGCTTAGAAGCAAAGTTTTATTTTAATCCCCCCCCAATACAAAAGGCCCTTATTGCTAAGGGCCCCTAAAATAGTATCCAAATTTATAAAGTTTTTATTTCATTAATTCTGCAATACCTGATTTGTCATAAAACAACCATTCTTCGACTTGCTTACCATCCTTAATAGCATCAACTACACTAAATATAACTTTTATACTTTTACTACCTTTAGTAAAAGTAAACCCTTGGTAAGAATTCACATAACTAACAATTCCTTTTTCATTTGGCTTATTATATACTGTTTCCCACATTGCTCCAATTCCATCAAGCTTCATAACAATTCCTTTATCAAAAATAGCTTTAATACCAGCCATGTTTTGGGTTAGATTCGCAGAATCATTATTGTCGTGAAATACAACATCACTGCTATAAGTTTTTCTATAACCAGCTGTATCATTTTTTGCTAATGCAATTGCAGAACTTTTCACTAAATCAGTATTAGCTGTACTATCTAATGTATATCCGGAAGCACTAGATGGATAATTATGAGTTGTTTTTACCTCTTGTGTAGAACAAGAAACGATTGAAGTAATAACAATGAGCGCTAGAAGAATTTTTTTCATGTTTATTTTTTTGGTTAAATTAAAAATAGGGAATACTTGATAACTTACCAAAAGAAAGTAAACAATGATAACACTAAGGCAATACTACTAAATTTCTCCTTTGCCATCCAACCAAAGCTTGACTGCTTCTGTAGTAACCGATTTTGGTCTTTCTAATGGGAAACCTAAGGCTCTGTCCCATGTTAGACTGGCCAAAACACCCAAGGCTCTACTCACTGCAAATAGAACGGTATAAAATTCGTATTCAACTATACCATAATGTACTAATAAAGCCCCACTATGTGCATCCACATTGGGCCACGGATTTTTTACTTTCCCCAACGACTCTAAAATAGGAGGAACAGTTTCATAAATTTTCCAAACCGTATTCACCAACTTATCATCCGCTAAATGTTTTTTACCAAAAGCCATTTGCGCGGTAAATCGAGGGTCTGTTTTTCTTAACACTGCATGACCATAACCTGGTACTACTTTTCCTGCAGTCAATGTTTTTTGAACATACTCCGCTATTTGTGCAGTAGTAGGTTCATCTGTTCCAATGGCTTCTTGCATTTCAAAAATCCATTTGATTACTTCTTGATTGGCCAATCCGTGTAATGGACCTGCTAAACCATTCATACCCGCTGCATAACTTAAATAAGGATCGCTTAATGCAGAACCCACTAAGTGGGTCGTGTGCGCAGAAACATTCCCCCCTTCATGATCGGCGTGAATGGTCATGTACAATCTCATTAATTCTTTCGTGCTTTCATCTTCAAAGCCCATCATATAAGCAAGATTTCCTGCCCAATCCAACAGACCGTTTGGATGAATGTGTTCGTTGTTCTTGTATTTTCTTCTGTAGATATAGGCCGCTACTCTTGGTAAACGTGCAATTAAATCCATGGAATCATCATAAGTAAATTGCCAGTAATCTTTTTTATTCATACCCTTGGCATACTCAAGTGAAAATTTACTTTCTGTTTGCAACGCCATCACTGCAGCAACAAACATAGTCATCGGGTGACTGTTTAAAGGAAACGCATCAATCACATCAAATACATGTGAAGGCACATGACTTCTTCTTTGCCAATTATTCGTTATTGCATGAACATCTGCCTCATCGGGTATTTCGCCAATCATCATTAAATAAAACAACCCTTCTGGTAATGGCTCATCTCCTTTTGGCGCTTTAGGTAATTTTGCTTGTAATTCAGGAATGGTAAAACCTCTAAAACGAATTCCTTCCTGTGCATCTAATAAACTTGTTTCAGTCACCAAGCCGGTAATACCGCGCATACCTTGATAGGCTTGCGCTAAAGTAACCTCGCCAATTTTTTTATCCCCGTGGGTTTTAATTAATTCCTTAATTTCTAAATTAGCGGCAATGGCTTTCGCATTGAACCTATCTTTAATTTCTTCCATATACCAATAATTATAAATGAAAACTGAACAAATTTGGCCACAAAGTTAACTCAAAAAAAGGTTTACTTAGCCGCTTTTTTGTACAAATAATATACCACCCATATAAATATCAAATTGGGGATCCAAGCCGCTAACAAAGGCGGCAAATTACCCTTGGTGGAAAAGATAGTAGAGAACCTATCAGTGATGATGAAAAGCGCTGCTATAATAAAGCCCAATGCCAAATGAGAGCCACTCCCCCCTCTCACTTTTCGGCCTGCAATAATACCTCCAATCAAGGTTAATAAAAGCACCGTAAATGGGGTTGCATCGCGGCGGTAACGTTCAATTTTTAATTCATTCAATCCTTCAGACCCTCTCAAAGCTTCCAAATTTATTTGTTTAATTAATTGTGGCGTAGTGAGTTTGTCCTTGGTGTATTTGTCTTTTTCTAGATCTCCTGGTTTAAAAGAAAATTGTTTATGTATAGATGGCGAATAAGAAACAATTTCCTTTTCTTCTAATATTTTTCGCTCAAGTACATCAGCAAGCGCCCAAGTTTTAGTAGCTGTATCCCAAAGAATTTCATTGGCTCTGATATTGTATACTATTTTATCCTTGTCCATTTGATAGGCAAAAAAACTATTCCCTCTTTTTGAAGCAGTATCGTAAGCATAAATTCCCGCATAAGTAAAAGAGTCAATCCTGAAATAAATATCACTGGAGCCTCTTATTAAAGCATCATAAGTAGAATGGGTATCCACATAAGCAGCTTCAAAACTTCCTCTGATCGTATTGGCTTTGGGTATGATCCAAAAATTAGAAACCCATAACAACACACCCAACAAAGCACCTCCTATCCAATAGGGTCTTAACCATCTATCATAAGTAATTCCACTTGCCAGTATGGCAATGATTTCAGTTTGTCCCGCCATTTTAGAGGTAAAGAAAATAACGGCTATAAAAACAAATAAAGGAAACAGCAATGCAATGATGTGTGGGATAAATCCAATATAGTAATGAGTGAAAATTTCGCCAGCCGAAAAACCAGACTTCACAAAATCGTCCGTCTTTTCACTCACATCAATTACTACTGCAATAACAGCAAATAAAAAGATGGAGAAAAAAAATACACTCAAAAACTTTTTTAATATGTACCAATCTAATTTTTTCAAATTATATATTTCCTTTAAGGTTCCTTATAAACGTTTGCTAATTTGTGCAACCATTGTTTTTTTCCAACTGGTATAATCCCCTGCAATAATGTGCTCTCTTGCCTGCCCTACCAACCAAAGATAAAAAGATAGATTCTGAATACTGGCCAATTGCAACCCTAATATTTCATCTGCTACAAATAAATGACGCATATAGGCTTTGGTATAATACTGACTCATCTCATTGGGTAAACCCGGATCCAATGGCGAAAAATCACTCGCCCATTGTTTGTTCTTTATATTAATGACCCCTTGAGTGGTAAAAACCATACCATTTCGACCATTGCGGGTAGGCATCACACAATCAAACATATCCACGCCTAAATCAATGGCTTCTAAAATATTCCAGGGCGTACCTACGCCCATTAAATAACGCGGCTTTTGCTTGGGTAAGTTTTCGCAACACAATTGTGTAAAATCATACAACTCTTGTTCCGATTCTCCCACACTTAATCCGCCTATAGCATTACCCACTGCATTTTTTGAGCTAATGTATTCGCAGGAAGCTTTTCTTAAATCGGCATAAGTGCCGCCTTGTACAATGGGAAATAAGTTTTGTGTATGACCATATAAATCGGGCGTCTCAGCCAATCTATTAAAACACTTATCTAGCCATAAATGGGTCAAATCCATACTCTTTTGCACATATTCATATTCACTTGGATAAGGAGGGCATTCGTCAAAAGCCATGATAATATCTGCCCCGATACTCCTTTGAATATCCATTACTTTTTCGGGACTAAATAAATGCTTGCTGCCATCAATATGCGATTGAAATAAAACCCCCTCTGGTTTTATTTTTCGGTTGGATGCCAAAGAAAAAACTTGGTAGCCGCCGCTGTCGGTTAAAATGGGCCGATCCCAATTCATAAAACGGTGTAATCCACCAGCAGCCTCCATTACTTCTGTACCGGGCCTTAAATAAAGATGATAGGTATTGCCTAAAATTATTTGTGCATGGATGTCGGTTTTTAGTTGCTGTTGTGTTACCGCTTTCACAGAACCAATGGTACCAACAGGCATAAAAATGGGGGTTTGTATTACCCCATGATCAGTGGTGATGGTACCCGCCCTTGATGCCCCTTGCTTGCTTTCAAATGCTAAGTTAAATGCTAATGCCGCCATAACACAAAGGTAAGGTCAAATGGCCTATTTTTCCACATTCAATCTTCCCCTGCATTCCCTGAACGCGCATGCTTTACTTTTGTAAGATGTTAACTAACCTACCGCTGTCTAACATCTTGATAGGCACTTTTATTGGCATTGTATTAATTCAACTGTTTTATTACTTATATTTTTTTCTGCGGTTAGCTATTTATAAAAAACCTACTAAATCGGTGCATGTCGAACATCCTATTTCTGTGGTGATTTGCGCCCGTGATGAAGCCCATAACTTAGCCAATTTTTTACCAGGGGTTTTGGTGCAGCAGTACAATACCACCCATGAAGTAGTTTTAGTGAATGACAATTCCGAAGACGAAACAAAATATTTGCTAGAAGAATTTAAAAAGTCATTCAAAAATTTAAACCCCGTTTTACTTTCTCAAGAAGCCAAAATGATCAATGGAAAAAAGTTCCCCTTGTCCATTGGTATTAAATCGGCTAAAAATGAAACTTTACTTTTAACAGATGCCGATTGTGTTCCAGCAAGTGAACATTGGATGCAATTGATGCAAGATGGCTATGACGATGGCATTGAAATTGTTTTAGGCTATGGCGCTTATCAAAAAAAACCAGGCATTCTAAATAAATTAATTCGATTTGAAACCTTTCAAACTGCATTACAATATTTTTCTTATGCCTTAGCAGGTTTGCCCTATATGGGCGTGGGAAGAAACTTGTCTTATAAGAAAGAGGTATTTATTCGCAACAAAGGATTCTCTTCGATCAATCAAATGCCTAGTGGAGATGACGACTTATTTATCAATCAAGTAGCCAATAAGCACAATACTTCCATTGTAATTGATCACGATGCACATACCATCAGCGAGCCTAAAACAACTTTGCACGATTGGATGAATCAAAAGTACCGTCATTACACCACCAGCAAATATTATAAACCCATTCACGCAGTTCTATTAGGCATTTATGCACTAAGTCAATTTTTAGTATACCCTGTTTTAATTGCTGCTTTAATTTTAACACATCAATATGTAATTCTTTTGAGTCTTTGGGCAGTTCGACTACTTGTTCAAGGAACTATCTTAAGAAGTACGATGAAAAAATTAAACGAATTAGATCTATGGCCTTGGTTTATTTTATTTGATATTTGGTCCATCTTCTATTATTTATTTACCTTGCCTAGTGTATGGAAAGCCCCTCAGAAAAATTGGAATTAATTACCCAATACTTTGCCGATTTTACCCCCAAGCAATTAGGACAAATGGCAGGACTAGCACCCGCTTATCAGGAGTGGAATAGTCAAATCAATGTTATTTCTAGAAAAGACATCGACCATATCTACTTGCATCATATTCTTCATTCATTAAGCATTGCCGCTATTGTGGAATGGGGAAAAGGCACTCAAGTAATAGATATTGGCTGCGGGGGTGGTTTCCCTTGTGTTCCTTTGGCCATATTTTTTCCAGAAGTGCAATTTTTAGCAGTGGACAGCATTGCTAAAAAATTAAAAGTAGTAGACGCTGTTTGCGAGATGGTGGGGATTACGAATATTAAAACGCAACATACCAGAGTGGAAGAAATTAAAAATAAAAAATTCGATTACGCCGTTAGTAGAGCAGTAGCCCCATTAAAAGATTTATGGAAATGGGCTGGACCTATATTGAATAAAAAGCCAGATCAAAACAATTCTTTGATTTGTTTAAAAGGCGGCGACTTGCACCAAGAAATTTTTGAAAGTGGTGTACGCCCTAAAATGATGTCTATACATGATATCTTTCCTGAAGAATATTTTCAAGAAAAGTACATCATTCAAGTAAAGAAGCCTTAATTATTCCATCTCACTAATTCGGAATCTCTAATTTATTATTACTTCTATTAATATCAGGCATTCTGAAACTAGGATCTATCTCAATAGATTTCAAAGCAGTAATAGGCTTTGAGGTTTCAAAAGTATAAGTAGGTTGTACCCATTTCCACTCGGGATGAACAATTCTGCTTTGATTTTTTTCTGCATTTTTATTGGCCAACATTAAATCAAGAGGAATATAGTGTAGTTCGGTACTGCCATCTTTATAAGTAATGAGCACTTCAATGGGCGCAGGCATTTTTCCATAACGTTGTATGCTAATGATGGCCGTATTGTCTTTTGCTTGTATATCATTTAAGCCATAATCAATGGTTTTGGTAGAATTCATCCAATACTCTTTTAACCATTGTAGTTGAATGCCGCTTGTTTTTTCTGCTACGCGGAAGAAGTCGTTGGGATTGGGATGTTTAAATTTCCAAATATTGTAATAATTTAATAAAGTGGCGTCGCGCAAAGAATCTCCAATAACATAACCCAACAAACCTAATAAAGTAGCTCCCTTACTATAAGCAGCACTGCTATAGGCATAGTTGGTATTGTAATGATCGGAGTGAGTAGACATAGGTTCCTCTAAACTACTTTTAGCCAAGGACAAATAACCGCCATAACTGCTACTTTGTTTTAATGGCAAAAGTAATTTTGCTTTTTCATTGTTGGCAATTAATTGTTTTTTTGCAGCCTCACTTATAAAAGGAGATTGTGCTGCCATATTTTGATCGTACCAATAAGAAACCTCACTTTGCGCAAAACTTCCAAATCCTTCATCCATCCAGGGATATAAACTTTCATTGGACCCTAATATCTGTTGGTACCAATTGTGCATCCATTCATGAAACACAGTACCTAAGCCTGGGCCTTTAATTAAAGTAGCCATGGCATATTCCATTCCACCATCACCCCCTTGAATAAATGAATATTGCGGATAAGGATACGCTCCAAAATTTTTCTCAATAAAGGGCAAGGCTTTTTCAGCTGCCCACAATGCATTGGCCCAAGCACTGTCTTCAGAAGCAGTTTTTTGTTTGTAATAAACGTGCAAGGTCAAACCCTTACGTACTTCTTTTGATATATGTTTAAAATGGTCATCCGCTACCCACACAAAGTCGTGAACATTACTTCCTTTAAAATTCCATGATTTTATTCCAGCAGCATTGGCAACAGCAGTAGGATTTTGCAATACCCCTGTAGCAGCCACCATATAATTTTTATCCAATTGAAGCGTGACATCGAAATTGCCCCAGACTCCATAAAACTCACGTGCAATATAGGCGTTGGTATTCCATCCTTCGTAATCGTATTCTACCATTTTAGGATACCATTGACTCATGGAAAAACGAACCCCTTCGGCATTGTCTCTGCCTGAACGTCTAATTTGAACTGGCACTTGCGCTTCAAATTGCAAAGATAATTTTGCTGATGATTTAGGAGCAATTGGATTGGTTAACTGTACCTCTAAAATAGTTTCGTGTTCAATTAATTTTTGAGCCTTACCATTCATTACTATTTGACTTACTCTTTGGTAACCAATTTCGTTTGGCGCTAATTTTAAAATTCGATCCTTTACTCTTCTATCCCAATCTTGCACATTGTCTTGACCAGTTAAAGTTGAAGCAGCAGTAATAGGCGCTCCTCTTCTTACACTCAAGAAATTTTTTCCTAGCTCTCTACTTCTAATGTCCATAGCAGAATTAGGTGCAAAAGCATTCCAATACATATGAAAATAAACTTTGCGCAAAGTGTCTGGCGAATTGTTGGTATACACTAATTCCTCCGTTCCTTTTACCACATTGTTAGCAACATCTAAAGCTGCAATTATTTTATAGTCGATGCGTTGTTGCCATCGATCTGCTTGCGCAGCTGCGAAATTTACAAAACTTGCAAAGGCAATCAATAGTAAGGATAGCTTCTTTATCATAAGGTTGGAATAAGAAGCTAATTTAATTCATTAGCCTCGAAATGTCTAATTAAAGTACTGCTGGCTCTTAGATTCTATGGATGCCCGTCACAACTATCACAATTTCCCCTTTTACTTGCTTAGAAGAAAAGTAGGTAATTAAATTTGCTAGGGTATCCGTAATATTTTCTTCGAAAATTTTTGTCAGCTCTCTGCTTACACTGGCTTGTCTATCAGCACCAAAATGGGCGACAAACAACTCTAAAGTTTTTACCAAACGCATGGGGCTTTCATAAAATATCATGGTGCGCTGCTCATTCGCCAGAGATTCCATTAAAGTTTTTCTTCCTTTTTTTAAGGGAATAAACCCTTCAAAAATAAATCGAGTAGCTGGCAATCCACTATTTACCAAGGCTGGAACAAAAGCAGTGGCCCCTGGCAAACTGCTTACTGCTACCCCTGCAGCTTTACATGCTCTTACCAATAAAAAAGCAGGGTCAGAAATACCTGGTGTTCCTGCATCTGTAATCAATGCAATATTTTTCCCAGCTTGCAATTGTTGTACTAAATGATCTACCACCTTATGTTCATTGTGTTGATGATAAGGCGTCAATGGCTTATTGATATGATAGTGCTGCAGTAACTTAGAGGAAGTGCGTGTATCCTCGCACAAAATAAAGTCCACCGATTGCAACACTTCAATTGATCTGAAAGTAAAATCTTTTAAATTTCCAATGGGTGTAGGTACGATATATAACATGGAAATAAAGTAAACTTAAAAATATAAATGCCTATTTTACAAACTCAATTTCAAAAAATTCCATCACTGCGTTGGCCAATAATTTTTTACAAGCTGTTTCAGCCACTTCTTTGGCGGCCGCTTCATTGGCTGCTTCTATTTTTAAAATGATATGCTTGCCTACACGAACATCTTGCACCCCTGTTAAACCTAAATTGTGCAAACCGCCTACAACTGCTTTTCCTTGAGGATCTAATAAATCATTTAAGGGCATTACCTTAATTTGTACTTGAAATGTCATACTATTTTAATTGAGTGATGGTATTTTTATAAAACAAAGATACTAAGCAATAGCCAATAAAGCCAAATGGGATGGCCAACCATCTAAAAAATAAGGCAGATAAGATAACATCTGCTGCCACCAGCATAAGTGGTAGCATTAATTTTTTATTTTTTCCCAAACTTTTTATAGCCAACATAGGCGTATTCATTACCATTAAACAAGAAACAATCCCTATATACAGGTACCAAAAAAATGGACTTAGCATTAATTTTGAGAGGAAAGCAATTTGTGACTGCCAATAGATGAGCGGAAAGGCTGCGGTTAGAATGCCTATCATAGGAATTGGTACCCCTTTAAAATAGTTGGTCTGCTCTGTATCAATGTTAAATTTTGCCAATCGATAGGCCCCTGCCATTGCAATGATAAAAGCGGGTGCCATGAATAAAGTACTATGATTTAATGCATTGGCATCCGAAGCCAAAGACAATCTTAAAAATTGAAAAACAATAAAGGAAGGCGCTACACCAAAACTTACTACATCGGCCAAAGAATCCAATTGCATTCCCAATTCAGAATTTACTTTTAACCATCTGGCCACAAAGCCATCAAAAAAGTCCATCACGCCTGCCAATGCGATAAATAAACTAGCATAATATATTTGTTCAGGAATTTCTATCAACATACCCCCAGATTCATCCATCGTAGCCATGGTGCCTGACTGAAAAGTTGCCACAATAGCCCAACAACCAAAAAACAGGTTCATTAAAGTAAACAAATTTGGGAGGTGTTTTTTCATACTTTGGTTTTATTTAAAACTACTTTTTGATGGGTCGCATCAATGCTTCTATTTCTTCTGCTTTGATAGGCATGGTTTTCATTAAATCTTGATTCCCTGATTTCGTAATCCAAATATTATTTTCGATACGCACCCCCATTTTTTCTTCTTTAATATAAATGCCTGGCTCAATGGTAAATACCATGCCTGCAGTGATTGGCGCTGTCCTGGTACCTAAATCATGCACATCAATTCCTAAATGATGAGAGATGCCATGGTATAAATATTTTCTGTACGCTCTGTTTTCTGCATCTTCATTTTTAACGTCTGATTTTTTTAACAGCCCAATTTTTAAAAATTGTTTCGTGGCTTCCTCTCCCACTTTATCGGTATAATTTAAAATGGTAATACCTGGTTTTAATATAGATTTTGCATAATCATGCAAATGCAAACAGGCATTGTATACTTGCTTTTGTCTTTTAGTAAATTTTCCATTTACGGGCACCGTTCTCGTTAAATCGGCGCAATAGCCTCCATACTCTGCACCAAAATCCATCAATACCAAATCTCCCTCCTTGCAAATTTGATTATTACTATTGTAATGCAAAGTTCTTGCATTGTCTCCACTTGCTATAATACTATGATACGCAACGCCGGTGGCACGTTGTGATAAAAAAGAATGATAAATTTCTGCTTCTATCTCATATTCATGTACACCTGGTTGTATAAATTGCAACAACCTTCTAAAAGCCACTTCTGTAATGTCAATGGCTTTTTGAATCACGGCCACTTCCTCTTTTGTTTTAACCGAACGCAATTCTTTCATCAACTTGGCAGCACGTAAATAAGTATGCAATGGATATCTCGATTTCATTTCATCTATGAATCGATATTCATGGGTTCTTAGTAAATTATTTTTTCGATCATTTTCATTGGAATCTAAATAAATGGCATCTGCTAAATGTACCCATTGTTGCAAAGGCGCATCTAATACATCCACCCACACAATGGTTTTCATTCCAGAAATAGCAGTGGCTTCATGGGCTCTTAATCTTTTTCCATCCCAAATTTCTTTTAATTCCTGTGGCCTTACCAATACCAATACTTCTCTGTATTTAGGATCTGGATTGTCGGGAAATAAAATCACCATACTTCCCTCTTGCTCAATGCCACTCAACCAAAATAGTTCCGAATTTTGTTTAAACCCATACAAGGCATCCCCATTCAAAGGATACTCATCGTTACTTACAATAACAGCAATGCTGTTTTTTTGCATTTTAGCTACAAAACGATTTCTATTTTGTATAAAAATTTGAGGATCGAGTGGTCTGTATTTCATATTAAAATTCTTTGTGGTTAACCAAGGGCAAGTTAATTAAAAAAGGAATCCTTTAAGCGATCTTTCCCCACCCAATTTTTGCTTTTTGGGCAATTAAATAGGCCCTTAGAGGTGCATTTTCGGGCGCTTCTATATTGGGATCCTTTTCACATAGCAAGAATGCGGCTTCTTTGGCTGTTTCTAAAGCAGCTTTGTCATTGATGATATTGGCCAATTTAAAATTAAGCGCGCCACTTTGCCTGGTGCCATCAATATCTCCCGGCCCTCTTATTTCCAAGTCTTTTTCTGCAATCACAAAACCATCATTGGTGCTGCACATAATTTTCAATCGCTCTTTGGCTTCCCTCCCTGTTTTAACACTGCTTAATAAGATGCAATAACTTTGCTCGCTTCCTCTTCCAACCCGACCTCTTAGCTGATGCAATTGTGACAAACCGAATTTCTCGGCACTTTCTATCACCATCACACTTGCATTGGGCACGTTTACCCCTACTTCAATCACCGTCGTACCTACTAAAATTTGTGTATCGCCCGTTTTAAAACGATGCATATTGGTTTCCTTTTCTTTGCTATTTTGTCTTCCATGTACCATACTTATTTTATAGGCAGGCTCAGGAAAAAAACTTTTTACTTGTTCATAGCCCTGCATTAAATCTTCATAACTCAATTTTTCACTTTCTTCAATCAAAGGATATACATAATAAGCTTGTCTTCCTTTGGTAATTTCTGTTTTTACAAAATCCATGACGCTTGCTCTGGACGTCTCGTAACGATGCACCGTTTTAATGGGTTGTCTTCCGGGTGGCAATTCATCCATCACACTGTAATCTAAATCTCCAAAAGCAGTCATGGCTAAGGTTCTTGGAATAGGTGTTGCAGTCATCACCAATACATGCGGTGGTATGCTTGCTTTTTTCCAAAGCCTTGCACGTTGTGCTACCCCAAATCGATGTTGCTCATCGATCACCGCCAACCCTAAATTTTTAAATTGTACAATGTCTTCTATAATCGCATGGGTTCCCACTACAAAATGAATGGTATCATCTAATAACCCTTTTAAAATTCTTCTTCGCTCACCAATTTTGGTACTTCCAGTTAACAAAGCAATTTCAATGGGCATTTCTTTCAACAACCCCGTTAAACTTTCATAATGCTGACCCGCTAAAATTTCAGTGGGTGCCATCAAACAGCTTTGATACCCATTGTCGGCAGCAATCAACATGGCCATTAATGCAATCATGGTTTTTCCACTCCCCACATCGCCTTGCAGCAATCGATTCATCTGATACCCTTTGGCGGTATCCATTCTAATTTCCTTAATCACTCTTTTCTGTGCGCCTGTTAATTCAAATGGCAGATGCTTATTGTAAAAATTATTAAAGTAGTCCCCCACTTTCTCAAACAAATGACCCTTGCTGTTTTTATGCCGATCTATCTTTATTAAATTCAATCTTACTTGTGCCACAAACAATTCTTCAAAGATCAATCGGTCAACTGCTTTTTTATATTGGGCTTGGGAAGTAGGAAAATGTATTTGTCGATAAGCTTCCCATCTGCCCATTCTATTTTCTAATAAATGCGGGGGCAAATTTTCTGGTAAATCTTTTTGACTAATTTGTTGGAATAAAGTTTGCGTTAGTTTGCCAATTTGTTTGGCATTGAGTCCGCGCGCTTTTAATTTTTCAGTAGAAGAATAGACTGGTTCTAACAATGATTTTTGCGACATGGTAGCAGCTACATAAGGTTCAATTTCAGGATGTACCATTTGGGCTTTGCCATTAAAAAAACTCACTCTTCCAAAAACCAGATATGCCTGTCCCTCCACTATATTTTTCTGTACCCAAGTAATTCCTTGAAACCAAGCCAACTCAATGGCTCCGGTTTCATCTTTTAATTGCGTTACCATTCGCTTGGCACGTTTTACCCCAATAATGTCAATGCCTTGCAATACTCCTTTTACCTGTACAAAGTCCTGATCGGGGGTAATGGACGCAATGGTCATTACCTTGGTTTTGTCAATATGACGATGGGGAAAATGATGTAAAAGGTCACTAAAAGTGAATAAACTAAGCTCTTTTTTAAGCATATCTGCCCTCAAAGGACCCACGCCCTTTAGGTATTCAATAGGGCTAACTAATAAAGAAGCTGTTGCCAATCTGTTTTTTTTAAATTCTGTACAAATATCCCAAAAAGATGGCAAAAAATGGGTTCCTGATTCATTATCTTCGCAGTTCTATGGAAAAGGAAATTGTATTAAGCGGAATTAGGCCTACAGGCTTCTTGCACCTAGGCAATTATTTTGGCGCGATGCGTAATTATGTGCGCATGCAAGACGAATACAACTGTTATTTCTTTGTTGCCAACTGGCATAGTTTAACCACCCATCCAGATACCAAAACTTTACAAGAAAGTGTGCTTAGAGTTGTTGCAGAAAATATTGCCTGCGGCTTAGACCCAGAGAAAGTGTCTTTATATGTTCAAAGTGATGTTCCTGAAATTGCAGAATTGTATTTGTATTTGAATATGCTAGCCTATAAAGGTGAGTTGGAAAAAACAACTTCTTTTAAAGACAAAGTGCGATTGCAACCAGAAAATGTAAACGCAGGTTTGCTCACCTACCCTGTATTACAAGCGGCGGATATACTTATTCACCGTGCGGTGAAAGTGCCTGTGGGCAAAGACCAAGAGCAAAATTTAGAAATGGCGCGCAACTTTGCGGAACGTTTTAATTTTAGATACGGCGAAACCTTTCCACTTCCCTATGCCTTTAATTACAATAGTGAATTGGTAAAAATATTGGGATTGGATGGTCAAGGCAAAATGAGTAAAAGTGAGAATCAAAATACTACTTTATTTTTAGCCGATGAAGACGATGCCATTCGCAATAAAATAAAAAAAGCCAAAACCGATCAAGGGCCCATAGCACCCAATTCAGTCAAACCAGATTATATTGAGAACTTGTTTACCTTGATGAAATTGGTGAGCAGTGCCGATACCCTTCAAAAATTTGAAGACGATTTTAACAACAGCAGCGATGGCAATTGTATCATTAGATATGGCGACATGAAGAAGCAATTGGCGGAAGATATGGTTAAGTTTATTCAACCTATTCGTAATCAAGCCCTTGATTTGCAAAACAACAAAGCACTGCTTACAAAGATCATTCGTCAAGGAGCCGACAAAGCAAGGGCAAGCGCTTCCGGCACTTTATCTATCGTAAGGAAAGCAGTTGGAATGGACTATTAAAACAGAACAAATTAATTATTAACAAAGATAAATAGTACTAAACTATTTTGTATTTTCACGACCATGGCAAAAGCTAAAAAACCTAAACACGTTGCAATTGCAGGAAACATTGGAGCGGGCAAAACTACATTAACAGAAATGTTAAGTAAGCATTATCGTTGGATTCCTCAATTTGAGGATGTAGACCACAATCCTTACTTGATGGATTTCTATGACGACATGACCCGCTGGAGTTTCAATTTGCAAATATATTTTTTACATGGTAGATTGAACCAAATTTTAGAAATTCAAAGAGGTACCGAAACCATCATTCAAGATAGAACCATCTATGAAGATGCCAATATTTTTGCGCCCAACTTACATGAAATGGGATTGATGAGTAAAAGAGATTTTGACAACTATTTTGGTTTTTTTAGTACCATCAAGACCATGATTCAACCTCCTGATTTGCTTATTTATTTGAAAGCATCGGTTCCAACCCTGGTTTCTCAAATTCAAAAAAGAGGTAGAGAATATGAAGAAAATATTCGTTTAGATTATTTAAAAAAATTAAATGAATACTATAATAAATGGATCGAAGGATACAAAGAAGGCCCCTTGTTAATTATAGATTGCGATAAAAATAAATTCGGAGAATCAGAAGAGGATTTAGGCGAAATCATAAGCAAAGTGGATGGCATGCTGTATGGCCTTTTTTAAAAAAATAAGTTTTAAATTATTCTACCGGTGAACAATATTACACCCTCCCTATTAGAGGAGATTAAGTTAATTGTAGGGAGTGATTCCTTTTTTACTGATGAAGAAAGTTTTGCTAAATACGGCAGTGATGAGACCGAAAAACTACATTATGCTCCTCAAGTAGTTGTTAAGCCAAGAAATGCGGAAGAGATTTCCCAACTATTAAAAATTTGCAATCAACATTTGATACCTGTTACACCGCGAGGTGCAGGAACTGGTTTAACGGGCGGCGCCCTTCCTCATTTAGGCGGATTGGTTATTTCCATGGAGCGTTTTAATTCCATTTTAGAAATAGATGAAAGAAATTTACAAGTTACTACCGAGCCTGGCGTGATAACAGAAGTATTGCAAGATGCAGTAAAAGAAAAAGGTTTGTTTTACCCACCCGACCCTGCTAGCAAAGGCAGTTGTTTTATTGGTGGTAATATTTCAGAAAATTCTGGCGGACCAAAGGCGGTAAAGTACGGCGTAGTAAAAGACTATGTTTTAAACTTAGAAGTAGTGTTGCCTACTGGTGAAATTATTTGGACAGGTTCCAATGTTTTAAAAAATGCCACTGGTTATAATATTACGCAATTAATTGTTGGTAGCGAGGGCACGCTTGGCATAGTGACTAAAATTGTTTTAAGACTACTACCCCATCCAAAATTTGACTTATTGATGTTGGCTCCTTTTAATAGTTTAGAAAAAGCAAGCGAAGCGGTGAGTGCGATATTCAGAGCAGGTATTACCCCAAGTGCCATGGAATTAATGGAAATAGATGCCATCACTTTAGCTTCTAAAATATTAGATAGTACGGCCATCCCTATTACAGAAAATTTAGCTGCCCATTTAATCATAGAAGTAGATGGCAACAACATGGAAGTGTTGATGGGAGAAATGGAAGCCATTGCAGAAGTACTTGCTCAATTTGAAGCCGGAGAATTGTACTTTGCTGATGATGCCCAACAAAAAAATGAGCTTTGGAAAATACGAAGAAAAGCCAATGAAGCTGCAGTTGCTGCTGGTTATACCATTGAAGAAGATACCGTGGTTCCTCGTGCTGCCTTACCACAATTGATTAAAGGAGTAAAAGCATTGGGTGTTGAAAATGGATTTAAAGTGGTTTGTTATGGCCATGCCGGAGACGGAAATTTACACATTAGAATTAATCATCCTATCATAAAGAAAAGTTACGAAAGCGAGGAAATGAATCAAATATTAAGGAAACTATTTATTCTTGTAAAAGAATTAGGCGGAACCATCAGTGGAGAACATGGTATAGGATTGATTCAAAAATCATATATGCCTGTTTTGTTTGATGAGGTTTCCTTAGAACTGATGAGAGGCATTAAAAAAACATTTGATCCAAACAATATCCTAAACGCGGGAAAAATATTCGACCTAAAATAATTACAAAGAAAAATTCATTTCACTATATGTCTTTTAAATATATTACAAGCGCTTTGTTTTTATTGTTAAGCTTGCCAACGATTGCACAAACAACTATACAGACCAACAATATCGAAACACCCAATCCGGTTTTTTTTGGAGGTGGTATTGTATTAGGAGGAGGTGCTGGATCTTTTCAATTAGGCCTCAATCCGGAATTGGTAAAATCTTACAATCAATACATTGATTTAGGCGCCGCAGTTAATTTGTATTACTCATCTTTCAAATCCATGGACAATACCGGCAATACCATTGCAAGGTCTAACAATACCCAGTTTGGTTTGGGCGGCTTTATTAGAGCTTGGCCAATAGATCAATTTTTTATTCAAATTCAACCTGAATACAATTGGACATTTACTAATGCAAAAAGTTACGCAACAGGCATGTCAGGCACCTCTAATGTAAGTGCGCCAAGCTTATTAACTGGTATAGGTTATGGCAAAAGAAACCTGAATGGCTTTTCCTACTTCTCTATTATGTTTGACATCGTTAATTCACTTCAATCTCCCTATAGAATGGGACAACTTACCCCACAACCCATTATTAGAGCAGGAGTTGGCTTTCCTATTTTTAGCGCTAAGAAAAAAGAGTATTAAGTGCTTCTAATGTTGAGCAAATTTGTAAACGATACCTACTGCGTTCGTATAAAAAATCTTCTTCCTCCATTTTATTAATCATAGCAACTAAAGGATCATAAAATCCTTGGTAATTAAATAGCACTATTTTTTTATCGTGAATACTTAAATTATTCCAAACAAGCATCTCGAAAAGCTCATCAAATGTCCCCAATCCCCCTGGAAGGACAATAGCTGCATCTCCCTTTTCATAAAGCAATTTTTTTCGATCATGCATGTCATCTGTAACGATCAGTTCCGATAAACCTTTATGCTCTGCTTCCCATTCCAATAACAATTTGGGAATTATGCCTATTACTTTACCTCCATTGTCCAAGCAAGCATTTGCTACTGCCCCCATGATCCCCTTGTTTCCTCCACCGTATACCAATTGAATGTTGTTAAGCGCCAACCACTTACCCAATGCCATTGCTTCCAAAACATAAGCTGGGTTTTTACCCGATTTGGATCCGCAGAAAACCGTAAGTGACTTTATTTTCATGAAATGGGTTTTAATGTTTCAATCTTGAAGCAAATTAGCTAATTATTTCGAAGATTCTTATTACTTTGCTGCTTCAATAATGTAAAAGATATGAGCGCTCCTTTATTGTTTTTATTTGTGGTGGTCTATTTCCTTATTTTATTAGGTGTAGCAAAAATTACTGGCAAAAACAGCAACAACATGTCCTTTTTTATTGGCAATAAAAATAGCCATTGGATGTTGGTTGCTTTTGGCATGATTGGCACTTCCTTAAGTGGTGTCACTTTTGTAAGTGTCCCTGGCGCAGTAGGAAAAGATTCCTTTCATTATTTACAAATCACCCTTGGCTATTTGATAGGCTACCTTGCCATTGCTTATGTATTGCTGCCTATTTATTACAGACTTAATTTGACTTCTATTTATCATTACTTAGAACAAAGATTGGGTTTCAATGCCTATAAAACTGGTGCTTCTTTTTTTATACTTTCCAGAACCTTAGGTGCTACTGCTAGACTTTACTTGGTCGTGAAAATATTACAAGTATTTATTTTAGATACGATGGGTGTGCCTTTTTGGGCCACTACCCTGGTTATCTTAATTATGATTCTTTTGTATACATATGAAGGGGGTGTTAAAACCATTGTATACACAGACACCCTTCAAACTTCGGGCATGTTATTGGGTTTAGTGATTTGTAGTTTCTATATTTTAAAGAACATGCATTTTTCATTTGCCGATGGATTAAACGCGATGCATGTTAAAGGACTATCCACTGTTTTTAATACGGATGTGAATAGCAAATCTTTTTTTCTAAAGCAAATCATTGGAGGTGCTTTCATTAGCTTTACCATGACAGGGCTTGATCAAGAAATGATGCAAAAAAATATTTCTGTAAAAACATTAAAAGATGCCCAAAAGAATATGGTGACAATTGGTTTTAGTATGTTATTTGTGATTAGCTTATTCTTATACCTAGGTGGATTGTTAAATTTATATGCCGCACAAAATAATATTCAAGCTATTGGAGATGATTTGTTTCCTACCCTTGCATTGTTTCATATGCCTCCTTATATCTCCATCATTTTTATTCTTGCATTGATCTCTGCCTTATTCCCAAGTGCCGATGGCGCCATCACTGCTTTGACTTCCAGTTTTTGCATAGATTTAATAGGCATGCAAAGAAATGCCCATTGGGAAGAAGCCAAAAAGAAAAAAATTAGACAAAGAGTACATTTGTGTTTTGCTTTTTTGTTTTTTATCATGGTACTCGTTTTTAAATGGATAGACAATAAAAGCATCATTGACTTAATTTTAAAAATCGCTTCCTATACGTATGGGCCTCTTTTGGGTTTATTTGCCTTTGGGGTGCTTACCAAAAGAATTTTGAAAAATCAATGGGCTTTCCTACCCTGCTTTTTAGCTCCCTTATTATGTTTGGCTTTAGATTACATGCAACCCCTCCTATTTGGTAATTTTAGAATTGGGCAAGAGCTTTTAATTATTAACGGTCTAATTACCTTTGTTGGACTTTGGTTAATTTCATCGCCAAATACAGAAAAAAGCTAGACATTTGTTGTATGGATTTTATTCAACCTTTAGCAAATGAATACGCTCAGAAGTACAGCAATTGCACCCCTACTTATTTATTAAGTTTGTACGAGGATACTTTGGCTTCTCATGAACATGCCCATTTACAAAGCAGCTGGACCCAAGGCGGCTTTTTAAGTTTTATGAGTAAGTTGCTTCAACCACAAGCCATATTAGAAATTGGAAGTTTTACAGGATTTAGTGCTATGTGTTTGGCCGAAGGATTGGCGAAAAATGGTGAATTACATACCATTGAAATAAGAGAAGAGGACGCTAAAAAAGCCCAATTGGCATTTTCTGTTAGCCCCAAAGGCAGTCAGATTAAAATGCATATGGGTGATGCCAAACAAATTATTCCATCCTTAAATAAAAAATGGGACCTGGTTTTTATTGACGCTGATAAAACCAGTTATATAGACTATTATAATTTAGTGCTTCCCGCATTGAATGAAAATGGGATCCTCATCGTTGACAATGTTCTTTTTCATGGCGAAGTACTCGAAAATACCATACAAGGCAAAAGCGCCAAAGCCATACAAGCCTTTAATGACCATGTGTTACAAGATCAAAATACCGAGCAAGTGATGATTACGATGAGAGATGGCTTAACTTTGATTAGAAAAAAACATTAAAATGAAACAAAGCATAGTTGCCTTATTGCTTATTTTTTTAATCCCCTCTGGCCTACTGGCTCAAAAAACAGCCACTTTAATTTATATAGATCAATACAAAGACATTGCTGTTAAGGAAATGAAGCGCACTGGAATTCCAGCTTCTATTACTTTGGCACAAGGAATTATAGAATCCAATAGTGGACAAAGCAATTTATCCTTGAACTTTAAAAATCATTTTGGCATCAAATGTAAATCTGATTGGCAAGGAGAAACTACCTATCAAGACGACGATGCAAAACAAGAATGTTTTAGAGTATATCCTACTGCTGCGCGTTCTTTTATTGATCATTCAGATTTTTTAAAATCTAGGCCTAATTATGCATCTCTTTTTGAACTGGATCCAGTAGACGACTCTGCCTGGGCTTATGGACTGAAAAAAGCAGGCTATGCTACTGCCTCAGACTACCCAAGAAAATTATTAAAAGTCATTGCCGACTTTGAACTATCTCAATATAACTTTCCAGAATTGGCCAAAGAAGATGCTGTAGAATCAGACAAAAAAGCTGCAATTGTTTCAGATTCAAGTTTAAAGCCCAAAACAGATACCATTCACCAGTCACTTGCAAAAGATACCTTGATCTTAAAATCTATAGAAAGTCCTAAAAAAGATACGGCTATCATCGTAAAGAAAGATACTTTAGTAATGATAGCAGATACTGTTCGTCTTTCCAATGTCAAAGGAATTAGCAGTACTGAAACCATTGTCAACAGTATTCCAAATGCGATTCAAACCATTGACATGTTAAAAGGCGAACCCAAAAAAGATACTGCCCTTCGCTCAGACACATTGCCTAAAAAGACAATGGTCTCCACCCCCAACTACCCCGCTGCAAGATTTAAAATCAACGACATTGCGGTGATATGGGCCAAAGCAGGCAGCTCCTATCTTGCCATTGCCAACAGCAATAATGTACCCTTGTATAAACTATTTGAATACAATGAAATACCAGCCGCTGATTTATTAGCCTCAGACCAATTGGTATTTTTGGCTGCGAAGAAAAAGGAAACACCTAAAAAAGTACATACTTTAAAAGCAAATGAAACTTTGTATGGCATTAGTCAATCAGAAGGCATTCAACTTAGCTTCTTAAAACAATACAATCCAAAAGCCACAGATGATAATTTAAAAGCAGGTGATTTTTTATTCTTATTCACCCCTTTTGATGCACCCAAAAAAAGCAACGCTTTCCTAGAAGCCTTCAAACCATTGTCCAATAAAAATCCAGCGCAAAAAAACAATAGCAGTTCAATAACTAAGCCATTAGCAAAAATTGAGTCAAGTGCCAAAGACAGTTTGCCTGCCCTTAAAGACAAACCTGCTCCCAAAAATAAATTGGACTTATTAAAAAAGCTGAACCCTTTTAATAAAAAAAAGCCGATTCAACCACTATAAAATAATCTTATGCATTCAATCAAAGTTTTAGATAAAGAATTTGAGCCCTACTTAAGTGAAAAAGAGATTCAAGAAAAAATAAATGAACTCGCTGTTCAACTCAATAAAGATTATGCTGGTAAAAAACCTATTTTTTTATC
This sequence comes from Chitinophagaceae bacterium, assembly GCA_947380905.1. Taxonomy (GTDB): domain Bacteria; phylum Bacteroidota; class Bacteroidia; order Chitinophagales; family Chitinophagaceae; genus Sediminibacterium. The sequence continues at coordinate 8,894 of CANCSS010000012.1, read as the reverse complement.
TATATTAAATGGCTCATTTTTATTTACTGCCGACTTGTTTAAACAAATTACCATTGAAGCAGAAGTTTGTTTTATCAAATTGGCTTCTTATAAAGGCATGACTTCCTCTGGCAATGTGATTACTGCAATTGGCCTAGAAGCCAATGTCACTGGCAGACACATCATTATTATGGAAGACATTATTGATACAGGAAAAACCCTGCACCATTACTTGCCCCAATTGGCTTCTAGCGGCCCCGCTTCGGTAAAAATTGCAGTGCTACTCAATAAAAAAGAAGCCCGTCAATTTTCCGTAAACGTTGATTATACTTGTTTTGAAATCCCCAATAAATTTGTAGTTGGTTACGGCCTTGATTATGATGGACTAGGCCGAAACTCTAAAGATATTTATCAATTGAAATAATGGATTAAGGAAATAAGTCATTAGATATAAATAATTCATTAGATATAAATAAATTAAAGGGCTAAATTTCATTAGCCCTTTAATTTATTTAAACGCTTCTTTTACTCTATCGTAAAAACTTTTATCTCCTTTAATTGGCTTCGGTTGGAAATTCGCACTCAATTGCATTTTCTCAAGTTCTACTTTTTCTTCAGGACTTACTTGTTGAGGCGTCCATACATTGACATTGATCAATTGATCCCCTTTTGCATATCCTTGTACTTCAGGGAAACCTTTGCCTTTTAATCTAAATATTTTACCACTTTGTGTTCCTGGTGGAATTTTTATTTTCGCACGACCATCAATGGTTGGCACTTCTACACTGGTTCCAAAAACAGCATCAGGAATGGTAATGTATAAATCGTAAGCCACATTCAATCCATCTCTATGCAAGCTTTCATGTGATTCCTCTTCAATCATGATAATTAAATCCCCAGGACTACCGCCTCTTTCCCCTGCATTCCCTTTCCCAGACATGCTTAATTGCATACCATCTTGCACACCTCCTGGAATGTCTATAGAAATAGTTTCATCTCCATATACACGTCCTTCACCCTTACATGGCGTACATTTAGCAGTAACCGTATTGCCTTCCCCATTACAGGTAGGACAAGTGTTTACAGTTTGCATTTGTCCTAAGAAAGTATTGGTAACTCTTTTCACCTGACCTGACCCATTACAAGTACCGCAGGTTTGAACACTATTTTTATCTTTAGCACCATTGCCTCCACAAGTGGTACATAGAACATGTTTTTTAACTTTTACTTGCTTGTTGGCACCATTGGCAATTTCCTCAAAATTCATTTTAAGTTTAATTCTCAAATTGCTACCTCTTTGCCCTCTCGAACGAGAAGCTCTTGATCTGCTTCCACCTCCGCCACCAAAAAAACTTCCAAAAACATCTTCACCAAACACATCTCCAAATTGACTAAAAATATCATTCATGTCCATGCCTCCACCAAAACCTCCTCCACCACCAGCCGACCCTGGGCCAAATGCGGCATGCCCAAAGCGATCATACTTGGCTTTTTTATCGCCATCACTTAATACTTCATATGCAGATGCAGCTTCTTTAAATTTTTCTTCGGCAGCTTTATCTCCAGGATTTCTATCTGGATGATATTGCATAGCTACTTTTCGATAGGCTTTTTTTATCTCCTCTGTAGAAGCAGATTTGGTAACGCCAAGCACTTCGTAATAATCTCTCTTTGACATAGTGTTAATTTATTTTCCAACTACCACTTTTGCAAAGCGGATAATTTTATCATTTAATAAATAGCCTTTTGTTATTTCATCTACCACTTTTCCTTTTTTTGATTCCTCTGTTACTGGAACTTCGGTAATGGCTTCATGCATTTCTACATTAAAATCTTTGTCGATACTTTCCATCGCAGTAACGCCTTTTGCTTGTAAAGTGGATCGCACTTTATTAAATACGAGTTGAATGCCTTCTTTTTGCACTGCAAAATCATCAGCACTATTTAATTGTTTTTCTGCTCTATCGCAATCATCCATCACATCCAACATAGCAACAATAACGTCTTTTCCAGCCGTTTGAATCAAGTCTAATCTTTCCTTGGCCGTTCTTCTTCTAAAGTTTTCAAATTCGGCCATTAAACGTAGATATTTGTCCTTTTGTTCGGCCAAATCTGCCTTCATTTGATCTAGTTCACTTATAGGTGCTGCTGCTTCCTCCGGAGCCGTTTCGGGGGTATTTTCGGCCTCATTTTGGGCCGGTATAGTTGGTTCGTTCATGTCGATGTCTTTTTCTTCCATAGTTTTCATATTGTTACAAATATCTCCCAAAAATATTGCCAAAGCAATAATTAGAGCAAAATTGACAGAAAACGCTCTAAAATAGGCACAAGTTGTCACTCATTTGGGGCCTATATTTGTGCCATGACAAAGGTGTATTTAAATAAAAAGATCAACCCCAGGATTGCCCTTGGCCACCCCTGGATTTACAATAACGAAGTGGACCGGATTGCGGGGCCGATTGAACCGGGGGACATTGTGGAAGTCTATTTTTTTGATGGGCAATTGGCAGGCCGTGGCTATATCAACCCCAATTCTCAAATTATTATTCGTTTATTGACTCGAAAAAGAGAAGAAATTGACCCTTCTTTTTTCCATAAAAAAATCAAAGCAGCATGGGACTATAGACAAAAAATGGGGTATGTTGAAAATTGCCGTTTGGTTTTTGGAGAAGCCGATGGTCTTCCGGCATTGATCATTGACAAATTCAATGATTATTTTGTACTACAAACCTTATCCTTAGGAATTGAAAAATGGAAAGACGCTATCGTAACAGCCATACAAACTATTTTTAAACCCAAAGGGATTTATGAAAGAAATGATGTGCCTGTAAGAGAATTAGAAGGCATGGTGCAACAAAAAGGATTTTTATCTGACCCATTTCCAACAGAAATAATCATACATGAAAATGAATTGCAATTTTATGTGGATGTTGAGAACGGACAAAAGACAGGTTATTTTTTAGACCAACAAGACAATCGTAGGGCCATCCAAAAATTAGTACAAGGTGCCGATGTATTGGGTGCGTTTACCTATACCGGTACTTTTGAAATTCATGCAGCCCATTATGGTGCAAAATCGGTTTTAGGTATTGACATTTCAGAAAGTGCAGTGGCACAAGCCAACAAAAATGCTGTTTTAAATAAACTAGACCATATTGTGAAATTTGAAGCCATGAATGCCTTTGACGTTTTAAAGAAATGGGGAAAGGAAGGGCGCAAATACGATGTGGTAATGTTAGACCCACCTGCATTTACAAAAAGCAGAAATAGTATTGACAAAGCAGTAACAGGTTACAAGGAAATTAATTTAAGAGGCATGCAAATGATTAGAAATGGAGGTTTTTTAGTTACATCCAGCTGCACCAACTTGGTTAGCCCAGCATTATTTTTAGAGACCATACAAATGGCCGCCTGGGATGCTAAAAAAAGAATACGACAAGTCACTTATCAAACCCAATCCAGCGACCACCCTATTATTTGGGGATTAGAGAATACCCACTACTTGAAGTTTTTAATAGTAGAAGTAGGTGATCGTTAAAACAGATAGGGCTTATATTTTATAAAGCGCTAACAGTATAAGCTAACAGTATAAAAACAAAATGCCTCGAGTACTCGGGGCATTTTAAAAATCATAAGAGGCAAAATTGTTAGGGCTTATATTTTATAAAGCCCTAACAATTTAAACAAAATGCCTCCCGAGTTCTCGGGAGGCATTTTAAAATAATTAGTGAGCGGAGTGATAATTTTATATTTTATAAAAATTAGCACGAAGCAACTTTTCAGTTCAATTTATTCAATGTAGTTTGAATGGCTTCAAAATTAGGTAAGTCGCCTGGTGTAGCGCAAACTTCCTCATATTGAACAACCCCTTCTTTATCGATCACAAAAGCGGCACGCTTACTTACACCTTGCATTTCAAAAGCAGGAAATACATCATACTTAACGCCATAGGATGCGATGGTTGTTTTATTGAAATCACTTAACAATGGAAAATTCAATTTTTGCTCTTCCTTAAATTTACCCAAGGTAAATAAAGAGTCAACAGAAATAGCCAATACTTGCGCGTTGGCAGTATTGTAAGTAGCTATATTGTCTCTGATGCTACACAATTCGGCAGTACATACACCTGTGAAAGCCAATGGGAAAAATAATACAACTACATTTTGACCTTTGAAATCGGCCAAATTAGTTGCTTTTTTATCGGTATCAAAAAGGGTGAAAGCCGGGGCTGGATGGCCAGTTAAATTGCTCATTTGTATTTTATTTTTATTTATTAATTTTAAAATTTTGCAAAACAAAAGTAGAATTGTTTCACGACTATTTCTGTTATTTAATGAAGCCTTTGTATATTTTTTTCTCTTTTCGAAACTTCATTCACGGAGTCCATCAAGCGCTTAAATTCAATAGGATGTCGCTCTAAATAATTGATGGTATTGTTAAAAACTACCCTATCTACTTTATTTAAATCAAACACTTGCTGGTACATTTCAACATTCTTCCTCTGAAGCCTCCAAGTGCTATCTAATAAAGAAACTCTGGTATAGTAATCATCGGCCTCCATCAACTGCCACACCACCACTTTCATGGTATTGATGTCCAATTTTTCAATTTTTTGTTGGCCCGACTTACAACTGGCCAAGATCAATAAGCTTATTAGGATGCTGTTTCTCATTCTAATTTTTCTTTATACTTATTAATATTAGAAATATCAATGGATGATAAAGTCGTTATTAATTGCTTCTTCATGCTTTTGTCTGCTGTATTAAAAACGCCTACAATTTCAGCATATTTTCCTTGCATTAAAATTGGCACTGCCATAGAATTGGAACTAGCTTCATGGATTTCCTGAAAACTCATTAATGCATTCAACAATGCTCCTTTGGCTAATTCAGGTTTTTCTGACATGGCATCTAACCCATTTCTATAATAACTATAAATTACATCATGAATTTTATCGGCACCAGTTTTGGTAAAATTATCAATAAGAATATATCTGTTTCTTTGACCATCATAAGATTTCCATCCGGAGATTCCAGCGCCTTCAGGTGCATTGTTAACAATATTAAGTGCTTTTTCAAAGTAAGGCAACCCTCCTTTTGAGGCGAATGAATCATAATCAAGTCCAAGAATTACATAAATATAATAGGCTATGGTAGCGGTTAAATTTGCAGCTAAAGGATCCGATCCTTGTACCCTATTTTCATTGAATTCAATGGGTTGCGCCAATTGGTATTTAAATACAAAATTAGCATCCTGCATATTTAACAAAGAGCTGGCATACGCCGCATTGTAAACTGGCCTGTTAGAAACCACACTTAACTTTGTGTCAAAAACTCCGGGAGACAATACAGATTCAATAGTGATAAAAAAACTACAGTCTATTTTCTCCTCTGCAGCAAACACATCCGATGACCACTTTCTTTGATTAATAAAATCCTTTAATTGGGTTTGTAATTGTGTAAACAATTTGGGATCTACTTGATTTTCTACCTTACTAGATTGAATGGAAATAGTTGCATTCAATTCTTGCGAATACAAAGTAGTAGAAAGCAATAAGCCTATTAAAAATATATAAACAAACTTTGGCTGCATCTATTTAGTTATTGGTTCTCTAAAATACAAAAACGTCCCGATTGAAAGTTCATTTCGGGACGTTTTTATAACTCGTATCAAAAAATTAACGGAATAAGTCGGTCTCCTCGTTTTTACGGTAATAAATCTTATCCTCAATAAACTCGGCAGTAGCCAAAATCGCTGGATTAGGCATACGCTCATAAGCCTTAGAGATTTCAATTTGCTCTTTATTTTCATGAATTTCTTCCAAACTATCGGTATGGCTAGCAAATTCTTCTAACTTAGAATGCAATTCTTCTCTAACAGAAATGTTAATTTGATTGGCTCTTCTAGAAATAATAGAAATGGATTCATACAAATTACCAGTCTTATCTTTCAAAGCTTTCAAATTTTTTGTTTCAACAACAGAAGGGGTGTTGGCGCCCATGTTTCTTCTTAGTTTACTCATTTTAATTTATTTAAATAGTTATCGGTTTCCGTCTTAATTTTTTTAGCGTCTTTTAACAATGGACTTTCGCTAAATCGGTCCAAAAAATCATTGTATTCAACAATCACTTTCTCAAATCTTTCTTTTTGTTTATCTACATAGCTATTTTCAGCAAACTTAAAATAAGAATCTACTGTTAATAGTTTATACTTATCGGACTTTTTCGAATCAGGGTATCCATCAGACATCAATCCATAAGAGATGGCTGCTGCTCGATATAAAGTTAAATTATAGTACAGCGTAGCTGTATTGTAATCTTTCAATTCTAACTTAGCACGACATGCATCAATTACTTCAGCAGCTTCCTTTGCTTTCTTGCTGGTGGGATGACCATCAATAAATGCTTGCATTAATTGAATGGTTCTGTTGGTAGTGGTCTGATCTAATTCAGCTTTAGGAGAACGTTTATAATACGTGTAAGCACGCATAAATTCAACTTCCTCCGTTTTTACGCTATTTGGAAAATACTCTACGAAAGTTTTAAATAAATTTTCTGCGTTTTGATAATCCTTATCATAATAATAAGAATTCGCAAACTTTAAATACAACTCCTCGTATCTAGGAGTTCCTTTCACAAATGGCATAACCGATTCAAAGAGCTGCTGTGCGTTGCTGTATTTTTTCTCGTTAAAATACTTTTCTGCCATTTTAACCTTATAGTCAGTATCCTTATTCTTTAAAATTTTTTGAAATTTTGAAGTACAGGAAGTCAAAGCTAAAACAACACAAAAAACAACAAATATTCTATTCATACAGGGTGGCAAAATTAACTAATATTCAGCAATTTAGAACTAAAAAGGTTCCGAATGAAACCTCCTGCGTTAAGAAATAGCAAAAAAATCCTTTTCTTGGCTATTTTAGTTCTGATCCTATTTGAAATCAGGGAAAGCTGGTTATAAAATTGGTCTCTTTACTTGCATAAAGAGACCAACTTCAATGTATAATAACCAAATAGCGCAAGGGATTAACCAGCGTTATTTTCGTCCATTTTAGCCTTGATTTCAGCCAATGCACCTAAATCACCCAAGGTAGATTTCTCTACTTTAGCTTGGATTGTTTTAACTGCTTTTTTGGTTTTTTCTGTTTCTACCTTAGCTTCTTTCTTAGCTACTTCTTTTTCTTCTGTAATAGCTTGTTCCCAAATTCTAGCATGGCTTACTACAATACGTTTTTCATTGCGATCAAATTCGATCACCATAAACTTCGCTGTTTCTTCCGCTTGAACTTGTTTACCATCTTCTTTAGCTAAATGACGATTAGGTGCAAATCCTTCTAAGCCATGTGGCAATTGTACAATAGCCCCTTTGTCGTCTTTACGAACAATGGTTCCTTCATGAATAGATCCAATAGCAAATGTTTGCTCTAATGCATTCCAAGGATCTTCTTCTAATTGCTTATGACCTAATTGTAACTTTCTATTTTCTTTATCAATGTTTAAAATTTTGATATCGATAGACTCTCCCACTTTCACATATTCAGATGGGTGATTGAAACGCTTCAACCAACTTAAATCGCTGATGTGAATCATTCCACCAATGCCTGATTCTAATTCAATAAACACACCGTAAGGAGTGATATTTTTTACAAGCCCTTTGTGTTTGCTGTTTTCTGGGAATTTATTATCGATAGAGCTCCAAGGATCTTGAGACATTTGTTTAATGCTCAAACTCATCTTACGTGCATCTTTATCCAAAGTGACTACTTTCGCTTCATGCTCATCTCCTAATTTGAAGAATTCTTTTGCATTGATAGGTGTATTCGCCCAAGTAATTTCAGATACGTGTACCAAACCTTCTACTCCTGGTTGAATTTCTAAGAAAGCACCGTAGTCTTCGATATTCACTACTTTACCTTTTACAACACTACCTTCAGATAACACTTCTGGTAATACATCCCAAGGGTGTGGAGTCAATTGTTTTAAACCTAAGCTGATACGTTTTTTGTCATCATCAAAGTCTAATACTACCACTTGAATTTTTTGGTCTAATTTAACCACTTCACTTGGATGAGAAATTCTACCCCAAGAAATATCAGTGATATACAATAAACCATCTAATCCACCTAAGTCCATAAACGCACCAAAGTCAGTGATGTTTTTAACCACCCCTTCTAAGACTTGTCCTTTCTCTAATTTACTCATGATTTCGGCACGTTGTGCTTCAATATCGCTTTCAATTAATGCTTTATGTGATACAACAGCGTTCTTAATAGTCTCGTTAATCTTAACTACTTTAAACTCCATTGTTTTTCCTACGAATTGATCATAATCTGTAACTGGTTTCACATCAATTTGAGAACCTGGTAAGAAAGTTTCCATACCAAATACATCAACGATTAATCCACCTTTAGTTTTGCTTGTTACTAAACCGGTAACCACTTCGCCAGTTTTATGTACTTCCATAATTCTTTCCCAAGCACGGTAAATACGAGCACTCTTACGGCTTAAATGAAGATTGCCATCGCGGTCTTCTTTTTCTACCACCATTACCTCTACGGTATCGCCAGTTTTAACACCATTGGTGTCACGGAATTCATTTAATGAAACTAGACCATCACTTTTAAAACCAATGTTTACTACCACATCTGTTTTAGTTAAAGCAACTACTAATCCATTCATAATTTCTCCGTCAGAAATTTGTACGAAAGTGCCATCATACACTTTATCATACTTTACTCTTTCCGCTTCTGCATAATGACTTACGTTGCGTTTGTCAACGCTCCAGTCAAAATCGTCATGCGCTGTTTCAATAATTGGTTCAGGTGCTTTTGGTATCGCAGTTGCTTCAACAGCTGTAGCGCCATCGAATTCCTGTGCGTCTGCGTTTAGGTTTTTTGAAAATAGTTTCATATAAAA
>CANCSS010000011.1:0-57725 GCA_947380905.1 Chitinophagaceae bacterium | reverse complement strand
TGCCTGCTTACGGTATACCCGCCAATTAATACAGCTGCGGTATTAGAATACACCAGTTCAATATTTTGTTGCTTAATAATTTTTTGTAAAGAAATATTGGCATAAAACCATTGATATAGTCTATTAAGTAGCCCCCAAGGTGTAAAATATTTTCTTCTTAAAATTCCTAAGTTGACAATTTCAACTTGAACGCCTCTAGTTTTTAATTCATTGACCAAGGGCCCCTCTGATGATAATACTACGATACATGCATGCCCTTGTTGATGTAAAATTTGAACGGTTTGTAAAAATATTTTACTCGCGCCATATAAATCAGAAGAACCATGTAAAAATAAAATGCGCATTATAATTTTTCTTTTACGGTCTCTTTAAAAACTGCTAAAAGTAACCCTGTTGTTTTTTGCCAACTAAAAAATTGAAGGCGTTCTAATCCTAGGGCAATCATTTTTTTCCGTAATACTGGGCTGTCTATTACTTCTTTCATTTTAACAACCATGTCATTGACATCCAATGGATCGAAGGATAAGGCTGCATTGCCCGCTACTTCGGGCAAACAAGTATTATTGGCTATTAATACAGGTACCTCATATTTAAATGCTTCCAAAACAGGCAATCCAAACCCTTCATTGATAGAAGGAAATACATACAGCAAAGCGTTTTCGTAAAAGAGAGCCAATTCATTATCAGTAACATAGCCTGTTTGTACCACCTTATTTTGTAATTGAAGACTTTGTATGCATTGATGAATCTCCTCGGTATCATTGCTGTTTATTTTATTGGCAGATGCTCCTACCAAAACTAATTTTAAATGCGCATACTCGTTTTGTTGAGCCAATTGAGCGAATCCTTCAATTAATCTGGGTATATTTTTTCTTTTATCATAAGTGCCAACATGTAAAATATATTCTTTCTTTTTTAGCTTAGTGAACCATTCGCTTTCAAAAAAAGTAGTAGTATTAGTTTCTATAGCAGTTTCCTTACCTGCCTCGTAAATGACTCTTGTTTTATTTTTGTCTAAATGATATTGTTGATGAATGGTCTCTAATGCATATTTTGTGGGTGTAACAATAAACGCTGCTCTTTTTGCCGCTCCTAATCCTATTGTATTAAAAATTTGTAACCACCATCTATTATAATGAGTGGGATACTCTTTAAAAAAAGCATCATGAAAAACCGGAATAGTAGTATAACCAAAATGCAAATAAGGTACAAAATAATCGCTACAAAAAACAATATTTGCCTTTAAACGATAAGCCAGGTAAGGCAATTGAATTTGTTTCCAAATAAAGAACAATAGATGCTCCTTTATTTTTAAGAATTTATTAGCGCCCGAATAGGGTTTACTCTTGGGGCTTAAAAAATAAAACTGAAAACCGCTATGCCCCTTTTTGAATTCTTTACAAAGTGCTTCTAAAAATGTTTTGGTGCCGGTAGTAGCTATTTGTAAATCACGTATATCAACAACCACTTTTATCATGCAGTAATAATTGGGTTCGTAGAGGGTACTATATTTACTTGCTCCTTGGTGGACTGTATTAAGTTAATCATGTACCCAGTTAAAAACCAAGTGATATAACTTACATAGATATAAGAATCAATTTCGGCTGTAAATAAAGGGATGATTAATCCTATTTTAAACAATACCACTGCCAATATTACTTTCCAATGTTGCGCGGCAGCAATGCTTAAATTTTTTACACCTTCTTTAATAATTGAAATCGTAATGGTTAAATACAATAGCAAACCCAATACTCCTGTTTGTACCCCAATAATAATCAATTGATTTTCGCCTCCTACATTTTCTTTTAAGGCAACGGATACCCTACCCGATTCCCCCAAGCCCATGCCCAATGGCTTTGCAATCATGGCATCAATTCCATTCACCCATTCTATCAAATGGCCCAAACTAGAAGTATTTTCGAAACTGATGGTGTTGATTACATAATTATACAAGTCGCCTTCTAAAAAATAGAGAAATACGATAATGGTAATAACCACCAATAAATGGAAATAGAATAAAATTTTATTTCGTTTAATAAACCAAGCATAAAAATAAATCACAGCAAAATAACTTACAAAAGAGGCCCTTGAAGCTGCAAATAAAATACAAATAAAACTGGTAAGCAACCCAATGGTCTCGAAAGAACTGGGCGCAATGGTAAACATTTTGGTTTTATACGTAATCAGTGCTAACAGGATACTTAAAGCCACCACTGTAGAAGCTGAAAAATCCAAGGGGTTGGCAAAAATACTGGCAAATCTTTTTAATCCTGATTCTGCTTCAAAAGTCCATGTTAAACCATAACTTCCTGATATATCGGTATCAAAAAATTTAGCATTGAAATTAGAATAACCAGTATAGGTTTGTAAATGTTGGTAATTGAATCGTTCCACCAATACAATACAGCCCGCAATAATAATAACTACAACAATAAAGGTAAATACCTTATTAATATTGATTGATTGATAATGACAAAAACGTCCAATAAAATAAAGAAATGGAAAAAAGGATAGATTTTTTAAAGCAAGTACTTTATTTAAAAAACTATAGGAACCAACGGGTAAAAAAACAAAGGATAAAGTATAAACAAAAAATAGCGCAATTAAAATATCTATATAATGAAAATTAATTTTTCGATTGATACGGGCATGCGTAAAAACAAGATAGGCACTTACTAGTACAATTATTTCTTTCATGGATTGCATCACAGGTATCCAAGCTGCAAAGCCATACATAAAACTTACCGACATGGCATTGATATAAATAGGCAAGCCTACTATAATATAGGCCAACAGCCCTTCAATTTGATTTTTGAAAAGCTTGTTTAAGCCATAAAAAAATGAAAACAAATAAGCTAAAGGAAATAGAAACATGCAGCTTTAAATAGGTGAATACTGTTAATTGAAATATTTATAATTATTGCTAAATAACTATAAATAGCGAATGGTAAATTTTAATAAATAACTATCCAAATCATTTGGATTTCCTAAACCTAAGCCTGAGGCGTTAGCTGGCTGGGACCAATGGTAATTAAAAGAACGAGTAGCAGCAAGAGTGGTAGAAAATAAGTATTTCTTATATGGATAATCAAACAAAATTCTACAACCATAATCCACCCATTTGGTAAGGCTTGGATTGGTAAATGCCAAACCGGTGTCTTCAAAATTTTCTGCATTGTGAGTAGTGCTTTCTAATTGAAGCCCTATTTGTTTCCAACCATTGAATTTACTTATACGCATCATTTGATAATTTCCTCCCGAACCAATAGGGGCACCCATGATTTGCCCCATCTGCGTATAGCCTGGCATATCACCTCGCACATACCATGATCCTGCACTTCTTACAGGCCAGGTGGAAGGCTGTTGTATTCGAGTATATTCGGAAATGAATTGCCAATATTTTTTAGGTGTTTTTAAAACTGAATTATTTTGATTTGCTTCTAGCTCCGTACCAAATAATTTTCTAAAGCCATAGGTATATGCACGAGAATGTTCGGGTTGTTGAATAAAATCACGCATCGTATAATAAGTGTCATTCCTGCCCCATTCGGTATAAAATTCTGCATGGGCAGGTTGCCATACCCATCTTAAAAAAGCAGCAGCATATTGGTCTCTTTGTATTTCCACTAAAAAACTGGCATCATTAATTCTTGCAACGTTATTAAATAATAAGTTCCACTGTTTATCTAATGTATATAAAGATTCTGGCTCTTGTACTACCCTGGTTACCCCCATACTTAATCCTTTGATCCATTTGGGTTGATAACTAAACATAGCTCCATTAAAATACCTTCTTTTGGTGGGATCTCCATTAGCATAATCTGCAATGCCATTATATTTTGGTTCTATAGCATCTAAATAAGTGGCAAACCATTGCCATTCAAAACTACCAATAGGCGTGCGCCAGGGCTTACGACTGTTAAATGTTAAATGCATAAAACCTGGCGCATGGGCACTCATAATTAATGGATTCATTAAACTAGGTCCCCAAGTAATATTTTCTGAACTTATTCCTATGCTTACTGGACCAGCATTTAATCTTATACTAGAGTTGCCCCAAAATGTTTTATTGTAATTAGGTGTTTGCGTAGTACCTCTAAAATCGACATTGGCAGCACTTACAAATTGTGGTTGTAATTGTATCGTTAAGGGGCCTATTTTTGCATATACACCTGCAGTAGCCATTAATTGATAACCACTGCTGGCAATCATCGCACCATCTAATTCCTGATAAGGTTGTGCTGTTACATATTGTTGAGTTAGTTGCACAGGTAAAATTGATGCATATCCCCATTTGCCTAAAAAGTGTTTATCAATTTTTTGATTGCCCATGGCTTTCACACTCGGATCTATGGATTGTAATACACTGTCCCAACTATGTAAACGGGTTGATTGTATTGGACGTAACATAAAAGAAATATCCCCTTCTATCTTGCCCATTAATTGCAATCTTCTTAATGCATCTTCCATTGGAGGTTGATCCATACTTATGGTTTGCGCATAAGAATAACTAGCAAATAGCATGCTTAAGAAAAGAAAAATTCTTTTTGTAATTGTCAAAAGGTAAAGATGAAATTATTTGTTTTTCCAAAAACCATACAAGCCTTTTTCTAGCTCGTAAGTTTCCCATGATTTTTGTTCGCGCTTGGGCTGTTGTTGCGCCCATTGCCACATATCGGCCAATCCAGTTGCTAAACTGGTGGTGTCTTTATAATCCAATAAACTTACACTTAATTCATGTGAAGGCAAAGCGTCTTTTACTTCGTGTCTGGCCTGCTCATGTTTGGTTTGTCCAGATCCAATAACTTTTTTTAATACTTCGGCTGCTTCTTTGATGCTATAATATTTCCAAGAACCAATATTAATTATTTTCTTACTGGCTCTGGCATCGGTTCCTGCTTTCCACAAGGGTAGTAAGCAATCATCAATACATGAAAATGCACGTTGTTGTTCTCCATCTCCAAAAATGGTAAAGGGTAATCCATTAATATATTGATACATCCAAATACCCAATACATTTCTATATCGATCCCAAATATTTTGATGCCTTCCATACACATTGTGTGGTCGTATGATACACCAATCCAATCCATGTTGCTCCCCTGCTATTTGTATATCCATTTCACAAGCATATTTGGCAACGCCATATGGATCAATGGGTGCAGGTGCATCTGTTTCTTTAAAAGGAGGCGTGCCTACTCCATAGACCGCCATGCTGGAAGTAAATACCAGCCTTCCTACTGCATGTTCTATACAGGCATTTACAATATTGGCGGTAGCCACTAAATTGCAATTGTAATTGTATTTTCTAATAAAAGGGCTTAAACCTTCTGCAGCATAAGCCGCAAAATGATACACCATTTCTGCGCCTTGTATCAATTCACTTAGGTTTGCTGTACTTATATCTAACTGATGAAATTCGACCTGCTTGGGAACATGTTCGATATAACCCCCCGATAAATCGTCAATGCCAATGATTTTATAACTGGGATGATTTTCTACAATCCATTCCGCCATTCTGGAACCCAACAATCCTGCTACGCCGGTGATTACAATTTTTTTCAAAAGGATATTTTTAATTCTTTAATTTTTGAGTGTAGTAAATAAGCCGTCTTTGATCCCTTTATTCCAGGCCTTTAACTTTTGCCATCGACGCCTAAAAATAAAATAGAAACTGATGCCAAAAAAATATATTATTTGATAGAGAATAACTGTGGGAACAGCCATCTTTTGGGTATACTCTTTTAGCACAAATAGTCGGTTACGTGCATTTAAGTAGTGCACTTTGGGATTCAAGTACCCCTCTTTCAACTTTTCTTTAGACTTATGCGACATCCCTGTTTTGTGGTAGACTACAGAACTAGGTGCATAAGCCAAGCCATAGCCTGCTGCTTTGATTCTAAAGGACAAATCTACATCCTCATAATAAATAAAAAAATCTTGTTTTAATACACCCACTTTTTTAAGTACTTCGGTTCGCATCATAAAAGCACATCCCGTAATCCAATCAATTGACTTTTGCTTTTTTCTTTGCAACTGCCCTTTGTCTTTTCTATAATAGTATAAAATATAAGGGATGCCAAAAATGGCATTGTACCTACTTCCAGCATTCCAAATTAATTCACGATCATGATAAAAATAAATTAATGGTTGTACGCCGCCTATTTTTTGGTCACTGTCTAATTTTGCTACTAAGGGTTCTAAAAAATCCGGTTCTACTGCTACATCATTGTTCAACATCATCACATATTCATAACCTTGCTGGATAGCATATTCAAATCCCATATTATTTCCCCCAGTAAAGCCTTTGTTTTCATCGGACCTCAATAAAATAATAGATGGAAATTCTTTTTCCAATTGCGTTGCAGAATCATCTATAGAAAAATTATCTACAACAATGATATCATAATTTTTATAGCTAGTACTACTTAATGAAACCAAAGTATCACTTGTTAAGTCATAACTATTCCAATTAACAATTACGATGGCTAATTTTTTTTGCGTCATTTTTACAATTGATATTGTAGGTTCAATTGACCTGCCCACTGATTGATGTCCTGCCCGGTAATAAAATAAATGGTTTGCGGTTGAAACAACATCCAGTTATAGTTATTGGTTCTTATATAACTTATTCTTGGTGCGATGGTTAATTTTTTATACTGCCAATCTATTTTTAATGTGGTAGCAAAATCTACATAAAATCTTCTAAAATCCTGAGACCCCTCAAAAGTATATTCATAAAAATCGCTGTTGTGTTCTCTTCGCTCCACCGCAAGTCCAACTCTGTTTTTATTTTTTTTCCAATTAAATTCTACAAATTGTCCCGAACCTCCTGGACCTACACCAGCACCTAACAATTGTCCGTCATTGGTATAACCCTGTCTTACATTGGATCCTAGATACCAACTAGGTGGCACGCCCGTTGTAAATTGTTCGGCCCGGGTTAACAATTGCAATTGCGTTATTTCTCCTAACAACTCCCAATAATATTTTCTTTGAGTAGCAAATATTTTTTTAATCCCTAGAATACTTGCAAACCCTTTGTCTGGTTGTAGCATCCAATTTCTAAAAGTAGTTTGATGTAAATTCCATCCTAATTCACCATACATTTCGGCACCCGCTTCTGGCATTGTATATTTAAAATTGAATTCGGTAAGAATGATAGGCGCTTCTACTCGATCATTATTAAATCTGGAAACAATATTTTTGATAGGCAAATAGTCCTGCCAATACAGCATGTCTTTTTGATACTGCATATACATTTGCGCCACACCTAATGTTAAATGTTTCATCCATTTTGGTTGATAATGAAGTGTAAAGCCATTGATGATTCTTGTTTCATTGGGCTTAGGCACATACATTACATTGCCATTAAAAGTTTTATAGGAATCTGGAGGCGCCAATCCTCCATTGGTTAAAGTACCAACTATGGCTTCAAAATTAAACCTGCCAATTTTTGTTTCAAGTGGTGCTTGATTGGCAATAGTGATATGAGGAAAGCCTGCTCCAGTAGTTGACAATAAAAGTGAGTTGCGTTGCGAAGGTCCCCACCACTTATTTTCGGTAGATACACCGATAGCTAATTTTTTATAATGAAATTTTATAAAAGATTGTCCTGGTAAAAATTGTAGATATTGCTTTTCGCCCATGCGCTCTGGCAATTCTATAAAATTATAAAAGCGATAATAATCTTTCCAATGCACTTGTGCTAAATCCAAAGGAAACTGATCAAAATATTGATTTTGCGCCGTCACCATTTCTGGTGCCAATTGTAACTCTACAAATTTCCATTGTGTATGTACCCCTACTCTTACCAATTGTTGTAAGCCTTTGGCGGGTATCATGGCACCATCGTTCCAATTATAAGGATGATCCTCGACGTATTGATATTTAAATAGTAAGGGCAATGCTTGTATTTTTACTTTTTTGCTTTTTATCGAATCCTCCCAGTAATTATTTAATTGCACATAATTATCAGCTCTTAGATCGGCTTGTGCCTTGGCTAAAAAGGGTATAAATACGAGCAGCAATAATACAAGTACCTCTATCTTATACTTATTTTCTTGCTTACCTAGTTTTCTCATTTCTAATTTTTTGAACAATGACAGCGTAAATGAGTAAACAAGCTCCTTCAATCACCACAGGATAATAGCCTGCATATTTTGCAGGCAATCCTAATTTTAAGGCATCTATGGACAACAAAGAAATTAATAACACAAACAATCCTGCGCCTAAATAGATCAAGAATTTTTTTTCAAGAATCAATTCTGACACATTTAAAACATTCAATGCAATAAGCAAGGGCACAGGACTTATTATTTTTACCAACTGAGTGGCCTCCGTAAAAAATAATTGATTGTTGTTTTTCCCCAAAAATAAAATAGTTAACAATTGTTCGGGGAAAATAAACATGATGATGCCTGCCGCAAAACATAGTGCAAACAACAATCTGTTTTGTTGCTGCTTAAATTTTTTCCACCGCTCAAACCCAATTTGATGATGGCTGGCCGCATGGGGCATAACAGAAGAACTATACGCGTTAACCAGCATTCTAAAGCTGGAAATTAATTTATCTATTAAACCATAAGCAGATAAAAATATAGGTGTTACAAAGGATGGTAAGGCAAATAAAAACATAGATTGTTGCAAGTGTACCGTTAAGCCATTGCCTACGACTAAAACATGCGTTGCATATAATTCTTTTATTCTTTTAAAATTGGGCAGATGAGCGGTGACACTTACTTTTAAAAAAGTAGATGGCAAGTAAATAATATTCAACACCAACATGGCCAAGCCGGTTCCTATTAAGGTAATTTCAATTAAATTTTTATTGTCTTTTAATAGAATTAGAAAAATTATCAAACTAGCTCTTAAAATTAAATTGAGCAGCGCATACTTTTTTATTTTATAGATAGCAATTAAATAAAATTGCGGATTGATAAACTCTGCAAGTATAATGGGCAACACCAATAAATAATAAGTACCATTATTGGCTAAAATGGGTAATACACAGGATATGATAATGGCCAATGCTAATGGAAGAAATCTTAAAGCCAAAGTTTCAACCAATATGGTTTGCTTTTCATTTTCGTTGGCTGCTTTTTTTATTTCTACCACTGCAGTTTGTGAAGTTCCAAAATTTACAAAAATGGATGCCAATACCGAAAAGGACAAGGCTAAAAAATAGGAGCCCAATTTATCATTTGCCGTATGATTAATCAATACAGGTATGAGCAATAACTGAAATAAAGTATTGGTTACATTTAATGCTAAAATAGATACGAACTGATTAATGATAGGAAAGTGAAACTTCAATGGAAATAATTTTATTGATGTACCGTCTTGATTAAGGTGTTGTATTTAAAATTTTTACTCTCAACAATCCAACAGACCATGATTCATCACACAAAGGATCTGATACATTTGTTTGAACTAAGAAATCTCTAAAACTAATATTCAAACTGCTTTTTGAATGCGAAATAGTTTTTGCTATTTTATACACCGATGTGCCATAGGTATAACCTGTATAACAAAACCCGGGTAACAATGACATGGCATCGGTTCTAGGTGGATTGTTGATAATGCCTCCACTGTATCTTGCTGGATAAGATTGAAATAAACAATACATAGAATTACAAGGAGAGTTGGAGAAACTTGAATTCACCAATTCCTCCCCATCTGCATACATCGTCCATACATCTGGGCCATCAATGCCTCCATAATTATTATTGCCATCCCAACTATCATGCATATAGGGTTCGACAGTAATTTCAATGGCTTTGTGCGGTGGTAAATTATCCAAATTCACCGAAAACCCCCCATTGTTGTATCTGCCTATAAAAAATTCTCCGTCTTTCTTATACAATATGGCCCCTTTTAGTTTTTCTGTGGACCCGGATTTAAAATTACTGTCATACACCGTTGCTTCATCATAGCCCGATTTAATGCATCCAGATAAAATGTTGAATGCGCCAATAACAAAAACAAATTTTGCGTATTTGAATAGCGGGTAAATTTTGAACATTTTGTAGATTAATTTTTGGATAATACTTCGTCTCTCTTAGTCCCATTTTTGCACGCAACTGACTAAAGAACAAAGGTTTATTCACACATAACAAAAATACCTAAAATAACAACAACGGCCCAAATAGAGGGCCTATTTTATGGCTTTTACATCAATAACTAAAACAGATGGGGAAAAGGGGCTTTCTACCTACTCAACCTATAAATGGTTAGGGCTGCCCTTTTGATTAAATAAGGCAGTTCATTTAAATGAATGGTTTCACCGGGGGCATGAGAGCCCTTGCCGGAAGCGCCCAAACCATCAATGCAATCTACATAGGCGGCAATATAGGAAATATCACCTGCACCTCGGGATCCGGGGTCGCCTGCAACGCTTGCGCCAACACCCATGGATTGGGTCACACCACTAATCACTTCAAGTACTTTATCATTGCCTTGGGTGGGTGCCATACTTGGAATGCCATCTTCAAATTGGATGGTGGCTTTGGTGCCCGTTAAACTTTGGTCAACAATGGCTTGCATTTTTTTTCTTGCATTTATTTTTTGTTGCTCCGTTAAAAAACGCAAATCACCTGTTACAGTTACTGCAGGTGAAATAATATTTGTTTTTCCAATGGCAATACCAGATGCTTTGGTTTCATCATAATTCATTTCTGATCCACCAATAAAAACACCTGGATTAAATGTTAAATATTTTTCAGTACTCAATTGTACTCTAAATTCATTCACAATTCTGGCTGCTTCATAAATCGCACCATAGCCTGCACTGGGTGTAAACACGCCTGAGCTATGTCCTGTTTTTGCTTTTACATGTAACAACCAACTGCTTGCACCTCTTCTAGCAGTGGCGACGGTAGTTAATCCGTTGGCACCTTCAAATGCCAATGCAATATCTGTTTGCTTTGCAGTTTCAATAAAGTCGCCTCTACTTACTTCGCGTGGATTGCCTGCATGTTCTTCATCGCCCGTTAAATAAGCAATGATATTGGCGTCTTTGAGCAAACCCTGTGCCTGTAAGGCTTGTAAGGCAATCACCATCACTACATCACCTCCCTTCATATCATTCACACCTTGGCCTGTTGCAGTGGAATCATTTAACATCGTAAATGGATTCGCGGGCATATCGGGTTCAAACACCGTATCTAAATGGCCTATTAAAAAAAGTTTTTTTCCTTTACTGGTTTTAGCTAAATCTGATTTCTGATTTTTTTTATTTTGGTCTGTAGTTTTATTTTGATCCCCTGCTGCATGGTTGAATCCTATACTCGCTACCAAATGTCCTGCTCTGCGCAATGAATCTGGCATGGGAATCCACTTGGTTTTAAAATTTGCATTTTCAAATTCTCTTGCAAAAATAGCCCCCACTTTTTTTACGCCTTCGATATTTAAAGTACCGCTATTGATATCCACCGATTCTTTTAAAAGTGCGATGGCCCTGGGCATATTAGCATCGATATACGCCATTATTTTTTGCTCCTCCTTGTTTAAACTTACGGTGGCTTTTGTAGTTTGTGCTGTTATTGATTGTTGTGAACCAAAGCCAATGATAGCAATGGTCATGAATATTATTTTTCTCATAGCTTCTTTTTAGGATCACTCAATTTACTTCAATTCATTTATACCCCAAAAGCTTGCGGTAAATACTTGAAAAATGGTTTGATTTAATTGCTTAATTCGCTGATTAACATTAAATTATTTGCAGGATACGAAAAATGGCAATATTTTCTCTAAATTCGAATAATGAAGAGTATGAATTTAAACATCCCCGATAATGTAGAAATCAACAGCAACGAACTAACAGTTATCGTAGCTACAAGATTATACGAAATAGGGAAACTCTCTTTAGGCCAAGCCTCAGAAATGATAGGCTGTTCTAAAGGTTCATTTATTGAGTTATTGGGAAAGTATAACATCTCCCTTTTCAATTACCCTGCATCTGATTTAGAATCAGATGTGAGGAATGCGTAAAATTATTGTTGACACCAGTTGTCTTATTATTCTTTCAAAAATTAAGGAGCTTTATCTACTAAAGCTTTTGTATGAAGAAATATTAATTACAGAAGTTGTTGCTAAAGAGTTTAATGAGCCCCTCCCAGAATGGATAACTGTTTGTCCAATAAAATTTAATGAAAAGGAGTTTTTATTTGAAAAAAGGATAGATAAAGGCGAAGCAAGTGTAATAATATTAGCATTAGAAAGGTCTAATAGTACAATTATTATTGACGATTTTAAAGGAAGGGCTTTAGCTAAAGACCTTGGCATAAAAGTTACTGGAACAATAGGCATCATTATTTCTGCAAAGAATAAAAAATTAATACCTAGTATTAAACCAATTTTAGAAAAAATTAAAGAAACTAATTTTTATATATCTAAAGAATTAGAAAATGAAGCGGTTGAATTAGCGGAAGAGTAAAAAATAAAAAATTGACTGAATATCTTTACATTTGAATTATGAAAAGCATTGAAGTAGCAATATTGAACCCTAAGGCTAACGTTATTTAAAAGATTTGGTAAAGAAAAATTGGATAACCATTCGAAAGCCATCAAAAAGTACTTTTCAATCTGTATTAAAAAATCTTCGTTCAAATGCAAAAACTTCACCTTCATTAAAAGAAATTACTAAAGAAGTTGAATTGGTTAGAGCGAAGCGTTATGCCAAAAGTAAAAGTGTTAAAAATAAATTGAATCTTAAACCTAGTACTTGGGAAGCTCAATTTAAAAAAGCCATAACAGACGGAGATAGTCCTGAAAATGATTCTTAATCCTACTACTGCACCAACCCTTCTGTAATAATTACATCACTTAAAGCACCGGTGCAAACCCCTTTGATGCTTATGGTTTCGCCTACTTTTTGAGTAATTGGAACTGTGCTAAGTAAGGTTACCGATACATTGGCGAAGGCATCGGAGCGGCCTAATAATAGAGTAATTTTCCCTTCCTGATTTTTATCGATACTTAGTATAGTGCCTGTTACGGTAATGGCTTTGTTTAAATACAAAGCATTGGCATTTTTTTCATTGGCCTGAAACTGTGCACTTAAAGAATCGGCAATAATCGCCAACCCTTTTTCTGTTTGCACATTGCGATGATGCGTTTTAGAATACACAAATACATAATAGTACCCTCCTATAGCGGTAAGAGCTACAACCGCTAAAGCATAAATTAATTTTGTCATTTTGCGCATACATTTAATTTTTAATCCCCGAAGTCTTGCAATAGGTTGCTCAACTAAATAGGCTTACCACTTAATATCTCTGAGCTCTTTGGGCTTGCGAATGGTAAACACCCTGGATATATTAAACCCAAAACGCAAATCTCCTTTGGCCCAACTACCTGCCGTTTCATTGATAAAAGTACGATCGGTCATGCCCGTTGAATTGGATACATGCAACTGAAATACATGCCCACCCGTTTCTATATCTACCCCCACCGACAATGGATCGTTATAGCCTTCTAAGGTATTGAACCTGCGGAAATATTCGGTGGTGATATTTACTCTTTTACTTATTCTTTGTCTAAAGCCAATGCCTAAGGAATAAAAATCGTTAGGAATGGTTTTAGTATCTACCATATTATAATGTATTATAGTTGGAGTTAATTGTAGGGAAAAATATTCGTTGACCTTACTTGCTAAAAGCAACTGATTAGAAAAAGAAAATTTATCTGATACATAGGGAGTATAAGTAGTGGTAGGATCTAATAAGGATTTATAAATAAGAGAGCTGGCATAACTTAAACTAAATGGAATATTTCTTTGTCCTTCCTGTTGTCTGATTATTTTAAATTTTAAAAATCCATCGTATTGTTTTTCAAATGTGCTTCGTCCAATTCCTATCATCAACCTATCGGTAATTCCATAATCTAAACCCAAGCGCATAGTTGCTTGATCCAAACCAAAAAAATTATAAGCTCCTTGACTCAATGCACCAAATCGATGTAAGATGCTGAAATCCAATATGCCCGGCCCCACATTTTCTATGGATTGACCGTTGACAATTCTAGTGGATTTAAAAGTGCCTGTGATTATATCCGGATTATTAAAATAATTATTTTCTGAAAATAAGTCCACCGTTTGCGCTGTCGCATGTGTTGATATTATCAATACCATAAGTGCCCCAAAACTTAGTGAACGTAAGAACATAATTTTAATTTAGATATTTACAATTCACTTTTATTTTTGCTTCATTGGCAATTTTTTCGCCTATATACAACCCTTTAATGCCATAGTCTTTAATTTTAACACTAAACTCTCCTATAATGGAAGGCTTGCCTGCACTCATTTGCAGCGACCCAGTGGTACTTACCTTTTGTGCAATACCGTGAATGGTTAAAGCACCTTCAATTTGAATAGGATAGGTGCCTTCTTTCGTAAAATCAACTTCTTTAATATTTTTGATGTACCCTTTGAAATCGGCTTTAGGGAAATGCGTCGACTCCATATAGTCCTCATTAAAGTGATCCTCCATCAATTGATTTTCAAACTTAAAACCTTTTACCAATACACCAAATATGATTTGGCCTGTAGTTTCGACAAATTTAGAATCTACTTGATTGTTGATGGCAGCAATTTTTTCAATACCACCTGTTGCATTAAAAAATAGTTGCCCAGTTTTGGTGGCATATACTTTTTGTGCACTTAGATAGTGTGTAAAACTTATTTGTAAAAACAGAATGAATAAAAAATAAATAGCTGTTTTTTTTATGGTGGAAGTAGGAGTCATTTTTAAATTTTCTTGATGATGTATTTTATTGTGTTATGTGTAGGCTTAATTATTTATTGCCCCTTTATTCACCCATAGTATAATTTTATTGATACTGCAATTATCCATCTTGGCCATATTTTTTGGCATAGGAGATGCATTGCCATTTTGTAGTATGGAATTCACCAAACGTCCACTAGTGATATAGGGCTTTACTGTGGCATAGGTGTTTAAAAAAATGCCTGCGCCTAAGGTATTGGCATTGGCCCCATGACAACTGGTACAGTTGGCATTTAAGATAGAAGTTACCGTAACACTGTAAGTTATATTAGTCGTATCGCAAGTGAGTGTCATTGCTTGAGGGTATACTTGATCTTTTTTATCATAATAGCAAGCACTAAATAATAGCATTGCGATTCCAATAAATATTATTTTTTGTTTGACTTTCATGTTATTGAGGATAGCCATTTTGTATCCATTTTTGGATTTGAATAATTTTACAATTAACCATTTTAGCAGATGGAGGCATTTGTTGTAAAGTAGTTAATGTACTAGCGTAATTGATGGCATTTAAAAATAAAGTTTTATTGGCGGTGATATAAGCTTTGGTACTTGTGTAGTCTCCCAAATAAACATTTAAAGAACCTGGCATAGTACCATGACATCCTCCACAATTATTTGCCATGATGGTTTGTATTGCTTCAGCATACGTAAAGCTGGTCGTATCACACACATTGGTACACTGTGTATTTAAAGCCCCTTGATCAATCCATTTTTTTATAAGCGCAATTTGTGTGGAAGTCATTTGAGTACTTCCTCTTGGAGGCATTCCATTGTTAATGATCGTATAATAACTACTACTACTTGAATTTTTTGCCCTAATTCCATTCATAATATGCCCATAGTCGGTAGTAATGACCCCCGACTTGTGGGTAGTAGCATCGTGACAGCCCGAAGAGCCACAATAGCTTACATACAAAGGCAATATATCTGTATTAAAACATACGGTATCTGAAACTGTTGCTACGTTGCCTGAAGCGGGTGTTGCAGGTGTGGTAGTGGGAGTTCCCACGGGAGGCTTGGCCACCAAAATGGTATCCATGGAGATACCCGAGTTAATCGTAATATTATCATGATGACAAGCAGTGACCAATATGCTTAGTAAAAATAAAATTGTACTATAAAAATTTATTTTATGCATTTAGAACTTTTTTGGGGGGCGCTTTTATAGAACTTTATTAAAGGTAAAAAATAACTTTTGATAAAAAAATTAACTATTGGTGAATAATAATCAAACTATATTAATAATAGTATAATTACTTAAAATGGTCTTAATTAAACTGCAAAGGCACATTTATTTTTAAACTAAAATTGCGGCCCATATTAAATACACCCATTCTGCCAGTAACTACATTCTCATCGGTATATTTTAAGCGGCTTAAACTATTTTGATAAGCTACATCGGTTAGGTTTTGAGCAAAAAAGGAAATGCTAAACAATGGCTTGCCGTTGTTTAACACTTGTGTGCCTAATCCAACATTGATTAAACTATAGCCAGGTGTTTTAGTTTCGGTATGGTAGCCTGTGAATGGATTGTTTTGCGCAGCTACATTATCAAATTGTAAAGACAAATACGTGTTTTTATAATTGGCAGTTTGCTTTGCTAACTCATACCTTAATTCTGCAATCCATCTAAAAGTAGGAATATTAGGCAAGTTGGTACTTCCATCTACCGCTTGATTAAATTCACCTTTCACATAAGACAAGGTATTTTCGATATGCAAGCCGTCCAATGGATGTGGGTGAATATCAATATTCCCTTCGGCACCAAATAAATGCGCATTTTGTTGATGATAGGCAAAGGCAAAAAAGTTTTTATTGTCTTTAACTAAGATTGAATCACCGCCTTTCACGCCCAATATTTTTTGATAAAAGATATAATCTGTTACCATATTATAAAACAAATTACCTGCCACAGAAATATGCTCATTGCTCCATTCCGTTCCTAGGTCAAATTGCAAGCTTTTTTCTGATAACAAATGGGTGTTGCCATATTCATATCGGTTGGTTCCTTCATGTGCTCCATTGCTTCCCAATTCAGATAAATTAGGTGCTCTGTATCCCCTTGCTACATTGAATTTATACACTACATTGTTTTCCGCTTCATACGTCGCACCAAAGGACCCCGCAAGATCTCCATAATCTTTTTGCAAACCATTAAATTCAATTCCTTTTTTATCTACTCTTGCCCCGCCACTTAAATAAAGTTGATTGATATGCTTTTGAGTAAAAAAGAACAGCCCTAATTCCACTGATGTATAGGCAGGAATTAATACTTCAACCCCTTTATTTTTATTTTCTTGATTCATTCCACTCACACCAATCGTATGTTTCCAGTTGTTGGTTTCGGGTAATAAATATTGAAAAGAATAATTTAAAGTACTTAAATCAAAGTATAAACTTTTTTCGGCGGGGTCAAGTACATTGCCAAATTCCTTTCTTTGATTGTGTTGGTAGGCGATATTTGCTTTTAATTTTCCCGTGCCCCAATTGATGCTGTTATCCAATATCAATTTAGTATGTTGAATGGTTTGATAAGGAAGACTAGGATCACTTGCACTAAAATCGGCATCAGTAGCTGGCACTTCGATGGTACTCATTTTGCCACCCACTGCTGATGGTATTTCTTTTGTAAACTGTCCTAAATTATTTCTGCTGCCTTCGATCATGCCTAATTTTTGTGTAAACTCACTTACTATAAAATGACTGTAGCCCCAATCTTTTTCTACTCCAACAAATGCACCGCCATTCAATTCACTAAACTTTGAATTAAATACATAACCATCGTATTTGTTTTTATAATCTGCAGCTTTTTTACTGGACCCATTAAAGCCCCAAACCAAACCATGGTTGTTTCCTGCAATATCAAAATGATACCCTTGCAATTGATTGTTGCTTTGGTAATTACTAAATAAGTTTCCCTTAATCACACCTTCTGCTACAGGTACATTGGAAATAATATTAATAACACCAGACAAAGCTTCACTTCCATAAATAATAGAAGCAGGAACTTTTAGGACTTCGGTTCGACTTACATTGTACTCGTCAATTTCAATGCCATGTTCATCGCCCCATTGTTGTCCTTCTTGTTTTACCCCATCGTTCAAAACCATGACCCTATTGTATCCTAAGCCTCTTATAATGGGTTTAGAAATAGCAGGCCCTGTAGTTAATTGGGTCACCCCAGGTGTTTTAGAAAGCGCATCAATGAAATTAGTAGCAGCCCCTTTAAACAAATCTTCTTTTCTTAAAATACTTATTGGGGTAGGCGTTCGTTTGCTTGATGTGGCGCGTAAAAAACTTGTCACCGTTACATTGGTATTTTCAACCACATTGTGATTTAATGCAAAATCTTTTTCTAGTTGGTTTCGTAGCTCCAGATTAATGGTTTGTAAAGTATAGCCGATATAACTCACTTCGATGATGTATTTTCCTGGGGCTACATTGATTTGGTAAAATCCTTTGTCGTTGGTAGCTGCTCCTTTTTTTAATTCAGGAAAATAG
This sequence comes from Chitinophagaceae bacterium, assembly GCA_947380905.1. Taxonomy (GTDB): domain Bacteria; phylum Bacteroidota; class Bacteroidia; order Chitinophagales; family Chitinophagaceae; genus Sediminibacterium. Next base: position 39,438 of record CANCSS010000011.1, on the reverse strand, counting down.
ATAGAAGCGCCTTGTAAAATTTGGCCAGTGAGTTGATCTATCACTTTACCATGTAATAAAACCTTTTCTGGCAAAGGGTTTGCATGAACTTGAGTCAAGGCCAAAAATAAAATAAGAACCGTTATGGAAAAATATTTGAACATAAAATGAATCTAAAATAAATAATGAAATCAAAGACAAAACCTTATTCCATTATGCAGTGGGCGGACCTCTAGATTCGAGAGCAAATAATTGAGTAGAAAAATAAAAAGCAACTAAAATAGTATTGCGCACCTGGGCTACTACTGGATGCAATATTTGAATAGGAAAAGAAAAATCGACAAAAGGAGAAGCTACTACCAAATTTTCATGCGCACAATGAATGGTGGAATGCTCCACTTGATCTATAGGTGCCGATTTATGTACATTACAATTCACCTGATCGGTGTGCTTAGCAACTAAATCATGGATGGTTTTTTGAGAAGTGATACTAAATGCAAAAACCACTAGCATGAGTAGCGCAATAATGGGCCTTATGGTTTTATGGTATAACATGATGGTAATGTAGCCTAAAGTTACACCAATATAATTATACCCACTATTATCTGGTTGATTTTGAACCTTTTAGCTTTTATAGTGTTATTATAAAAGACTGATTTACATACTATTATTAAAAATATAATTGTGTAAATGAGCTAAATCACTTATTTTTGATGTTCAAACATTGATAATACAAACTTAAAATTAAATACCATGCAATTATTAGAAGCCTTACAATGGCGTTATGCAGTGAAAAAAATGAATGGAACTAAAATTCCTGCCGAAAAATTAAACCAGATTTTAGAAGCAACACGTTTAGCACCTAGTGCTTTTGGTTTAACCCCTTATACCATTATTGTGGTAGAAGACGAAGCAACAAGAAAAAAATTACAACCTGCATTTTACAATCAATCACAAGTTGTGGATGGTTCTGCAGTAATTGTTTTTGCTGCTTGGAACCATGTTTCAGAAAAAGAAGTTGCTGAATACATGCAAGACATTGCTGAGCAAAGAGGTGTTGCTGTGGATTCTTTAAATGAATTTGCTGGTTACATCAATGGTTCATTAAAAAATCTATCTGCCGACCAAGCTAGAATCTGGGCCGACAAACAAGCCTACATTGCTTTAGGTTTTGGTTTAGTAGCTGCTGCTGCAGCACAAGTGGATGCGACTCCAATGGAAGGCTTCGCACCTGATGCCGTAGATGAAGTGTTAGGATTAAAAGCTTTAGGCTTACATAGTACGGTTGCTTTAACCTTAGGTTACCGCGATGCAGCCAATGACTATTTAGTGAATGCAAAAAAAGTAAGACGTGATCATCAAAAATTAATGATCAAGAAATAAGTAAATCTTAAAATGATCTTATCGTAAAGAGCCTCCATTGGGGGCTCTTTTTTTAGTCACTAAATTAGCAAGACTAATACAATATTACTGCAACATCCATTCCTTAAACGAAGTATAATTTGCCGCTAAGGGAATAGACACTTTTGTTTTGTCTAGTAAAAATTGAACGGAAGCAGGTACCTCTATCTTTTCTCCAATGGCTTCTTCCACTACTTCTGGAAATTTTACAGGATGGGCAGTTTCTAAAATGACCACTTTTGAATCATTCGCATTCTGTGTGTCTTTATTTAAGGGGTCAGCATTTATTTTAGACAAATACAATTCTGCTGCCGCAAAAGCCACAGCCCCATGGGGATCTAAAGTGTAATTGTTTGTTTTATATACCCTTGCTATCGTAGATTTTGTAGTAGCATCATTGATACTATAACTTGTTAAAGCATTGGTTAAATGGGTAAAATTATTTTGTAGGATCTCCCTAATTCTTATAAAATTACTTGGATTGCCTACATCCATGGCATTGGAGACCGTTGCCACCGCTGTATGTATTTCATATTTTTCAGTAGCTAAATATCGAGTCACTACATCATTCGCATTACATGCTGCTACAAAATGTCCTAAGGGCAAGCCACTTGCCTTGGCCATCATGCCCGCACATATATTTCCAAAATTACCACTTGGTACTACGATATGCATAGCGGGGTAATTTCCATCAGCGTCTTGATATTTTTTTACCCACTGTTGCCAAGCAAAGAAATAATACAATTGTTGTGGCAACCACCTTGCAACATTAATTGAATTGGCCGATGTTAAATGGTATTGTTGATTTAAATCGGTATCCATAAAAGCTTCTTTCACGATGGCTTGACAATCATCAAAACTTCCATCTATTTCTAGTGCTGTAATATTTTGTCCGCAAGTAGTTAATTGCAATTCCTGTATGGGACTTACTTTGCCTTTGGGATATAAAATAATCACATTTACTCCTTCCACACCTAAAAATCCATTGGCCACCGCACCTCCCGTATCACCACTGGTGGCTACCAATACCGTAGTTGATTTTGTTGTTGGTGATGCCGATGCTACTTTTTCTTGTTTTGAAAAATAGCCCAAACACCTACTCATAAATCTGGCACCCACATCTTTAAAAGCCAAAGTAGGACCATGAAACAGTTCTAAGCTTGAAATAGTTGAAGTGATGGCCACTAAAGGAAAATCAAAGTCAATGGTCTCTGCACATATTTGTTGTAAAGTGGCATCGTCTATAGTTCCACCCACATAAGGTTTCATAACTTCAAAAGCCAAACTGGCTTTGTCTAATGTTTTAAACCTTTCAATTTGTGCTGCAGTAAATTGGGGGATCTCAGATGGAAAATACAATCCCTTATCTGGTGCTTGCCCAGTAATGGCCGCTGTTTTAAAATTAACAGGGGGTGATTGTTTTCCTAAACTATAATACTGCATACTTATTAAATTCAAAAATCTAATTGAAATTTTTATTGCTCACTAGGCAATTATCTCTACTCCCGCTTGATTAATAGTGGTAACATAAGTATGATGGGGTAAGCCAATACCATCATACAATTGATTCATTTCTTTTTCCACCGCTACGGCTATTTCTTTTGTTTTACTTAACATAAATATAGAAGGGCCTGATCCTGAGATGCCTCCTCCCAATGCGCCTGCTTGTTTACACACTTTTTTTAAATCATCAAATCCAGGAATCAAAATAGAACGTACAGGTTCTATGATCACATCTTCCAATGACCTGCCTATTAAATCATAATCTGATTTCATTAATCCTGCTACCAAGCCCGCTATATTTCCCCATTGCTTGATGGCATCTTTTAACAATACTTGTTGTCTTAAAATACTTCTTGCATCCGAGGTTCTTACTTCAATTTGAGGATGTACAATCGTTACATACAATTGTGGCGAAGGCAAAGCCACCACTTCTAAAGGAAAAATAGATCTCACTAAAGTAACTCCACCAAAAATACAGGGTGCTATATTATCGGCATGCTTTACACCCGATGCAAGTTTTTCTCCATTCATGGCAAAGCGCACCAGGTCGTCTTTAGAAAATACATTGCCTAATAAATAATTAGCTCCTACTACAGCACCTGCCGAGCTGGCTGCGCTAGAACCCACACCACTGCCGGGTTTTATTAACTTATTAATTTTTACTTCCAGTTTTATTTTTACTGCATTGTCCTTCTCTTTTTCTTCATACTCTTCTAAAAACGCTAACAAAGCCGCTCCTGCCACATTCTTTTCTGGATCGGTAGGCAATTGATAGTCATCAATATTAATAATAACAATACTTGGTTCATTTTGAGCACGCGTCATCCAACGCATTCCCATTTCATCATAGGGATTGTTCACCGCAAAGCCCAATATATCAAATCCGCAAACCATATTGGCTACAGTAGCAGGGGCTTTTATTTTTATCCATTGATTCTCGGCAACCATTTTTATTATTATTTTTTTATACTCTTGCTGCTCTTATGATATCCGCAAATACGCCTGAGGCAGTTACATCGGCTCCCGCACCTGCCCCTTTTACCACCAATGGCAATTCTGGATAACGCATACTATAAAACAATACCAAATTGTCTTTACCATACAAATGATAAAAATCAGAACTTGGTTGAATGTGTTGTAAACCAACTTTAGCAGTAGTTTTTCCATTGGTTTCAAACTTGGCTACAAATTTTAATTTGCACCCTTCTGCAGCTGCTGCAGCATATATTTTTTTAAAATGGGCTTCTTGGTTTTCCATCTCCGCATAAAAATCAGCTACCGATCCATTAAAACAACTTGCAGGTAAAAAAGGATCATTGATGATGTCTGCCATTTCTAGTTTGGTTCCTGCCTCACGTGCCAGTATCATTATTTTTCGCATCACATCGGTACCTCCCAAATCTAATCTTGGATCTGGTTCGGTATAGCCTTCGGCCTGCGCTTGTTTGACTACTTGTGCAAATGTTTTTCCATCAGCACCTCCTGCATAATTATTAAATACAAAATTTAAAGTGCCTGATAAAACAGCTTCGATTTTATTGATGGAATCTCCACTTCTTATCAAATCATTTAAAGTACCGATGATAGGCAAACTCGCTCCCACATTGGTTTCAAACAAGAAAGAGGCATTGTACTCCCTTGCCATTGATTTTAATTTGGCATAATGCTCATAAGGAGATGAACATGCTATTTTATTACAAGCAATCACCGAAACCGCTTTGCCTAATAAAGTAGTATAAGTATTAGATACATTTTCATGTGCCGTTACATCCACAAAAATGCTATTTCTTAAATTGTTTTCTAAAATGGCGTTTACATAATCTGTAATATCACCCGCCTTGGCTGCTGACAATTGTTCACGCCAGGTAGTTAAATCTATTCCATCAACTTGAATCAATTGCTTTTTACTATTGGCAATGCCTACGATATTAATTTGTAGTCTCAATGTTTTTTGTAAATAAGGAACCTGCTTTTTGATTTGCTCTATTAATTTTCCTCCCACATTTCCAGCACCCGCTATGTATACGTTCACTTGTTTGTAAGAAGTTTCAAAAAATTCCTCATGCAATACGTTAATGGCCTTGCGTACATCCTGTGTTGCTATGACTGCTGAGATATTTTTTTCTGATGACCCTTGTGCAATTGCTCTTACATTGATGCCATTACGCCCCAAGACACCAAACATTTTTCCGCTTACACCCGGATGACTTTTCATTTGCTCTCCTACCAATGCCAAGATAGAAACATCTTTTTCTATGATTAAAGGCTCTACCTTATGTGTTTTAATTTCTTGTTCAAATTCAGCATCCACCGCTATTTTAGCTTGATGCGCATCCTGTATATTTACTCCTACACAGATAGAATGTTCAGAGGAGCTTTGTGTAATTAAAATAATATTGATTTGCTTTTTCGCTAAAGCGTCAAATAATCTTTTAGAGAACCCGGGTATACCTACCATACCACTTCCTTCCAAACTTAACAAGCAGATGTCTTTGATACTAGATATACCTCTTATAAAACTTTTATCCGCAGCGGATTCATTTTTTATTATGGTGCCCTTGTGTTCCGGATCAAAAGTATTTTTTATCCAAACAGGTATATTTTTTTGCATCACTGGTTGAATGGTCGGAGGATAAATGACTTTGGCTCCAAAGTGAGACAATTCCATCGCCTCTTGATAAGATATTTCAGGAATTTCTTTGGCATTTTGTACCATTCTAGGATCGGCTGTCATCATTCCACTTACATCTGTCCAAATGGCTAATGCCTTGGCGTCCAAAGCTGCTGCATAAATAGCACCTGTATAATCAGAACCACCGCGACCCAAAGTGGTCGTATTGTTATCTACATCTGAAGCTATAAATCCTGGTGCGATATATAAATCAAATTTATTTTCTATTGCCCCAAAATAAGTTTGAATGGTGTTATAAGTCAAGTCCTTTTCTACCGCCGCATTAAAATAATTGCTATTGGTTTTGATTAAATTTCTTGAATCCACCCATTGTTGCTTCACGCCCTTGGATTCAAAAGTAGCTGCTATAATTTTGGAGGACAACAACTCTCCATAACTTATTATTTTGTCCTGCATGCGCATGGACAATTCTTTAAGCATAAACAAGCCTTCACAATTGGCTTCTAATTCATTGGTCAATTGCTTCACCAAACTTAAAGTGGCACTTTGTTGTTGAATAGGCAATAAGGCACGAACTACTTCTAAATGTTTTTGTTCAATGCTTTGTATAATTGTTTTATACGCTTCATTTCCTTTGGATGCAGTTTGAGCCAACATTAACAATTGATCTGTAATACCACTCATAGCAGAAACTACTATAATACTAGGCTCCTTGATCGTACTATTAACAACAATTGCAACCATTTTATTGATTGCTTCTGCACTTCCTACCGAACTTCCTCCAAATTTTAAAACCTGCATAAACCTTTCTTATTTTACTATCTTAAATTAAGTACCCGTATATATTATCGTCTTTATTAATTTCGTCGTAATTGATTTGGTATTTTTTCAAATTGGTAATTAATACATTGTAATCTGCTTTAGATTTTAATTCCAATCCTACCAAAGCCGGACCTGCTTCTTTATTGTGTTTTTGTATGTATTCAAACCTCGTAATATCATCTTCTGGTCCCAATACTTTATTTACAAATTCTTTTAAGGAGCCTGGTCTTTGTGCAAATCGAATTAAGAAATAATGTTTTAACCCTTCATAGGTCAAGGAACGTTCTTTTATTTCTTGCATTCTTGCGATATCATTATTGCCTCCACTTACGATACACACTATTTGCTTTCCTTTTATTTGGTCGGCATAATCATCCAAAGCAGCCACCGACATAGCGCCCGCTGGTTCTACCACAATGGCTTCTTCATTGTACATCTGCAATATGGTGGTACATATTTTACCTTCTGGTACCAAATGCATATCATCTATCACGTCTTTACAAAAACTAAATGTAATGTCGCCCACTCTTTTTACTGCTGCGCCATCTACAAACTTGTCTATGTTTTCTAATTCTACCGGCTCACCCGAATTCAATGCCCAAAACATACTGGGCGCACCTTCTGGCTCTAGTCCAACTATTTTTGTGGTGGGTGATTGTGCTTTAAAATAAGTTCCTACACCTGCAGTGAGTCCACCACCACCTACTGGACTAAATAAATAATCAATAGGTAAGTTGGTTAATGCTTTAATGTCTTCTAAAATTTCTACCCCCACGGTGGCTTGTCCAGATATAATGGCTGGATGATCAAATGGCGGAACAAAAGTCATACCATGTTCTAGGGTATAGGCTTTGGCCGCTACCGCTGTATCATCAAAAGTGTCCCCCACTAATTTTACTTCCACAAAATTTTCACCAAACATTTTTGTTTGACTTACTTTTTGTTGTGGCGAAGGAATCGGCATAAATACCACCCCTTTCACGCCTAGTTTTTTACAACTGTAAGCAAAACCTTGTGCATGATTTCCAGCACTGGCACACACCACCCCTTTTGCCAACTGTTGGGCTGGCAACTGACTCATCATATTGTAAGCGCCTCTTATTTTGTAAGAACGCACAATTTGTAAGTCCTCTCTCTTCAAATAAACACTGCACTGGTATTTGCGAGATAAATTCGCATTGTATTGAAGTGGGGTATGATTTACCACCGACTTCAATCTTTTTGCTGCTCCCTCAATATCCAGTGCAGGCTTATCTATTTTCTTAGCTTCGCTCATAATTTATTTTGCAGGTTGATTCTCTGGACGTAAACTTCTTACAGTTTTACCAGCTTGCCACATTTCACTATGGTGTAATTCGGCCAATTCTACTTCTAATTTTTCACGGTAATCCGCTTTGCTATTTAAATCAATAGAACGCGCCGATTCTTTTCCAGTAGCTACGCTATTGTATAAATCACTAAATACAGGTAAAGTAGCATCACGGAATTTTTTCCACCAATCCAAGGCACCTCTTTGAGCAGTCGTAGAACAATTGGCATACATCCAATCCATTCCATTTTCCGCTACTAAAGGCATCAATGATTGTGTCAACTCTTCGACTGTTTCATTGAATGCTTCAGATGGTGAGTGTCCGTTTTTGCGCAACACTTCGTATTGTGCTGCAAAAATTCCTTGAATGGCTCCCATCAATGTTCCGCGCTCTCCAGTTAAATCAGAGAATACTTCTTTTTTGAAATCGGTCTCAAATAAATAACCAGACCCAATGGCAATACCCAATGCAATCACTCTGTCCCAGGCTTTGCCAGTTGCATCTTGGAAGATGGCATAACTAGAATTCAATCCACGACCTTGTAAAAACATTCTTCTTAATGAAGTACCAGAACCTTTAGGGGCTACTAAAAATACATCCACATCTGCCGGTGGTACAATACCAGTTTGTTCGTTAAAAGTAATACCAAAGCCATGAGAGAAATACAATGCTTTGCCTTTGGTTAAATGTTTTTTAACGGTTGGCCACATCGCTATTTGTGCAGCATCACTTAATAAATAACATATAATGGTTCCTTTTTCCAAGGCTTCTTCTATTTCAAATAAAGTTTTACCAGGTACAAATCCATCAGCGATGGCTTTATCCCAGCTTTTTGAATTTTTACGTTGGCCAATAATTACATTCACCCCATTTTCTTTTTGGTTCAATGCTTGTCCTGGTCCTTGAACACCATAGCCGATTACAGCTACTGTTTCATTTTTTAATACTTCTTGTGCTTTTGCTAATGGAAACTCGTCACGAGTGACTACGTTTTCTTCTGTTCCGCCAAAATTTAATTTTGCCATTTTACTTTAAATTTAATTTGTGTTGTTTTTATTGAATGAATTGATTGTTATTGAAATTTATTTTTTAATTGTTGATGATTTTTTGATGAAATGTTTACATGGTAAATACCGCTTCTCTTTTACCCAAGTATTCATTTTCAATCACGTCCTCACTGGGTTCTCTTTGTTCAAAGTCTTTTAGCTTTTCATGAAAACCACTGCTTTCTTTGATGATCGCCACACGCGCACTTCTAACAAACTCTACCAAACCAAAGGGTTCCAAGGCTTTCATCAATTTATTGGTTTCTTCTCTATGACCGGTGGTTTCAAATACGATAAAATCTTTTCTAATAGCTACCGCACGTGCTCCATATTCTCTTAATAATCTTTCTACTTTTACTTTCTCTGTAATTTCTTCCGACAATACTTTATACAATGCCAACTCTTGCCATACGATTTCATCGTTGGTATTGAAATAGGCTTTTAATACTTCTACTTGCTTTTCTATTTGTCTTACTACTTTTAATACGACATCACGCGACTCCATTACTACTATCGTAAAACGATGTATGCCCGCAATTTCGGAAGGAGAGGTATTTAAACTTTCGACATTAATTTTTCGGCGCGAAAAAATAATGGCAATACGATTTAACAACCCTACTTGGTTTTCGGTATACACCGTTATCGTGTATTCTTGTTTTTCCGTATTTGTTTCCATAGTATCTATTTTAAAATTATTTTTCTTACTTAAGTCTTATTTCACTCACGCTACAACCCTGTGGTACCATAGGAAACACATTGTTCTCCTTCCCTACCATGACTTCCAATAGATAGGATCCCTTATGCGCCAACATGGTTTCAATCGCTTTCACTAAATCTTTTCTGTCTTCTACTTTAGCACCCTCAATGCCATAGGCTTTTGCAACCATCACATAATTGGGGCTTTGTATGTCTACAAAAGAATAACGCTTTTCATTAAATAATTCCTGCCATTGACGCACCATCCCTAAAAATTGATTGTTTAAAATCATAATTTTTACATCCACCCCTGTTTGCATAATGGTTCCTAATTCTTGTATGGTCATTTGTATGCCGCCATCTCCTATCACCCCAATCACGGTTCTATCTGGTGCACCAAACTTTGCACCAATCGCTGCTGGCAATGCAAAACCCATGGTACCCAAGCCTCCTGAAGTCACATTGCTTCTGGATTCATTGAATTTTGCATACCTACAGGTAACCATTTGATGTTGTCCGACATCCGTGACCATCACTGCATCTCCTTTGGTAGTTTCATTCACAATTCTGATCACTTCGCCCATGGTCATTTCTTTGCTTGATGGATATACTTCGTCTTTAATACATTGATCGTATTCTTTTTGAGTATACTCAGCAAATACTTTTAACCAATCACTTCTGTCTTTTTCTTGTATGCCTAAAGTAAGCAAAGGCAAAGTTTCTTTACAATCGCCCCAAACACCCACCGTTGCTTTTACATTCTTATCAATCTCGGATGGATCTATATCTAAATGAATGACTTTGGCTTGTTTCGCATATTTATCCAACCTACCAGTAACACGATCATCAAATCGCATACCCACTGCAATCAATACATCACATTCATTGGTCAATACATTGGGCCCGTAATTTCCATGCATGCCCAACATGCCCACATTTTGTGGGTGATTCGTAGGCAAGGCACTCAAACCCAATATAGTCCAGGCTGCTGGCATACCCGACTTCTCTATAAATTTTTTAAACTCTTTTTCTGCTTTTCCTAAAATCACGCCTTGCCCAAAAATCACCAACGGTTTTTTTGCATTATTAATTAAATCAACCGCTTCATCGATGTAATTTTTTCGAATCACTGGCTTAGGTCGATAACTTCTAATGTGATTGCAAGGGGTATAACCTTCGTAATCGAAAGATTGTATTTGTGCATTTTTTGAAATGTCTATTAATACAGGACCTGGTCTTCCACTTCTTGCTAAATAAAAAGCTTTGGCTAAAATACCTGGTATCTCTGTTGCATCTGTGATTTGATAATTCCACTTGGTTACCGGCATCGTAATATTAATAATATCCGTTTCCTGAAAAGCATCGGTGCCTAATAAATGTGCAAACACTTGTCCTGTGATACATACCAAGGGTGTGCTATCAATCATCGCATCGGCTAATCCAGTTACTAAATTGGTGGCGCCTGGACCACTGGTCGCAAATACCACGCCCACTTTACCCGATGTACGCGCATAACCTTGCCCAGCATGAATTCCACCTTGTTCGTGTCTAACCAAGATATGTTTAAGCTTATCATTGTAATCATACAATGCATCATAGATAGGCATGATGGCCCCACCTGGATAACCAAAGATGGTTTCAGCTCCTTCTGCTATACAAGCTTCTAATACTGCTTGTGCTCCTGTTAATTTTTTCGTTGCCATAATTTTCTTTTTAAGACTCGTCCGTTACACATCCTTCACTTGCGTCTTTTACCAACTGTGCATATTTCCATAATATACCATTCGTTGCTTTTAAAATCGGTTTGGGTTGTGCTGCTCTTCGTTTTGCAATCGTAGCTTCCTCCACTTTTAATGTCATGGTTCTTTTGGGTACATTCAATTCTATAATGTCTCCATCTTCTACCAGTCCAATCAATCCTCCTTTATATGCCTCAGGTGTAATATGTCCAATCACAAATCCATGCGTACCCCCGCTAAATCTTCCATCGGTAATCAATGCTACCGATTTGCCTAAACCCGCGCCAATAATGGCAGAAGTTGGTTTTAACATCTCTGGCATACCTGGTGCGCCTATGGGTCCTACATTTTTTATAACCACGACATCCCCAGCTTGTATTTTTTTTGAGTTGATTCCTTCAATGAGCGCATGTTCTCCATCAAATACACGTGCTGGCCCTTCAAATAAGTCTCCTTCTTTTCCAGAAATTTTTGCAACACTTCCGCCCGTGGCTAAATTGCCATACATGATTTGTAAATGGCCTGTTGCTTTGATTGGATTATCTTTTGGATAAATTATTTTTTGTTGTTCAAAATCTAAATTGGGTGCAGCAGCTAAATTTTCTGCAATTGTTTTTCCAGTGACTGTTAAACAATCTCCATGCAACCATCCTTGTGCCAACATATATTTCATCACTGCAGGTACCCCTCCATACTGATGCAAGTCCTGCATTAAATATTTTCCTGATGGTTTGAAATCGGCCAAGACAGGTATTTTATCACTGATGGTTTGAAAATCATCCTGCGTGAAAGCCACGCCCACACTCTTAGCCATCGCGATCATATGCAATACCGCATTTGTACTTCCTCCTAATACCATAATCACTGCTACTGCATTTTCAAATGCTTTGCGTGTCATGATATCTTTTGGCTTAATGTCTTTTTCTAACAACAAGCGAATCGCTTTTCCTGCATCTCTACATTCTTGTTTTTTCTCTTCACTCAACGCTGGATTAGAAGAAGAGTAAGGTAAGCTCATGCCCAATGCCTCAATGGCCGATGCCATGGTATTGGCTGTATACATCCCACCACATGCCCCAGCACCTGGACAAGCATGTTGTATGATACCCTTAAAATCTGCATCCGACAATTGTCCTGCGATTTTTTGTCCCAATGCTTCAAATGCAGAAACTATATTTAAATCTTGTCCATTGTAATGTCCTGGTGCAATGGTTCCTCCATACAACATAATCGATGGACGATTTAATCGACCCATGGCAATTAATGAACCTGGCATATTTTTATCACAACCTGGCACCGTAATCAGCGCATCATAATATTGTGCACCACAAACAGTTTCAATACTATCTGCAATCACATCACGACTTACTAAAGAATAGCGCATACCATCGGTACCGTTGCTCATGCCATCGCTTACGCCAATGGTATGAAAAGTCAATCCCACTAAATCATTTTCCCAAATACTTTTCTTTACTTGATCGGCCAAGGCATTCAAATGCATATTACATGGATTGCCATCATACCCCATACTCGCAATACCCACTTGCGCTTTTTGCAAATCGGCATCCGTTAACCCAATGCCATAAAACATAGCTTGCGCGGCTGGTTGTGTGGGATCTAAGGTGATCGTTTTTGAATATTTATTTAATTCCATTTTTTTCTTTTTAGATGATGGTTGACTTGTGTAATCTTTCATGATGCACATGCCCTTCTCCTGTTACTTGTTTTTCGATAAACTCACAAATCAAATCGCCAATAGCGGTAGTGGTATAACTATTCATGGGATCGATGTCCTTGGTCACAAAGCCACTATTCAAACACCATGCAGCGGCATCTCTTACCAAATTGGCTTCTTGTGTTAAACCAAAATGATCCAATAACATCGCAGACGATAAAATAGATCCCAACGGATTGGCAATGTCTTTCCCTTTGGCTTGCGGATAAGAACCATGAATAGGTTCAAACAAGGCCACCGTATTTCCTACAGAGGCAGAAGGCAATAAGCCCAATGAACCTGCTAATACGGATGCTTCATCGCTGATAATGTCTCCAAATAAATTTTCTGTCAACACCACATCAAACTGAGCAGGATTTAAAATGATTTGCATGGCTGCATTGTCTACAAATAAATAATCTACTGCTACATCATTGTATTCTTTAGCAATGGCTTGAACTACTTTTCTCCACAAGCGAGAGGTTTCTAATACATTGGCCTTGTCTACCAAGGTTAATTTTTTTCTTCTTTTTTGTGCATGCTTAAATGCCAAATGTGCAATGCGTTCTATTTCCGCAACGGAATAAGAACAATCGTCTTTGGCCACGGTACCATCTTCACTTAAACTTTTGGCACCAAAATAAATACCGCCTGTCAATTCTCTATAAATAACAAAATCTACATTTTCTAAATATTTTGGTTTGAGTGGAGTTAAATGTTGCAGCGCAGCATAAGTAGTAACAGGTCGGATGTTCGCAAACAATTGTAATTCTTTTCTCAATTTTAACAAGCCTTGTTCTGGTCGCACTTTAGCAGTAGGATCGTTGTCGTATTTAGGATCTCCAATGGCACCAAATAAAATAGCATCACTTGCCAAACATATTTTGATGGTTTCATCAGGTAAAGGATTGCCCGTTGCATCAATCGCACAAGCGCCCATCATGGCATGCTCGTAACTAAATTCATGCTTGAATTGTTTGGCAATGGTATTTAATACTTTCATGGACTGCTCCGTCACTTCTGGTCCAATGCCATCTCCTAATATCACCGCTATTTTCTTTTTCATATCCCTTCTAATTAATACTAGTTTATTGATGATTCACTTTTTCGTAGGCTTCTATTTCTTCTTTCATACTTAATAAATAATCGATGTCATCATATCCATTTAATAAGCAAGTTTTTTTGTACGAATTGATGTCAAATTTTTCGGTAGCGCCTGTTGCATCAATGGTGATGGTTTGTTTTGCTAAATCTACTGTTAAAGTATCGTTGGGGCTTACTGCAAATATTTGTTGTAAGAATGCATCCGTTACTGTAACTGGCAATACGCCATTGTTTAAAGCATTGTTCTTAAAGATGTCTGCGAAAAAACTAGATACCACTACTTTAAAACCATAATCTTGTATGCTCCATGCAGCATGTTCTCTGGATGATCCGCAGCCGAAATTTTTTGCAGCAACCAATATTTCTCCGGCATATTGTTTTTGATTCAAAACAAAATCGGCCTTAGGTTTAGCTTCATCATCATTTTCATATCTCCAATCTCTAAATAAGTTTTTTCCAAAACCATCCTTGGTGGTGGCTTTTAAAAAACGCGCAGGTATGATTTGATCCGTATCTACGTTTTCGATACGTAATGGAATAAATCTACTTGTTATTTTTTGTAAGGATTGCATGCTATATTTATTTTCGCTTCTTGATTGTTTAATTTAAAATTTCTCTGATGTCGGTAATTTTTCCAGTTAACAAAGCGGCGGCAGCAGTTAGTGGACTAGCCAATAAGGTTCTTGCCCCTGCTCCTTGACGTCCTTCAAAATTTCTATTGCTGGTGCTGATACAATATTCTCCTGCAGGAATTTTATCTTCGTTCATTCCTAAACATGCACTACATCCTGCTTGTCTTATTTCTACGCCTGCTGCTTCAAATATTTTATCCAAGCCCTCTGCTTTTATTTGTTTGGCTACCTCTTGCGATCCTGGTACAATTAATGTTTTAATACCAGGGTGTTTTTGTTTTCCTTTTATAATAGAAGCCACCAATCTAAAATCTTCAATTCTTGAATTGGTACAGGAACCTATAAATACATTTTGAACGGGCATGCCTATTAAAGTTTGCCCTGCAGTTAAGCCCATGTATTTTAAGGCTTTCTCGTAATTTTGTTTTTCAGTAGCATCACTAAAGCTTTCTATAGTAGGTAGTTTTCCTTGAATGGATAAACCCATCCCTGGATTGGTTCCATAAGTGATCATTGGATCGATGGCTTCGGCTTTGATATTTATTTCCAAATCAAATTTGGCATCTGCATCGGTATACAATTCCTTCCAAGCTGCTAGTTTTTGTTCCCAGGCTGCCCCCTTTGGTGCAAACATTCTGCCTTGCATATAATCGTAAGTAGTTTGATCTGGTGCAATCATACCACCTCTTGCTCCCATCTCAATACTCATATTGCATATGGTCATACGCGCTTCCATACTTAATGCACGTATGGCCGAACCTGCATATTCTACAAAATAACCCGTGGCACCACTTGCAGAAATTTGTGCGATGATGTATAAAATAATGTCTTTAGATACGACACCATTTTTTAAAGTGCCATCAATATTGATGCGCATTACTTTAGGTTTGCTTTGCATAATACATTGCGCCGCAAATACCATTTCTACTTCACTGGTACCAATACCAAAAGCAATCGCACCAAATGCACCATGCGTAGAAGTGTGACTGTCGCCACATACAATGGTCATACCTGGTTGCGTAATACCCAATTCTGGTCCTATTACATGTACAATACCTTGATACTTGTGTCCTAAACCATACAATTCAACGCCATGTTTTTTACAATTGTCAATTAAAGTATCTACTTGAAATTTTGACAAGGCGTCCTTGATAGGTAAATCCTGATGCAGCGTTGGCACATTGTGATCGGCTGTGGCTACAATTTGCGCGGGTCTAAATAATTTTGCGCCTCTTTTTTCAATTCCACTAAATGCTTGTGGGCTGGTTACCTCATGTATTAAGTGTTTGTCAATGTATACCACCGAAGGACCATCCTCGATGATCTTTACTACATGCTTGTCCCAGATTTTATCAAATATTGTTTTTCCCATTGCCTTCCGTTAATTTTTCTTTCTTATTTTTTATAATCCGCTGCCATTTTTTGCAAATCTTCTTCTTTCACTTCTTTCTTTTGATCGGCTACCTGCACAAAAATGGGATATAAAATATCAATGTCATTTCTGTCGTATTGAAACCCTAACTTTTGTAAGCGATGCGCTAAAGCACTACGACCACTGCGCGCGGTTAATACAATCTTGCTGTCTTCGGCACCCACTTCTGCAGGATTAATAATCTCATAAGTTTGTGCTTCTTTTAAAAATCCATCCTGATGAATGCCTGAGGAATGAGAGAAAGCATTGGCCCCCACAATGGCCTTATTGGGTTGCACTGCCATTCTCATAATTTCAGAAACCTCATGACTGATTGGATTTAATAATTTAGTATTGATGTTGGTATAATATCCTAAGTCTTTGTGTTGATTCAATACCATCACCACTTCTTCTAAAGCCGTATTGCCTGCACGTTCTCCTAATCCGTTAATGGTACACTCTATTTGTCTTGCTCCTCCCATCACACCTGCAATGGAATTGGCGGTGGCCAATCCTAAATCGTTGTGACAATGACAGGATAAAATTGTTTTTTCAATACCAGGTACATGATTTACTAAATATTCCATTTTGGCTTGGTATTGATAAGGCAAACAATAACCTGTGGTATCTGGAATATTTAAAGTGGTAGCCCCTGCTTTTATTACGGCCTCTATCACTCTTGCTAAAAATTCATTGTCAGTTCTTCCTGCATCTTCTGCATAAAATTCTACATCATCTGTAAAATTGCGCGCCAACTTCACTGCATCAATAGCACGTTGAATAATTTCTTCACGCGTTGCATTGAATTTATATTTGATGTGCAAATCGGAAGTGCCGATACCTGTATGTATTCTAAAACGTTTGGCTGGTTTTAATGCAGCCGCTGCTACTTCAATATCATTTTTTACCGCACGAGACAATCCACATACCACGGTATTTTTTAAAGTTTTTGCAATTTGATGCACCGATTCAAAATCGCCGGGACTGGACACTGGAAAACCCGCTTCTAAAATATCAACACCCAAGGCTTCCAAATGCAAAGCCAAGTCCAATTTTTCTTTGGCGTTTAATTTGCAACCTGGCACTTGTTCCCCGTCTCTTAAAGTAGTGTCAAAAATGAACACTTTTTCATTCAAAGTCTTACTCATCATTAAAGCATTTATTTTACAAAGTTTCCCTGCCTTTTTTATCCTTTGAAGCCCTGCAAAAAAGCAATCATCTTATTGATTTTGAAGCACTTACAGATAAAAAAAGGGCTTTGGGCCCATTTTGATCTCAAATTTACCCACTATTCACAAGTAATTCACATTTTTTTATAGTTATTTTACATTGTGTAATGGGGGTAGATTTGAATTAAATAATTGATTTTCAATAACTTGAGCCTAAACTAGCTACGATGCCCAACCTGAGTACCGAGGTCCTCTTTATTTTAGTCAAATCCCTGGAAAGGGCCGAGAAACGCAACTTTAAATTGTATGTGAAGCGCAACTCTGCGTCTGCCGATTTAAAAATCATTCAGCTTTTTGATGCCTTGGACAAAATGAAGGAGTACGATGAAGAGGAATTGTTGCGCAAAAACGAGTCCATACAAAAACAACAACTCTCCAATTTAAAGGCCCATTTGTACGATCAAATTTTATCTAGTTTAAGAATTGTAAAGCAAAACGAAAACATTGATTTACAAATTCACGAGCAATTAGACCACGCCAAAATTTTATACAACAAAGGGTTGTACATTCAAAGTTTGCGTTTGTTAGAAAAAATAAAAACACTTACCAAACAAAATAACCAGGTGACGTATTTATTACAAGTGTTGTTTTTAGAAAAGAAAATTGAATCCTTGCACATTACGCGTAGTATGCAGGATCGTGCGAAACAATTAAGCGAAGAAATTGACGATGCCAATATTCGATTGGAACATATTGCGAAAGTATCCAATCTTTCCTTGCAATTGTATGGATGGTACATTCAACATGGTCATGCACGTAACAATGAGGACAGGCTTGCATTAGACGCACTCATGCAAGATCCCATTTTAGAGCAAGTAAAGTTATCCGAAGGGTTTTATGAGCGTCTTTACCGTTACCAATGTCATTGCTGGTATGGATTTATTACCCAAGATTTTTTATCACATTATAGGTATTCTCAAAAATGGGTAGACCTATTTGAGAAGGAAGAAAATATGAAAACAAATGAGACGGCTTTGTACATTAAAGGATTACACAATTTAATTAGCGCTCATTTTGATTTAAGAAATTTTCAAAAATTTAATGATACGATTGCTATTTTAGAAAATTACAGCAATACTCCGATTGTATTAAACAACAAAAATAATTTAATACAAAGTTTTATTTACTTATACATTGCTAAAATTAATAAGCATTTTTTAGAGGGTAGCTTTAGCGAAGGATTGGCCATGATACCCACGATGGAAGCAAAGTTGAAAGAAATTGAACTTTACTTAGACAGCCATCGTGTACTTGTGTTTTATTATAAAATTGCTTGCTTGTATTTTGGTGCAGGGAAACCCGCTAAAGCCATCGATTATTTAAATCGCATCATTCATTGGAAGCTTAACTTAAGAGACGATTTACAATGTTATGCTCGTTTACTACATTTAATTGCACATTATGAATTGGGCAATATGGAACTAGTCAATTATTTGTCCAAGTCGGTATATCGTTTTATGTATAAGATGAAAAGTTTAAGCACGGTTGAAGAAGTCTTATTTAATTTTTTAAAGAAATCCATTCAAAGTGGAGGTGAAGCCTATAGCTTAAAGGCCAATAAAGAAATCATTAAAAAATCCTTTGCCAATTTATTAGCAACCCTGCAACCCCTTGCTAATAATAAATTAGAAAGCCGTGCCTTTATGTATCTAGATATTATTTCTTGGTTGGAAAGTAAAATTCAGGGGAAAGAGGTACAAACTATTATTAGAGAAAAATTTGAATTGCAGTAGTTTAGTTTTCTATTTTTCTGGTAGCTAAATTAAAGCTTTGCCCCGAGCTCATCATCTTGAATGGTTTTAGAACACGTCCCCATTTTTTCTTTTGTGCAACCCAATCTTTCGGATCATAAATCATCGCATAAGACAAGCCCCATATTTTAAATTTACCTGCTTCTACAATCATAGCGGTTGATTCATCTAGTCCCACTCCTAAGGTATTGGGATACTGTTCTATGACAGGTATTAAATCAAATTGTCGATTGCGCGCCAATACATGTTGGTCAATGGCGGTATTTTTCATAAAAGAAAAAGCTGGTTTAAAATGATAGGTCTGCGTTAGATCTTTTCGTGGATCACCTCCAATCAATAAAGAACCCATAATGGTGGCGCCTGCCGATGTACCCATAATCACACCACCTCTGTTTAATAAAGCAATAAATTCATCGTATAATTTGGTACCCCCATAAGCAGCTGCAATTAAATCTTGGTCGCCCCCGCCAAAATACAAGCCCTTCGCATGGCGCATCAATTCGATATTTTTAGGATCGTCTGCTATTTTTTTATTACGGGTATGAATTGTCGAAAGATGGGTAAAACCTCTGGTACTGAATTTTAACAAGTGTTCTCCTTTTTGAATGAACTCCTCATCTTCAGTGGCAGTAGGGATATACACAATAGGTTGATCCTTGCCCCCACAATAATTCGCGAAAAATGTAAATAAGGAATCGGGGATCGTGCCGCCACCAATGATGATTAATTTTCCTTTTGAATTAAAAAAGGGATTGGTGGTTACTGCTGTATTAGTTTGAGCAAGTATTTGTAGATGATAAACAAATAATAAAAGAATAGATGCAAATAATTTTGTAGCACAATTTTTCATGAACTATTTTTTATTGAGCATACATTGCATCAATCTCTTTTTCAAAATTACCTAATACAACTTTTCTTTTGATGCTAAGCTTGGGTGTCATTTCACCATTATCTATATTCCACTCGCGTGGTATTAAGGCAAACTTTTTAACTTGTTCTACTTGATTAAACAATTTATTGTACTCATCCACGGTATCTTGTAACATGGTTATTACCATTGTGTTTTTAATAATTTCAGCATTGCTTACATACTCTATGCCATGTTGTTTTGTCCATTCTTTTAACTTGGCAAAAGAAGGAACAATTAAAGCGCTTACAAAACGTTTGTTGTCTCCAATCAACATAATTTGTTCAATAAAAGGACTTTCTTTCATTTTGTTTTCGATAGGTTGTGGTGCCACATACTTACCACCACTCGTTTTAAACAATTCCTTTTTACGATCTGTAATTTTTAAAAACTTACCGTCTACTACTTCGCCAATATCTCCAGTATGCAACCAGCCGTCAATAATGGTTTCGGCAGTTAAATCGGGTCGTTTGTAATAACCCAACATCACGCTAGGTCCCGCTACGCAAATTTCTCCATCTGCTTCCAATTTATATTCAACACCTTCGATTACGGGCCCTACTGTTCCATATTTAGAGCCCCCTATATTGCGTTGATTTACACTGATGATTGGACTATTTTCGGTGGGACCATAGCCTTCAAACACAGGTATTTGTGCAGCATTAAATATGCGCAATAATTTCACTTGACAAGCAGCACCTCCAGTGACAATAAATTTTACATTGTTACCTATTGCTTCACGCCATTTTACAAATATTAATTTATTGGCCAATTTTAATTGCGTTCGGTACCACCAGGAGCCTGGTATTAAATTATCATACTTTTCGCCCAAGGCTACCGCCCAGAAAAATAATTTTCTTTTTACACCCGTTAACTCCTCTCCCTTCAACATTATTTTTTCAAACATTTTTTCTAGTAACCTTGGAACTGTTGAAAATCCATCGGGTGAAATTTCTTTTAAGTTATCACCAATGGTATCTAAACTTTCAGCATAATAAATGCTCATACCACTAAACATATAAATGTAAGTAGCCAATTTTTCAAAAATATGATTCAAAGGTAAGAAGCTTAATACTTTTTGGTCTGGTGCATCATTAAATGGAAAAGATTTTTTTCCCATCATTAAATTATAGTAAATACTTTCATGCGTTAACATCACACCTTTAGGAGTGCCCGTGGTGCCTGATGTATAAATAAAAGTGGCCACTTGTTTTGCAGGTACTGATTTTTTTATTTGCGCTACTTGTGCTAATAAATTTGCGTCGTTGTTTCTTAATTCAGACCAATGTTTTGCACCTGTAATTCGATCAAAAGTATACACCTCTTTTAAACAGGCTACTTTACTTTTTATAGACATTACCTTATCGTACAAATCTTTACTACTCGCAAACATATATTTTACGGAAGCATCATTTAAAATAAAAGTGAGTTCTAATGGATTGGTTGTTGGATATACAGGCACCCAAATAAGTCCTAATTGTTGTGCTGCTAAATCGCCAAATATCCATTCTGGGCGATTAGAACTAATGATGGCAATTTTATCACTCCCTTCGGGTGAAAAATCATGCGCAGACAATCCTAAACTTAATAAGCCAGCACTTAGCTCATTGGCTATTTGTGCCACTTCCTTTGTGGAATATTTACGCCATTGTCCGTTTTCTTTGGCAGCCAACATATCCTCTTGAGGAAAATGTTGTAATTGATGTTCGATACAATCGAAGAGTCTTTTACATTCCATAAAGCAAGCAATATTGTGTAACAAATTACTAAAATAGGTGCAGAAAAAAAAGAAATTGGGGCATTAAAAAGCCCAGTCTTGTGGGACTGGGCTAAGTATTTTATAAAAATTAATAGATCAAATGCGTCAGTAACCCATCTCTTAATTTGGGCTCAAACCAGGTACTTTTTGGCGGCATCACTTCGCCTGCATCTGCAATATTAAACAATTGGTCTATCGTTACAGGGTACAAAGAAAAAGCAACAGCCATTTCTCCGCTGTCTACTCTTTTTTCAAGTTCCGCTAATCCGCGAATGCCTCCAACAAAATCAATTCGCTTGTCTGTTCTTTGATCTTGAATGCCTAAATGTTTAGCTAAAATATTATTGGACAAAATAGTTACATCTAATACGCCAATGGGATCTGTTGTAAAACTTCCTTCTTTGGCTATTAATTGATGCCATCTTTTATTTAAATACATTCCAAAACTATGCAGTGCATTGGGTTTAAAAGCAGTGTCTTGAGGTAGTACATCAAAGTCATTAGATAAATTGGCTATAAAAGCTTGAGCGCTTTGTCCATGTAAATCTTTGACCACCCGATTGTAATCCATGATTTGCAATTGATTCGATGGAAATAAAGTAGTTAAAAAATAATCTGAAACTTTCTTTTCCTCATCTCCTGGCTTGGCAACAGATTCACTTAAACTTAATTTTACTTTTGCTGCAGAAGCTGCTCTATGATGCCCGTCTGCTATATAAGTGCACGGCACTTGCGTTGCAAACAAATGGGTAATTTGATCCATGGTAGCTTCATCACTCACTGCCCAAACCGTATGTTGTATGCCATCTTCGGCAGTAAAATCATATACTGGATTCTTGGTTGTTTTCCACTTGTCTATTAGCGTATCTACATCAGCTTGATGACGATAAGCTAAAAAAACATTGCCTGTTTGTGCTCCAGTTGTCTTGATATGATTGATTCTATCTAATTCTTTTTCGGGTCTGGTAAATTCATGCTTTTTAATAATGCCATTGTTATAGTCGTCAATACTGCTTACACAAACCAGTCCTGTTTGTGCACGACCCTCCATAATGAGTTGATAAATATAATAACAAGGTTTAGATTCTTTAAACAACACATCGCGTTGCATAAAGGCAGTTAAATTATTCAATGCCAATTCATATACTTCTGCACTATGGATATCGATGTTTTCTGGCAAGCCAATTTCACTTTTTGTGATATGTAAAAAAGAATACGTATTGCCTACTGCTTCCAATTTTGCTTCTGCACTATTTAATACATCGTAGGGTTTACTAGCAACTTGTTTTGCTAATTGAGGCTGCGGGCGCACCGCTTCAAAGGGACTAATTTTTGCCATGGGCGCAAAGTTCGTTCTTTTTTACGAAGATTTAATTTTTTTCGGCGAATGATTTCATCAAGTCGCAAAAAGCTTGCACACTTGCTAAGGGCAGTGCATTGTACATGCTTACTCGTATACCCCCTACCGTTCTATAGCCTTTAACACCAATCATTCCTTCGCTTTTGCACAAATCTAAAAAAGGTGCTTCCAATGTAGGATTGGTTAAAAAGAAAACTGCATTCATGATGCTTCTATCTTCTTTGGCGATGGGGCAATGAAACATTGGTAGTGAGTCAATGGTATCGTATAATAAGTTTGCTTTTGCTTGATTTCTTTTTCCCATTTCTTCTAATCCACCTTGAGCTTCTATCCATCTTAGCGTTAATAAACTAACATAAATAGAAAATACAGGGGGCGTATTTAATAAAGATCCCGCTTCGATGTGTTTTTGATAATTTAAGATGGCTGGAATTTTTCTATTTGTTTTGCCAAGAATTTCTTTTTTCACCACGACCATCGTTACCCCTGCCGCACCCATATTTTTTTGTGCTCCTGCATAGATTAAATCAAATTGTTTGAAATGAGTGGGTCTACAAAATATATCAGAGCTCATATCACCAATTAATAAGGCATTTGTCTGAGGATATTGATGCCATTGAGTTCCCTCTACCGTATTGTTGGTGGTAATATGCAAATAAGTAGTATTCACGGGCAGGTCTAACTGCTTATTAATATAAGTATGTTTTTTATCAGAAGAATCAGACACCACTTTTACTGGACCAAAAAGGCTGGCTTCTTTTACAGCCTTACTTCCCCAAACTCCGTTGTCACAAATGGCTGCCAAACCATTTTCATCCAATAAATTCATAGGCACTTGCATAAATTGCATCGTAGCACCTCCTTGTAAAAAAAGAACTTCATAAGCATCATCCACACCCATTAATCTTTTTATAATTTGTTGCGTCTCTGTTACTACCTCTACAAAATGAGAAGTTCGATGTCCTATTTCTAAAATAGACAAGCCAGTATGGTTAAAATTATGAATGGCTGCGGCAGCTTGATCTAAAACCTCTTGAGGTAAAATAGAAGGACCTGAATTAAAATTGTGCAATGGCATGAGGTTTGAAAAAATTTATATTTTATTGATTGAATAGATTTTACTTCACATCAGCAGAGGGTGTTACGCTTGCATCGTCGTCGACCGTTGTTACACCTCCAGACACCACGTACTTCATGGCTTCTGCAGCGCTCACCCCTTTAGGGAATTTTTTAATTCTGGTGGAGGGAACGATATAAGTAATTCCAGAAATGGCATAAGAATGTGGCACATACACCGTGACAAATTGGTCCATGCCAAAATGGGCGGTGTTTTTTTGTGTAATAAAACCTATTCTCCAAACATCCGTAGAATCTACATTGACTAAAACTGGTTCATCAAATTTTTTCTTATTCCCAGCAAAAGCTTCTAAAAAATCTTTTACGGATGAATAAATAATTTTTACCCCCGGCGTTTTTTCTAAAATTTTATCAAAAATGGACATCAGTCTTTCTACAAAAAATAAAGACGACAACCAGCCCACCAATAAAACCAAAGTGATCGCTACTACAAATCCCAAACCAGTCACTTTGGGTATTTGTCCATTTACCGAAGCAAATTGTTGAGGAAAAAAAACATTGAGCACATTGGGTAAAAAATTGTCCACCCAATTAAATAAACTCACCACCACCCAGATAGTTACGCCAATAGGTGCCAAAACGATTACACCCTGAAAAAAGCGTTGCGCCAAGGCTGTTAAAATTTTCTGTTTGGTAATTTGGTGCCTGATACTGGGCATTTTATACTGGTTTAAGCCTCAAATTTCAAACAAATTTGCCATTCGGCATAAATTATAAAAAAATAAGGCTGGAAACTTTGAAAACCAATTTAGTTTCCATAGTTTTGCGCCTTCAAAACCTCCTATGCAAGATAGAATTCTTAACAAAGCCCGTGAATTGATGTTCCAAACTGGGGTGAAGCATGTTACCATGGACGATTTGGCCAATCAATTGGGGATTAGCAAAAAGACCATTTATCAATATTACAAAGACAAAGATGCCTTAGTGTGTTCGGTAGTGGAAAATGAATTGGCTAACCATGCCCTTTTTTGCAATCAAAGTGTACTAGCTGCCGACAATGCCGTGCATGAAATATTTCTATTAATGGCAGTGATTCAAGAGATGTTCAATAGAATGAATCCACTCGCCTTATTTGAAATTGAAAAATATTATCCGTTGGCTTTTGAGAAAATTAAAAAACACAAAGAGGATTTTATTTTTTCTATGATTCGCGCCAATTTAGAAAAAGGCATGAAAGAAGGCTTGTACAGAAAAGACGTGGATGTTAATATACTTTCTCAATATAGATTGGAAACAAGCTTAATCCCCTTCAATATTCAAGTATTCCCTCCCAATAAATTTGATATGTTAAAAGTGAATTTACAAATTATTGAACATTTCGTTTACGGGGTGGCCACCATAGAAGGACATCGTTTGATGGATACGTATAAGCTTAATCATACAGCTGTTAAATAATAAATAATTTAAAATAACAAGAAATAAATACATAGAAATGAAAAGTTTTTTAATCGTTTTACTTGGTTGGTTAAGTGCAATGAATGTGCATGCACAAAGTAGCAAAGCCCTACACGCCTTTAGTTTAGAAGATTGTGTAGCCTATGCACAAAAAAACAATGTACAGGTAAAAAATGCATTGCTTACCATTGATGCTCAAATACAAACCAATCGTGAAATAGCCGCTGCGGCTTTTCCTACCATTGGTACGAATGTGGGAGGTACGGATTATACCAAAATCCCAACTTCACTATTGCCTGCACAAATTTTTGGTGGAGCAGCTGGTACTTTTATACCTGTTCAATTTGGTACAAAATACAATGCGAACTATGGTGCTAATTTCCAACAACTATTATTTGATGGTCAGGTTTTCGTAGCCTTACAAGCACGCGAAGCTTCTTTAGAAATGCAAAGAAAAAATGCTGCTGTTACAGAAGAAGCTATCAAAGCAAATATTTATAAAATATATTATCAGCTTTCGGCCAGCAAAACCCAACTAAATATATTAGACGCCAATATTGATCGATTAAACAAATTGGCACACGATGCTGAAATCATGTACAAGAATGGATTTGCTGAGAAATTAGACGTAGACAAAGTAAGCGTTCAATTAAACAATTTACAAACTGAAAAAATTAAAGCCAACAACAGCGTTGCCATTGGTTTTATGGGCTTAAAAATGTTAATGGGGATGCCTGTGAATGACAGTCTTAGTTTAACTGACCTGATCAATGAGCAAAGTTTAAGTACCGATGTTTTAGTAGAAAATGATTTTCAATATGGCATCAGAAAAGATTATCAATACTTAAGTACGGTTAAAAAATTAAGTGAATACAATGTCAAGCGTTATCAATTAAGTTATTTGCCTACTGTGAATTTTTCTGGGGCCTATTCTCAAAATGCAATGAGATCTAAATTTGATTTTTTTGAAGGTGGAAATTGGTTTACTACTTCTTTATTGAGCTTAAATATAAACCTTCCCTTGTTTAATGGTTTTGCTAGAGATGCAAGAGTCAAAAGAACTAAAATTGAATTAAAGCAAGTGGAGAATCAAATAGATGCTTTAAAAAACAATATTGACAATGAAATTACACAAGCCAAATTAAACTATATGTCATCGGTGGCCACGGTTCAATTTCAAAAGAAAAATATGCAATTGGCTGAAAATGTATTTCAACAAACTAAAAAGAAATTTGAAGTAGGTACAGGATCTAATACCGAAATTTCAGCAGCACAAGCCGATTTAGTAAGTGCTCAGAATAATTTTATGAACGCCTTATATGCTGCATTAATCGCAAAAGTTGATTTATTAAAAGCCACGGGCAAATTATAATTGAATAAAATAAAAACAATAAATATTAAAAATAAAATAATGAAAAATTTCTCTAAAGTATTATTCGGTGCTTTACTACTTTTAACCACAGCTTGTGGTGGTGGAAACAACACTATAGAAAAACAAAAAGCAAGTTTGGCCGCTTTAAAAAAACAAAGTCTTAATTTAAACGCACAAATTGCAACCCTTGAGAAGGAAATTGAAAAAGCAGGGGGAGCAGAAGCAGTGAAGGCCACTTTGGTGGCAGTGAGTCCTATTGCCAATCAAGATTTTATACATTATATAGAGCTTCAAGGAAAAGTAGAATCTGAAAGCGTATCCTTTGTAACCCCTCGTGCAGGTGGTGGCCAAGTAAAAGGATTGTTTGTTAAAAGAGGCGATATGGTGAAAAAAGGTCAGTTGTTATTGCAATTAGACAATTCCTTAATTAAACAAAGCGCTGCTGCAGCCAGTTTAAACATTGAAACTTTAAAGTCACAAGCCGCTTTGGCAAAAACAGTGTATGAAAAACAAAAAAATCTTTGGGATCAAAACATTGGAAGCGAAATACAATTAATGACTGCAAAAACCAATGCCGATGCTTTAGCAAGCCAATTAAAAGCGGCAGGCGAGCAATTGGGTATGGTGAAAGATCAATTGGCTTTTACAAGTATTTACAGTGATGTGGATGGCGTAGCGGAAGAAGTAAATGTTAAAGTAGGCGAACTTTTTATGGGCCCAGGACAAATTAAAATTGTAAATACTACGCATTTAAAATTGACGGCACAAGTGCCAGAAAATTATGCTGGCAAAATAAAAGTAGGCACGGAAACAAGTTTAAACTTCCCAGACATTCAAAAAATTATTAGCTCTAAATTAACGGTGGTAGGCAACGTCATTGATCCCTTAAATAGAAGTTTTTATGTAGAAGCAAAGTTACCTATGGATAAAAATTTTAGACCCAACCAATTGGTGCAAGTTAAAATTAAAGACTACGAAAAAAAGAATGCCGTTAGCGCCCCTATTAATTTGTTACAAAATGACGAGAAGGGGAAATTCATTTATGTTGCCATTGCTGAAAAAGGGAAATTGGTGGCCCGTAAAAAAGCAGTTACTGTTGGACAATACTATGGTAATAATATTGAAATTCTTACTGGCTTAATAGCAGGTGATACCATTATCACCGAAGGCTATCAAAGTTTATTTGATGGTCAAAGCATTACTACTTCAGAAAAATAATTCATACAAAAAGCTCAAAAGATATCTATGTCGACCATCCATAAAATAAAAGAAAAATTTAAGGAATTTAAACCCACTTCTTGGAGTATCACCAATAAGACTTCGATCTATTTGATCATGTTGTTTCTTAGCTTAGGAGGTATTTATCAATTCCTAACGCTACCGAAAGAACAATTCCCGGAAGTGGTCATCCCAAATATTTTTGTACAAACCATATACGTTGGTAATTCTCCTAAGGACATTGAAAATTTAGTAACACGTCCTATCGAAAAGCAAATCAAAAGTATCAGTGGTGTAAAAATTAGCAAGTTTACTTCTACCTCTCAACAAGACTTTTCGGCCATTACCGTAGAATTTAGTACCGATGTAAAACCTGAATTGGCTTTACAAAAAGTAAAAGATGCGGTAGATAAAGCAAAGGCAGATTTGCCCAATGATTTAACACAGGAGCCCAGAGTGATAGAATTGAACATCAGTGACATGCCAATCATGTATGTTAATATCAGTGGTAATTATAGCCCTGTTCAATTAAAAAAATATGCAGACGATTTAAAAGACAAATTAGAAGGCATCTCCCTCATCAATAGAATTGATTTAGTAGGGGCTCCCGAAAGAGAGTTTCAAATTAATGTAGATAATTTTCGTATGCAAAGCTCGGGCATCACTTTTGATGACATCAGTGCTGCCATACAAAGAGAGAACCTAGATTTATCGGGTGGCTTATTAGAAGTAGGCAGTATGAATCGCAACCTACAGTTAAAGGGACAATTAAAAACCGCCAGCGACATTGCAAATATTATTGTTCGCAATACCAATGGTGCTCCAATTTATTTGAGAGATGTTGCTAAAATTAAAGATACGGTTAAGAACAATGAGAGCTATGCACGTTTAGATGGTAAAAATGTATTGACTTTAAATATCATAAAGCGCAATGGTGAAAACTTAATTGCTACCACCGATGCAGTGAAAAAAATTGTAGAAGAAGCAAGAGCCAATGATTTACCCAAAGATGTTAAGGCAGTTATTTCGGGAGATCAGAGTATTAGAACCAGAAGCTCTTTTACAGACTTAGTCAATTCTATCGTGATTGGATTTATATTGGTATTGGTGGTATTGATGTTTTTTATGGGCGTGACCAATGCTTTCTTTGTGGCCTTATCGGTTCCACTAAGTATGTTTGTTGCGTTTGTATTGCTACCTGCAGGAGACTTGGTAGTGGGCTCACATATTACTTTAAACTTTATGGTATTGTTTGCCCTATTATTTGGCCTGGGTATTATTGTAGACGATGCTATTGTAGTAATAGAAAATACACACCGAATTTTTATTCAAGGCAAAGGAAAATTAACGGCTACCACCTCGGCTAAAATGGCTGCAGGGGAAGTTTTTATTCCTGTATTAGCCGGTACCATTACAACTTTAGCGCCCTTTTTCCCCTTGTTGTTCTGGCCTGGCATCATTGGTAAATTCATGGTCTATTTACCTGCCATGTTGATTTTTACTTTAGCTGCTTCTTTGGTAGTTGCCTTTATTATGAATCCTGTATTTGCAGTTGACTTTATGAATCATGAGGAAGAAAAATCAACAGCACCTAAATCGGCCATGTTTAAGAAAAAGAATTTCTGGATCCCTATTGGCATTGGTGTCTTACTAGACTTAATGGGATTCACTTTCTTAGGAAATTTATTAATTTTCTTTATGCTCTTGGTGGTAGCTAATAAATATTTTATTACTGACTTAATTGAAAAATTTCAAACCACAACGCTTCCTAAATTAATGGAAACCTATGAAAGACTTTTGCGTCGCGCTTTAAGTGGATGGAGACCTGCCAAATTATTAATGGGCACTTTTGTTTTGTTAATTGCCTCTTTTATCATTTTTGGAGTTAGCATTAGTACAGGCAGAGTAGGTATTGAATTTTTCCCTAAAGGCGACCCCAACCAAGTATATGTATACTTAAAATTGCCTGTAGGTAGCAAAGTAAATTATACCGATTCCATTACTAAAGTTGTAGAACATAAAGTAGCGAAGGCTTTAGAAATGAGTAACAATAAAAGCAACCCATTGGTGGAAAGTATCATAAGCAATGTAGCGATTGGTGCTGGTGATCCAATGACTGGAGATAGAAGTACAAGATCTGAATTGGGTCGTGTTCAAGTGAACTTTATCGAATATGAAAAGCGTAAAGGAAAATCTACCGCACCTTATTTAGATGCCATTCGTGCCGAAATGAAAGGCATCCCTGGTGCAGAGATTACTGTTACACAAGAATCAAGCGGACCACCAACCGAACCGCCTGTTGATATTGAAATTCAGGGAGATGATTTTGATAAATTAGTAAAAACGGCCGTGAGTTTAAAAAATTATTTAGACGCTGCACAAATTCCTGGCATCGATGGATTAAAGATGGACGTAGATTTAGTAAACCCTGAATTGACTTTGACCATTGACAGAGATCGTGCATTGATTGAAGGCGTAAGCAGTGCACAAGTTGGTATGCAAATACGTACAGCGCTATTTGGTAAAGAAGTTTCTAAAATTAAAGATGGCAAGGATGAATATAAAATTCAATTGAGAAACGAAGAATTACAAAGAAACAATTTAGTAGACCTTTTAAATATGCGTTTGTCTTTTAGAGACATGGCAGCGGGTGGCATGGTTAAAAACATCCCTATCAGTTCGCTAGTAAAAGTGGAACCTACCAATACTTTTGGTAGCATTAAAAGAAAAAATCAAAAGAGATTGATTCAATTAAAGTCTAATGTAAAATTAGATCAGGGCTATAACCCAACAGCAGTGAATGTGGTGATTGCTCAATACATTGGCAATTTCAAAGGCATTGCAGATGGAGTTACGGTAAAACAAACAGGAGAAGATGAACAACAATTAGAAACAGTTGCATTCCTAGGTAAAGCGCTGATTATTGCATTAATGCTTATCTTATTAACTTTGGTTTTACAATTTAATTCTGTGTCTAAATCGGTGATTATTTTAACAGAAATTTTATTTAGTATCATTGGTGTGTTCTTAGGATTTTCCATCTTTGGTATGAAAGTCTCTGGTGTCATGACCGGACTAGGTATTGTAGGACTTGCAGGTATTGTGGTAAAAAATGGAATTTTGGTGATAGAATTTGCTGATGAATTAAGAGCAAGAGGATATAAAACTAGAGAAGCCGTAATACAAGCCGGTAAGACTAGAATTATTCCGGTATTGTTAACTGCGCTAGCAGCCATCTTAGGTTTCATGCCTATTGCCATTGGCTTTAACATCAATTTCGTGACTTTATTTAGCGAATTGAACCCTCATATCTTTTTTGGTGGTGACAACGTAGCATTTTGGAAACCATTAAGTTGGACCATTATTTACGGATTGGCTTTTGCCTTTTTTATGACTTTGTTTATTGTGCCTGCCATGTATATTATTGCGGAACGCTTACGCAGACCCATGCGCCGTCATTTTGGGGGCAAGTGGATTAGCATGCTGGGCATTCCCCCATTGACCTTTATTTTTATTCCTTTAATGTTTATTACTACATTTATACATAGAAGAAATGAAAAAAGAAGAATGGCCAACAACAATGCCAATGGGGATAAAATAATAAATGGTTCTTGGTTTTAAGTAAATTGTAAAAACAAGCTATTATGAAAATAAATTTAACGAATGGTTTATGCTTAGTGTGTATCTTATCCATTTTCAATATGGCTTGCTCATTTAATAATTCAAATAAAAATGCTATGGCTGCTCCTAAAATTACCACTCAAAATTTTGGAACTTTTGAAGGCAAGCCTATAACCGAATATACTTTAACCAATGGCAGCGGAATGCAAGTAAGCATCATTAATTACGGTGGTATTCTTACTAAGATAATTACCCAAGCCAAAGATGGTTCTTGGGGAGATGTAATTACAGGATATGATTCCTTGGAAGGATACGTTCAAAAAGGGAATCCCTATTTTGGTGCCTTAATTGGTAGGTATGCTAACCGACTTGCTAAAGGCAAGTATACCATTGATGGTGTTACCTATAAAGCTGCTATCAACAACCATGGTCAATCCTTACATGGTGGTTTAAAAGGATTTGATAAAGTAGTTTGGAATGCAAGTATTTTACCTGGTGACAGTAGCATTCAATTAGATTATCTAAGCATAGATGGGGAAGAAGGCTATCCTGGCAATTTAAAAGTGCAAGTAGTGTATACTTTAACAGCAAACAATGCACTTCAAATAGCATACACTGCTAGTACCGATAAAACCACTGTACTTAATTTAACCAATCATGTTTATTTTAATTTAACCGCTGGTAAGTCGCCCAATATTTATGATCATCTTGTTCAAATAAATGCCAATAAATATACTCCTGTGGACACTTCCTTAATTCCTACCGGCGAATTATTGGATGTGAAAGGAACCCCAATGGATTTTACTACACCTAAAAAAGTAGGCCAAGAGATAGATCAGGTAGCTGGAGGTTATGATCACAATTGGGTTTTAAATAAAGCGGAAGGATTACAAGAAATTGCGCATGTTTATGAACCAACGAGTGGTCGTTATTTAACGGTGGCTACTACCGAGCCCGGCATTCAATTTTATTCAGGTAATTTTTTAGATGGGAGTTTAACAGGTACTAAAAAAGGAATCATTTACAACAAGCATTATGCTTTGACTTTAGAAACACAACATTTTCCGGACAGTCCTAATCAGACTGGGTTTCCAAGCACCATATTAAAACCAGGTGAAACTTACCATCAAACTACGGTGTATACTTTTTCAACAAAATAATTAGTAAGATTTTGATATTCATTTACAAGACCAGCATAAACAAGCGCTGGTCTTTTTTATTTTATGACATGGGTGCCAGCTTCAATACTGATTATATATACTGCTAATACTTTGTTGGTTTGTTGAGCATAACTAGCTGCCACTTGCTTCGTAACAGTAGCTAGTGCAGATTTTTTTATAATATTGATGGTGCAGCCACCAAATCCCCCACCCATCATACGTGCTCCTATTACATTTTCATTCAGTCTAACTGCATCCACTAAAAAATCCAATTCGGGACAACTTACTTCGTATTGGGTAGACAAGCCCTCATGAGTTGCATACATTTTTTTTCCAAAAGCAGGTATATTTCCTGTTTCTAAATCTATTACCGCTTCTTGTACTCTTAGTATTTCGGATACCACATAAGAACATCGCTGGTAAATCTTTGGTGGCGTTGCTGTTGATGGGCCCAAACAAGTTTCTACTTGTTCCATGGTAGCATCTCGCAAGGATTGCACCTGTGGATACATTTTTTGAATCACCTGAACCCCTTGCTCACACTCTAACCTACGGGTATTGTATTCGGAAGATGCCAGCGCATGTTTGATTTGCGTATCAAATAATACAATACTATAATCGGTTAAATGAAGTGGATAATATTGATAGGTGTGCGTAGCACAGTCCAATAAAATAACTTTATTTTTTTGTCCATGCAAACTTGCAAACATATCCATTAGACCACATTGAACGCCTGCAAAATCATGCTCTGCTTTTTGTACCATCAATGCCATTTCCATTTTGGTATATTGTAACGCATACAACTCATTCAATGCAAACAACACGGCACATGCTACTGCTGCAGAACTAGAAAGGCCTGCGCCTATAGGAATATTGCCCTGTAAACAAATATCAAAACCTTGGGTGATGGATGCTTGATGTACCACACCAATGATATAATTGACCCATTGTGTCGCATGCGGTTTTAAATTTTCTATGCTTAGCACTGCTGTTTCATTTAAATCCATAGCAGCCATATGGATAGTGCCATCGGTTCTTTTCCCAATAGCCACTTGTACTGATTTATCAATAGCAGCAGGCATTACAAAGCCCTGGTTGTAATCGGTATGTTCTCCAATTAAATTAATTCGGCCAGGCGATTGCACTGCCAAGGAAGGCGTATAATTAAACTGTGTAAAAAAATGAGTGCGGATGTCTGACATAAGAGGACTTTGCTATTCGTCGAATTTTATATGCGTAGTAAACAAGCAGCGGCTGCGTCTAAGGTTTCTGTTTTCTTGGCAAAACACAAACGAATTACTTTATTGTCTGTAGCATTATGATAAAATGCAGACATGGGTATCACTGCAATTCCAAATTCTTTTACCAACCTTTCGGCAAAAACTTGATCAGATTCATCTGAAATAGCATCATAGCTATAACTTTCAAAATAAGAACCAGAAGAAGGGATACACTTAAATTGCGTAGGCGCTAATAAATTTCTTAAGTAATCACGCTTTTCTTGGTACATGCTACCCAAACTTAAATAAGCTTCTTTATTGCTCATGTATTCGGCAATGCCTAACTGTTTAGGCGTATCACAACTAAATGCATTGAACTGATGCACTTTTCGATACTCTTTCATTAAAGCTGCTGGCGCTACACAATATCCCAGTTTCCATCCTGTACAATGATAGGTTTTACCAAAAGAAAAACAAACAAAAGTTCGAGCGAATAATGCAGGGTACTTCATCACCGTTTCATGTAGCTTGTTGTCATAAATTAAGTGCTCATATACTTCATCACTGATTAAATACAAATGGTTGCTAATAACTATTTCTTGTAATTGTAAAACATCTTCCTTGGTCATTACTACCCCCGATGGATTGTGTGGTGTATTGACTAAAATGGCTTTGGTTTTTTTAGTGATGGCTGCTTTTACTTTATCCCAAGGAATAGAATAGTTTGGAAATGCTAATGCAATGGGCACTACTATCCCGCCATTAAACCTGATGTTAGGAATATAACTATCATAAGCGGGTTCAAAAATGATGACTTCGTCCCCAGGTTGAATGATGGTGGAGAAGGCGGTGAAAATAGCATACGTGCCTCCTGGAGTTACCGTAATTTCTGTTTCAGGATCAATGGAAGTCTGGTATAAAAATTTAATTTTTTCAGCAAGCCTTTCTCTTAAGATAGGTACGCCATAAGTATGCGCATATTGATTTCCTCCAGCATGCATTGCATCTGCGACACAATTAATTAATGTTTCACTCATGGGGAAATCGGGAAAGCCTTGCCCTAAATTAATGGCCTTGTGCTGCACCGCTAATTGGCTCATGACTGTAAAAATACTCGTGCCAATATTCGGAAGCTTAGATTGCATGATGGTGGAAACTTTAAAACGTTAGCTGGTTTGACAATCTTTTTAATTCAATTTCTGCAATTTTTGCAGTATACCTTAAGCTAATCAATCTAAACCCTGCTGTTTCAAAACTTTGTTGCGCTTGTTTAACATCTACCATAGTGGCTTGACCCAATTGATATTTTTGCAGCACCAATTGTAGTAAAGACTGTGACATAGAATAGTTGGCTATTTCTATAGGTGTTTGTTGCAAATTATTTTGATAGGTTTGAAAAGTTTTATACAATGCTGTAGACATATCTTGTTCGGCACTTTGATATTGTATCTTAGCTCTACTGGTATTTATTTGAGCATTTTTAATGCTTTTTTTAGATGCTCCACCAGCATATAAAGGCACCGATAAGTTAATACCAACAAAAGGTCCATAGTTTTCATTCAATAAACTAAATCCAGCAGCAGATTGACTACTGGTAAAATTGTATCCAGTATTGGCTCTTAAAGTGGGATAGGTTAAGGCTCTGGTTTCTTTCTCAATAAATTGATTGATATTAATAAGTTGTTCGGCCGATTGTAAAGTTGGGTTCAATTTCATTTTCGCTTCTACCTCTGCTAATTTTAATTTAGCATCAATGGTAATGGTGTCTTGAATAGTTATTAATGTACTAGTAGGAAGTACCATGGTGTTTAATAAGTCGGCTTTTGCTTGATCAATAATTAACAATTGATTTTGTTTGGCTTGCAACAAAGCATTTAAATCTAAATTTGATTGTAATAAATCAGCTTCATTGGCTACGCCTATTTGTTGTTTGGTTTTTACGATGTCTAATCTTTGCGTGCTCGCCTCAATAGATTTTTCAATGGTTTTTAAATATGCTTGTTGACGTACTACATTAAAATATTGTTGCATCACCAGCGAAGTCGTATTTTGTAATTGCGCTTCTAACAAGGAACGGTTTTGTTTTTCTAATGCTGCCAATCTATCTTTTGTTGCCATGATACGATAGCCATTAAATATTACAACAGAAGCGGTTAAGCCTGCTGTTACATTGGTTCCATCTACCCCTGATTTGGTAGTATTACGAGTAGGATCGGTATATTGTTGTTGTAAAGTGCTATTTGTTTTATTGTCATTGGCGGTTGCTGAAACGGTTGGCAAAGCACCGGCTACTCCTAAATCATTGTTGTTTTTTGCAATGGCCAGACTATTTTCAACCAATTGAATATCATAGCTATTTTTTAGCGCGGTTTTAATGGCTTCATTTAAACCAATAACTTGTTGTGCTTTTACATTTGTCGGCGAAGCAATAAGCGTAAGACAAGCGATAAGAATTATATAAATTGATTTTTGCATACTATAAAATTAAGTGAGTGCCTAAATAAACAAGGATAAATTACATCAGTGGTGAATTGAATGAGGTCTATTATCCAACCAAAGTGCCTATAGCAGCCCCCTGCACTACTTTTAATAAGTTTCCGGGTTGATTTATGTCAAATACAATAATGGGTAATTTATTTTCCATACACAAAGTGAATGCGGTGGTATCCATTACTTTTAAATTTTTTGTAATACAATCCTGGAAGCTGATACTTTCAAATTTAACCGCTGCTGGATTCTTTTCTGGATCACTATCGTATATGCCATCCACACGAGTGCCTTTTAAAATAACATCTGCTTTCATTTCAATGGCCCTTAATGAACCAGCTGTATCTGTTGTAAAATAAGGATTGCCTGTTCCTGCTCCAAAAATAACCACCCTTCCTTTTTCTAAATGACGCAATGCTTTTCGACGAATATAAGGTTCTGCTATTTGATCCATAACAATAGCAGATTGTAAACGCGTATAGACACCAATTTTTTCTAGCATTGCTTGTATGGCCATGGCATTGATCACCGTTGCCAACATACCCATATAATCGCCATGCGCACGTTCAATTCCACTGTCTGCTTCATTCATACCTCTATAAATATTTCCCCCTCCAATGACAATGGCCACTTGCACACCCAGTTCAACTACTTGCTTAATTTCGGTGGCATATTGTTCAATGATTTTGGGATCAAATGGATCTCCATTTTTTTGATCCCCTAATAATGCCTCTCCAGATAATTTCAATAAAATACGCTTGTATTTGGGCAACATGGCTGAGCTTTTTTTGTACTTGCAAGATAAGAATTTTGGAGCAACAAAAAAGGGTCCCGATTGCTCGGAACCCTTTAAATTTCTATAGATCTGAAGGTATTTGCTCCTCAAAGCGCCCGTTTATGGGGTGCTTTGAAAAAATCATTAGCGCATGAATTGTAAAAAATTAAATTTTTAAATTTTTTACAATTACCCTAATGCCACACGTTTGAATTCAGTTACTTTTAAGCTGGCTTCCACTGATTTTACATATTCCCCTACGGTTTTGCCACCATCTTTCACAAAAGCTTGTGCCAATAAGGTTTGCTCTTTGAAGAAAGCGTTGATTTTGCCTTCTGCAATTTTAGCAATCATTTCTTCTGGTTTTCCAGCCATCTTAGGATCTTCCTTCATGGTGTCTATAATGATGGCTCGCTCACGAGCAACGGTCTCCGCAGGAACTGATTCAGGATCCACTGCTACAGGATTCATTGCCGCAATTTGCATGGCTAAATCTTTACCTACTTCAGCTGCATCGGCACTTAATCCTACCAATACACCCATTCTGTAGGCACCATGAATATAAGAAGCTACATAAGGAGCGTCCACTCTTTCAAATTTTGCTACCCCAATTTTTTCACCAATAGATGCCAATTTATCATTGATCATGTCTGACACTTTTGTACCATTCACGGTTACTTCATTTAATTCAGCAGCAGATTTTACATTGTTTGCCACAGCAGCATCTGCAATGATTTGTGCAAATGCAACGAATTCTGCATTCTTAGAAACGAAATCTGTTTCACAAGAAATACAAACTACAAAACCTGTTTTATGATCTGCAGAAGTTTGTGCAATAATCACTCCTTCTTTTGCTTCACGATCGCTACGCTTAGCAGCTACTTTTTGTCCTTGTTTACGCAACCAATCAATTGCCGCTTCAAAATCATTGTTGGTTTCTGTTAATGCTTTTCTACAATCCATCATTCCAGCACCTGTTGCTTGACGTAATTTATTAATGTCTGCAGCTGTTATTGTACTCATAATAGTAAAATTTAAAATAAATGTTTTATAAAATTAATAAGGTAGGTAATGAACTAAAAAAATTGGGTCATTAGTATCCCAAGGACACCAATAACCCAATTGGATAATTTATTATTTACCTGCTGGGCGACGTGTACTTTGAATACGACGCTTAGGCGCACCAGGAGCAGTTGGAGCTGCACCAGCACCACGCTTACCTCTTCCGCCTTCTGCGTTCGCTTCGGCTTCCATACGTTTTGCTTTTGCTTCGTTTTCATTGTTGCCTTCTTCAGATTCGCTTTCGTCATCTTTAGAAGCTTGACGCTCTGCTAAACCTTCTGCAATGGCTGCAGTAATATAATTGGTAATGATAGCAATAGATTTTGTTGCATCGTCATTCGCAGGAATAGAAAAATCTACTTTGTTAGGATCACAGTTGGTATCTACCATACCAAATGTTTGAATGCCTAAACGCTTTGCTTCTGCTAATGCAATATGCTCGTGTCCGATATCCACTAAGAATAAAGCAGCTGGTAAACGACCCAATTGAGCGATACCACCTAATACTTTTTCCATTTTATCTTTATCACGACCTAAAGTCAAACGCTCTTTTTTAGTTAAGCTTTCTGCACTACCGTCGTTCAACATTTTTTCAATGCTCTGCATTTTCTTAACGCTCTTACGAACGGTGTTGAAGTTGGTTAACATACCACCTAACCAACGCTCTGTAGCATAAGGCATGTTTACTCTTTTAGCACACTCGCTTACAATTTCTTTGGCTTGTTTCTTAGTAGCAACAAACATAATTTTCTTACCGCTTTTTGCAATTTGCTTTAAAGCAGCAGCTGTTTCTTGTAAGTGATCGACTGTTTTATTTAAGTCAATGATGTGAATACCTTTTTTCTCTGCGAAAATATAAGGCAACATCTTAGGGTTCCACTTCTTTTTAAGGTGACCAAAGTGTACGCCGGCCTCCAGTAATTGCTGTTGTAATGAAGTGTTATTTTCCATTTGTATAATTTGTTGTAATGAATTAATGTTAAAATTGTTGGATTA
>CANCSS010000010.1 GCA_947380905.1 Chitinophagaceae bacterium | reverse complement strand
AAGTAGACAACTCTCCTCGCTCAACTTCCTGGACTACCTCGATTTTTAATGCCGTACTGTAGTCGTTTTGCGTACGCCTAACATACTGATTTTCTGTACTCTTTTCCATAACGATTGTTTTGTGTATCGCTATTTCAGGACGGGACAATATCACACACAAAAAAGCCCAGTCTTTTTAAGGACTAGGCTTTAATAAATCAAACTCATTCGAATACTATGCGTTATAAGCGTCTGCTACGCCCTTGTGTAAAATTTTTCCAGCTTTGATATTTAATCCTTTTGCTAAAGCTGCATTGTCAACACAGGCTTTTTCCCATCCTTTATTGGCAATGGCTAATGCATAGGGCAAAGTGGCTTGTGTTAAAGCGCGCGTAGATGTTTGTGGAACTGCTCCTGGCATATTGGCTACGCAATAATGCAATACATTTTGTTCCATGTATACCGGATTTTCATGTGTAGTGGGTTTACATGTTTCAATGCAACCTCCTTGGTCTACCGCAACATCCACTACTACCGAACCCGCTTCCATAGTGGCTAAATCGGCTTTCTTAATTAAATGGGGCGCTTTGGCACCATGCAATAAAACTGCACCAATTACCA
Source organism: Chitinophagaceae bacterium (assembly GCA_947380905.1). Taxonomy (GTDB): domain Bacteria; phylum Bacteroidota; class Bacteroidia; order Chitinophagales; family Chitinophagaceae; genus Sediminibacterium. The sequence goes on along the minus strand of CANCSS010000010.1, from coordinate 59,626 downwards.
AGTCGGTGGTTGGTAATTTATCTTGTATCGCTAATACAGTAGAATATTGTGTTACTACATTCGCAGGCATCACATCCGATAAATATCTTAATCTTGTTAAGTTCGTATCCATAATAGTAACATTGGCTCCTAAACCCGCCGCCATTTTAGCGGCTTGTGTTCCAACAATACCGCCACCTATAATTAATACTTCGGCTGGCTTTACACCTGGTACGCCACCTAATAATTTTCCTTTTCCACCAAATGGTTTTCCTAAATAATAAGCACCCACATTTACCGCCATTCTTCCTGCCACTTCCGACATAGGCACTAATAAGGGCAAAGAGCCATCTGGCAATTCAACAGTTTCATAAGCAATACATACTGCAGATGATTTCATCATGGCTTCGGTTAATTCTTTAGAAGCGGCAAAGTGGAAATAAGTAAATAATATTTGTCCAGCTTTTATTAAAGGGTATTCAACAGCCAATGGCTCTTTCACTTTAACAATCATTTCAGCAATTGCATACACTTCTTGCGCAGTGGGTAAAATTTTTGCTCCAGCCTTCACATAGGCTTCGTCTGCAAAACCCGAACCAGCACCTGCTTTGGTTTCGATGTATACTTGATGGCCTTGTCTTTGTAAGGCATCTGCTCCTTCTGGAGTAAGACCTACACGGTACTCTTGTACCTTAATTTCTTTGGGAATGCCTATAATCATGATTTCTTGTTTTTATTTCGGTACAAAGTTCATATAAAAGGAAATATTTGTAACTATCACTTAATAATCAGTAAAAATTACCTTTAATAGTTATTATTTAAGTAAAATATAGTATTTTAGAGCTGTTAATTGCCTATTTTTCAGTAATAATTACTTGCTATGAATTTAGATGAATTGGATATGGCCATTTTGAGACTGCTTCAATCCAATGCTTTAATCACAATTAAAGAGATAAGTGCAGCCATAAATTTGTCTATGAGCCCTGTTCATGATCGAATTAAGCGACTAGAACTGGAAGGAGTTATTCATAAGTATGTGACTTTGTTGGATCGAAAAAAATTAGACCTTGGATTGGTTGTTCATTGTCAAGTGACTTTAGACAAACAAACCAGAAATAATTTTTCTGAGTTTGAACAAACCATTGCCAAATTTCCAGAGATTATTTCTTGCAGTTTGGTGTCGGGCAGTTTTGATTATTATTTAAAATTGGTCACCAAAGATGTAGAAACCTATAATAAATTTTATCAAGAAAAACTTGCTGTACTACCCATGGTGGCACATATTAATAGTTTGTTTGTAATGGACGAAATAAAAACAACCACCGAACTTCCTTTATAAAAAAATACCATGTACAATATTCCTCATTTTAAAGCCAAAGACCATCAAGAAGTGTTGGACTTCATGAAAGCGAATCCTTTTGTCACGATATGTGGCATAGACAATAATGGGTTTCCTGTAGCTACACAAGTACCCATTTTATTAAATTTTGAAAACGAAAAAATAGTTATTAGTGGTCATATCATGCGCAAGCAAGAACACACAATGGCATTTGAAAACAACAATAAAGTGTTGGTAATTTTTTCAGGGCCATCTGCTTTTGTAAGTGCCAATTGGTATACTAATAAAAATATGGGAAGCACTTGGAATTATCAGTCGGTGCAAGCGAAAGGCATTATTGAAATTAAGGATGAAAAGCACTTGTACCATTTACTTGAGCAACTAACATTGCATTTTGAAAAAGAGGTTAATTCCCCTACTCAAGTAAAAAATTTATCTCCAGAATACATGGAACAAAATATGAAAGCCATTGTTTCTTTTGACATTATTGTTAACGACTTGCAACATGTATTTAAATTAAGTCAAAATAGAGATGAAGCTTCTCATGAAAACATTAAAAAGGAATTAAGTAATGGCAATGCGGCTTGCAAGCATATGGCAGCGGCTATGAAAAGGTAAATATTTTTTTAAAATTTATTTTTTGGTTGGCTCAATCAGGTCCCATAAATTTCCATAGATATCTTTAAAAACGGCAACGGTTCCATATTCTTCCACGTGCGGTGGAATGGTAAATTCAATTCCTTTTGAAATATAGCTTTGGTAATCTCTTTCGAAATTATCGGTGTGTAAAAATAAAAATACACGGCCGCCTGTTTGATAGCCAATAAATTTTTCTTGTTCTGGCGTGGCCGCTTTGGCAAGTAATAACACGCAGCCATTGTCAGCGCCATTGGGTTGTACCATCACCCATCTTTTGGTTTCGGATAGTACAGTGTCTTCGATTAGTTTAAATCCTAAAACATGGGTATAGTAAGCAATGGCTTCATCGTAGTCTCTAACCACAATCGCAATATGTGCTAAGCTTTGTTTCATATTTCAAATATACAATTATTTAAAATGTTTCTTTATCTTCATTGCTCTAATTATTCCAATAAATTATCAAGTCAATGGCTGCTATCAAGAATTTAATTTTCGACCTTGGAAATGTTTTGTACGACATTGATTTTAAAAAAATGAAATCCGCTTTTGAATCCATTGGAGTGGAAGGCATTGATCAACATTTTACATTAAACAAGTCGCATCCATTATTTCTAGACCTTGAAATGGGTTTTGTAAATGAACAAGCGTTTTGTGAAGGCGTGAGCACTTTGGCGAATTTGCCTTTGACCAATGAGCAAGTTATTTATGCATGGAATGCCTTATTGGTTGGGTTTAGAAAAAATAGCATTCAATGGATCAAGGACAACAAGCATAGCTTCAATACTTTTTTATATTCCAATACAAATCAAATTCATTGCAATCATTTTCTTCCTCAATTTGAAAAAGAAGTGGCCAATTATTCATTCGAATCCCTGTTTAAGACACCCTATTACTCTCATAAAATGGGAATGCGTAAACCCGATCCAGCTTCTTTTATCTACCTATTAAATAAAGAAGGGTTGGTGGCCGAAGAAACCCTTTTTATTGACGACAATGAACCAAATATCATCGCTGCTGCTTCCGTAGGGCTTCAAGTACTTCATTTAAAACAAGGGATGACGGTGGAGACGGATATTGCAGCCTATTTATAGGGACTCCTAATAGCCTTATTTTTTCTTAACTTCTTCAAAATCAATGTATTCTGCTTCAACTGGAACTTCTTTTTTGGGAGCGCTCGCTGAAGCAGTATTGGCTTCTTGGGCCTTCTTAATGGCTTCCGCCTGTTGTTGCTGCATTTTTTCCATATTGGCCCTTACTGTCTTCACCCCATTGCTTACCGGGACTACTACCTGGAATATTACTTTGTATAAAAAGTAGATCAACATTCCGTAAATAATTAGCTTCATCATACTGCAAAAATAAGGCCCTTGGCAATAATTTTGGGATATTTCATCCTGTTTTATTACCTTTGGCATAGAATAGAAGAAAATGTGAAGGGAACGAAATCGTTCCCTTCTTCTTTTTTAAGTATGCAAGCAAACGAGATCATAGACTTAGTAAATCCAATTTTGGAGCAACTCCTTAAAGAGGAACCCAGCTATTTCTGTGTTCAGATTAAAGTAAAGCCTACCAACAATATCAAGATATTTTTGGATGGCGATCAAGGTTTGCCCATTGAAAAGTGCACTTTCATCAATCGGAAATTATACCGAATTATGGAAGAAGCAGCTTGGTTTCCAGAAGGGGATTTTTCCTTAGAAGTTTCTTCGCCTGGTATTGATGAGCCTCTAGTTTTGAATCGTCAGTATGTGAAAAACATAGGGCGTAAAGTAGAAGTCACTTTTTTGGATGACACTATGAAAGAAGGACTTTTAAAATTGGTAACAGAAAAAGATATTTTAATAGAATGGACAGAAGGGAAAGGTAAAAAAGCAGTGGTGCAAGAATTACTAATTCCTTTTGAACAAATAAAAACAACGATAGTTCAAATTCAATTTTAACAAACAAAAAATCAGGCACAGGTCTGAAAAAAAATTATGTTATGGCAAGTATAAATTTGATTGAAGCCTTTCAGGAGTTTAAAGACGCAGAAAGCATAGATCGCCCAACGATGATGAAAGTAGTTGAAGACGTTTTCAAAACCTTATTGAGAAAAAAATATGGTAGCGATGAAAACTTCGATGTAATTGTTAACGCCGAAAAGGGTGACCTTGAAATTATTCGTCGTCGTCAAATTAGAGACGATGATGATGTAGACAATCCATTAGAGGAAGTATCTTACTCTGAAGCGATAAAAATTCAACCCGATTATGAAGTAGGGGAAGATTTATTAGAAGAAGTAGATATTTTAGACTTCGGAAGAAGAGCCATCCTAGCGGCTAAGCAAACATTGGCTTCTCGTATCAACGACTTGAAGAAAAATGCCTTGGTTAAAAAATATTCTGATAGAATTGGTGAAATTATCAATGCCGAAATTTATCAAGTATGGAAAAAAGAAGTGTTGTTGCTGGATGAGGAAGGCAATGAATTAATTTTACCTAAGTCGGAACAAATCCCACAAGATTTTTTCAAGAAAGGAGAAAATATAAGATCGGTGATTGCGAGAGTGGATATGAAAAACAATTCACCTGTAATTATCTTGTCTAGAACAAGTCCTTTGTTCCTTGCAAAATTATTAGAAATAGAAGTACCTGAAATATTTGATGGTTTAATTACCATCAAGAAAATTGTACGTGAACCAGGAGAGCGTGCAAAAGTAGCTGTTGAATCTTTTGACGATCGTATCGATCCAGTAGGCGCATGCGTAGGTATGAAAGGAAGTCGTATTCATGGCATTGTTAGAGAATTAAAAAATGAAAATATTGATGTTATTAATTTCACTACCAATACCCAATTGTTAATTCAGCGTTCTTTAACGCCTTCAAAAATTTCTTACATGAACATTGATGCTGAAAAAATGCACGTAGATGTGTATTTAAAAGCAGATCAAGTTTCTTTGGCGATTGGTCGTAGAGGGGTGAATATTAAATTGGCTTCTGAGTTAACCGGTTATGAATTAGATGTGTACCGTGAAGACGAAGAAATTGTAGATGAATTTGATATTGACTTGGATGAATTTAGCGATGAGATTGAAACTTGGATCATTGACGAATTCAAGCGTGTGGGTTGTGATACGGCCAGAAGCGTATTAAATTTAGGCGCCGAAGAATTAGAGAAAAGAACGGATTTAGAGAAAGAAACGATTGCAGATGTGCGTCGAATCTTACAAGAAGAATTTGATAAAGGTGAATAACCTTTGATTTTTGAAAGTATATTTGTATTAGGTGACTCGTCTCGTTAAATCGGGGCAAAAAACAACAGAATGTCAGAATTGAAACTACCAAGACTGTTAGCAGCTGCTAAAGAGTTCAACATCGGTCAAGATACCTTGATTGAATTCTTAGTAAAAAAAGGTTTTCCAAAAGACGACCTAAAGGCTACAGCTAAATTAACTGAGGATCAGTATTATTCTCTGCAAGCAGAATTTCAAAGCGATAAAGTAGCTAGAAATAAAGCAGACCATGTAGAGTTGCCTAAAAATGCTGTTGCCGATAAAGACAAGGTAAAGAAACCTGTTGTGGTGGAAGTAGAAGCACCTAAAGTAGAAGCAAAGCCTGCTGAAACTAAGCCTTGGCCAGCTGAAGAAGCAAAACCTGAAGTAAAAGCTGAAATAGAGAAGCCTAAGAAAACTAAAGTCGCAAGTCCAGAATTGGAGTCGCCAAAAGTGGTTGATAAAATAGACCTTTCTTTAATCGATTCTTCTACCAGACCTAAGAAATCTGCAAAAAAAACAGAGGAGCCTGCTGAAGAACCAGCCAAAGAAACCCCTGCAAAGAAGTCTGCAAAAAAAACAGAGGAGCCTGCTCCAGCAAAAGCCAAGCGTGCCCCAGTAGATCATTCTGTTGCTCCTGAAAATGTTCATGGAAAGATTGAAAATATTGCCACAAAAAAATTAGAAGGTCCTAAAGTAATGGGTAAAATTGATTTACCTATTAATAGCGATACACGTCCTAAGCCATTGAGCCAAGAAGAAAAACGCAAACGTAAACGTATTCCTTCTCAAGGTGGAAATCCAAATCAACCTCAACAAGGCGGCGGCCAAAGACCTGGTGGTGGATACCAAGGTCAGGGCGGTGGAACAAGACCGGGTGGTGGTTATCAAGGTCAAGGCGGCGGCGCAAGACCGGGTGGTGGTGCAAGACCTGGTCAAGGTGGAGCAAGAGGTGGCAACAGAAATGCACCTCAAACAGCTGAACAAAAAGAAATTGGTCAAAAAGCAATTCAAGATAAGATTAAAGAAACGCAGGCGAAATTGGCAGGTGCCGGCGGAAGAGGAAAAAGTTTGAAATCAAAATACAGACGTGCTAAAAGAGAAGAAGCTGCAGAAAATGAAACCAATGAAATAACAGATAATAAATTACAGGTAACAGAATTTGTAACAGTAAGTGAGTTGTCTAGTTTGATGGATGTAAGCTTTGCTGATATTATTAGCAAGTGTATGAATTTAGGTATCATGGTTTCCATTAACCAACGTTTAGATGCGGAGGTGATAGAATTGGTTGCCAGTGAATTTGGATTTGAAGTTGAGTTTGTTGGATTGGAAGATGCAGAAGAAATGGATGAGGAAGAAGAAGCAGAAGATTTAGCAAATTTAGTAGAACGTCCTCCGATTGTTACTATTATGGGTCACGTGGATCATGGTAAAACTTCTTTATTGGATTATATTCGTAATGCGAATGTAGTAGCCGGTGAAGCAGGAGGAATTACACAACACATCGGTGCTTATGAAGTGACTTTGCCTAATGGTAAAGCCATTACCTTCTTAGATACACCTGGTCACGAAGCCTTTACAGCGATGCGTGCGCGTGGTGCTAAAGTAACTGATATAGCAATTATAGTAGTGGCCGCGGACGATGCAGTGATGCCACAAACCAAGGAAGCCATCAGTCACGCGCAAGCAGCAAATGTGCCGATGATTTTTGCGGTAAATAAAATTGATAAAGATGGCGCGAATGCACAAAAGATATATGAGCAATTGTCCCAAATGAATATTTTAGTAGAAGCTTGGGGTGGTAAATTCCAAAACCAAGAATTGTCTGCAAAGCAAGGTTTGAATGTAGATGCATTGTTAGAGAAAGTGATTTTAGAATCTGATTTATTAGATTTAAAAGCCAATCCTAACAGAGAAGGTTCGGGCAGTATCATTGAAGCCTCCTTAGATAAAGGACGTGGTTATGTGGCTACAATATTGGTTCAAAATGGAACCTTACGTCAAGGAGATTTAATTTTATCTGGTCAGTTTTATGGTAGAGTAAAAGCCATGTTTAACGAGCGCAATCAACGTATCGAAGTAGCACCTCCTTCCACCCCAGTTGTTATATTAGGATTGAATGGAGCACCACAAGCGGGTGAGAAATTTAAAGTATTTGAAGACGAAGCGGAAGCAAAAGAATTAGCAACAAAACGTGCTCAATTATTAAGAGAGCAAGGCTTAAGAACTAGAAAACATATTACATTAGATGAGATTGGACGTCGTTTGGCTTTAGGCAACTTTAAAGAATTAAACATCATCATCAAAGGGGACGTGGATGGTTCTGTAGAAGCCTTAAGTGATTCTTTACAAAAATTATCTACCGAAGAAATTGCCATTCGTGTTATATTAAAAGGAGTAGGACAAATTTCTGAATCGGATGTATTGCTTTCTGCTGCGTCCGACGCCATCATTATTGGTTTTAACGTAAGACCAAGTATGCAAGCCAATAAATTGGCTGAAACAGAAGGCGTGGAAATAAAATTATACTCTATCATCTACAATGCCATTGACGAAATTAAGAGCGCGATGGAAGGTATGTTGGAGCCAAAAATTCAAGAGAAAATTGTGGCCAATGTAGAAGTAAGAGAAGTATATAAATTTGACAAAGCTACTGTGGCCGGATGTTTTGTATTAGATGGCAAATTAAGTAGAAACAGTAAAATACGTATTATTCGTGATGGTATTGTTGAGTATCCAAAAGGCGAGGGTCAAAGCGCTGAATTGGGCAGCTTAAAACGTTTCAAAGACGATGCCAAGGAAGTGGTTTCTAATATGGAATGCGGATTAACCATTAAAAACTTTATCGACTTAAAGGTGGGAGACATTGTAGAAGCCTTTGAGGAAGAAGAAGTGAAGCGTACTTTATAAAAAAATTAAGATTTATCATTTGGCAAACAGGGCCAACTTGTAGAACTTTACTTATTAATAAAAATATTAATGAAATTAATTAAGATTATTTTTTCTTTTGCCTTTTTAGCATTTTCCTTTCAGTCAAAAGGACAAGTGAAAAAAGTTTTAGCCGATAAAATTGTTGCTACCGTTGGAGATAAATTTATTCTTAAATCTGATGTCGACAATTCTGTTGCCGATTATAGAAGACAAGCGCAGGGGCAAGATAATATTACAATTCCTAGTAGTTGTTCATTCATCGAAGGGATGTTGATTCGTAAAGCTTTGATGTTGCAAGCTCAAAAAGATTCTCTTAATGTTACGGAAGAAGAAATAGAGAACGCAATGGATAGCCGTATTAGAAATTACATACAACAATTTGGTTCTAGAGAAACTTTGGAAGAAGTAGCAGGAAGATCTGTTACACAGCTTAAAGAAGATTTTCGCATATTGATTAAAGAACAAAAATTGGCGGATGAAATGCAGCAAAAAATTGTTGATAAAATAAAAATTACACCCAATGAAGTAAGGGCTTTTTACAATGCAATCAATGTGGACAGTTTACCCTTATATGAAAGTGAAGTACAAGTGATTTCATTGGTATTACATCCGAAAGCCAATAGAGATGTGGAAGAATATGTAATACAGCAGATGATGGGTTATAGAAAACAAATAGAAGCGGGTATTAATACTTTTGATCAATTGGTTAAATTGTATTCCGAAGATCCAAGTGCGAAAGAAAATATGGGTCAATTTAGTTTAAATAGAAATGAACACAATTTTGATCCTGCTTTTATGTCTGGCTCTTTTAGATTAAAAGAAGGCCAAATATCCGCACCTGTTAAGTCAAAATTTGGTTACCACCTTATCCAACTTCTTTCAAGATCTGGCGACGATGCTGTTGTAAAACATATTTTACGCATACCACCCATTACCAATGATGAAATTGAGGAGACCAAACACTTTTTGGACAGCATTAGAAATTTAGTTGTCAAAGGAAAAATATCATTTGGGGAAGCAGTGAACAAGCATAGTGATGATGATCAAAGTAAATTTAGTGGGGGAGCTATAACAGGCCGCGATGGTTCTACTTATGTAAACATAGATCAGTTAGACAAAGACATGGTGGTAGAAATAAAAAATATGAAACCAGGTGACATTTCTCAACCACAAGTATATTTAGATGATCGTGGAAGAAAAACAGTCAGACTGATTTATTTTAAGGAAATGACGGTACCTCATAAAGAAAATTTAAAGGAAGACTATAATAAAGTTTCTCAAAGAGCTTTAGAAATAAAAAAAACTAAGGCATTGCAAACTTGGTTTAAAGAGCATGTTCCCAATTATTATGTTTATATAGATCCTGAATTTAATGCATGCGTTGAATTAAAGGACTGGAATAAAGTGGCCAATGAAATGGCTAAGGAAAAAGCGTATTAATCTATCTTATTAATTTTATATGCAAATCACATCTTTCCCAAGCAATGAAAGAGGCCATGTACAATTTGATTGGCTAAATACATATCATAGTTTTAGTTTTGGTCAATACCATGATCCCAAAAAAATTCATTATGGGGCACTTCGAGTTTTAAATGACGATAAAATTGATGCTGGTATGGGTTTTGGAACCCATCCTCACGACAATATGGAAATTATTACCATTCCTTTGTTTGGAGACTTACACCATAGGGACAGCACTGGAAGAGATTGTATTATTAAGGAGCATGATGTACAAATTATGAGTGCTGGAAGTGGCATACAACACAGTGAGGTCAATCCCAACAGAGATAAAAAAGTAGAACTATTTCAAATATGGATTTTCCCTAAGGAGCGTAATATTACCCCTAGATATGATCAAAAATCCTTTCTTCCTAAGGACAGAGAAGACCAATTGTTAACCGTAGTTTCACCCAATGATCCCAATACTTTATTTATCAATCAAGACGCTTGGTTGTCCTTGGGCCATTTTATAAAGCCTTTTTCTTCGCAATATGCCTTTCATCAGGCAGGCCAGGGTTTGTATGCCATGTGTGTCGAAGGCAGCTGCACCATTGGAGGACAACATTTAGGCCGTAGAGACGCGGTGGGCATTAGCGGGGTAGAGGCAGTGTCCATTGAAGCGGCAGCCGGGTCGGACCTTTTACTCATTGAGATTCCCTATTTTATCGCTGGTACTTAGTTGAAAAGTTTTTTACTTCTTACTAGTAAACAATACCGAACTAATGTAAATTTGTAGCTCTTTAATCTCCATCATGAGCGACGAAATCAAACACGAGTGCGGGCTAGCCTTCATTCGACTTAGAAAACCTCTTTCTTATTATCTTCAAAAAAGAGGGTCGGTTACCTACGGATTAAACAAGCTTTATCTTTTGATGGAAAAACAGCACAACCGTGGGCAGGATGGGGCAGGTTTAGCTACATTGAAATTAAATATTGAACCAGGAAATCCTTTTTTATATAGGTTACGCAGTAATGCACAACAACCCATTGCCGATTTATTTTATAAAATTGGATTAGAAATACAAGAGTTAGAAAAATTCCAACCTGATATTACTAAGCATCCAGGCCTCATGAAAGGACATTTGCCTTTTATGGGAGAAATTTTATTGGGTCATTTGCGTTATGGAACCCAAGGTAAAAACAATGTAGAATTTTGCCATCCATTTATCAAGCGCAACTTGGTTCCCGGAAAAAATTTGGCTTTAGCAGGTAATTTCAATTTAGTAAACACCGACGAACTTTTTGAACATATCCAATTAGATCCTGGTCCTTTTGAAAAGGAAAGTGATTTAGCAGCGATGATGGAAGTGATTCATCATTTTTTGACAAAAGAAGAAACCATCAACCCCAATAAACCGAATATTGCGGACGTGCTTAAAAAAGCAGTTCCTTTATTTGATGGTGGTTTTACAGTGGGTGGTTTAGTGGGCAATGGGCATAGTTTTATTTTGAGAGACGCCCATGGTATCAGACCTGCTTATTATTATATTGATGATGAAGTAATTGTGGCAGCAAGTGAAAGAGCAGCCATTAGAACTACTTTTAATGTGGCAGAAAACGAAGTGCTTGAACTCATGCCAGGTCAAGCTTTGCTTATAGATGATGAAGGAAAATACAGCATTGAACAAATCATTGCGCCTAAAGAAAGAAGGGCATGTTCTTTTGAAAGAATTTATTTTTCAAGAGGCAGTGATGAAAAAATTTACAGAGAGCGCATCGCCTTAGGGAATCATTTAAGTAAGATTGTGCTAGAACGCATCGACAACGATTTAAAAAATACCATTTTCTCTTACATACCCAATACCGCCGAAGTAGCTTTCTATGGCTTAGTGAAAGGCATGGAGGAGTATTTGAATAAAATTAAAGTAGAAAGAATTTTAAGTTGGGGAAATGAAGTGGATCCTGAAAAATTGGAAGCCATGATTAATCGTAAGATTAGACAAGAAAAAATTGCGATTAAAGATGTAAAATTACGCACTTTTATTACCGAGGACACCAACAGAAATGAAATGGTGCAACACGTATATGACATAACGTATGGTACGGTTAGAAAAGACGAAGATACCTTGGTAATTATAGATGATAGTATCGTGAGAGGGACTACTTTAAAAGAGAGCATTATCAGAATGTTGTCTCGATTGTCTCCAAAGAAAATTATAGTCGTTTCTTCTGCTCCTCAAATTAGGTATCCCGACTGTTATGGCATAGACATGAGTAAGATGGGCGATTTCATTGCCTTTAGAGCGGCGATGGTTTTACTGAATGAAAGGGGGATGACTGATGTGATTGATGCAGCTTACGAAAAAATTAAAAAATTAGAAGCTTCCAATGAATTGCATACCGAAAACGTAGTGCGTCAATTGTACAAGCCTTTTACACCCGAAGAAATTTCCGATAAAATTGCACAATTGATTACTCCAGACGGGATTAAAATTCCAGTAGAAGTGATTTATCAAACCATTGAAGATTTGCATGAATGTTGTCCTACCAATACAGGTGATTGGTATTTTACCGGTAACTATCCAACACCAGGTGGCAATAAGGTTTGTAATAAAGCTTTTAAAAACTACATCGAAGGTAAAAACGTTAGAGGCTATTAATGAGTACTTACACTCTATAACAAATCGCATTGATATTCATTCCGGCTCCAACAGATGCAAATATCACCACATCTCCTTTGTTTAATTGATGCTCTTTGTATTCACCATGTTTTACACGGTCGTACAAAGTTGGAATGGTTGCTACCGAGCTGTTGCCTAAATCATGAATGCTCATCGGCATTATATTTTCAGGAATTTCTTTAATACCGTACAATTTAAATAAGGCTTTTATAAAACCTTCGTCCATTTTTTCATTGGCTTGATGCAAAAAGAATTTTTTTACATCGTGGATATCAACGCCTGCCTTTTCGATACATTCTTTCATGGCCAATGGCACATTTTTAATGGCATACTCGTATACTTTGCGGCCTTTCATTTTAATATACCTAGTGGCTTCTTCTCCTTCAGGATGATAAGACTTGCCTAAGTATAGAAAATAAGTTTCGTCCATACAATGGCTTTGTACACTACTTGCTAATATCCCACTTTGACCATCGGTTGAATTTTCAACAATACAAGCGCCTGCGCCGTCACTAAAAATCATACTGTCTCTATCGTGTGGGTCTACTACGCGACTTAAAGTTTCGGCTCCAATCACCAAGCACCTTTTAGCCAGACCTGATTTGATAAATGAATCTGCTTGAATAACCCCTTGAATCCAACCTGGGCAACCAAATAAAATATCATAAGCGACACAGTTTGGATTGCGAATGCCTAATAAGTTTTTTACCCTAGAAGCGATGGCTGGTATGGTATCGACTTGATTCGTGCCTGCCAGTACGTTTCCAAAATTATGTGCTACAATAATTTGATCAATGGTTTCAGGGTCTATGCCTGCATCTTTAATAGCCAGTTCAGCAGCTTTGGTAGCTAGGTCAGAAGTATTTATATTTTTTTCTGCATATCTTCTTTCATAGATGCCCGTGATGTCTTTAAATTTTTCAAATATTTCTGCATTAGGCGTAGCAATTTTTACACCATCTTCTCCATAAAAAATATGGTCATTAAAAGAGTTATTTGAAATTACAACTCCAGGAATATAGCTGCCCGTTCCAGTAATTATTGTTGCCATTGACAGAATTGGTTATAATTAAGTAATTTTTATAAAACTAAGGTAAGTATTTAATGTGAATCTATATGTATTTGTCGCCTTTGTGTCTTTTTACTTCTGCAACATATTCTTTTATAGATTGTTCTTTTTCTTTACTGCAAATAAGCAATACATCCTTGGTATCTACAATGATAAAATCATCAATACCTTGCACCACGACTAATTTATTTTTAGGCGCATTAATCATACACTTGGTGGCATCAATTACAATCACATTGTCTGATGCTACAGCATTTCCAAAGTAATCTTTTTCCATATTCTCATAAGCGCTGTTCCAAGTACCTAAATCACTCCAACCAAAAGCAGAAGGCAATACATACACATTGTCCGCTTTTTCCATAATGGCTATGTCTATTGAAATATTTGTGCACTGAGGATAAATTTTCTCAATGGCCTGCTTTTCATTTATGGTATTGAAGTTGTCCTTTTCTTGATCAAACAACTCAAACATTTCTGGCTGATATTTTTCAAACGCTTTTAATATCGTACTTGCTCTCCAAGCAAAAATACCTGCATTCCATAAAAAATCTCCACTAGCTAAAAAAGATTCAGCAATTTCATGGGTGGGTTTTTCTGTAAAGGTTTTGACTTTATAAACGCCATTGCTTACTTCTAAACCTTCATACTGAATGTATCCGTAGCCCGTATTGGGATTAGATGGTTTAATACCAAGGGTGGCCAAAGCATTGATATTGGCTACAAAGTCAAGGGCTTTTTCTACAATTTTTTGAAAATTTTCCTGTTCTAATATTAAGTGATCGCTAGGGGCTACTATAAAAGTGGCTTTAGGATCTATTTGAGCTAATTTAAAAGAGATATAAGCAATGCAAGGGGCTGTATTTTTTTTGCTTGGCTCTGCTAAAATATTTTGAACGGGCAATTCTGGCAATTGATTTTTTACAATCTCTACGTATTCTTCAGAAGTGACAATGAAAATATTTTCTGCAGGTATAAATTTCGTATACCTTTCATAGGTCCATTGAATTAAAGTTTTACCAGTATTTAAAACATCTAAAAATTGTTTAGGAAAAGCAGTCCTACTCATGGGCCAAAATCTACTTCCAATTCCACCAGCCATGATGGCTACATAATGATGTTTATTTTGCATAAGCACTTTTATTTATAAAATTCCTTCTTTCATTAAATCGTGAATATGTATCATGCCCATATATTTTTTATCTACAGCAACCACTAATTGACTGATGTCGTTTTTTTCCATTAATGCCAAAGCGGCTACAGCCAAGGCATTTGGACCAATGGTGATGGGTGAGGAGTGGGCAATTTGAGCAGCTGTTAAATCTTGTATGCTAGCGTGTTGTTCTAACATGCGACGAATATCCCCATCGGTAATAATTCCTAAAACATTTTCTTTGTCATCAACCAATACTGCTGCGCCCAATCTATTTTTTGAAATAGTGACAATGACTTCTTTTAAGGGAGTGGTATTGACTACCCATGGTTTTGGATTTACTTGCGCCATTTGTCCAGCAGTAAGCGTTAATCTTTTTCCTAAATTTCCACCTGGATGAAATTTTGCAAAATCGGTTGCTTTAAATTCTTTTATTTCCATTAAACACATGGCCAATAAATCGCCCATCACCATTTGTGCAGTAGTAGAGGCAGTAGGCGCTAAATTATGAACGCATGCTTCTTTTGCTACGGTTGTATCTAAAACCCAGTTAGCTTGTTTTGCTAAATAACTTTCTTTATTGCCCACCATAGCAACCAATGTATTTCCAAACTGTTGTATCAGCTGTACTAAATTTTTTATTTCAGGACTCTCCCCACTTTTACTAATAATTAAAACGATATCAGCAGGATGAATCATGCCCGAATCTCCATGGATGGCATCTGCAGCATGCAAATAAAGTGCAGCAGTTCCTGTAGAGTTTAAAGTAGCTACTATTTTTTGTGCAATGATGGCACTTTTGCCAATACCACTTATAACCAATCTTCCTTTGGTTGCATAAACCGCTTTTACTACTTCCACAAAAGCAGCATCAATATGCGCGTGTAATTCATTAATAGCAGCCGCTTCTATTTCAAGCGTTCTATTGGCAATGGAAATAATTCTTTGGTCCATAGGCGGTATAAGAAGCAGCAAAGTTAATGTTTCATCGACATTGATGGTCTATTTTTCAAAAAGCTTTGTTATTTTAAAAATATTTAGGATACTTTAATCAATAGTGAATTATTTTTGTTAACTTATATACCAACTTACACCGAAACAGCTGATTTTAAGATAATTACAGATGGCCACCACCAAAAAAACCATAAAAAAAGCCCCTGCCGCCACTAAAAAGGAATCCCCCTTTAGTTTAGCGGCCATTTTGAGTGCTTTGGAGCAATATTTTGGTTTTAAAGCTTTTAAAGGTACCCAGGAAAAAGCCATTTTATCTTTATTAAGTGGCAGAGACACTTTTGTCATTATGCCTACGGGTGGGGGCAAAAGTTTATGCTATCAATTGCCTGCTTTAATGCTTCCTGGATGTGCCATCGTCGTTTCTCCATTGATTGCTTTAATGAAAAATCAAGTTGACTTGGTAAGAGGCTATAGCGAAAATGATGAAGTGGCTCATTTTTTAAACTCCTCCTTAAACAAAGGTCAAATCAAAGAAGTAAAAGCCGATTTATTAAGTGGGAAAACCAAGTTATTGTATGTAGCTCCTGAAACATTGACCAAACAAGAAAATTTAGATTTCTTTAGTGACTTACAAGTTTCATTTTTTGCGGTGGATGAAGCCCATTGTATTTCGGAATGGGGTCATGATTTTAGACCCGAATACAGAAGGCTCAAAGAAATGATGGAAGAAATAAATTCAGCTGTTCCCATTGTTGCACTTACTGCTACTGCAACGCCCAAAGTGCAAAGTGATATTGTCAAAAATTTAGCCTTGCGTGATCCTGAAGTTTTAATTTCTTCTTTTAATAGAGCCAACTTGTATTATGAAATACAACCCAAAGTAAAAAAAGAAGTCACCGTAAAACATATTGTTAGGTACATCTCTCAACACAAAGGAAAGAGCGGCATTATTTATACACTCAATAGAAAAACCACCGAAGAATTGGCTGATTTATTAAAGGCCAATAAAATAAAAGCAGTGGCGTATCATGCTGGCTTGGATCAAAAATTAAGAGCAGAAAGACAGGATCAGTTTTTGAATGAGGATGTACAAGTAATTGTGGCTACCATTGCTTTTGGAATGGGCATTGACAAGCCTGATATTAGATTTGTAATTCACTACAATATTCCCAAGTCCATTGAAAATTACTACCAAGAAACAGGCCGTGCTGGTAGAGATGGCTTAGAAGGAAATTGTATTTTATATTATTCTCATAAAGATGTTTCTAAATTGGAACACTTTTTAAGAGACAAGCCACTCAATGAAAGAGAAGTTGGTGCACAGCTGATTGATGAGACCGTTGCTTTTGCAGAAAGCGGTGCTTGTAGAAGAAGAAGCTTATTGCATTATTTTGGTGAAAGTTGGGCCGATACCAATTGCGGCAATTGTGATAACTGTTTACATCCGAAAGAAAAAATAGAAGCCAAAGAGCAATTGGTTCAATTGCTGAAAGTAATAGAAGCATTGAATGAACGCTTTGTAGCCGATTATGTAATACAAGTTATCTCAGGCGAGTATACGCCACAATTAGGTTTATACAGACATGAAAAATTACCTTTATTTGGAATAGGAAAACAATATGATAGTTTGTTTTGGAACAGTATGGTTCGTCAAGCCATGTTAGATACCATGATTGAAAAAGACATTGAAGAATATGGACTATTGAAAATAACCAGCAAGGGCCATAAATTTTTAAAGAAACCAACCAGCTTTAAAATTGTTTTAAACAATGTTTTTGATGATGCTAATGCCGAAGATGATGAACAGGATGGTCCTGAAGGAGCAGCTACAACCGATGATGTGTTGTTTGAGATGTTAAAAGATTTAAGGCAAACAGAAGCTAAGAAGATTGCATTGCCTCCCTTTGTTATTTTTTTAGAAACCTCTTTACAAGACATGGCCACCTTGTATCCTACTACTTTAGAAGAGTTAGAAAGATGCCAAGGTGTGAGCAAAGGCAAGGCCATTAAATATGGAAGGCCTTTTGTTAAAATGATTGAAAAGTATGTAGAAGAAAATAATATTGAAAAACCGGATGACTTTGTAATGAAGTCGGTAGCCAATAAATTCAATCATAAAATTTACATTATCCAAAATGTAGATAAAAAAATTCCGTTAGAGACCATTGCAAAAAACAAAGATCTCAAATTGGAAAATTTATTAGAAGAAATGGAAACCATCGCAGCCAGCGGTACTAAATTAAATTTAGATTATGCCATTGATGAATGGTTAGACGAATATGATCAAGCTGAGATTTTAGAATATTTTAAAAATTGTGAAACTTCTTCGCTACAAATAGCGCAAGAAGAATTAAGTGAGAACAATTATTCTTGGGAACAATTGAAAATTATGCGCATTAAATTCTTAAGCGTTGTTGGCAATTAATTAATGCGTGTAATTATTGTTGATACTTAAATAGGTATTGACTCTTTCTGCTACATTTTTTCTTACACTTAGGTAGTAAAAATTATAATCTGCGATGTGAAAATTCTTGGTAGTGTATAAAAAGCTTCCTAAAAATTGAGGTTTTTTAGTCCACAGTACACCTTCGTGATTGATGGCACCAACTACATGGGTCGTTATTTTATTAAAATTATACAAGACTGCTCCTTCGTTCAATGAACGATCTACGATGGTGTCTTTTGCATTCCAAGAAATGGGATTGGTGACAATCGAACTAAATTTTTCTTTCACTACAAAGTCGGGGAGATAGCCTTCTTGAAAAGTTCTCCAAGCGCAAATACAGCCAGTGGAATTAGGTTTTTCGCAAGCTTTTAATTGTACATAGGTGGATGGATCAATCGCCATCCCCACCACATAAGCAGCAACCAACTTCTTTTCCAGCGGTTGATTGTCAAAAAATTCTTTCAATAAACGTATTGCATGGGTAGATCCTTGACTGTGAGAAGCAATGATAATAGGCCTGCCCTTATTTTCATGCGCCATGTAATAGGTAAAAGCAGCTTTTACATCTTGATAAGCCAATTCAAAAGCGGCAATGGCGATCACCGTATCTTTTTGATCTACAGGGCTATAGGATTTAATATGTGCCTGACGATATCTTGGTGCATAAATGCGCCCTACTTCATTAAATATACTTGCTTGATTGAGGACGGCAGTGTAGTCGGTACTGATATTGGTTTTGATGTCCTTAAAAGAAGCATTCATCCCATAAGGCTTGGTAGAATCTAAATACGTAGTAGGGTGTATATAAAAAACATCTACCAACTGAACAGGGCGGTAGTTTTTACTTAATGCGGCAGGCACACTATCAGATGGACTTTTTTTATCGGGGTGGGCCGACCAATAATTTAGATTGCTGTAATCGGGTAATTCACCCAACTGCTGTTTTTCATAGATGGGCTCCAATTTAGCATAATTACTTTGAGCACAACTGCTCATCACAACGAGTATAAATAAGGGTAAAAAGTGGCGCATGAAGTATAAGTTTTTCATTTTGGCAAATGCAAAGGTATTGCAGCTTGTTTAGATTTGACAAGCTAAAGGCTATTTTGTTTAAATAAAACAGGGTATGCGTAAAAATTAATAAATTTAGGGATCAACTCAAGCCTACTTGAAACTATTACGTCATATCCCATTCCTAACAGCTGTTTTCAAACACAGCTTGACTGCTTTCGGTGGTCCACAAGCTCATTTAGGATTAATGCAATATCGTTTTGTAGACAAGCGCAAAGACTTAAGCAGCGAGGAGTTAATGGAATACAATGCTTTTTGTCAATTGCTTCCAGGTGCTTCTTCTACTCAAACTATTATTCTGGTAGCCCATAAAAGAGGGGGCACTGCGCTCGCTTTTATAACCTTATTGGTATGGATTTTACCTGCTACCCTATTAATGGCATTGGCGGCTATTTTATACAGTCATTTTGATTTTAATCAACAGATCAAAAGTTTGAGATTGCTTCAACCCATGGCCATTGGATTTATTGCCAGCGCTACTATTTTGTTGTATCAAAAATCAATCAATAGCACCATCACCAAAGTTATTTTTATATGCAGCAGTTTACTAATTCTAATCAGTTTTAAAACACCTTGGGCCATTCCCTTGGTTATTATTTTAGCTGGGGTAGCCACGAATTTTAGTAAAAAAAGAATTCCTAATGATGGAGCAGCACCTAAGGCGATTAAGTGGGGAGGACTCGTCATTTTTATTTCGCTTTTCATGATTGCTGGTTTTTTGTCAGAACAAGCATCGCGACAAAATTGGCAGTATCGAAAAGTATTAAATTTATTTGAGAACAATTATCGTTTTGGAAGCATGGTATTTGGTGGAGGGGATGTACTTATGCCCATGATGTATGAGCAATATGTAGCCAGGCCTAATTCAGAACACATTAAAAAAAACAAAAGAGACGTATTAAAAATTACTAAGGAAGCATTTTTGACCGGATCTGGCATTGTACGTGCTATGCCTGGTCCTGTTTTTTCAGTAGCTAGTTTTACCAGTGCTTTGTTGTTAAAAGACAAGGGCGTTACTTGGCAATTTATTGCTGCTTTTATTGGAAGCGTAGGTATTTTTTTACCCAGCTTTTTTATCGTTTTATTTTTCTTCCCCATATGGCAAAATTTAAAAAAGTATGCTATTTTTTATAGGTCATTGGAAGGCATATACGCAGCAGTAGTAGGTATTATGCTAGGCGCTACGCTTTATTTTATTAAAGATATGGTAGTGGAAATAGACCCATTAACTAGTTTTACTTGGATGAGTTATTTAATTGTTTTTATAGCAAGTACTTATCTTATTTATACGCATAAACTAGCATCGCAATGGATTGTATTAATGACCATTGCCATGGGTTTTTTGACCACGTTGATTTAATTGTGTCTTTTAAAAGGTAAAAACCTGTTAATTGTATAAAGTTCCGCTTACATTTAATTTAAGCTTTCTTAATATTGCAGTCACATGAATGTAAAGCGCTCCCTTATTCTCTTTTTTTTAATGGTTTTGTTTTCTAAAACGAAAGCGCAAAATATAACAGTGAGTGGTAATGTGTATGATATATCCGGAAGACGACCCATTGAATCGGTAATTGTATTTAGCAATAACAACCATGCATATACAGATTCTCTTGGTAGATATGTTATCAATGTAAAAGCAAAAGATTCTTTATGGTTTTCTTTATTTGGTAAAAACACCCATAAATATCCTTTGGATACGGTAGAGGATCTGCATAATTTTAATGTGATGATTCATGTGACTGGTTTTGACTTACCCGAAGTACGTGTTAGAAATAGTTATTATAGATTAGATTCTATAGAAAATCGAAAAGACTATGCTCAATTTTTTAATTATAGACCTCCTGGCATTCGTTTAGGCGGGGGCAATCAACAATTGTTTGGGCCTAGTGGGTTAACCATTGGATTGGATTTAGATGAGATTATTAATATGTTTCGATTTAAACGAAATAGAAATTTACAATTCCTTCAAAACAGGCTTGTTAAACAAGAGCAGGAGAAATATGTGCAATACCGTTTTACCAAACGTTTTGTCATAAAATTAACTCACTTGGAAGGGGATCAATTGGAGCGATTTATGAACTATTGTAGGCCTTCTTATGAGGTATTGGGCTTGCTTAATGACCTGGAGTTGGGGTATTATATAGAAAAAAAATACCAAATCTTCAAAACCATACATTAAGATGCTCTTAAGCCCTCGGCCGTTCATCGATATTATTTCCTAAAAAAGTATATTTTGGCTATCTTCAAGCCCTAAAATTTAGAGTTTTGAGAAAGATATCCATCCTAGCGATTGTTTGCCTTTTTACTGCAGTTGGCTGTAAAGAGAAACCAAAAGCTTTTGATAAGTTTAATCCCAATGCCCCTGTTACAGTGGACATTGCCATTGCCGCCAACCAGCAAGTAGATAAAGTGTTGGAAGTAAATGGATCCGTGGCAGCTACAGATTTTGTGGAACTGCGCCCTGAAATTAATGGAAGGGTTGTTTATTTACAAATACCAGAAGGCAAACAAGTGCAAGCGGGAACCGTATTAGCGAAACTCAATGACGCTGATTTACAAGCGCAATTAGAGAAAATAAAAGTTCAATTAGAGTTAGCAAATATCAATGAACAAAGAAATTTACAATTGTTAAAAGCGAAAGGCATCAATCAAAGTGATTATGACATTTCCTTGCAACAAGTAAAAAGTTTTAAAGCAGATTTAGCATATACACAATCTTTAATCGATAAGACCATCGTTAAAGCACCTTTTACAGGTCAAATGGGTTTGAGACAAATTAGTTTAGGGGCATTTATTAATACGACTACTACGATTGCGACCTTGCAAAAAATGGATCATTTAAATATTGATTTTACTTTGCCAGAAATGTATGGAGCGTATGTTAAATTAGGAAAGAAAGTAAAATTGGAGGGCATTTCTGAAACCAAACAAAACTTAACTGCAACCATTATTGCTATTGAGCCTCAAATCATTGCTACTACTAGAAATATAAAAGTGCGTGCTACTTTACAAGGCAAAATGTCGCCAGGTGCCTACGTAAAAGTATACTTAAGTGATAATGCACAAAAGCCTTCTATACTGGTTCCTGCCAACGTGCTTATTCCTGAATCTAAAAACAAACAAATAGTACTAGTAAAGAACGGCATAGCTAATTTAGTTGAAGTAAAAACTGGATATAGAACAGCCACTTCTGTAGAAATTACTAGTGGAGTAAATGTGGGCGACTCTGTTGTAGTAGCAGGTATGTTGTTTGTAAGAGATGGCAATAAAATTAAAGTAGGCAAAACCCTTTCTATTCTAGCTATTACTAAATAGCTCCAATTAAATAGTATTATTAGATGAATATATCTGAACTTTCTTTAAAGCGCCCAGTATTAGCAACCGTAATGAATATTGCTATTATCATATTCGGGTTGGTTGGCTTTTCTTTTTTAGCGTTAAGAGAATATCCCGCGATTGATCCTCCGATTGTAAATGTAATGACTACCTACACAGGCGCCAACTCGGAAGTAGTACAAAGTCAAATTACCGAGCCACTTGAAAAATCGATCAATGGAATACCTGGAATTAGAACCATCAATTCTTCTAGTTCAGTGGGTTCTTCTAATATAACAGTTGAATTTAACTTAGGCGTAAATTTAGAAACGGCCACCAATGATGTGAGAGACAAGGTAAGCCAGGCCTTAAGAAATTTACCTCAGGATATTGATGCACCTCCTATTGTTTCTAAAGCAGATGCCAATGCCGATTTTATTGTCATGATGACTTTAAGAAGTAAAACAAAAAGTGCTTTAGAATTAACCGAATACGCAGAGAATGTTTTGCAACAACGTTTTCAAACCATTGATGAAGTAAGTACGGTGGCAGTTAGAGGCAAGCGTTTCTCCATGCGTATTTTCCCAGACCCCGATTTATTAAATGCCTATGGCATTGCTTTTAACGACATTCAAAGTGCATTAAACAAAGAAAACGTAGAATTGCCTGCAGGTAAAATTTACGGTCAAAAATCAGAATTTATTATTCGAACCTTGGGTAGATTAACTACAGAATCTGATTTTAGAACTATTATTTTAAAGCAAGACGCAACGGGTATAGTAAGATTGGGGGATGTAGCTAAAGTGGAATTGGGTCCTGAGCAGGAAGATCAAGGAGTTTATTTTAATGGGGTGCAATCTGTAATGATTTCTTTATCTCCACAACCTGGCGCCAATTATATTAAAATAGCAGATGAGTTTTACAAAAGATTGGAAGAAGTTAAAAAGAGCAATAAGTCAGATATTGAATTTGCGGTGCCTATTGACAATACAAAAAGTGTACGTCGGGCTTTGCAAGAAGTAAAAGAGACTATTTTTATTTCTTTTTCTTTGGTTGTATTGGTGATCTTTTTCTTTTTTAGAAACTGGTTAATTGCAATAAGACCTTTGATTGATATTCCTATTTCATTGATTGCTACTTTCTTTATTATGTACATAGCTGGCTTCTCCGTAAATGTATTAACACTGTTAGCAATTGTACTGGCCACGGGGTTGGTGGTGGATGATGGAATTGTGGTCACGGAAAACATTTTTAGAAAAATAGAAGAAGGGTTGCCATTAAAAGAAGCTGCTAGAGAAGGAAGTAAAGAAATTTTCTTTGCTGTTATTTCAACTTCTATTACACTCGCGGTGGTATTTATGCCGGTGATCTTTTTACAAGGTTTTATAGGCTCCTTATTTAAAGAATTTGGTGTAGTAGTGGCCAGTGCCGTTTTGGTGTCCGCTTTTGTATCCTTAACCATTACGCCTGTATTGAATGTGTACTTAAATAGAAAAGACGGCAAGCATGGTAAATTTTATGAGCGCACCGAACCCTTCTTTAAAGGATTGGAAGCTGGCTATAAAAATTTATTAAATAAATTTTTGAAACTGCGCTGGATGGCTTGGGTAATTATTGTTGCTTGTATTGGAATCATATTTGTCATTGGAAAAAATATACAAAGTGAGCTAGCGCCTATTGAAGACAAAGGCATGGTAAGATATACTTTAACTGCTCAAGAGGGAACCAGTTATGAGGACATGAAAGGGAATTTGTTAAAAGTAATTCGCTTATTACAAGATTCAATCCCCGAGCAAGCTTTTACTTGGGGCAGTGTACCAGGTTATGGCGGCAATAGTGGCAACAGCTCCTCTTCGGGGCGACTTGGGTTTGTGCCCATTGAAAATAGAAAACGATCTCAAACCGAAATCGTAAACGATTTAAATAAAAGGTTCAAGAAATTTAGAGATGTAAGAATATTTTCCATCGAAGAGCAAACTATTTCAGTGGGAATGATGTCGAGGGGTTCTTTGCCTGTTCAATTTATTATTCAAAATTTAGATTTTGCAAAAATTCAAACAGTTATTCCTAAATTTTTAGAAGCCGCTAGAAAAGACAAGACTTTCCAAAACGTAGATGTTAACTTAAAATTCAACAAGCCTGAATATGATTTAAACATCGACAGAATGCGTGCTAGAGATTTAGGTTTAACCACAGCGGATATTTCACAAGCCTTGCAGTCTGCATTTAGTGGGGCACGTTCGGCTTATTTTATCATGAATGACCGCCAATACCAAGTAATTACGCAGGTAGTAAGAGGCGATAGGACTACACCAACAGACATTAACAAAATTTATTTAAGAAACAATAGAGGAGAAAGTATTCCTATTTCAAGTGTATTAAAAGTGGTAGAGAATAGCAATCCTCCTAATCTATATCATTACAACAGATTCAATTCAGCAACGATGTCTGCTTCCTTGGCCGAAGGCAAGACCATTGGTGACGGAGTAAATGCAATGAATAGTATCGCTAAAAATTTGTTAGACGAAAGTTTTCAAACTGCTTTAAGTGGTCCATCAAGAGACTACGCAGAGAGTTCTTCCAATATTGCTTTTGCACTGATACTTGCACTCATTTTAATTTATTTAGTATTGGCTGCTCAATTTGAAAGTTTTAAGGATCCATTTATTATTATGCTTACAGTGCCATTGGCCATTGCAGGAGCACTCTTGTGCTTATGGATGTTTGGTCAAACATTAAATATCTTCTCTGAAATTGGCATTATCATGCTTATTGGCTTGGTGACCAAAAATGGTATCTTGATTGTTGAATTTGCGAATAAGAAAAGAGAAACAGGTTTAACTTTAAAGGCGGCAGTATTGGAAGCAGCAGCTCAAAGATTCAGACCTATCTTAATGACCAGTTTGGCAACTGCATTAGGTGCATTGCCAATTGCAATCAGTTTAGGTGCTGCAGCAACCAGTCGTAAGCCTTTAGGTACCGTAGTAGTAGGTGGCTTGATATTTTCTTTAGTACTGACTTTATTTGTTATTCCTGCAGTGTATACTTATTTGTCTGGAAAGAAAGACCATCAAGAATAAGAATAAAGTATTGGAAGTAGTATTAAAAATTATGCTCAATACAAGAACTCGTTGGATTTTTTTATCATCCATCTTATTGGGAGTTGGTGGATGTAATTTTTCCACCAATTCTTTAAAAAATAGTGCTAGTTGGACCTTCAATACTTTTATTAAAGTAGATTCTGTTAATCCAATTTTAACACCCACGGCTACTAGTATTTTATTTTGCCCCGTTCAAAATACCAATGTGTATTGGGAATCAAAAAATGTTTTAAATCCTACCGCCTTGGTCAAAGATGGGAAAGTGTATTTAATCTATAGAGCGCAGGACAGTGCAATGACTTCTCGTTTGGGCTTGGCTATAAGTGAAGACGGCATTCATTTTAAAAAAACTGGAGCGCCTATTTTTTATCCTGCCAAAGATTCTTTTTATAAATACGAATGGAAAGGTGGAGTAGAAGATCCTCGCATTGTGGCTACTCCCGATGGCCATTATTTATTAACGTATACTTCCTATGATGGCAAAACGGCCCGCCTGTGTTTTGCTATAAGTACAGATCTAGCACATTGGGAAAAAAGAGGACCCGTTTTATCATCCCAAAAATACATTCATGCTTGGTCTAAGTCGGGTGCAGTGGTGGTGGAAAAAAAAGGAGACAAAATGGTGGCTAAAAAAATCAATGGAAAGTATTGGATGTATTTTGGAGATACCGATTTATTTATGGCGTATTCGACTGATTTATTACATTGGGAACCTCTGGAGAATGAAGAAAGTAAAAAGTTAGTGCCTGTGTTACAACCGCGTGCTGGTTATTTTGACAGCCGTTTGGTAGAGCCGGGTCCTTATGCGTTATACACTTCCAAGGGGATTGTCTTAATTTATAATAGCAGTAATGCAGCGAATAACAATGATACTAGTTTACCTAAGTATACTTATTCGGCGGGGCAAGCTTTATTTGATTCTAGTAATCCTTTTAAATTAATAGATCGAACTAATCATTATTTTATACACCCTGATAAACCTTATGAATTGATAGGGGAGGTGAATAATGTTTGTTTTGTGGAGGGCTTAGTTTATTTTAAGAATAAATGGATTTTATATTATGGCACGGCCGATTCTAAAATTGCCATGGCCATAGCGCAGCCTTAATTATTTTCTTATAATTTTTGCCGCTAAAAATTGGGCAGTTATTTTTTGAACACCTTCTACATCTTTAGATACCAGTGGAGAAGCTATTACATGGTTCCCTGTATTGGGCATGGCTTGTAATAATTTTAAACTGTCGGGAGTACTTATTTCTGAAAACATTTTTTTGATGGCAGTTACTTTAACTACATTGTCTTGATGTGCTTCGTCTTTGTAGTAGAATAAGGTTAAGCAAGGTTGATGTACTTTTTCAAATAACTTTTTATTCATCGTGGCCTTAATTAGATTCTGTAATTCTACTGTAGCTTCTAATCGATAATGCGGGCTCCAATATTTGGGATAATCTTTATTCGTATATTTTACATCATTAAAGTTTCCATTTTGAACCAGTCTTGCCAATTGCAAACCCCAGGGAATGTTTAATAAGGAAGCACTTAGTTTATTAATTTCTATATTGGGTGAATACATAATTAGGCCTGCAATTTCTGGATAGCTTGCGGCCAATTGAAGGGACAAAGTTCCTCCAGTAGACGTACTCATTAGGATTACTTTTTTACCTATTTTTTTTCCTATGGCATAGGCTTCTTTGGCAGATTCCCAAAAATTTTCGGCCGTAAGATTTTGCATGAGATTGGAGCCAGACATGCCATGTTCTGCCAATCTGGATAAGTATAAATTACAATGGAACTGTTTGGCTATGTTTATATGCACTGGGTCGCCTTCCATTTGACTGGCGCTAAATCCATGCAAATAAACAATGGCATATTCAGTAGGCGCGTGGGTGGTATCTGCCCAAATAATTTTAGCTTGATTATTGGGTTTAATTTTTCGACTACTTTCAATGCTACTTACATAAGCATCGATGGGAATTTGATCTGAAATGGCCGGAAGTACATCGTCAAAATAGGGCTTTGCTGGGTGCGGTCCCAGTAGATAAATGCCAACAATGTTGATTAGAATTCTAAAACTAAAAACCAACTTGCGCATTTACATTCATTTGAGCTAAAACTAGGTGAATTGCCTTGTTTTAAAAAAAAATTTTATGTACCTTAAATTTCTAAAATGTTAGTATGTCTCAAAATAGATTTCTTTCCTTGGACGTATTTAGAGGGATGGTCATTTGCTTAATGATTATTGTGAATACACCGGGTGACGGGGCGGCTACTTTTGCTCCTTTTTTACATGCTAAGTGGGATGGATTTACACCCACCGATTTAGTGTTTCCATCTTTTTTATTCGCGGTAGGAAATGCGATGAGCTTTGTTTTACCTAAATGGGAAAAGCTAAATAATTCAACGGTGCTTTTTCGAATTACAAAAAGAACCGTACTTATATTTTTATTAGGATACCTCATGTATTGGTTCCCTTTTACAGGTCCATTAAGCGATACACGTATTTTAGGAGTGCTACAAAGAATAGCACTTTGTTATGGAATTGCTTCTATCATTGCTTTATACATGCACGAACGCGTGCTAATGATTTTGTCTGCATTAATTTTAATTGGCTATTGGTATATGACGATGGCCTATGGTGCTCCTGCCGATCCATTAAGCATGACCGGTAATATTGGTATTGGTTTTGATAAGTGGTTGATGGGTGAAAATCACATGTACCATGGCGAAGGGATTGCATTTGATCCCGAAGGTTGGATAAGCACTTTGCCCGCAATTGTAAATGTGTTGATTGGTTATCGAGTAGGAAAATTTATCCAAGAAAAAGGCAAAACCTACGAAGGGCTCACGCATTTATTAATGTGGGGGGCTGGCTTTGTTTTTTTGGCGTTTATGTGGAATTATCAATTTCCCATCAATAAAAAATTATGGTCAAGTTCTTTTGTGTTATTAACGGTGGGCTTAGATATGATTATTTTGGCCACTATTATTTACCGCATTGAATTGCATCACCAACATCAGTTTACCCGCTTTTTCGAGGTTTTTGGTAAAAACCCATTGATCATCTACCTATTCTCTGAACTCTTGGTCACCTGCCTACATCTGATTTCTATAGGGGATCAGTCCTTATTTGAGTGGATTTATGAAAACAGCTTTGCACATTTAGCCCCTTATTGGGCCTCTTTGGCATTCGCCCTTTCCTATATGCTTGTTTGCTGGTTATTGGGTTATATATTAAATAAATATAAGATATATATTCGAGTGTAAATCTTATTACTCCATTTTTTCCCTTTTGTTTTTTTTAGGAGTTTAAACAATGTACCTTTGCAGCCTCAAAACAGTACATGGAAATAAGAAACATCGCTATTATCGCTCACGTTGACCACGGAAAAACCACCTTGGTAGATCGTATTTTACACGCTACAAAAGTATTCAGAGACAACCAGGAAACTGGGGACTTAATTATGGATAGCAATGAGCTAGAACGTGAAAGAGGAATTACCATCTTAAGTAAAAACGCATCTGTTACCTATAACGGAGTTAAAATTAACGTAATCGATACTCCAGGTCACTCTGACTTTGGAGGGGAAGTAGAGCGTGTATTGAAAATGGCAGATGGGGTTTGTTTGTTGGTAGATGCTTTTGAAGGGCCCATGCCACAAACACGTTTCGTTTTACAAAAGGCATTACAATTGAATTTAAAACCCATTGTAATTATCAATAAAGTAGATAAAGAAAACTGTCGTCCAGACGAAGTGCATGATGCGGTATTTGAATTGTTTTTCAATTTAGATGCTACCGAAGAACAATTGAATTTTCCTACTTTTTATGGTAGTGGAAAAAATGGTTGGTTCAATGACAGTTTAACGCAATGTGAAGATATATTTCCTTTAATGGATGGTATCTTAAAATATGTTCCAGGACCTGATGTGAAAGAAGGACATACGCAAATGCAAATTACTTCTTTGGATTATTCTTCTTTCTTAGGTCGTATTGCGATTGGTAAAGTAGAAAGAGGCACCATCAAAGAAGGTCAAAATATTGTATTGGTAAAAGCGGACGGAAGTTTAAAGAAAAATAAAGTAAAAGAATTATACGTATTTGAAGGAATGGGCAAACGTAAAGTAACAGAAGTAGTTTCTGGTGATTTATGTGCTGTGGTGGGTTTAGATGATTTTAGTATTGGTGATACCATTGCTGATCCTGAAAATCCAGAAGCATTGCCTGTAATTAGTGTAGATGAACCTACCATGAGTATGACTTTTAGCATTAACAATTCTCCTTTCTTTGGTAAGGAAGGTAAGTTTGTAACTTCTCGCCACATTCGTGATCGATTGATGAAAGAAACAGAAAAGAATTTAGCATTGCGTGTAGAAGAAACAGACAGTGCCGATAGTTTCTTGGTATTTGGTCGTGGTATATTACACTTAGGTGTTTTGGTGGAAACCATGCGTCGTGAAGGCTATGAGTTAACAGTAGGCAATCCTCAAGTTTTGGTAAAAGATATTGATGGCAGAAAAAATGAGCCATTTGAAATATTAGTAGTGGATGTTCCATCAGATTATAGTGGTAAAGTAATTGATTTAGTTACCCAAAAGAAAGGGGAGATGTTAATTATGGAAACCAAAGGAACCATTCAACATTTAGAGTTTGACATCCCTTCAAGAGGATTGATTGGACTACGTTCTCAGATGTTAACCCAAACTGCTGGTGAAGCGGTTATGGCGCACCGTTTTAGCGAATACAAGCCTTGGAAAGGGCCTATTCCTGGAAGAAGCAATGGGGTATTGGTAGCCAAGTTTTCCGGATTAACTACAGCCTATTCCATAGATAAATTACAAGACAGAGGTCGTTTCTTTATTGAACCAGGTGAGGAAATTTATGCAGGCCAAGTATTGGCAGAGCATATTAAGCCAGGCGATTTAAACATCAACGCTGTCGAGATGAAAAAATTAACCAACCACCGTGCAAGCGGAAGTGATGATAGTGTACGTATCACTCCTAAAGTACAATACACTTTAGAAGAGTGTATGGAATACATTCAATTTGATGAGTGTATTGAAGTCACTCCCAAGTCGGTTCGTATGCGTAAATCTATTTTAGACGAAAACAATAGAAGTAAAGCCACCAAGGCAGCGTCAAATTAATTATTGTATTTTGTAAATTTTTCTTTGAAAAAATAAATAAACAAAATACTTTGCTAATGATTTTATAAAAAAAGAGTCCCGATTTATCAGGACTCTTTTTTTATTTAGATAAGGTAAGCCTTTAAATTTTATAAGATATATTAGATGGGTTTGTTCAAGGCCTTCCACAAAATATCTTTCAATTCTACTAAGTTTTTTTGTGTGGCGGAAGATATAAAAATATGTGGAATATTTGTAGGAAGCTCTTTGGTGATAGCGTCTGTTAATTCCTGATCCAATAAATCTGCTTTGCTAATAGCTATAATAAATTCTTTTTGAAGCAACTCTGGATTGAATTGTTCCAATTCATTTTTTAAAATTTCAAATTCTTTTTTATGATCATTGGAATCTGCAGGGATTAAAAATAATAAAACGGCATTGCGTTCAATATGTCTTAAAAATCGATGGCCCAATCCTTTGCCTTCTGCAGCCCCTTCAATAATACCTGGTAAATCAGCAATACAAAATGAAAGGTTGTTGCGGTATTCCACCATGCCTAATTGAGGTGTTAGGGTAGTAAATGCGTAATTGGCAATTTTTGGTTTGGCAGCGGTAATTACCGATAACAAAGTGGATTTTCCAGCATTCGGGAAACCAACCAAGCCTACATCGGCCAATACTTTTAGTTCAATATTTCTCCAGCCTTCTAGGCCATCTTCTCCAGGTTGAGCATATTCTGGAACCTGTTGTGTAGGGGTTGCAAAATTGCTATTTCCAAGGCCACCTCGCCCTCCTTTGACCAATATTACTTCTTGTCCATCCTTCAATATTTCAGCTTCTACTTTACCCGTAAGCTCATCCCTAGCAATGGTTCCCAAAGGCACTTCGATAATGATGTCTTGACCATCTTTCCCGGTACATTTGTTTTTACTTCCATTTTCTCCATCTTCTGCAATCACATTTTTGTAATAGCGTAAATGAAGTAAAGTCCAAAGTTGAGCATTGCCTCTTAGAATGATATGACCACCACGGCCACCATCACCTCCATCTGGGCCGCCTTTCGCAGTTAATTTATTGCGTAAAAAATGCTTGCATCCAGCTCCGCCATGCCCGCTGTGGCAAAAAATTCGGATGTAATCAATAAAATTGTTTCTTTCTGACACTTTGTTGTAATGAATGGCAAAGTTAACTAAATCTGTTGGCTAAAGCAGGATTATTATAGCAACTAGTTAGGAGGGGACAGGGTTAACAGAAGCAAGTAAGGATTTCGAATTTTATTTATTGGCTTTTAATCCATCAATTAAAATAGCTACCATATTTTGTTCTAGTTCGACAGCATTTATTTTTTTAGTAGATCTGTGCCAGCTTTCAATGCCACTTACAGCATGTAAAAATATTAATACAACGGTAGGAGCATCTATGGATTTGATTTCTTTATTTCTAATGCCTTCTTCAATAATGGCTGCAATCCTTTTGCGGTATACTCTTCGTTGATTTTGATAGTTGGATAAATAAGGATCTGACAAATGTTTCCATTCTCTGTCACTTACATATACTTCTTCATAATGATGAATCATCTCACTAATGTGAAAGCGCAATAATTTTTCCATTTTCTGAAGGGAGCTGATGGGTTCAGACTCAATCTCATCCATCTTTAATACAAATCGATTGGCCACATTAAAAACCAATTCATGAAGCAATTCACTTTTTGATTTAATATGATTGTATAAACTTGCTGCTTCTACGCCCACCGCTTCTGCTAAGTCACGCATGCTTGCTGCTTTGTATCCTTTTTCTCTAAAAAGAGTGGCCGCTTTACTAACGATTACATCTTTTCTAGATCCGTTTTTCTCCGTTTTAATTCTGGCCATAAGACTTAAAATATTATCATTTGTTAGTACAAAATTATAGAATTATTTCTCTTATTGGCTTGTCTATTTTAATAAAATTGCCTTTTTCGTTAGTTTTTTGATTATCAAGTACTTAGAACAAATAAACGTTCGTTCCTTTTTCAAAAGCCTACTTAACTGTAAAAATCGTAGTTTCGCAGCTGAAAATTAAATAGTTAAACATGTCATTAGTTGTAGTTGGATCCATGGCCTTTGATGCCATCGAAACCCCTTTCGGGAAAAGTGATAAAATAATTGGTGGAGCTGCAACTTATATTGCATGGTGTGCTTCTAACTTTACCAATGTCAAACAAATTTCTGTAGTGGGAGGTGATTTTCCACAGTCCGAATTAGATGCGCTTACTGCGAGAGGCGTAGATTTAGAAGGTGTACAAATTAAGAAAGACGAAAAAACATTTTTCTGGAGTGGCAAGTATCATTTAGATATGAACACGCGTGATACTTTGGAAACTCAATTGAATGTGTTGGAAAATTTCCAACCGGTTGTTCCAGACAGTTATCAAGATTGCGAAATTTTAATGTTAGGTAATTTGGTACCAGGGGTACAAAGTAGTGTGATAAAGCAAATGAAAAAACGTCCTAAATTAATCGTCATGGATACGATGAATTTTTGGATGGAAATTATGATGGATGATTTATTACACACCATTAGTTTGGTAGATGTTTTAATGGTTAACGATAGTGAAGCCCGTCAATTGAGTGGAGAATACAGTTTGGTAAAAGCGGCCAAGAAAATTATGAAAATGGGTCCTAAGTATTTGATTATAAAAAAGGGAGAACATGGAGCACTTTTGTTTCACAATACCGAAGTGTTCTTTGCACCTGCTTTGCCATTAGAAGAAGTGTTTGATCCTACAGGTGCTGGAGATACTTTTGCTGGTGGATTTGTTGCACACTTGGCAAAAACAAAAGACCTTTCATTTAATAATATGAAGTCGGCCATTATTGTGGGTAGTGCTTTGGCTAGTTTTTGTGTAGAGAAATTTGGAACACAACGGTTAACTGAAATTAACGAAGCGGATATCAAAGAACGCATACAATCCTTTGTTCAGTTGGTCAATTTTGATATTGAATTAGTATAAATTAGTATAAAGAATGAAAGTTGCAGTTGTCGGTGCTACTGGGCTAGTAGGCACAAAAATGTTACAAGTACTAGCAGAAAGAAATTTTCCTGTCACTGAGTTAATCCCAGTGGCCTCTGCTCGTTCGGTGGGCAAGGAAGTTGTTTTTAAAGGCAAGGCATATAAAATAGTGGGCATGGAAGCGGGCATTGCTGCTCAACCAGCGGTGGCTATATTTTCTGCAGGTGGTGGCACTTCCTTAGAGTGGGCGCCTAAATTTGCAGCAGCTGGTATTCGGGTAATTGACAATTCTTCTGCTTGGAGAATGGATCCTACTAAGAAATTGGTGGTGCCCGAAGTAAATGCATCTGTATTAACTGCGCAGGATTTAATCATTGCCAATCCCAATTGTTCTACCATTCAAATGGTGGTGGCTTTGCAACCCTTGCATACAAAATATAAAATCAAAAGAGTGGTTGTTAGTACCTATCAAAGTGTAACAGGTACGGGAAAGAAAGCTGTAGATCAAATGATGGAAGAAAGAAAGGGCAGCAAATTAGCTGCCACTGACATGGCTTATAAATATGCGATTGATTTAAATGCCATTCCGCAAATTGATGTGTTCTTAGAAAACGGATACACGAAAGAGGAAATGAAAATGGTCAAAGAAACTTGCAAAATTATGCAAGACGATAGTATTAAAGTAACTGCAACTACTGTTCGTATTCCAGTAATGGGTGGACACAGTGAAAGTGTGAATGTAGAATTTGAAAATGAATTTGATTTAAATGAATTGATTGCTGAATTGGCTGCTGCCCCAGGCGTTGTGGTGCAACAAAATGACGGAGAACAATTTTATCCCATGCCTTTATGGGCACATGAAAAAGATGAAGTGTTTGTAGGACGTTTGCGCCGTGATGAAACACAAGCAAAAACATTAAACATGTGGATTGTGAGTGATAACCTTCGTAAAGGAGCAGCTACCAATGCCGTTCAGATAGCTGAGTACTTGGCTTCGAAGGGAATTATTTAACAAGCTCAATAAAGTCTGCTTCCGTTATGATTTTGATGGAGGCTATTTTTTTGGCTTTCTCTAATTTACTACCAGCATCATCGCCTACCACTAAATAATTTAATTTACTACTTACTCCACTTAGAATATGCCCGCCACCTGCTTCTACCATGGCTTCTGCATCGGAGCGTTTTAATTGAGTGAGGGTGCCGGTAAATAAAAAATTAAGGCCAGTTAAATTTCCATCTACCGCTTTGGTATTGGTTTGAATCATATTTAAGCCCAACGCTTCCAACGATTGAATGAGTTGAATGTTTTTAGCATCCTGAAAAAATTGAAAAATACTTTTTGCCACTTTCACCCCCACGTCTTCAAAAGCTTGTAATTGCTCTTCGCTGTAATTTTGCAAGTCTAATATATGATGTACCTGTGATGCAATGGTCTTAGCCGTGGTCTCTCCTACAAATCGGATGCCTAGGGCGTAAATGAATCGGTACAAGGGTTGTGATTTTGAAACGGCGATGGCTGCTTTTAAATTATCGATACTTTTTTTACCAAATCCTTCTAAGCCATTTATTTTTTCTAATTCCAAGGTATATAAATCTGGGATCGTTTTAAGAATACCCAATTCGTAAAATTTTCTAATATTGGCTTCTCCAAAACTTTTTATATCCATCGCATCTTTACTAACGAAGTGGATGATTTTTTCTATAATTTGAGCAGTACACAAGGGGCTATTGCATCTCCAAACGGCTTCGGCTTCTTCCTTTTCCAATAAAAAATTACATACTGGGCAGTGCGAAGGAAAATTAATTATTTTCTCTTTGCCTTTTCTTAATGATGCAATGGACTGAACGATTTGTGGAATCACATCACCTGCTCTTTCAATAATAACCGTATCGCCTAGTCTTAAATCTTTTTCTTTGATGTATTCTTCATTGTGCATCGAGATACTTGATACCATTACGCCTCCAATAGCAACTGTTTTTAATTTTGCTACGGGTGTTACTGCTCCAGTTCGACCCACTTGAAATTCGACACTTTCTAAAATGGTGGTGGCTTGCCTTGCTTTGAATTTATAAGCGATGGCCCATCTTGGATGATGCGAGGTCATGCCTAATTTTTCTTGCAATGCGAAGTCATTGATTTTTATCACAAGGCCATCAATTTCATAAGGAAGGGTATCCCGCTTTGCTTCAAATTCTGAACAAAAAGAAATTACTTTTTCTATACCCGTAATTAATTTTTTTTCTTTTTGAGGGGCTCTAAAACCAAGGTTCCATAGTAGTTCTAAGGAGCCGCTATGGGTAGACAGCAATGGAGTAACTGATTTTCCGGGGGCTGCTAAAAAATAACTGATATGGTAAATAAAAGCGTCTAAATTTCTTTCTCCAACTTCTTTAGGATCTTTCATGCGTAAACTTCCTGCTGCAGCATTGCGTGGATTGGCCAATGGAGCTATTTGCTTTTCTTTTAATTTTTCATTAAACGCAGCAAATGATTTTTTAGTCATTATGACTTCGCCTCTAATTTCTATTTGTTGAATACCATGGGCAAGTAATGGAATACTAAGTGGGATAGATCTGATTTGCTTTATATTGTTCGTGATGTCTTCACCGGCAATACCATCCCCTCTGGTGCATGCGCGAACTAATAAATCATTTTCGTAAATTAATGAAATACTAGCACCGTCAAATTTAGGTTCTACACAATATTCTAAAGCAGCTAGCTGAGCGCCTTCTTTTGCTTTTCTATCAAAATCAATCAAATCTTCTGCTTGATAGCTGTTTTCTAAACTTAACATGGGCACCAAATGCGCTACGGTCTCAAAAGAATTATTTAAACTATTGCCCACCCTTTGGCTAGGGGAGTCGTTACTAATCAGGGATGGATTGGCAGATTCTAAGGAAATTAATTGTTGGTACAATTGGTCGTATTCGAAATCGCTAATGATGGGTTCGTTGGCTACATAATATTGATATTCGTGAAATTTCAATATATTTTTAAGTGACCCTAATTTAGCACTAGAAGGGTTTTTTAAGAAATCTTGTGTAATTTTTTGAAAATCTTGTATTTGGGACTTTTTGTACATGCGCTTAAAGGTCTGCTAAATTACAAATTGTTTTATTCTTTTATTTCGTATTTTGGGTCTGAAAAATTATTTTTTTAACGATTTGATAGCTTACATTGTAAATTATGCCTGAGCGCCCTAAGCCTATTGTCGCAAATGCGACATTGGGAAATAAAAATGCAGTTCAATTGGTAGGATCTTATCCTACCATGCCTTTGACAGTGGATTGTGTCATTTTTGGTTTTGATGAGAACTCCTTAAAAGTATTGTTGATTAAGAGTGATTTGTCCCAATTCAATGGAAAATTATCTCTATTAGGAGATCAGGTTCATGCCAATGAGGATTTAGATACAGCAGCCAATAGGGTGCTGTATGAAAGGACGGGCATGAAAAAAGTATATTTGGAGCAAGCACATACTTTTAGCAAATTAAACAGACATCCAGGGGGCAGGGTGGTTACCACCGTGTATGCCTCACTATTAAACATCAATGACCATTCTTTGGGCATTACAGATAATGAATTGAAATGGCACCCAGTGAGTGAGGTGAAGGAAATGGCATTTGACCATAAGGAAATTTTAGATTTTTGCTACAATTGGTTAAAGAAGCGTATACAAGAACATCCTTTGGCATTAAATTTATTGCCTGAAAAATTCTCATTGAGGCAATTGCAAAATGTATATGAGGCAATTTTGGACATGAAAATGGACCGCAGAAATTTCAGAAAAAAGTTCGCCAGTATGGGCTTTTTGATAGATACCAATGAAATGGAAGTACATGTTACCCATCGGCCGGGCAAGTTGTATAAATTTGATTTTGAGCAATACCAGCTTCGAAAGAAGAATTGGGTGGGCATCGATTTCTAAAAAATGCCTTTGCTTGCCTATTATTTAATACCTTTATTTACTATTTAAACAGGTATTACTATGTTATATTCCATGACCGGATATGGTCGCTCAGAAGTTACTTTTAAAGACAAAACATTCTTAGTGGAAGTGAAGTCGTTAAATGGCAAGCAATTTGATTTACGCTTAAATATCCCTTCTTCCCTGAAACCCTATGAAGTTGAAATTAGGAACAAGTTAAATGAGACTTTATTTCGCGGTAGTGTAGAGTGTTCGATTTCTATCAAATCAAATGGTGTGGCGAAACCTGTAAGTATTAATAAAGAATTGGCGAAGTCTTATTATCAACCCATCATTGAATTGGCCAATGAATTGGGCATTGAAAAAGAAAACATATTAAGTACTTTATTAAAAATGCCAGATGTGGTTTCTTCAAGCAATGAAGTCTTGACCGATGAGGAATGGGATGCTTTAAGGAATTTGCTACAACAAGCCATTGCTCATTTGATTAAGCATCGTCTAGAAGAAGGAAAAAGTATTGAAAAAGATTTATTAGAAAGAGTGGCGGCCATCGAAAAACAACAAGCACTTATTGAAGTTGTGGAGCCCAATCGTAGAACAAAAATAAAAGAAGGCCTGGTGAAGTTGTTAGAACAATATGTAGGAACAGATAAATATGACAACAATAGATTAGAACAAGAGTTGATTTATTATATTGAAAAAGTTGATATTTCTGAGGAGCGAGTAAGACTTACCAATCATTGTGTATATTTTAAAAGCATTTTAAAAGAAGCCGAAGCCTCTAAGGGTAAAAAACTATCTTTTATTTTACAAGAAATGGGGAGAGAAATTAATACGACTGGGTCCAAAGCCAATGATGTGGACATTCAAAAAGCAGTGATTCTAATGAAAGATGAATTAGAAAAGGCTAAAGAACAAATTTTAAACGTATTGTAAGATGAAGGGGTTAAACAATAAGGTTGTTGGTTTAAGTATGGCCATAGGATTGTTTTTAACAAGCTGTCAAACCATCCCGCTTTTTGAACAAACAACTATTTTTCCAGAACACAGTTGGTCTGCGAAGCAAGTCAATGCTTATCAATTTAACATTACAGATACCAGTGCCTTGTACAAAGTTTATTTTGTGATAAGACATCATAACGCTTATCATTATAAAAATATCTGGCTGCAAGTAGGTATTCAAAATCCCAATGGAACTTCTACCAAGCAGCATATAAATTTAAATATGGCAGATGAATCTAAAGGATGGCTGGGAACGGGGATGGATGATATATTTGACCAAAGAATTCCTATCATCAATACCCCTACTCATTTTCAAAAAGGAGTGACCATTTTCACTTTGCAGCATACCATGCGAGAAGATCCGCTACAAAATATTTTGTCTACTGGTGTTAGAGTTGAAAAGGTAAAACCATGAACTTAATTAAGATTAATACGCTCAAATTAGTCAGCTTTATTTATTGGTTTTTTTTAACTTACATGATTGCCGCATTTATTTGGTGGTATGTTTCATTAGAGAAGCAGAACAAGGAGATTGCTTCCATTAAATTTCAGACTATTCAGTTGAGTGATCCAGCACTGAAACAAAAAGTAAAATTAATTCAAGATTTTCAATTGCGAAAAACAAAGCAATTTATTGGAGAAGGGATTACTTTTCTATTCCTTTTTTTATTAGGGGCTATTTACGTTTACAGATCTTTATTAAAGCAATTGCGTTACGCTAATCAACAACAAAATTTTATGATGGCGGTAACTCATGAATTAAAAACGCCTATAGCCATTTCGCATTTAAACATTGAAACGCTTTTAAAAAGAACTTTAGACCCTACGCAGCAAAATAAATTACTAGAAGCTACGCTTAAAGAAACAAAAAGGTTAGATACCCTTTCTAATAATATTTTACTGGCTTCTCAATTGGACATGGGACAATATGAAACCAATAAGCAAGACATTGATTTGTCTAAATTGACGCAAGAAGTGATACATTCTTTTCAAGAACGTTTCCCCTTAAGAGTTTGTAATTTATTTATTGAAGCGTCTATTTTTATTCAAGGCGAAACTTTATTAATACAAATGCTGGTAAATAATTTATTGGACAATGCAAACAAATATTCTCCGTCCCATACACCCATTGACATACATCTTCAATCCCATGATCGTAAAATTGTTTTAGCTATTAAAGATCAAGGCATTGGTATCCCCCTAAATGATAGAGAAAAAATATTTGAGAAGTTTTATCGAGTGGGGGACGAAAGCACCAGAGCCAGTAAAGGCAGTGGTTTAGGTCTTTATTTATGTAAGAAAATTACCGCTTTTCATCATGCTACTTTACAAGTGCAGCCCAATCCATTACAAGGAAGTATTTTTACAGTCAGTTTTACAAAAAATTAAGCATGACAAAATTTGAAATATTATTGGTAGAAGATGAAGAGCATTTACATGATGCCTTAAAACTGAATCTTGAAATGGAGGGTTATCTGGTGAGTTCGGCCTTTGATGGTCCCCATGCTTTAAAACAAATACAGCAAGCACATTTTGATTTAATTATTTTAGATGTTATGTTGCCCGAATTGGATGGCTTTGCTATCACCGAAACGGTACGCCTTAACAATATAACTACACCCATTCTTATACTGAGTGCAAAAAATACAAGTGCCAATCGAGTACAAGGTTTGAAACTTGGTGCGGATGATTATTTGACCAAGCCTTTTAATTTAGAAGAGCTTTTATTAAGGGTGTCAAAGCTGATACAAAAATCTACTGCCATTCATCAACCTGCTCAAATTGAAGCTTATCAATTTTCGGGGAATTCGATTCAGTTTCAATCGCTTGATGCCACTACGAGCACGGGAGAAAAAATTACCTTAACCAAAAAGGAGGCCATGCTTTTAAAGTTGTTGATAGAAAATAAAAACAATGTTATTACCCGAGAAAGAATTTTGCAAACCGTTTGGGGCTACCATGTTTTTCCTAATACCAGAACCATCGACAATTTTATTTTAAGCTTCCGCAAATACTTCGAGTTGGATCCTAAGCATCCAGTTCACTTTATTTCGATCAGAGGGGTGGGGTATAAATTTCAAGATTAGCCTCTTTTTATACAATCTTTCGACGCTTTAAGCGTTAATTCTAGTAGTTAATACCAACACATGTCCTTAACTTCTATCAAAGACTATCTTGAACCCATTAATTTGGACCTTTTATCCAAGGACGAAGGCTATCGGGATACCCAGTTGGGCAAACACATTAAAACGCATGAAGGGGAAATTCCTGATGTTTCCTTAGCAGATTTGGTCATCATAGGCGCAGGAGAATCAAGAGGGGGTGGATACGCTTTAAATGGATTTGAAGCAGCCAATGCCATCAGGTCGGCATTGTATTCGCTTTATTATTGGCATACACAAGTAAACATTGTTGATATTGGAAATGTGAAATTGGGGCAATCCATTCAGGACAGTTATGCTGCCTTGAGAACTGTAATTTCTGAACTGTTATTACAAAATAAAAAAATTGTCATTATAGGTGGATCACATGATTTAACCTTGGCTCAATACCATGCTTATACTTCTGTTCCTACTTTGGTAAATGCAGTATTGGTGGACGCGAAAATAGATTTAGACTTAGAAGCCAGGCTGCCATCGGATCATTTTTTAGAGGAATTATTTACGGGCCTTCCAAATCATTTAAACCATTATGCGCATATTGGATTTCAAAGTTATTTTATGCATCCACAAATGTTGGAGACCATTGATAAATTAAGATTTGATTGTTTTAGATTGGGTAAAGTGAGAGAAGATTTGGAAGAAATGGAACCTGTTATTAGAGACAGCCATATGATGAGTTTTGACATAAGTGCCATTCAAAATGCACACGCCCCTGCGAATTTAATTACACCCAATGGTTTTAATGGGGAAGAAGCTTGCGTACTGATGCAGTATGCTGGAATGAGCTGGAAAACAAGTACCATAGGATTATTTGGATACCAAGCCGAGTTAGACACCAATCATTTAACCGCTATTCAAATGGCACAAATGATTTGGTATGTGATTGATGGTGTTCAAAAAGGGAAAAAAGAATCTCCCTTGTCGGATACAGAAAGATTTAAAGAATTTCATATTGCCTTTGCAGATATAGAAACCAATTTCTTACAAAGCAAAAGCACGGGTAGATGGTGGATGCAAACACATAATAATGAATGGACCCCTTGTAGTTACAAAGATTATTTAGTAGCTTCCGACAACGAAATTCCAGAAAGATGGTTAAGAGCTTTAGAAAGGGAATAAATTTCCCCCTCCTATTTATTAGTTTTTATGCTTGTTTGTTACTCAATGCTTGTTCTGTAAGACAAGCCCAGCGTAATTTATTGCAAGATCCTGCTTTACAAGGTGCGCATATTGGAGCAGCAGTATACAATCAATCTCAACAAACCTGGGTAGACAAATACCAAAGCAATTTGTATTTTACGCCAGCCAGTAATACTAAAATTCTTTCTTGCTATTTAGGCATGAAATATTTAAAAGATTCTATTCCCGGTTGGCAAATAAAAGAAAACGCAGACAGTATTTTTTTGTTTCCTATGGGCGACCCAACTTTCTTACATCCCGATTTTCCTTTTCAGCCCGTAGCGGACCTCATTAAAAATACCCAGAAGCAAGTGGTCTTGTGTTTGCCTACTCTACCAGATGCATTCTCTATGTTTGGAAGAGGCTGGGCTTGGGATGATTATGCAGATGACTATCAACCAGAAAGAAGTAGAATGCCTATTTATGGAAATGTAGTCACCGTTACGGATACGAAAAATGGGACCAGTGTGCAACCAAGTTATTTTATACAGGGGCAAGAAGCAGCAACAAAATATAGTATTTGGACACGCGATTACCGTACCAATCATTTTTATGCTACAGGAAAAAACACCAACGACAAACTTCAGCAAGTTCCTTTTATTACAGATCCTACCTATAGTTTAACTAAAAAATTAATAGAAGATACTTTGCATCCAAAACTTCCTTTAGTGATTCAAAAGGGTTGGAATGCAAGCTCAGCAAGCCTTTTAAAAACAGTTCCTACGGATAGTCTTTTAAAAATAATGATGAATCGAAGTGATAATTTTTTCGCAGAGCAAGTGTTGTTGATGACGAGCGCACAACTACTAGGAAAAATTGATGATGGCGCTGCAATTGATACCATCAAAAAAATAGACTTTAATTTTTTTCCACAAGCACCTCAATGGGCAGATGGAAGTGGTTTAAGTAGGTTTAATTTAAATTCGCCAGAAAACTATGTGGCTTTGTTGCAACAGATGCAAGCGCAATTTGGGTTGGATCGAATCAAAAGTATTTTTGCACAAGGCGGTAAGGGTACCTTAGGATCTTATTATAAAAATATACCTGGTGTATTGTATGCCAAAACGGGTACCCTAGGCAATCAAATTGCTTTAAGTGGATTTATCGTTACCAACAAAG
Organism: Chitinophagaceae bacterium; assembly: GCA_947380905.1. Lineage (GTDB taxonomy): Bacteria > Bacteroidota > Bacteroidia > Chitinophagales > Chitinophagaceae > Sediminibacterium. The sequence continues at coordinate 16,756 of CANCSS010000010.1, read as the reverse complement.
GAACCCAGCTTATATTTTCGGTATTGGTAGCCAATCATGTAAGTCCAACTACCTATGCGGTAAGAAAAGCAGTCGAAAAATATTTAACTACTTTAATGAGTAAGTACTAAAGAGGATGTGCAAGCAAATTTATTTGCTGAATAAGCCGTTTAAATAATCTTCTTTAAACTCTACAAAAGTAGGCGCTCCAGAAGCAGTGATATTAGGGATATCACATTCACCCAAACTTTCAATAAGTACATGCATTTCTTTTTGGCTTAAAGCTTGTCCTGCTTTGATGGCCATTTGACGCGCCATACAACGTATTAGTTTTTCTCTTTTACTAAATTTAACCTCTCCGCTAAAATGTTTAAACTGTTCTAATAACAATTCTATTGCATTTTTTTCATTGCCTGCATTTACGTCGGCTGGAATGCCTTGTATGATAAAGCTATTGGGCCCAAAGGCTTCAATCTCATAACCAATGAGTGCAAGGTCTTCGATTATTTCTTCTAGTAAAATGGCATCGCTCACACTTAATTCCAAGACTACTGGAAATAAACTTTTTTGAGTAGCGTGGGGATGGGCACTTGCTTTTTGAAATTTCTCATACAATATTCTTTCATGGGCCAATTGCTGATGTATCATAATGCAACCACTGTGACTTGGTGCTACAATAAATGTTTGATGCAACTGCATTAAGATTGCTTCGGGGCTTACTTGTAAAGGACTTCCATCTTTATACAAACCCATGGAAGAAGATTTTACGATATAAGAGGCTGAATCGTTATTTGCTTGATCTACGGTATTGTCCGAACTAGGAAGGGTGGTAAAAAAACTTTTCCAATCCTGCCTAGATGCATTTTCGGATTTAGAAATAAAATGTGCTTGATTTTTTTTTGTAAAACCCTCATACAAAGATTGACTGGCTGTTGCATTGGCGTTTTCTACGGTAAAAGGTTTTTGTATCGCATCCAATTGTTGAATGGAGGCATCCAAAGAAAAATCTAAAGAAGGGGCAATGCTAAATTGTGCCAAAGCATGTTTGACTGCAGCTTGAACAAAGGCATAAATGATTTTATCGTCTTCGAATTTTATTTCTTGCTTGGTAGGATGCATATTGATGTCCACCTGCGTTGGATCTACGTCTATGTATAAAAGATAGCTGGGAAAATTTTCTTTGGCTATTAAACCATCAAATGCATTGGCTACTGCGTGATGCAAATAAGCGCTTTTTATATAACGACGGTTCACAAAAAAATATTGATCGCTCCTTGTTTTCTTAGCGGTCTCAGGTTTGCCCACAAAACCAGTGATGGTGAGGTAATCGGTTTTTTCACCAACGGTCACCAATTTAGTTTGGTAGCTGTTGCCCAATACCTGAATGGCTCTTTGTTTAAAGCTGCCTCCTTCCCAATGATATACGTCTTGTCCATTGCTGGCCAAACTAAAATGAACTTCAGGGAAAGCCAAAGCAACACGTGTAAATTCTTCAATGATGTGTTTGAATTCGGCACTATTGCTTTTTAAAAAATTGCGACGCGCAGGCACATTGAAAAATAAATTTTTCATGCTTATGGTGGTCCCTACTGCGCAAGCCACGGAACTGGTTTCGGTAATCTTACTATTTTCAATTTCAACGTTGGTACCTAATTCATCTTCGACTCTTCGGGTTTTTAAACTTACTTGAGCCACCGCAGCAATAGAAGCCAAAGCCTCTCCACGAAATCCCATGGTCCTGATCTGAAATAAATCTTCAATGGTGGTTATTTTACTAGTGGCATGACGCGCAAATGCATTTTGTGCATCTTGGGGGCTCATGCCTTTGCCATTGTCTATCACTTGAATCAAAGCTTTACCGGAGTCGTTCACCAATAAGCGAATTTCGGTAGCACCTGCATCTACTGCATTTTCCAATAATTCCTTTACTGCACTGGCAGGTCTTTGTATGACCTCCCCGGCAGCAATTTGATTGGCAATGTGGTCTGGAAGTAAGTGAATGGTATCGGACACTTTAATCGCTTTTGAAGTGTGTAAAAGTAGTAAATTTGCCTCTTAAAATTTCAACTTATGCCAAGAACGGCCGACATTCAAAAATTACCCCACCATTACTTACCCAAAGACTATGTTTTAACCGATTGGGCCAGTATCGAATCCTTTTTTAAGGAATTGTTGGATCGTCCGATTGCCCAAGTGGAAGCACTTGAAAAATGGCTATTGGATTTAAGTGAATTAGAAGCTTTTATTAGTGAAGATGCTTGTTGGAGACAAATAAAAATGACCTGCGATACTACCGATAAATCATTGGAAGAGGCGTTTAATTATTTCTGCATGGAAATTCAACCTAAAATGCAACCTTATGCCGATGCACTCAATAAAAAACTAATCAATTGTCCTTTTACCAAAGAACTCAATCAAGATTTGTATTTTACTTATTTAAGATCAGTTAAAAAAAGTATTGAACTTTTTAGAGAAGAAAATATCCCTATACAAGCAGCGTTAAGCGTGCTCCAACAACAATATGGAACCATTGCAGGAAATATGACCATTAGTTTTAGAGAACAAGAATTTACATTACAACAAGCCGCACAATTTTTGGAAGATGCTGATAGGACTGTGAGAGAAGAAGTGTATCGTAAAGTGCAAGAGCGTCGTTTGCAAGATCAAGTGAGCATGCATGATTTGTTTACGAGTTTGGTACAAAAAAGAAATCAAATAGCATTGAATGCGGGCTTTGCCAATTACAGAGATTATAAGTTTGTAGAGTTGGGCAGGTTTGATTATTCGAAAGAAGATTGTTTCCAATTTCATGAGGCCATTAAATTACATGTGCTTCCTTTGATTGATAAAATATATGCACGTAAAAAAAAGAAACTAGGGGTAGCTACTTTAAAGCCTTGGGACACAGAAGCAGAACCCGCAGGTACAAAGCCATTGAGGCCTTTTACCAATGGTAAAGATTTGTTTGAAAAGTCGGTGGCTTGTTTTGAACAACTCAATCCTTTTTTCGCCGATTGTTTGAAAAAAATGAATGAACTCAAACATTTTGATTTAGAAAGCAGAAAAGGCAAAGCACCGGGCGGATACAATTGTCCATTGGCCGAGTCGGGGGCGCCATTTATTTTTATGAATGCGGCAGGACAAATGAGTGATGTGACTACGATGGTACACGAAGGCGGTCATGCGGTTCATTCTTTTTTAGCGCATCCCTTACCATTAAGTGCTTTCAAAGAATATCCTATGGAGATTGCCGAAGTAGCAAGCATGTCCATGGAATTGTTTACCATGAATCATTGGCAATCTTTTTTTGATAAGGAGACCGATTTAAATCGAGCCAAAGAGCATCAATTAGAACGTACCATTACTATTTTTCCTTGGATTGCCATCATAGATAAGTTTCAACATTGGGTGTATGAAAATCCCAATCATACCATTGAACAAAGAACCGCCACTTGGAATGCCATCACGCAAGAATTCTCTACCGATAGCATTGATTACTCTGGTTTAGATGCTTTCAGAGCAGTGTCTTGGCAAAGACAATTACACTTATTTGAAGTGCCTTTTTATTATATCGAATATGGCATTGCGCAATTAGGTGCCATTGGCATGTGGATGCAATATCAAAACAATCCAAAAAGTGCATTAGAAAATTACATGGCTGCCTTAAGTTTAGGAGGCACCCAAACTTTACCTGCTTTGTACCAAGCGGCGGGCATTGAATTTAATTTCTCACCTAATTATGTAAAAAAATTAATGGACTTTACCAATCAAGAGTTAGAAAAATTATATGTTTAAAAAATAAATAAACTGGGTATGAAAAAAATATTATTACTACTGGTGTTTACTACAAATTTATTGTTACTACAAGCGCAGGTGCCTGATCATTCCAATGCAGCTAAAAGTGACCCAAGCTTACCTACGTATTTGGTAGATGGGGTTGAAATGCCTTATGCCAAAGTACTAAAAATAAATACAGCTTTGATTGAATCTATGAATGTATACAAAGGCCCCGACGCAATTGCCAAATTTGGCAACAAATACAAGCATGGCGTTGTCTTGGTTAAGCTAAAAAAATCAAAAAAATAGTTGCTCTTTCCTAGTTGGCAGATTCATTATTGGAAGGTGTATTAGATGCACCTGGGTTAGGTCTTGAAGGACCTTGATTGGGTCTTGGCCCATTGTTATTAGGTCTAGGTCCGTTTCCACCTTGATTGGGTCTTGGCCCATTATTGTTATTAGGTCTCGGACCATTATTCATAGCAGGCCTGTTGTTAGGTCCAGCAGATCGATTGTTGTTGTTGCGGTCTTGGCTTCGATCATTACTTCGATCATTATTCCTATTATTGAAGTTAGGTCTGCGGTCGTTGTTGTTTCTTTGTTGGTCTCTGCGTCGACGATCATTTTTCTCTAAGGTTCTTAAACTAATTTGTCCTACCACATCTACAAATGAAGGTTCTACTTCTTTTGGTTTTCCTACCACCACTTCCACTGCTTGCAATTCTTCCACAGCAATACCTTGCTTGTTTAATTTTTTTATTTCTACCACACGGTCAATAGTTAAAGGGTAATGCTTTGTATTGTTAGGCAAAGTATACCACATTAAATTTTTGAAAATATCTTTCTTAATTAAAAATGCTTGGCCCATCACCGTTTGTAAAGTATCTGCATAATCAGGGAAAGCTTGTAATGCATCCAAGTAGGTATCTAATTCAAAATTCAAACAACATTTTAATCGACCACATTGGCCACTTAATTTGGTTTGATTGATAGATAAATTTTGATAACGAGCAGCAGTGGTGTTAACACTTTTAAAATCGTGCAACCAAGTGCTACAACACAATTCTCTACCACAACTTCCTATGCCACCTACTTTCGCAGCTTCTTGCCTAATCCCAATTTGACGCATTTCTACTTTCACTTTAAACTCACCTGCAAAAGTTCTAATCAATTCTCTAAAATCGATGCGGTCATCGGCGGTGTAAAAGAAGGTTCCTTTCTTGCCATCGGCTTGCAATTCTACCTCGCTTAATTTCATTTCCAGTCGAAGGTCTCTGGCAGCAGCACGACTGCGGGCCAACATGGCAGCTTCTCTGCTTTTACTAATATGATAGGTTTCTAAATCTCTTTCGTTGCTGGGTCTTAAAATTTTTTTCATTTCTGGACTAAACTCATCCGTCCCTCTTTTCTTCAATTGTATTCTCACCAATTCGCCTGTTAAGGAAATTTCGCCCAGGTCAAATCCGTTGACACCTTCCACAGTTACGTAATCGCCTTTCTCAAAATGTTGTAAGGTGGTGTTTTTGAAAAATTCTTTTCGGCTGCCTTGCTTAAAACTTACTTCTACCACTTTGCATTGGGTAGCCACATCATCGATGGGTAAGTCACGCAACCAATCATGTACATTGAGTCTGTTACAGCCACCAGTACTACAACCGCCATTGCTTTTACAGCCGTTAGGCGTTCCTGTTCCACATGATCCACATCCCATATATACTAAATTCTACTGTTAATGATTAAAATACCATGCATGGGTACTACGTTCTTCCCGACCTGCTCACAACCTATGCTTCGGACAAAATTAAGGTTTTGTTCTGAATGATATGATAGAACTTGATGCCCAAGGCCATAAATAGCATTTTTGCGTTGGCATTGCGCTCAATATAATAGGTGGCTTTGTCTATTTCTTGGACCATGGCCTCCATTTGCCCTACACCCGCAATTTTATTAATCCTTAAGGCAAAATCCTTTAAAGCGGGGTCCAAGGGAAGGTCGCTGCCCAATACTTTAAGTCGGATACTTTGTTCTAGTAAGTGGTTGAAGTACTTCAAAAATTGCTTTTGAGGTTCCCGGCCCATTTTACTTATATCATCTACCCACTTCATCTGTGCCACCGGCCCATTTTTAAGAATGGCATTGAGCCACTCTCTAATTTGAGTTAGGAAATCGGCATCACTGTGTTGAAGTAAGTGTAAAGCCTCTCTATAATTTCCATCCGACATGGAAGCAATTTGCACTGCTTTTTCTGGCTCTATTTTTCCTTTGGTAATTAAGGCTTGTTCAATTTCTTCTTTGGTGAGTCGAGGCACTTTAATAAATTGACATCTACTTAATATCGTTGGTAAAATATTTTCTTCATTTGAAGCTACCAATAAAAAAATAGTATTGTCTGGTGGCTCTTCAATTAATTTTAATAATTTATTTCCTTCTTTCCCCAAATATTCGGGCATCCAAAGTACCAATACTTTATAAGCGCTTTCAAAACTTTTGAAAGAAAGTTTTTTGATAATTTCAGCGCATTCATCTGCACTAATATTTCCTTGTTTGTTTTCGGCTTTTATAAATTGAAGCCAATCAAAAGCGTTGCCGTACGGGTAGTTGTTTATAAATTCTCTCCACTCTTCGATAAAGTTGGCGCTTATATTTTTTTGTCCTGGTTTTTCTGTAATAGCAGGAAATGAAAAATGTAAATCTGGATGCATCAAACTACTCGCTCTGTGATAAGCTGGTAAAGAGGCAATTTCATCGGGGCCAAGGATTTTTGCTGGGGCTGTATCTACAGCCGCTGCTCCAAACAAATCGGCAGCGTTGGCATTTTTTTGATGAGGTATGCTAACAATGTACTGCGCAAATGCAATGGCCAAAGGCAAAGCGCCTGATCCCTCTGGGCCAACAAACAATAAGGCATGACTTAGCCTTTGTTGTTGCACCATTTGAACCAGTTGTTTTTTTAAAGGTGCTTGTCCAATTACTTCACTCAATAACATGCAACGAAGATAATGGATAGTTTATATAAGAGGGCCTGTAAAATTATTTCAGATAAGACAAAATGGCTTCGCTGTCTGGTTTTACATTGCTTGGAAAATAAGCAAGCATTTTTCCATTTTCGTCAATTAGAAATTTATTAAAATTCCAACTGATGCTTGCATCCAAAACGCCATTCTTAGCTTTTTGAGTAAGCCATTGGTAGATAGCTGCAGTGTTGTCGCCTTTCACATCTATTTTATCTGCCAATGGGAAGGTAACGCCATAATTTTTTTTACAAAAAGCCACAATTTCTTCATTGCTGCCAGGTTCTTGACCACCAAATTGATTACAGGGAAACCCAACGATCACTAATTTATCCTTGTATTGCTCATATACTTTTTCCAAAGCCTCGTATTGAGGTGTGTAGCCACATTTAGAAGCAGTATTGACGATGAGTATTTTCTTGCCTTTAAATTTGGATAAGTTAAGCGCACTGCCGTCGATACTTTTAACATTAAAAGTATGAATGCTTTGTGCAGACATATTTAAACTAAGGGCTAGTAATAAAGTTGATAATAGGTATTTCATATTTGAGTTTTGTATTTTAAAAATAACAAATAAATGACTAAAAAGTTGACTAGAGTGTATAAGCGGCAGCGGCCAAGGAAACAGAATGGGGTTGGCCCAGCCAAAGGCAGTTACAAGCTGCTTCCAGGGTAGCGCCCGTGGTAATGACATCGTCTACTAGTAATAAATGGCCTCCTTTAACAGTAACAGCATCCATTAGTTCAAATACATGCGCTATAGGCTCATTTCTTTGTAACCTTCCTTTTGTTGTTTGGCTTTGGTTGGATGTTGGTTTTCTTAAAACGGAAGCAATATGGATAGTAGGTAAAATGGCTTGAATGCCTTCGCAAATAATGAGGGATTGATTAAAGCCTCTTTGTCTTTCTTTTTTTCGAGAGATGGGTATGGGAATGAGTGTATCAATTTTTTTAAATCGATCTACGTGTTGAATGGAAGTTCCAATAATGTTGCCTAAGAACCAACCCGCTTTTTTATTTTGTTTGTATTTTAATTCAAAAATTAAAGTTTGTACCAGGGTGTCTTTGGTAAAAAATAATGCGGCTCCCGCTGCTGATAATTTACATCTGCCCCAAAAAACTTTTTCAATCCTATTGTTTTCAATTTGAAAAAGATCGGTATAAGGCAAATTATTTTCGCAGTGAGTACATAAAACGGAATGGCTTGAAACTAGCTCTGTACCACATTCTAAACAAATATGCGGATAAAATAAATGTACAAAAGCCTGCAGATAGCCAATGGCTTTATGATAATATAAAAGCAGCACTAGAAAAATAATTGATACGCTTCGTCCACTCTTTCAATGGCTACAATTTCAATGCTGTGTTTTTTAGTGTCTAATCCTTTGTTGTTAAATCCTGCGATATAAATTTTTTCGAAACCTAATTTTTCAGCTTCTGCAATTCTTTGTTGAATTCTATTCACGGCTCTTATTTCTCCATTCAATCCTACTTCGCCTGCAAAACAAATTCCCTGCGGCAATGGAATGTCTTCGTAAGAAGACAACAGCGATAATATAATGGCCAAGTCTAAAGAAGGGTCTTCAATTTTTAATCCACCTGCAATGTTTACAAAAACATCTTTCATGCCAAAAGCAAAGCCACCGCGTTTTTCTAGCACCGCCAATAACAATTGCAAGCGTCTCAAATCAAAACCAGTAACGGTCCTTTGAGGCGTGCCATACACGCTTTGTGTTACAAGTGCTTGAACCTCAATTAATAAAGGCCTCATTCCTTCCATGGATGCGGCAATGGTGCTGCCACTTAGGGATTCGTTTCTTTGAGCAATTAAGAAAGCAGAAGGATTGGTAACTACTTTCATGCCCTCTCCAGTCATTTCATAAATGCCTAATTCGCTGGTACCTCCAAAACGATTTTTTAAAGTACGCAACATTCGATAGGCGTAATGCCTGTCTCCTTCAAATTGCAACACGGTGTCCACCATGTGTTCTAAAATTTTTGGACCCGCAATGGTACCTTCTTTGGTGATGTGTCCAATTAAAAAAACAGGAGTCCCTGTTTCTTTGGCGAAGCGTTGAAATTCGGCAGCAGTTTGTTTGATTTGAGAAACACTTCCTGCAGCCGCTTCAATTAAATTGGATTCTAATGTTTGTATGGAATCGACAATGACCACCGTTGGTTTTAATTTTTTGATGGCTTTAAAGATAGGCCCAGTATGCGTTTCGGTGAGTAAGAAAAAATTTTCATTTTTCAAATTCAATCTATCGGCACGCATTTTTATTTGCTGAATACTTTCTTCGCCACTGATGTACAAAACAATTTGATCTTTCATCATCAAGCCTTGTTGCAAGAACAAAGTACTTTTTCCAATGCCAGGTTCACCTGCAACTAAAACAATCGAACCAAGCACAATGCCACCACCCAACACCCGATTTAATTCTGGATCGGAACTGTCCATCCTTTTTTCCGTTAAACTATTTACTTCGTTGATGGAAATAACTTGGGTTCCTTTTTGGTTGTTATGGTATCCTTCCCAACTATTTTCTTTTTCCTTGCCGCTGTCAATAAGCTCTTCTGTAAACGTATTCCATTCATTACAGGAAGGGCATTTGCCCACCCATTTGGTGGATTCATAGCCGCAATTATTGCAAAAAAACGCCGATTTGGACTTGCTCATGGTGTAAATATAAGTAGAAAGACCATTTAAAACTCCGTATTTGCCGTAGTCCTTTTTGAAACAATTCATTACATATAAATTAATATTGTAATCTATAATAACTTGATATTTAATTTTTTTATCCTTTTTAAATGTGTAAAAAAAACATAATAATTTATTTGAAAAATTAACAATTAATTAATAATTTAGCCACTTATTATGTTTCGTGTAGTCTAAGACCGCATTTAGTTTAACAATAATTAAAACAAGTATGAGAAAAAAACTTCTATGGAGCTTCCTTGCATCGTGCCTATTTTTTGGTACAGCAATAGCCCAAAATGCTACCATTAATGGTAAAGTAGTTGATGAGAAAGGAGATCCAATTGCTGGAGCTTCTATTCAAGTAAGAGGTACCAGAGTGGGTGCTTCTGCTGGTACAGATGGATCTTTTTCAGTGAAAGCTGCAAATGGTGCATCATTGGTTGTTACTGCCGTTGGATATGATTCCAAAACAGTAGCTGCTGCTGCCAACATGACTGTTAAATTAACCTTGGATGTGAAAGCATTGTCAGAGGTAGTGGTAACAGGTTCTGGTGTAGCTACTAGCAAAAGAAGATTAGGTATTTCAACAGAGTCCATTACTTCTGCAAAATTACCTATTGTTCCTGCTTCTACTATTGACCAAGCTTTGATTGGTAAAATTCCAGGTGCACAAATTTCGTCTGTATCTGGTAACCCAGGTGACCAAACAAATATTGTGTTACGTGGTATCAATACTGTTCAAGGAGGAACTCGTCCGCTGATTTTATTGGACGGAGTGGAGGTTCCTTTTTCAGCACTTACAACAATCGATATGACGCAAGTGGATCGTGTCGAGGTAGTACAAGGAGCTGCTTCTGCATCTTTATATGGTGCACAAGGAGCGAATGGTGTTATTCAAATTTTTACTAAAAAAGGCCAAAAAGGAAAAATGAATGTGAATGTAACTTCTAGCTTAGCTACCAGTTCATTTATCAATTCTGGTGATTTTGGTCAAGCAACCTTACATGGCTATTTAACAGATGCTTCTGGTAATATTATCTCTGCCAACGCAAGTGGTGGATTTGCTGCTGGCGCTGCTTTAAAAATGGACCCAGTATTGGGATCTATCTTAGGATCTGGTTCATTGGCTTACCGTTATGGTAGCAACGTTCCAGGTTTAAGCACTGATATTCCTGGATTGACTCAAAACTATACTCGTTATGGTATTTTGGATCCAAGAAATAAATTTGATCAACCATTTAAAGGTGCTTTGCCTTTTGTGGATCATTTCAAAGAAATATATTTTGATGCATTAACTGTTAACAATTCTATCAATATTAACGGAGGTGGTGACAAAAGCGATTTTAGTTTGACTGTTTCTAACAACAAACAAAATTCACCTTTCTTAGAAAACAATGGTTCTTTAGGTAGAACCAATATTACTGCTAATATTGGCGCAGAAATATTTAAGAACTTCACCATTCGTTCTATTACCAATATTGCTTATACCGAAAATGACATGCATCCAGGTTTAGGAGCTCCAGGTGGAACTGGTTTTGGTTATGGTGAAACGAATGCAGGCGTAGGCCAAGTATATGGTTTCTTAAACACTTCTCCTTTTATTAGAATAAAAGATACTGTGGTTGGTGGTAAACACCCTGTTTATCAAAAAGCAAGTTTTGTGAGTGTGAATGCGGGTAACCCTTATTACCAAGTGGATTATACCAATGCACTTAGTAAAAAATATGACATCATTCAAAATTTCGAAGCCAACTATAAATTAAATAAGCATATCACTTTGAATGCTAAATATGGTATTAGCTGGAAAAATGAAAATGATGTTTGGACCTATTACAACCAATCTAACGATGAAAGTTCTAACTATTATGGTTCTTGGGCTTCTCGTCAAAATGGTGCTGACAATACTGGTGAGATTGACAACTTCCAATACAATTTGACCAAACAAAACTTTAACGCGAATGCAGTTGGTGTAACTGATTTCCAAAGAGATTTTGGTTTAAAAATACCGATTCAAACCACAACATTAATAGGATTTGATTACCGTAAAACAGATTACAAAGAGGTAGATGGATGGGGTTATTCTTTGCAACCCAATCCTCCTTATACCATGACTTCTACTCAATCACAAGCCATCAATGTTGATTATGTTTCTCAATTTGTGACTTATGGTTATGTAGTGGATCAAAAAATTGATTGGGCCAATCATGCTGGGGTAACAGGTGGTTTTAGAACAGATTACTCTTCTGCATTTGGTGCAGGATCTGCTCCATTCACTTTCCCGCATTACAATGGATACTTTAACTTAGAGTCATTTGATTTCTGGGACAAAGTGAGCAGCGTGATTCCTGCTTGGAAATTCCGTGCAGCATTTGGTAAAGCAGGTATTCAACCTGGTGCTTTTGACAGATACCCAGTGTTGAATTTACAACCTACCGGTTCTCAAGTAGCATATACCAATCAAGGTTCAGCTAAAAATCCAAACTTAGATGTGGAGGTTTCTTCAGAGACTGAATTTGGTACCGATTTAACTTTAGGTTTATTGAAATCTGGTAATTGGTTCAGAAATTTAAACTTATCATTTACTTATTGGAAACGTCATACAGACAATGCCATTTTTGCTCAAAACGTTCCCCCATCAACTGGTGGATCTAGTTTATTGACCAATGCCATCATGTTGTCTTCTGACGGTATTCAATTTGGCTTAAATATTCCAGTAGTTAGTACCAAAAACTTTAGCTGGGATTTCACTACCAACTTCGGACACCAATCTACTATGATTGATAAAGTAGAAGGTGGTACTATTCCATTATTAACTTATGCAGGTAGTACAGGTTTAGCTTTGGAAGCAGGTCGTAAAATTGGAGAAATTTATGGTTACAAAGCTTTAACAAGCGTTGGTCAATTAAGAGCGGATGGTAAAACACCATTTATTCCTACTGCAGATCAAAAGGGTTATGAAATCGTAAATGGTCGCGTAGTTAATTCAACTACCAAAGCCATGTTCTTCTCTGATGAAGCACAATCTTTTGGTGATCCTAATCCAACTTTTAGTTCTTCTTTTATCAACAACTTTACTTTTAAGCAAGCCATTACTTTTGGTTTCCAATTTGATTGGATCAATGGAGCCCATTTGTATGAGCAAACAAAAGAGTGGATGTATCGTGATGGTATCAGCAATGACTTTACTAAGCCTATTACCATTGCTGGACAAACTGGTGCTTGGACTGCTTACTATGCAAGTGCTTACTATGCATTAGGTAATACAGCAAAAGGGGTGGGTAACAACGTTACTAAAGACTTCTTCTACGAAGACGCGTCATTTGTTAGATTAAGAAATATCTCTGTAGGTATTGATTTTGCAAAATTTACAAAGATCAGCTGGACTAAAAAATTCCAATTGGTGTTGAGCGGTCGTAATTTGTTAACCTTTACTAAATACAGTGGTTTAGATCCAGAAATTAGTTCAGGTGCATCTAACTCATCTTATGACAGAGGAGTTGACCACAGCACGATTCCAAATATGAAATCTCTTCAAATTTCATTAAACCTTGGTTTCTAATTCTAACATAAAATTAAAAGTATAAAAGATGAAAAGATTAAAATATTCAATACAAAGCAAAGCAAGCATGTACAATTTGTACATCTTGGTTACGGCGTTTGTCATCTTGGTTTCTAGTGCATGCACGAAACAATTAGATGTAAAAGACCCGAATGACCCTACTTTTGGAGTGAATGTAACTAATGAAGCTGGAATTACAGCTTATGCCATGGGTAGCGTTTACTGGAATGGTTTCAGTTATGGTGATGGTTGGCTAGGTGATAGCTATTTCTCATTGCCATGGGGTTACCGTGAATTAATGGGTGATGTAGTTGGTGGTGGTCAAGGTTCTAACAACCAGACAACCACTATGGGAGTTCCTGACAGTTTTATTGCTGATCCAGCCAATCCTTCTACCACTACTTTCAATAACCCTTCACCACAAGCCACTGGAATCATCCGTGGTTTCAATGACCCTGCTTCTACCGTGAATGGCAACAATGCCTTGTACTATGAGTGGGCCAATATGTATGCGATGATCAATGGTTGTAATTTAGCCCTTGAACAATTGGCTAATATTAAAACTTTGACTGCAGATAAGGTTAAAACAGTTCAAGCCTGGTGTTACTGGTGGAAAGGTTTTGCTTATGCAGAACTTGGATCCTTGTATTATGCTGGTTTGATCGAAGACAAATCTTCTACCATTGTTAGCAAATTTGTTGACCACAATGCATTGATTGCTGAATCTAACAAGCAATTAAATTTAGCCATGACTACCCTTACTAGTATTGGTAACCAAGGCGATTATGCTGCGGTGATTGGAGCTTTAATTCCTGCACAAAATCAAGTGGGATTAGGTAAAGCACCTTCTTCTGCACAATGGATTAGATCTATCAATACCATGATGGCTAGAAATATTTTAGTAAATAAATTGGCTCCATTTGTAAATGGCAATTTAAGTGCTACCATTAGCAAAGCTTCTATCGGTGTAATGGGCGCTTCTGATTGGGCTGATGTAATTAAATATACTACAGCAGGTATCCAAAAAGGAGACTATGTATTTACTGGTCGCTCTTCTACTACCAACTCTTTCTTTTCTGCAGGGTCAGGTACAGTAGCTAGTATTTGCGCTCAATCCAATCAAAATACCACGTATAAAATTTCTGAAAGATTGGTTTCTGCCTTTGGTAAAGGGGATGCTCGTTTGGCTAATTTTAGCGATGCAGATGGTGTTTTCTATGGTGATGCCAATACCAATACGACTCGTTGGAGTTTATTGGATGGTGCAGATAAAAAATTAGCTGGAATACCAATTCTGGGTTCTAAGTCTCCAGGTGCTATTGAAATATACATCGGACCTTCTTACGAAGAAAATGCATTGATGGCGGCCGAAGCAAACATCAGAACTGGTGCTATTGCTACAGGTACTGGCTTAATTGATGCAGTTCGTACAAGTCAAGGTGCTGGTGTTGCTAAAATCGCTTCAGGGGTGACTGCAGTTCAAGCAATGACTGAGTTAACCAATGAAAGATATGCTGCACTTGCTTTCCGTGGATTGTCTTATTTTGATGCACGTAGATGGGGTTGGACTTATAGCACTGCCAATGGTGGTGGTCGCTATGGTGCTACTTTAATTTACAACAAAGTAATATATACCAATGCAAAGATCAATTACAACTTCATGGATTATTGGGATGTGCCCAATGATGAACTTGTAAAAAATCCAGCAGCAACAGGATCAGCAGCAACAAAAAATCCTAACTGGTAATTATACTGTTCTATTATAGTATTAAAAAAGCCCCCCGATATTTCGGGGGGCTTTTTTAATGCGGTGTATTTGATTAAAAAACGAAAACTTTAATGGAATAGCTATGAATTGGTAGCTATTTGTTGGATCAAATTTAGATCACAATTTCTTCCTGCTGGTCGTCTAAAAATTGGTATTTCACCAAATGACTGGCATTGGATGCCTGTGACTTAAGTTTAATTTTATATTTCTTTTTCCAGCGCTTTACAATGCTTGTAAATAGCCCCTTGGTTAAATGGGAATGAATGATAGGGTGAACGACCAATATCAAAGATTTATGCCCGTGTGTGGCTAAATAAGCCAGTTTTTTCTCCATTTCATCTTCCAATAACAAAGCAGAAGTTATTTTACCCGAACCAGCACAAGCTGGGCAATCTTCAGAGGTATTGATATTTACTTCCGGTCTAATTCTTTGACGCGTGGCCTGTAACAATCCAAATTTAGAGATAGACAAAATAGAATGTCTGGCTCGATCTGTTTTCATATGTTCTTCCAAAGCCTCTTGTACTTTTCTACGGTTGTCGGGTAATTTCATATCAATGAAATCCACCACAATAATGCCTCCAATATCACGTAATCTTAATTGTCTGGCTATTTCTTCGGCAGCCTCCAAATTGGTTTGCAAGGCATTTTCTTCCTGGTTGTTGCCCACACTCTTAAAACCACTGTTCACGTCAATCACATGCAAGGCCTCGGTATGTTCGATAATTAAATAGGCACCGCTGTTTAAATTGACTGTTTTGCCAAAACTAGATTTTACTTGTTTGGTAATACCGTACTGGTCAAAAATTTCTTGATCGCCATTGTGTAAACTTAGGATGCTGGTTTTATGCGGTGCAATTCTTTGTAAATAGCTATGCGTTAGATCAAATATTTTTTTATCGTTGACCACAATTTTATTGAAGTCTTCACTTAGTAAATCTCTTAATATACTATTGGTTTTACTTTCTTCATTCATGATTCTAGCTGGAGGCAAAGCGCCTTTCATATTAGATTGAATGTTTTTCCAGTTTTGTGTGAGGGTAAGTAAATCCTCATGCAATTCGGCCGTGGTCTTGCCTTCGGCTGCAGTTCGCACAATGATACCAAAGTTTTTAGGTCGTACGCCTTCTAATATTTTTTGTAATCTTTTGCGTTCTTCTCCTGAATGAATTTTTTTAGATACGGCCACAATTTCATTGAATGGTGTCAGTACTACAAATCTTCCTGCTAGGGATAATTCACAAGTAAGACGTGGTCCTTTGGCAGCAATGGGCTCTTTTAATATTTGAACTAAAATAGTTGGCTTGCCATTGAGCACCTCGCTAATTTTCCCTGTTTTTACAATCTCTGGAGCCGTTTGAAATTTTGCAAAATCAAATTGATTGTTGTTGTCGTTCATAGACAACTGTGTAAATTTAATGATCGACTTTGCGTAAGGGCTTAAATCGGTATAATGCAAAAAAGCATCTTTTTCAAATCCTACATCTACAAAGGCTGCGTTTAAACCAGGAATAATTTTTTTCACTTTTCCTAAATATAAATCGCCTACAGACCAACGGGCGTCCATCTTTTCGTTGTGTA
This sequence comes from Chitinophagaceae bacterium, assembly GCA_947380905.1. Lineage (GTDB taxonomy): Bacteria > Bacteroidota > Bacteroidia > Chitinophagales > Chitinophagaceae > Sediminibacterium. The sequence goes on along the minus strand of CANCSS010000010.1, from coordinate 383 downwards.
TTTCTACCAACTTTTTCTCTTCCAATAAGGCTATTTCAACCCCTTCTTCAGAGCTATTAATGATTAATTCTTTGTTCACGGTACAGCAACTTTTTAAAAACAGGTAGCTGGCAAAATAGCGAGCAGCTGCTTTATGTTTTATGAATCACGACCACTTTACAAAGGAAGGAAAAGGTAAGGTAAAGTTGCTAAGTAGATAAGTGGTGTGCAATATGAAAAGAAGACAAGCGTATTTGTAAATCAAATACGCTTGTCTATCGATATAGAACTATTTGTTCTTTTTCTTATGACGATTCTTTCTTAAACGTTTTTTTCTTTTGTGCGTCGCAATTTTATGACGCTTTCTTTTTTTACCACAAGGCATGTCGAATAATTTTTGTTAT
>CANCSS010000009.1 GCA_947380905.1 Chitinophagaceae bacterium | reverse complement strand
CAGCAAAGCTCTTGAACCCTTTGATTTCTAATGACTTTAGTCTCACTTTTATTTCTACTTTTTATGTCTGCGAACATAAGAAAAAGAGCCAAGAATCAAGAAAAAAATGGCGTTTTGTGTACAATTAGTGGAGAAAAATTAAACCCCCTGTTTTAGCCTTCCGCCGGCTGTGGTAAGGGTACGAGAAGGGAACTTTCCAACGACCATAAAATCGTGGGTGGCCATCACAATGGCAGTACCATCGTCTTTGGCAATTTTAAATAACAATTGCATGATTTCATCACTGGTTTCAGGGTCTAAACTACCGGTAGGTTCATCGGCCAATATCAATTTAGGTGAATTCAATAAAGCCCTTGCTATATCTACTCTTTGTTGCTCACCCCCACTCATTTCAAAGGTCATTTTAAACCCTTTATTTTGCAATCCTACTTTAGCGAGTACGTCTTCGATTTTTTGTTCCATTAACTTTTCATCTTCCCAGCCGGTAGCTTTTAGTACAAATCGAAGGTTTTCATGCACATTTCGATCGGTCAACAATTGGAAATCCTGAAAAACCACCCCCAAATTTCTTCTTAAAAAGGGTAGTTTTTTCCAGTCCATCTGCTTTAAATCAAAGCCAACCACCTGGCCCATCCCTTCTGTAAGTGTTATTTCGCCATACAAGGTCTTTAGCAAACTACTTTTCCCAGTACCTGTTTTACCTACTAAGTAAACAAATTCACCCCTTTCTACGCTTAAATTGACGTCTTGTAAGATAAGATTACCACTTTGGTAAATATTAACTTGATCTAATTGGATAACTACTTCGCTCATGGGTAAATGAATTATAATGATTTCAAAGTTAGTAAGTAAAAATTTCTTGCCCAAAACTACCAGATAAGACCAATTCTTTTTGAGCTGCTGCTGTTACCCTTCCTATTATTTGGGCTTCTATATTAAACGTTTTAGCCAAATCAATTAATGATTGTGCCGATGACTCCTCTGTAAATATTTCTAGCCGGTGGCCCATATTAAATACTTGGTACATTTCTTTTGTATTCGCCCCTGAATTTTCTTGAATCAATTTAAATATAGGAGGCACTGGTAAAAAATTATCTTTTACCAAACGCATCGGGCCAGGCAAATACTTCATACACTTGGTTTGACCACCCCCACTACAATGAATCATTCCTTTAACAGCATCAAAATGATCTGTTAGAATTGCTTTCACCAAGGGCGCATAAGTTCTGGTAGGACTTAATAATAATTTTCCAATACTTATTTTACCAAAGCCATCAATATTTAGTTCATCGGTCATTTTATTTTTACCAAGGTACACTACTTCATTTTTTAATGTAGGTTCAAAAGTTTCTGGATATTTTGTTGCATAATCATGATGTAAAACATCGTGTCTAGCACTGGTCAATCCATTGCTGCCTAATCCACTATTGTAGGCTTGTTCATAAGTAGCTTGTCCATAACTAGAAAACCCAACGATTACTTGTCCAGGGGCTATCAAATCATTGGTAATAAGCTTCGCCTTAGGCCATCTTGCTGTCATCGTACCATTCACGGCAATGGTTCTAACCACATCTCCTACATCCGCAGTTTCGCCACCTAAAAATTCAATATTTATCCCAAAAGTTTTTAATTCATTAAAAAAACTTTGCGTGCCTTGAATCACTTCTTGTAAAACAGAACCATTTATCAATAATTTATTTCGATCTATGGTTGAAGAAAATAATATTTGGTCGTAGATGCCCACACAAAGCAAATCGTCTAAATTCATTGCTATTGCATCTTGAGCTATGCCTTTCCAAATGCTTGTATCTCCCGTTTCTTTCCAGTACAAATAAGCCAATATGCTTTTAGTGCCCGCCCCATCCGCATGCATGATATTAATATAGTTGGCATCCTTGCCTAAAAAATCGGCATACAGTTTGCAAAATGCATTGGGATATAAGCCCTGATCTAAATGTTGAATAGCAGCATGTACTTCTTCTTTTTGAGCAGAAACGCCGCGTTGAGCATACAATGACATTTATCTAAATTGGTTTGTCGCACAAAGGTACAATTGTTTTACATTTGTGCCATATTTAGCAGCATTAAATGAAGATTCATTACGATATAAAACAATTGCCCACTTTTAGGAACGCCATCGTCACCACCGGGGCCTTTGATGGCGTTCACATAGGCCATCAGAAAATAATTAGAAGAATGCAAGAAATTGCTAAAGAAGTAAACGGAGAAACCGTTTTAGTTACTTTTCACCCACATCCAAGAAAGGTCATTTCCTCCATTCCTGGCGAAATTAAACAGTTGACTAGTTTAGAGGATAGAATTGAATTGTTAAACCAATGCGGAATTGACCATTTGGTTGTAGTTAATTTTGATTACCAATTTTCGAATTTAACAGCTGCACAATACATTAAGGATTTCTTAGTGGGTCATTTTAAACCTCATACAATCATTGTTGGATACGATCACCGATTTGGAAATGGACGAAATGGGAACTATGAATTACTAAAAGATGCAGGACTTAGCATGAATTTTAAAGTAGAACAAATCAATGAGCAATTGGTCAATGATGAAATTGTAAGCTCTACTCATATTAGAAATTACTTAGCCGATAAAAATATTGAAAAGGCGAATGAATTATTGGGTCATCCCTATTCCTTTGAAGGCTTTGTTGTAAGAGGCAACCAATTGGGAAGAACCATTGGATTTCCCACTGCCAATTTACACATTAACAATGAAGAAAAATTAATACCCAATGACGGAGTGTATGCTGTCAAAGTAATGGGTACTTGCATGGAAAATAAAGTATATGGCGGGATGATGAATATTGGAGTAAGGCCAACTGTAGATGGACATAAAAAAGTAATTGAAGTGCACATTTTTAATTTCGACAAAGACATTTACGAAGAAAACTTAACTGTACTTGTTTTTGATTACATCAGAGGGGAAGTAAAATTCAATGGATTAGAAGCTTTGAAAGATCAATTGAACAAAGACAAAATAGCTGCAGCTGCTATTTTACAGAAGTATCCATAATCTTAATGACCAATTCTTTGAGCAAATCGGCATCAGAATTGTCTGCATCTTGAATACCCAAAACTCTTAAGTTGTATTCATGAATCAATAATAAAATATGTTCTACTTTTTTATAGGAATACTGCCTAAGTGCAGCCAAGTATATTTTTACTGCAAAAAAGCTAACGCCTACTTCACTCATAATTCTTTTCTCATCTGAAGATCCCAATCCATAAATGGCATAAATTTTACTAAAAAAAGCATACAAAGTAGGTAGGATCAATTGAATAGGTGCTGCTTTGTTATTGGATTCGAAATATTGGATCATTCGAATGGCTTTGGCAAAATTTCTTTGTGCCACCGCTTCTTGAAATTCAAAGGCATTGTATTCTTTGCTAATACCAATGTATTTTTCAATATCATCTTCGGTCATTTTTTTTCGATCCGCTAAATTCACTATTAGCTTTTCAAGTTCATTTTGAATTCTACTTAAATCGTTGCCAATATGATCCACAATAATTTGAACCGCCTTTGGACTAATTTGATACCCTCTATCTACCACCCATTGATTGACCCATTCCGGCAACTTGCTATCGTACATTTTTTTAGTACTAACTACAACGGCTTTGGTTTTTAATGCTTTTGCAAGTACCGATCGACCGTCTACATTTTTATCTTTATGCGCCACAATTAAAATAGTAGATGCAAGTGGATGTTCTATATAAGACAATAACTTGTCTAATTGATTCATGTGTTGCGCTTCCTTAATAATCACCACTTGTCTTTCTGCAAAAACAGGGTAACGTTTACAAGCATTCATAATAGCTGTCCAATCGGCATCCTTACCATAAAAAATAGTCAAATTAAATGCTTGCTCTGCTTCTGGTAATAATTTCTTTTCTGCATAATCAACCACCTGGTCAATATAAAAAGGTTCTTCTCCTTCTAGCCAATAAACAGCATCAAAGACATTCTTTTTCCAATTGGCTATAATTTTTGAAGTGGGCATATTCAAAGATAAAGATTAGTCACTCTAAAATTACTAAAATGTATTTTTTTGTCTAAAAGTCAATTGTGTAAAGACTATTAGATACCCAAAATAAGAAATTTGTAAATTTTACCGTATCTTGCCTATTAATAAACAAAACCTAAATTATGAGCAACGAAACCTCCAGCAAAAGTAATAAAATTACCATTGGAATTTTAGTAATAGCATTAATTGGTTCTTGGATCTATTTCAATAGTTCAAAAACTGAAATTATAACTACTTACGACAATAAAGTAGCTGTTATAGACAGTGCTAAATCAAAAATTCAATCTGAATTTATTGCAGTATCTGCCAAAGCAGATTCATTGACGCAACAAAATTCACAACTAAAAGGGGATTTGTTGGAGAAGTCGAATCAAATTCAAAAGTTAAAGAGCAATATTGGCAATATACTTCGTAAGCAAGATGCTACTGATAAAGAATTGGCAGAAGCAAAAACCTTGATTGGAGAATTAAATGGCAAAGTAACTGGCCTATTTGCAGAGCTTACCAAAGCACAAGCCGAAAACAAGCAATTGACTGCTCAAAACCAAGACTTAACCAATACCAACACTTCTTTGAATAGCAATTTAACTGCCACTCAAAAAGAGAAAGAAAGATTACAAGACATTGGTTCTACCCTGCACGCTTCTTCTTTTAATATTCAATCTTTGAGAATTAGAGAAGATGGTACTGAGAAAAAAACAAACAATACAAGAAGAGCCAATACGCTACGTTTGTCTTTCCAAATTGATAAAAACAAGATCACGCCATCTGGTGCTCAAGAGCTTTATGTTTGTATTACTGGCCCTGACGGAAAAGCTTTTACAGAAGGTGGTAAGTTTAACACCAGAGAAGATGGCAGCAGAGATTATGCTAATAAAATTGCTGTTCAATACGAGCAAAATAAAGAGTTAGGTGTAAGCTATGACATCAAACAAGCTAAAACACTTGCTGAAGGTGATTATAAAATTGAAGTATACCACAATGGTTTTAAAATTGGGGAAGGAAAAACTAGTTTAAAGAAAGGTTTCTTATTTTAAGATAATTACCTATTCAGTTTTCCCAATTCTTGAATAAAATACAAAGGAAAGGCCTCCCATTAAAGCGGGAGGCCTTTTTATTTATCAATACTATGTTACTAACCAATTTCTAATTCACTAATTCATTGGTATTGCTTAAATCCTGCATCATACCACTAATTGGTATTTCATTGTAGGATAAAGCATAAAACCACAATTGAATGGCAGCAGGTGAGATGGACTCAACAAAGAAATTTACTTTGCTTAACAAAGGAATTAATTTGTTGGTTAGCTCTTGCATTTCATGACCCTCTTCGGATAAAGTCCATGCATTTAATACGCTTTTTAACTGTGCTAACTCATTGTCCAATAAATGATCGAAGGCGTGCAATTGTATAAATTCCGAAACGGCTTCATACAACATTGCTTTGTTGGTTGCTTTCATACATTAAAGTTTTTAATGGGTTGGTTTACTTTGCAAAGGTCCTAAGTTATTGTTACCTTATCATTAACAAAGGTCATACTACCCTAAATGTGGAAAACTTGACTAAAAATGTTCGTCTACTAGTAAGAACACCTTGAAATTGAGCTGTTTAAGCTATTTCAATACAATGGCTGCTAAGGCTGGTAGGTTCAATAATAGCTTATTCCAGTCCCCTTTTTCATCCTGTGTTTGCATGGGAATGGTTGGATTGTTTAAATCGCCAACGCCCCAATAACTTTTTGCATCGCTATTGAAAATCTCTTTCCAAAGTTTTTTTCCGTGTACATGTATCGGGAAATCTGGTCTAGGCACTGGGGTCATATTCATTACTACAACCATATCGTCTGCAGGATTTTCCCCCTTTCTTTTAAAAGCAACCACTCCTTCTTCTCTTTTATTTACTTCTAACCACTCAAAACCATTGGGATCAAATTGTAATTCGTACAATGCAGGTTGGCTCTTATACAATTCATTTAAAGACTGAACACAATATTTCATGCCGGCATGACTTTGAATTGCTAACAACTCCCATGGTAATTCGGTGGTATAATTCCACTCTTTGGTGGCAGCAAACTCATTTCCCATAAACAATAATTTTGCTCCGGGGTGCGTAAACATATAGGTATACAACAATCTTAAATTGGCAAATTTTTGCCAATCGTCACCAGGCATTTTATAAATCATAGGGCTTTTCCCGTGCACTACTTCATCATGACTCAATGGCAACATAAAATGTTCATCATAAAAATACATCATCGAAAATGTAAACTTGTCTTGGTGGGCAGCTCTAAACAAAGGATCTAATTTGAAATAATCAAGGGTATCATGCATCCAACCCATCATCCATTTCATACCAAAACCAAGTCCATCCATAAAAGTAGGTTGGCTAATACCAGGCCAGTCAGAAGCTTCTTCTGCAATGGTTTGGATATAGGGAAAGTCTCTGTATAAGGTTTCATTTAAATCTTTGATAAAAGCAATGGCTTCTATATTCCCATTTCCTCCAAATTCATTGGGTTCCCATTCAACTGCTTCCCTACTATAATCCAATCTTAACATAGAACTTACAGCGTCAACCCTTAATCCATCAATATGAAATTGATCACACCAAAAACGAGCACTGCTAATTAAAAAAGATTTTACTTCTCCTCTTTTGTAATTAAATATATAAGAATTCCAATCGGGATGATACCCTTTTCGCATATCTGCATATTCATAGGTGTTGGCACCATCAAACATAAATAGTCCATGGGCATCATAAGGAAAATGAGAAGGCACCCAATCTACAATCACCCCAATTTCTGCAGCATGAAAAGCTTCTACCAACGCAGCAAATTCCTGAGGATTTCCAAAACGAGAAGTGGGTGCAAAAAATCCTACCCCTTGATAACCCCAACTGCCATCAAAAGGATGTTCCATGATAGGCATAAACTCGACATGTGTGAATCCCATTTCTTTTACATAGGGTACCAACAATTCAATCAATTGCGTATAAGAATTATAGGAATTTTCATTGTCCTTAAAGGGCCGCATCCAACTTGCCAAATGCACTTCATACACAGAATAAGGTTGATCAATTCTGTTTTTTATTTTTCTTTGTTCTAACCAGGCTGCATCTTTCCATGCATAATTTGTTTGCCAAGTTATGGAAGCAGTTAGGGGTCTTAACTCCCAGTAATGTGCAAAAGGGTCACTTTTATCCAAAAGCATTCCTTGGTATCCATGAATATGGTATTTGTATATTTCCCCTTGATGAATGTTTGGAATAAAACCTTCCCAAATACCAGAGCTATCCTGTCTCACTTTTAATGCATGTGCTTCTTTGTTCCAGTCATTGAAATTACCCACTACAAAAAGGGCAGTAGCATTGGGAGCCCATACTGCAAAATAAGTGCCCTTGACACCCGCTACTTCTAATTGCTTATTGCCAAAAAATTGATACAAAGAATAATGAGTGCCATTTTGAAAATTGCTTACGTCTTCGTCAGAAAATAATGAATAATTCCAAACCGCTTGCTTCGTATCCACAAAATGTACTTCCTCGTATTTTGGCATAATTATTTCGTTAATTCGATCACTTGCATGGTCATAGCAGGTATTGAAAATTGATTTCCAATAAGGTTTCCAGAAACAATGTCTTTCCCCCCCAAATAGCCGTTGGTTCTTTCCCTATATTTTTCAAAATTAACTTTTCTTTCTTTATTATCTGTATTCATCACACACATGATGGTTTGACCTTTGTCATATCTAAAATATACATACAAACCATCCTCAGGTAAAAATTGCATCAAGGCCCCCGTTTTCAAAGCGCTAGCACTTTTTCTAAAAGTGCCCAACAATTGAATATAATGAAGAAAATCTTTTTCTTGTGCCGTTAAACCTTGTTCTGTGAATGCATTTTTTTGATCTCCTGCCCAACCTCCAGGAAAATCCAGTCTCACCCATCCATCTGGATTAGATATGCCTTTCATTAATATTTCAGATCCATAATACATTTGAGGAATGCCTCTACATGTCATCAACCAAGCATAAGCCATTTTTGTTTTAGGAATACTTTCACCCAAGCTTGAATGAATGCGCGTCATGTCATGATTGTCTAAAAAAATAACATTGTTACTAGGCGTTTTATATAAAAAATCGCTACTTAATGTGGTATATAATTTCATCACCCCATCTGACCAGGTATTTTTCTCATTCAAAGCAGGTAGAATTCCTGAAAATAACAAATGAAAATCAGAAGTGGCATCTAGATTGCTTTTGAATGGGATGTTTATATTATTGCGCACAAAATAAGCTTGAGCAGCCACACCATCCACCCAGCATTCCCCAAATGAAAATATTTTTGGGTACTCATTTATTAAAACTTGGTTTAAACGATTCATCATTTCTACATTACAATACTTATAGGTATCAATCCTAAAAGCATCTACCCCATAAGTTTCGACACACCAAATGGCGTTCTGTGTTAAATATTTTTCAACGAAAGTATTCTCTTGATTCACATCTGGCATTTCGGTGGTAAACCAACCATTAATCATTTTTTCTACATCTACTTTGGAATGGTGCGGATCGAAAATAACTTGCTCTCTATAATGCGTCTGTGTAAAAGTTGGCCATTGATGCAACCAATCCTTTGCAGGGGCATCTTGTACTAAAAAATGAAAACGTCCAAAATGATTGTAAACAATGTCTTGAATTAATTTCATTCCTCTTTTATGTAAGCTGTCACTTAAATTGAGATACACTTGATCACCCCCCAATCGTTTTTCAATGGCATAATTATTCGTAGCGGCATACCCATGCTCAGTTCTGTCAGGCATATCATTTTCTATCACGGGTGTCATCCATAAAGTACTCACCCCTAATTGCTGGAAATAATCTAAATGATTGATCACTCCTTTTAAATCACCACCATGTCTTAAAAAAATAGAATCTCTATTTAAGGACTGGTCTTTTAACCCTACCACTCGATCATTGGATGGATCTCCATTGCTAAAACGATCGGGCATTAAAAAATAAATTAGATCTGCTGAATTAATTCCTTGTGCAAAGGAACTGCCTCTTCCGGATCGTCTTGGCAACAAGGCCCAAGTTTTGTTTATTTTTTGTCCTTTACTTGTAATAACAAAATTAACATTGCCTGGTTTTGTTGAAGATGCAATTGCAACATCCACGGCCATATAATGATCGTTTTCAAAATGATGTAGGCCGGTAATGGTCAAGCCAGGATAATTGGTTTTTATGGTTGCATTAGATAATTGATGGGTCGTTGTTCTAAATAAAATTTGTACTTTATTTAATTTCATCTGAACAAACCAATTGGTAGGATACGCTTCTACCCCTTGACCAGCAACTAGATTGATGCCTACCATTTGAACGAGGAAACAAAGAAGCATGCTTCTTCCTAATAATTTAATACAATACATAGTTTATTTTTTCTCCTCTTTAATAATAATCGCACAAACCACCCCTGCTAACAACAATAAAAAGCCTCCTATCTGAACCGCCATCAACCGATCGTTGTGTAAATAAGTAGACATGATTTTTCCAAAAAAGATAGAGGAGATAATTTCAGGAAGCACTATAAAAAAATTAAAGATGCCCATGTAGATACCCATTTTTTGTTCTGGGATAAATCCTGCCAACATGGAATAAGGCATGGACAATATAGATGCCCAGGCAATCCCCACCAAGCCCATACTTACATACAACAAATTAGGTTGTTGCACATAATACACCGAAATCAATCCCATGCCTCCTATAAGTAAACATGCAACATGTGTCATTTTTTTTCCAATCTTCCCTACTAAAAATGGCAAGGTAAAAGAAAAACCAAAAGTGACAAGATTTAAAATGGCAGAAGTAGTATTGGCATGTTCTAATCCCATGGTATAGATATCACTACTCGCAATAGGATCCCCATGAAATAGTTGACTGGCTACTCCCGTGCTATAATAAAACCACATTAAAAACAATCCAGGCCAAGTGATAAAATTAACCAAGGCCAATCTTTTCATTTGAATCGGCATATGCACTATGGAATGCCAAATTTCTTGAGCAATGCCATTTTTTTCTTCTTTCATTTCATCGGACTTCTTTTCAGAAGGCGAATACTCATTACTTTTAAATACAGTATACAAAACTGAAATTAAAAATACTGCTCCTCCTATGTAAAAGCTCATTAAAATATTTTGAGGAATAGAACCATTTGTTTTTGCTCTTGATACATGAAACCAATGCACCAACACTTGAGGTAAATAACCAGCAATAAAGGAAGCCAAACCGATGAACATACTTTGCATGGCAAATCCCAATGACCTTTGTTTGTCATCTAAATTGTCTGCAACAAAAGCTCTAAAGGGTTCCATTGTTACGTTAATACTTGAATCCAGTATCCACAATACACCAGCAGCCATCCACATACTACCCGAGTTGGGCATTACGAATAATAATACCGAACTTAAAATAGCACCCACTAAAAAGAAAGGTCTTCTTCTTCCTAATTTTGGATGCCAGGTGCGATCACTTAAATAGCCCACAATGGGTTGCACCAACAATCCTGTCATAGGAGCAGCCAACCACAAACCCGGAATTTGTTCAGGAGTCGCACCCAAAAATTCATAAATGGCGCTCATATTGCCCATTTGCAAACTCCAACCAAATTGAATGCCAAAAAATCCAAAACACATGTTCCAAATTTGCCAAAAACTTAATTTGACTTTCACTCCTGTGTAAGCTGTATTCATTTTTTAACTTTTAATATTATATGATAAAACCATTGGGAATAATAGCCCCTTTTTTGATGACCACTATCCCATCTTTGATCGTATACAAAGGATGATCTATTTTTTCATGATGAGCCCCTCCTTTGATTTTAACATCGTTCCCAATTGAACAATTTTTATCAACGATTGCATCTTCTATGACACCTCTTTCGCCAATGCCTAAAATGGGTTCCCCTTTTTCATTTTTCTTATTGATTTGATCCATGGTTTCATAGTAATCACAGCCCATGATATAAGAATTTTTAATCACCGTGTCTTTACCAATTCTAGATCTTATACCAATGACCGAATTAGACACTTCTTTTCCTAATATAATCGACCCCTCTGCAATAATGGCTTTGTTGATGATGGTGCCACTTACTTTAGCAGGAGGCAACATTCTCGATCTGGTATAAACCGTTTGTGCACTATCAAATAAATTAAATAAAGGCACATCTGCTGTTAAAGCAATATTAGCTTCAAAAAAAGAATAAATATTTCCAATATCTGTCCAATACCCATCGTACTGGTAACTTAATACTTTATAGTGCGCAATAGAATCTGGGATAATTTCTTTACCAAAATCAGTGGCATTAGAATGCACTTCATTTAAAAATTGATATAAGATTTCTTTGTTGAAAACATAAATACCCATAGAGGCTAAATAATTGCGTCCCTGCACTTTCATAGCATCCCCAGTGTCACTGATCCAATCTGCTAAAATTTCTTTCTTAGGCTTTTCTACAAAAGAAGTAATTACATTTTCATTGTTGGCTTTAAGAATACCAAACTCTGGTGCTTCTCTTTCCCCTACTGGAATGGTAGCAATGGTCAATGCTGCTCCACTTTTTTTATGTGCGTCAATCATTTTGCTAAAATCCATTTGATACAATTGATCGCCGCTTAAAATAAGCACATACTCAAATTCCATTTTTGCTAAATGCCTCAAAGATTGTCTAACGGCATCGGCAGTACCTTGAAACCAACCTGGATTGTCAGGCGTTTGTTCGGCAGCTAAAATATCTACAAAGCCAGAACTAAATGCACTAAAATGGTAGGTATTTTTGATATGCTGATTCAAGGAAGCAGAATTGAATTGCGTTAAAACAAATATTCTGTTTAAATTACTATTGATACAATTGCTAATGGGTATGTCCACCAATCTATATTTACCAGCAATTGGTACGGCAGGTTTTGAACGACTCGCTGTTAATGGATACAATCTAGAACCAGCGCCTCCCCCTAAAATAATTGAAACTGTTTCTTTTGCGTAAACTGCCATATACTTGTTGTTAAAATTATAAAATAGATTCGTAAATTTTTTTATAAGCTATCACGACAGATTCCCAGCTATGATCTATCTGCATGGCATATTGAATCATTTTGTTCATTTGAATTTTATCCTGATAGACTGCAATTGCACGCTCCACTGAATAAACAATATCTTGTTCGTTCGCATTTAAAAATTTAATTCCAAATCCATCTGGATCACCCATGTCCACTACGGTATCATGCAAGCCGCCTGTATCTCTAACTATCGGAATGGTTCCATACCGCAATGCATACAATTGGTTTAAACCACAAGGTTCCACCCTGCTAGGCATTAATAAAAAGTCGGCACTGGCATAAGCTTCATGCCCCACTCTTTCTTCATAACCAATAAAAGTATTGTAATTCCCGGGATACAATTGTACTAAATAATTTAAAGCCGATTCTGTGGCCGTTTCACCTGCTCCAACAATAAAAAAATTTACTCCACAATTAGTTTTGTCTAGGGCGTGTTGTATCGCTCCTGGTAAAACATCGGCCGCTTTTTCACCCACCAACCTGCCAATAAAAACGATTAATGGTTTATTGGGATCTAAATTATATTTGACACACAATGCTTTTTTATTTTTTTTCTTTTCTACAATCACATTAGAAGCATTGTAATGATTTGCAATCATGGAGTCGGTGGCTGGATCCCAAAGCTCATTGTCAATTCCATTTAATATACCAACGCATTTTCCTTGTTCATTATCAAACAAGGTTTCTAATCCATTGGATTGAAATTTGAGTTGTTGGGAATAAGCTGGGCTAACCGTTGTAATTTTATCTGCACATTTTACTGCCGTTGCCAATGAATTGATGGTATTATTCCATTCAAGCAACCCTTTTTTTGAAATATCCCATCTTGGAATGAGTATACTTTTAGCCCAATCCATGACTCCTTGATACTGTGCATTGTGAATGGTTAAAACTGTTTTTACCAATTGTAATTTTTGATAATCAAAACAATACTTCATCATAAAAGGAATCAGTCCTGCTTGATGATCATGGCAATGAACAATATCTGGTAAAACTTCCCATTGGGTTAACCAGTTGACAACTGCTACTTGGAAACCCACAAATCGATCGATGTCATCAGGGTAACCATAAATTTTAGGTCGATCCAACAAACCATGGATGTCTACTAAAAATAAATCATATCCTAATTTTCCAGTACTTTCTTTAATGATGGTAAAATCAAAAAACCAATCTCCTAAATTAGTATGTCCTTTAAAATGAACGTCCCATTTATTTTGTTGTAAAAAAGCAGTTTGATACATAGGCATCACCACCATGGCTTTTTCACCAATTTTGTTCTGGTATTTAGGCAATGCCCCTACCACATCTGCTAAACCTCCAGCCTTCGCCATAGGATAACATTCTGCACTTATGTGAACTATTACCATGAATCCAATTATTTTGTTTCAATTTACTGATTTGTCTGTAAAACACCTTGTTTTTAAGCAATATATTATAGGTAGATTTTCCCCTATTTTATACATTGAATTATATTTTTAAGTATTTTACATAATCGAATAATTGATAAACCAAACGAATTACGACTAAACTACCAAAACCTATGAGCCAAACCAAACAACCCACCAATACAGGAGCATTAAGTACGCTTGTGCTTGTTTTCTTCTTTTGGGGATTTATTGCTGCTTCTAACAGTATTTTTATCCCTTTTTGCAAAACCCATTTCCATTTAAGTCAATTTGAATCTCAGTTGATTGGTTCTGCATTCTATGGTGCTTATTTTATTGGATCCTTAATTTTATTCTTATGTTCCAATCTTATTGGATACGATATCTTAAATAAAATTGGGTATAAAAAAGGGATCATCTATGGTTTAATGATTTCAGTAGTGGGTGCCTTGTTAATTATTCCTGCGGCCAATGCCAATTCATTCCCGGCTATTTTAGCAGCTTTTTTTGTGGTAGCCCTAGGATTTTCTTTACAACAAACCGCAGCACAACCTTTTGCAATCTTATTGGGCGACCCTGCAACGGGTTCTCATCGTTTAAATTTAGGAGGTAGCTTAAACAGTATTGGTACAACCATTGGGCCATTAATTGTTAGTTTTTTCCTATTTGGCAGTCCCGATAGTAAAAATGCTGTTGTAACAGTAACCAACATCAACTTACTTTATTTAATCGTTGCTGGCGTATTTGCAGCAGTCGCAATATTTTTTAGTTTATCAAAATCATTGCCCGACGGTAAAAATGATGAAAAATTTGAAGCAGCCAATAAAGCAGCTGGCTCGCTTTTAATAATGACTTTACTCATTGGCGCGATCATCGTAGTAGGACAACTAAGCAATGTGCCTAAATTGAACCTACTTATTATGACTTTGGTATCTGTAGTAGTGGTGTTATTTTATTCCAATAAAAGTGCCATTAAAAATGATGCTGGTTGGGGTGCAATGAAATACCAACAACTTATTTATGGCATGATCGCTATTTTCGTCTACGTTGGAGTAGAAGTAACCATTGACAATAATTTTGGTGCCTTATTAAAAACACCAGGATACATTACTGAATTAGGTTTAGACGAAAGTAAAATTTCAAAATACATTTCTTTGTATTGGGGTAGCTTAATGGTGGGTCGTTGGACAGGAGCGGTAAGTGTATTTAATTTGAAAGGAAATATGAAAAAGCTAATGATGATTGTAGTTCCTTTCATTGCTTTTGCGATTGTATTAAGTGTAAGTAAAATTTATGGCAATGACATCTCTGACTTATTTGGATATGCAATATGGATTGTAATAGCTTTAGCTGCATTTTTCTATGGTCAAGAAAAGCCTGTTAAAACTTTATTCGCTGTTTCAATATTTGCTACAACTGCTATGCTAATAGGTGTTTTTACCAATGGTATTACTTCTGTTTATGCATTTATGGCTGGAGGATTGGCTTGCTCTGTGATGTGGCCTTGTATTTTTTCATTGGGTGTGGGTGGATTAGGAAAATACACCAGCCAAGGTTCTGCTTTTTTAATTATGATGATTTTAGGAGGTGCCATTATACCACCATTACAAGGTGTATTGGGGGATAACCCAAGTGTTGGAATGCACCAATCCTATATTTTAGCAGCAGTATGTTTCGCACTTCTTGCGCTACTTGCTTTAAAATTAAAAAGTGTATTAAAAAAACAAGGACTTGACTTTGACGCACAAGTAAATAGTGGTCATTAATTTAATATAATATTAAAATTATAAAATGGATTCTTTTGTAGTGGGTGTGGACATTGGTGGAACTGGAACTAAGTTTGGTATTGTAGACAACGTTGGAAATGTTTTGTTTTCAAGCGAAATGTCCACTAAAAAGCACGAGCAAGTGCACACGTTCATAGAAGAACTAAATGAGAAGTTACTAGAACTCATTGATAAAGTGGGTGGCGTAGGTCGAATCAAAGGGATTGGCGTTGGTGCACCCAATGGAAATATCTATACAGGGAACATTGAATATGCTCCAAACCTACCTTGGAGAGGAATCATTCCTTTGGCAAAAATGATACAGGACAAAACAAAATTGCCTGTTAAATTAACCAACGATGCCAATGCAGCAGCGGTGGGTGAAATGAAATATGGTGCCGCGCAAGGCATGAATGATTTTATCATGATCACTTTAGGTACAGGCGTAGGAAGTGGCATTGTAGCCAATGGTCAACTCATCTATGGCCACGATGGTTTTGCTGGAGAATTAGGCCACACAATCATTGTACCTGACGGCAGATTACACCCTGGTACTGGCAAAAGAGGCTCTCTTGAAAGTTATGCCTCCGCAACTGGCGTGACATTGACCGCCATTGAAATTCTACAAAAATCTGATCGCCCTAGTCTATTAAGAGAAGTAGCAGCTAGTGAATTAAATGCTAAAATTATATTTGACGCTGCTACTAAAGGCGATGAACTTGCCAAAGAAGTATTTGATTATACAGGTAAAATATTAGGCATGGCTTTGGCAAACTTTGTTATGTTCTCGAGTCCTGAAGCCATCATTTTGTTTGGTGGTTTAACCAAAGCTGGTGATTTTATTTTAAAGCCTACACGCGAACATTTAGAAGCCAATTTGATTGAAATTTTCCAAAACAAAGTCAAAATTTTAGTGAGTCATTTAAAAGAATCGGATGCTGCTATACTGGGCGCAAGTGCGCTGATGTGGGAGTGACAAACTTGATTGAAAAGTATAAAAAAGGAGTGCTACATTATTAGTACTCCTTTTTATTTAACAAGTTGTTCTATTTTTTTATTGAAATTTCTTCTATCCATTTATTTCTGCCCCAACCTGAAATGACATGTTTTTCACTATGGTAAGAAGACCTCACTAAAGGGCCACTTTCTACATAATCAAATCCAAGCTCATACCCTATTTGTCTTAATTCGGCAAACTCATCAGGATGCACAAAGCGTTGCACTGCTAAATGTTTTTTTGTAGGTTGTAGGTATTGGCCTAAGGTTAAAACATCACAACCTACTCCTACCAATTCTTTCATGGTTTGAATTACTTCTTCTTTTTGTTCCCCAATGCCTAACATGATGCCAGTTTTAGTGCGCATGCCTCCTTTCTTCAAAGTTTCCAACACTTGCAAACTTCTTCTGTATTTTGCTTGCACACGTACTTTTTGAGTGATGCGTTCCACCGTTTCCATATTATGACTTACTACTTCTGGTGCGGCTTCTATAATTCTTTGTATTTGTTCTTGTATGCCTCTAAAATCAGGTATTAAAGTTTCTAAAGTAGTTTCGGGAGTTAAAGTTTTAATGGCTTTGATGGTATTGAACCAAATGATGGAACCCCCATCTGCTAATTCATCTCTATCTACACTGGTTAACACTGCATGTTTTACTTTCATAAGTAAAATAGCTTCAGCTACTCTTTGTGGCTCATCCCATTCAACCGGTTTAGGACGTCCTGTAGCCACTGCACAAAATTGACAACTTCTGGTACAAATATTTCCAAGTATCATAAAAGTGGCTGTTCCTTCACCCCAGCATTCTCCCATATTTGGGCAATTGCCGCTTTCGCATATCG
Source organism: Chitinophagaceae bacterium (assembly GCA_947380905.1). Taxonomy (GTDB): domain Bacteria; phylum Bacteroidota; class Bacteroidia; order Chitinophagales; family Chitinophagaceae; genus Sediminibacterium. The sequence goes on along the minus strand of CANCSS010000009.1, from coordinate 50,020 downwards.
TATGTAACTTATGCGTATCCACCAGTCCACGAACATGCTTATAACTCTCCCCAATAGGTAATTTAACTCTTAACCAATCTGGCTTTTTAATTCTAGTATCTGTTTCATTTGAAACAATAGGTAATGGTGTCATAATTAGATGCGCGGTAATCAGCCACAAAAATACAAGACTTGCATTTAATAATTGCTATTAAATTCTTTCCAATAATAGAAACTTAAATATATTATAACTATTTGTTATTCAAACTATTATAACCAGCAAAGGAAGCTTTCAAAAATTGAACCTTACTTTTTAAATGACAAAAATTAAATCCTATCTTCATAGCTCAAGAACTCATTTTTAAAATATTTTTTAACCTAACCCCAATATGGAGAAATACGGAAAGATCTTATTCATTGCAATGCCCCTATTTTTCATTTTAATATTATTAGAAAAATGGTATGGCTGGTATATTAAAAAAGAAAAAATTAACACTCTTGATACAATCAGCAGTCTTACTTCAGGTATAAGCATGGTGACCAAAAATGTATTGGGTTTAAGCTTTACCATATTGAGTTATGAATGGATTGTAGATAAGGTGGCCATCACGCATATCAGCACTTCATGGCTTACTTATGTTATCGCTTTTGTTTCTTTAGACTTTGCACATTATTGGATTCACCGAATAGATCATAAAATTAATTTTTTCTGGAACAGTCATATCGTACATCATAGCAGCGAAGAATTTGATTTGGCATGTGCAGTGAGACAACCCATTTCTTCTTTTGTTAAAATATTTTCCATTTTTTTACTTCCAGCAGCACTGTTAGGTATTTCACCTTTGGTCATTGCTACCGTTACGCCTATTCAATTTTTTGCTCAGTTCTGGTATCATACCAGATACATCCATCGAATGGGGTTTTTAGAACATATTTTAGTAACTCCTTCTCACCATCGTGTACACCACGCATTTAATGAAGAGTACATGGATAAAAATTTAGCGCAAATTTTTATTATTTGGGATAAATTATTTGGTACTTTTCAAGAAGAAAGAGCCGATGTTGTTCCTGTGTATGGCATTACGCGTCCCATGAGAACTTGGAATCCCATCAAAATTAACTTTGTGCATATGTGGTTGCTTATTACAGATGCATGGAAAACCAATAATATAAAAGATAAATTTCAAATTTGGTTTAACCCTACTGGCTGGAGACCTGCAGATGTAGAAGCAAAAAATCCAGTATTTAAAGTAACCGATGTGTACCATTTTGACAAATACATTACTAAAAGATCTACTCCTTTTTACCTATGGACTTGGCTACAATTGGTCTTAATTTTTTTGATGGTAGCCTACTTTTTAAGCCATATTGCTTCTATAGGCGTACCCAATATTTTTATTTATGGTGGATTTGTATTTATTTACATTTATGCTTTAACCGATTTAATGGATGGAAATAAATATGCCCTAGGTTGGGAAATTTTTAAAGCTTTATATGGCATTGCTATTATTGTACTCCTTGGAGATTGGTTTGGTGCAGACAAATTGTATGCACCTTTGAGTAAATTGTTGCTGGCCTATTTTGTGCTTTCTGTGCTAATTACAGGATTGTTAAATAGAAACAAGGACAACAGTTTACAAACTGCAACTGCATAACATTTGAAATAATTTAAATAGCTACTATGACATCTACAGTTACTTACGATTCCAATTTAAGAACTACCTGCCTTCATTTGCAAAGCGGATCGGCCATTGAAACAGATGCACCCACCGACAACAAAGGCAAGGGAGAAAGATTTTCGCCTACCGATTTAATTGCAACTGGATTAGGTGCTTGTATGATTACCACCATGGGCATCAAAGCAGAAAGTATGCAAATGTCGCTTGATGGCGCTAAAGTAGAAGTGACCAAAATTATGGCATCAGAACCAAGAAGAATAGGGAAAATAGTAGCCCATGTAACCATGCCAGCTGGATTAAATGTAGATGAAAAAACAAAGGAAATTTTAGAGCGGGTTGCTCGCACTTGCCCAGTGGAAAGAAGTTTGCATCCAGATGTGGAATTAGATATTGCTTTTCATTGGCTTTGATTTACCAAGTCAAGCCTAGTTGCTTTATTTGTTGAACCAATCTACTAACAGGAAGCCCCATTACATTGTAAAAATCGCCCTGAATACTTTTAATACCAATAACGCCTATCCATTCTTGGATGGCATAAGCCCCTGCTTTATCATAGGGTTGGTATTTTTCAACATAAAATTCAATCTGTTCTTGGGTCAAAGTATGAAATGTCACTTGAGTCGTTTCACTAAAAGAAATTTCTTGCGCTGCATACAACAATACCACCCCTGTAATAACTTGATGAGTTTGTCCTGATAACTTTTGTAATGAAGCTATCGCATCTGCTTTGTCAATGGGCTTGCCAATGATTTCATGATCTAATACGACGATGGTATCGGCGGCAATGATACAATGATTTTTGAGTCCTGCCGTTTCATGAGTTATTTTTTCTTTAACTGCATTGGCTTTATTTCGAGCAATAAAAACAGGCACTTCTTCCTTAGGCATGTTTGCTGGAAAATCCTCATTGGCCTCAGAAACAATTACTTCAAATGGTAATTCAGCCCATTCTAATAATGTCTTACGTCTTGGTGACTGCGAAGCTAAAATGAATTGAATCATGGTCTCAATAAAATATATAATTAAAATAAGAAGTAGAAAAATGCAATAGATAAAATTCCAAAAAGCATGGCCCATTTGATCCATGCACTTAGTGTATTAAAATGTTTACTTGTAAAAGACTTGGGTAATTTAAATAAGACCATCAGTAAAGGTAAAACGATCAATACAAAGCAGTACAAAGCGCTATACCACCAGCCAAACGGGATCACCGCCAATTGTATAATTAATAATACAGCAATGACTACAATCAACCATACAGAGATATAAACTTTAGTTGGTTTTAGCCCCCACTTAATAGGCATGGTAGTACATCCAAATTTTTCATCCCCTTCCATATCTTCTAAATCCTTCAGCGCTTCTCTAACCAGGGTTAAAATAAAAGCAAATGCACTGTACAATAAGGTAAGTTTAGCAAATTTAATATTGGCAGCATTTAAAACATTGGGATGCATTAATTCTTGGATGGTGAATTTTGAAAAGTAAACCACCGCAATAGACCAAGCAGTTAGTATAGAAATTATAACATTTCCTATTAAAAAATTCTTTTTAAAAGTGGTACTGTAAAACCATAATAATAGGATTGTCAATAAATTGGACAAATGTATATGCCAATAAGTTTTGAAAGGAAAAACAATGCTAGACATATAAATAGCAAAAACACTTAGTATCAAGTGCCAAAATATCACCCACCTTCTGCTAATATATGCCCCCACCACCACTTTAGTAGGCTTATTGATTTGATCAATATTTACATCAAAATAATCATTGATAATATACCCTGCCGCTGCAATAAAAATATAGGTCAACAACAATAAATAAAATTGAAAATCGATCTCCGCACCGGACAAAGGATACAAAGGTTTATAAACACAAAAATGGAATAAACATTCCGCCAATAAAATAAATAGCAAATTAGGCCAACGTACCAATCTTAAAAAATGAATCAGTAGCTTCAAAATAATAATTTAATTAATTTATTTAGATTGAATTTGATCTACCAAATCCCAATGATCATTTAGTTTCAAAGTCTTTTCAATCACTTCTCTAGCACAACCCGCTCCCCCTTTTAATATGGCATTGTAAGCCGAAATTGCTTTAATGTCTGCAGCTGCATCACTTGGGCATGCCGCTAATCCGACGGCCTTCATGGCATCGTAATCGGGCATATCATCTCCCATATACATGATTTCATCCAAGGCTACTTTGTTTAAAATGGAAAGCTCTTTTAACAGTTCTAGCTTATTCACCACTTTCATAAAAACTTGGGAAACACCTAATTTTTGAAGCCGCTCTTTTACTTCATCCGAGTGGCCTCCAGAAATAATCCAAACCTGGTAGCCTTTTTTAATAGCCAACTGCAAAGCATAGCCATCTTTAATGTTCATAGATCTAGCCATTAAACCGTTTGGCATAATTAATAATTTGCCATTGGTTAAAACACCATCGACATCAAATACAAAACATTTAATTTTTTTAAAAGCGGCTAACAAGAAGTTGGTTTTTAGACTATAAATGTAAGCCTATTTTTGATTATCTCTCCACTCATATACCCAGGCGCTTTGAATCATTTCCAAATGCCCTTCATTGGACGCTTCTTTTTTCCCTTCAAAATGGGGCAAGGATAAAACCCAATCTAATAGATCGGTGAAACGAACCCGGTATATTTTAGACTCAGAAAAATCATCTCCAAATTTTTCATATAATTTTTGGGCGATGTCTTCATGGTCATTCCAATGGATGGGTGGTTCAAACTGGCTCATACTTTATTATAATTATTTATTCTCCTAAAAATTGGGTTTGGTCAGGTAAATTTACTTCCATGTCTCCCGAACCGGCAAGCAACTCACATTGACAACCAAGTCTGGATTCAATTCTTGGACTCACCGCACGATCTATAAAATCTTCTTCTTTGTCAGACAATTCTTGTAAAAATTCAGCGCCCTTTTTAATGTATAAATGGCAAGTGCTACAAGCACAAACTCCGCCGCAATTGTGGTGCAATACGATGCCCGCATCCAGTATTACTTCCAATAAACTTTGGTCTGGTTTAATATTGGTTAAAGTAACTGGCTCCAAGCCTTTTTGTTCAAAATTTATTTTTATTGAATACATAGCCCTAAGTATAGATTTTTGCAAAAATAACTGTATTCATTCAATGCCTTTGTTTCATTACTATTTTTCATTGTCGAAATACAAAAAAAATAGGCGCTTGCACGCGTACGCGCTTATCTTTGCACTCAAATTTAGCTAGCATGGCCAAGTACGGGTTCTCGGAAAGGATGTATTTACAATATTTAAGAACAAAATTTACCACTTTAGGGATGGTGGCTCCTCCTGTGGCGGGCAAATTGGCCTTTAATCTTTTTTGCACCCCCTATCCTAAATTCAAAAAGAGAAAAGCCCCTGCTATTTTTCATCAAGCCAAACAGATTCAAGTTAAAGTCATAGGAGATGGCATACATAATAATGGTATTTCTTTTTTGAACGGTTTTGAATGGAAACCTTCTAAAAGCAATGGTAAAACAGTACTCATATCACATGGCTATGCCAGTTGTGCCTATAAATTTGAACAATACATTCAACCCCTCTTAAAAATGGGATGTCGGGTACTTTGTTTTGATGCACCCGGACATGGATTGAGTCAAGGCAAATACATTAATATAGTCATCTATCAACAAACCATTCACCAAATTATAAAAGACCATGGGCCAGTAGACTATTTTATTGGCCATTCTTTAGGTGCCATTACCCTTGCTATGATCGCCGAAACCTTATCCAATCCAATGGATCATAAGTTTGTCTTGATTGCCCCTGCCACTAAAACCACCAGTACTTTTGAAAGGTTTTTTAATATGATGCATTTTAATGAAGGCGTAAGAAATGCCTTTGTAGCGGAATTGCAAAAGCATACCAATCATCCTATTTCCTATTTTGAAGCTGATCGCGCATTGCAAAATTATGTGGGTCCCGTACTTTGGGTGCATGATCAGGAAGATCTGGTGTGCCCTTATAAAGATTTAATAGAATTTCAAAATAAAGCTCCAAAAAATATCAAGTTCTTGATAACCAATGGATTAGGTCATAATAAAGTATATAAAACACAGGAAGTTATTGATAAAATCATGTCATTTTTGGCTTCCTAAGCCCAGCTAATTTTTATTTTTTAGTCGAAAGCTCTAATATTGCATCGCGAGAAAAGAAATAGCCTCTTCCAAAAAGGGTTGTCTTTTTTTTCATAATTAATTGATATTCAATTTCTAAAATACCCCGTAGGAGCGGTAGCCCTCTATGTCAAAGAACTTATTAATTGTGGAGTCGCCTGCAAAGGCAAAAACGATCGAGAAGATTTTAGGAGAAGATTTTGAAGTACGTAGTTGCTATGGTCATATACGCGACTTAGAAAAAGCCGACATGGGCATTGATCTAAAAAACAAATTTGCTCCACGCTATTCCGTTCCAAGTGAAAAAGAAAAAGTGGTAAAAGAGTTAAAGTCCATGACCAAAAAAGCAAAAGAAGTATGGTTGGCATCGGATGAGGACCGAGAAGGAGAAAGTATCAGTTGGCATTTAGCAGAAGTATTAGGTTTAGATCCAAAGAAAACCAAGCGAATTGTTTTTCATGAGATTACTGCTCCGGCCATTAAAAAAGCAGTAGAAAATCCCCGTTTTATTAATATGGATTTGGTAGATGCGCAACAAGCAAGAAGAATATTAGACAGAATTGTTGGATTTGAATTAAGCCCTGTATTGTGGCGTAAAATTGGTATGCAAAGAAGTTTGAGTGCAGGTAGAGTGCAAAGTGTGGCCGTAAGATTAATTGCAGAAAGAGAAAGAGAGATCAATCAATTTATACCTGAAAGCGTTTTCAAAGTTGCTGCTTTATTTAGTGCGCCAGATATCAATAAGAAAAAAGTTAAGTTTAAAGCAGATGGTCCGCAGAAATTAACCACTGCCGGTGCTGCTGAAAAATTCTTAAACGAATGCAAAGGCGCTAAATATACCGTAAAAGACATTGCTGTAAAAGACGGGAAACGTACGCCATCAGCGCCTTTCACTACGTCTACCCTACAACAAGAAGCTTCTAGAAAATTAGGATACAGTGTAAGTAAAACAATGTTATTGGCTCAAAAGTTATATGAGAGTGGTAAGATTACTTACATGAGAACTGATAGTATAAGTTTAAGTGAAACCGCAGTAGAAGCCATCAAATCAGAAATCAATTCTAGTTTCGGAGAAAAATATTATCAACCTAGAAAGTTTAAAAATAAAAATGAAAATGCGCAAGAGGCGCATGAAGCCATTCGCCCATCCTACATGAATGAAAGCAAAGTGGATGATGCCGATTTAAACAGATTGTATGAATTGATTTGGAAAAGAACCATTGCCTCTCAAATGAGCGATGCACAATTTGAAAAAACAACTGCTAAAATTGAAATTTCTACGAACAAAGAAACCTTAACTGCCAGTGGTGAAGTGATGAAATTTGACGGTTTCTTAAAAGTATATTTAGAAGGTAAGGATGAAGATGAAGTGGATGAGGATAATTTAGAAGAAGGAGATGAAAGTTTACTACCTCCATTATCCAAAGGTCAAGTACTAGATTTTACTTCCATGACTGGACTAGAAAGATTTAGCCGCGCTGCTTCCAGATATACAGAAGCTTCTTTGGTGAAAAAATTAGAAGAATTGGGTATTGGACGACCTTCCACTTATGCTCCTACGATTTCCACCATCATGAAACGCAACTATGTTGAGAAAAGAGAAAAAGAAGGGGTTAAAAGGGTGTACCAAATTTTAACCTTGGACAATAAGGATGTAATTAAACAAGAAGCTTCCTCTGAAATTACAGGAGCAGAAAAGAATAAATTATCCCCTACCGATTTAGGCTTGGTGGTGACCGACTTCTTAAAATTACATTTCTCCAAAGTAATGGATTTCAATTTCACCGCTAAAATTGAAGGGGAATTTGATGAAATAGCGGCTGGTAAATTAAAATGGAGCGATATGTTGGCTTCCTTTTATGAGCCATTCCATTCAACCATCGAACATACCCTTGAAACTGCAGAAAGAGCTAAGGGTGAAAGAGAATTGGGTTTTGATGCCATTTCTGGGAAGAAGGTAATTGCTCGTATGGGCAGGTATGGCCCAATGGTTCAAATAGGTCACCAAGATGAAGAGGAAAAGCCAAGATTTGCAAAATTAAAGGCTTCACAAAGTATAGAAACCATCAGTTTTGAAGAAGCTATGGAACTATTTAAGCTTCCTAGAATGGTGGGACAATTTGAAGACGAGGATGTATCAGTCAATATTGGACGCTTTGGCCCTTATGCGGCGCATGCTAAGAAGTTTTACTCCTTGAACAAGGAAATGGACCCTTATACTGTAACGCTGGAAGAATTGACTCCTATGATTGCAGAGAAAAGAAAGGCCAAAGATGAAAGAACCATTAAGGTATTTGAAAAAGAAAAGATCCAACTTTTACGTGGTCCGTATGGCCCCTATATCAAACAAGGTTTGCGCAATTTCAAGTTGAATAAAGAACAACAAGAAAAAGTAGAGACTTTAACCATTGAAGAAGTGAATGCCATTATTGTTGAATTAAAAGCCAACCCTCCTCGTAAAATGGCAAGAAAAAAGAAAGTTTCCTAATAGATACAACCTACGTTATCAATAAAAATCCCCTTGCTTTTACAAGGGGATTTTTTTATGGACCAGTAAAACTTTATTTATTGTAAAGCGGGCTTACTCATAAGCTTTAAATATTGAACATGCGCTTTAATAGCACTCAATACCGTTGGATATTCAATGTATTTTAATTTAAAATCGGCACAGGTTTCTTTGACTATTTTAGAAATAGCAGGATAATGAACGTGAGAAATTTTTGGAAACAAGTGGTGTTCAATTTGGAAATTCAATCCACCTACCAACCAACTAACCAATTTGCTTTTGGTAGCAAAATTCGCAGTAGTTTGTATTTGATGCGTAGCAAACTCATCGGGCATTTTATTTTCAGGTTGATTGGCCACAGGAAAAGCTGTTTCGGTAACGGTATGTGCCAATTGAAATACAATGCTTAAAACAAAACCAGCAAAAAAACCAACAACAAGAAATCCTACCAACCAACTCACCCAGCCAACCATATAAATAGGTAATACGACAAATATAAAGGCGTGGTATACTTTAACTGCCCAAAATTCAATGTGATCGGCAATACTCATGTCTTTAATATCAACAGAACCAATTTTTCCTGAGAAGTATTTTTTATAATCCGCAAAAAAGATCCAAAATATATATAAAAACATATACAAAATCCAAAAATAAATATGTTGGAAACGATGTAATACATAATGTTTTTGTGTGGGCGCCATTCTCATTAAAGCACCAACTTCAATATCGTCGTCTACCCCATCAATATTCGTAAAAGTATGGTGCAAGGTCACATGTTTCATGGCCCACATAAATCGGCTAGCCCCTAACACACTAATAGAAGAAGAAGCCAATTTATTTAACCAAGCATATTTACTAAAGCTTCCATGACTACCATCGTGCATCACATTAAATCCTATGGCTGCAATCAACCCTCCAAATACAATACATTCTATAACAGCATAAAAAGTAGCGGGTGTAAAAAATACCAAATGCACATAAACAATCACAAATAGAGAAAGTAATAAAATTGCTTTTGAAAACAATTTATAGTTACCTGTACCTTTAATTGCATGATCTGCTAAATATTGGTTCACTCTGCTTTTCAATTCGGCATGCAATGACTTAGCCATTACTGGGAATTTAGGAGTGGCTGTATTTGTTGTTGACATTTGCATAATGTTGATCTTACAAAGAAACGTCAATTAGCAATATCAGCGCGTATAAATACCAATTATTTAGCCGAACGTTTAATAATTCTATTTATTATGTAATCATTTGTTAAATATATCCACACCTGTAGGATAAGTATAATCGTATTTTGCCAATAATTTGCGTTGATTTGAACATTATTTGTAACCACCATTCGCTTAACTATGCAACCAGTATCGGAAATAAACGCCTTATTTAAATTAATTGACGACCCAGATGAGGAGGTTTTTAATACCATTGCAGATCGACTTTTGGTATATGGATCCCCCATCATCCCCGATTTAGAACATCTTTGGGAAAATACTTTAGACGAAGCCACACTAGAGCGGATAGAAATGATGATCTATAAACTTCGTTTACAAGATTTAAAAGAGGCTTTTACAAAATGGAATGCCGATCCCAATGCGACTTTATTTGAAGGGGCTTTGTTGGTCACCCAATACCAGTTCCCAGAATTAGCATTGGATACCTTACGCCATCAAATGGAAAAAATTAGGCGTAACATTTGGTTGGAGCTAAATAACTATTTGACTCCGTTAGAACAAGCCAATGTAATTCGCAATATTTTATACAACTACTACCAAATAAAGGGAGTAGAAGTGAATTACGAAAAACCTGAAGAATTTTTGATTTCAGCACCCTTGCAATTCAAAAAAGGGAATGCCATCGCCAATACTTTATTGTATGCCGAATTGTGCCAACAATTAGATATTCAAGCCCACTTTATTAATATCCCCAAGCAATGCATCATTGCTTTTTATACCTCCGATTGGGATCCTGAGGAAATAGTTCCCAATCCACAAGAATTTATTCAATTTTATGTAGAAGGAACTACAGGCAATGCTTTTTCTCAAAAAGATTTAGATCAATACATGTTGAGAACCCATATCGAACCTAAAAACATTTATTACAAGCGGCTGTCTAATTCCCAAATTATTAAAAAGCATTTACTGGAATTTGCAAAATGCTTTCAAAGCCCAACCCTCCAGTACAAACAAAAAGACCTTATAGAATTAGCCAATTTATTGGCATAAGCGATGTACTTTTAGGAACCAATTTTTGGCCTTATGATAACCTGGGACGATTTTACAAAAGTAGACATCCGTTGTGGCACTATCCTGTCGGTGCAAGCCTTTCCCAAAGCAAAAAAACCAGCTTTCCAATTAAGTATTGACTTTGGTCCATTAGGCATTAAAAAATCATCTGCTCAAATAACACATCATTATACCATTGACAATTTGGTGGGCAAACAAATCATTGCAGTAGTCAATTTTCCTCCCAAACAAATTGCCAATTTTGTAAGCGAATGTTTGGTTCTAGGCGTGTACGATGAAGCACATGAAGTGGTTTTACTTCATCCTTCTTTACCAGTAACTAATGGACAACCCATCGGATAATGCCAACTAACTATACTCAAATTTATCACAGCCCCATTGGCGTCATTAAAATAGTAGCCGATGATTTTTGTATTGAAGAATTGGTTTTTATAGAGGATACACAATTAAAACAACTTACTATATCCACCACTACTCCAGATGTTATCAACCAATGCATTGATGAATTAATTGAATATTTCGCTGGCAAGAGAAAACATTTTAGTGTCGCTATCAATCAAGCTGGCACTGAATTTCAACAAAAAGTGTGGAAAGAATTGTATGAAGTTCCTTTTTCAAAAACTTTAAGCTATGGCGAATTGGCCAAAAAAATGGGTGACCCCAATTTAGTACGCGCTGCTGCTTCGGCCAATGGAAAAAATAAAATTGCCATTATTGTTCCTTGTCATAGAATTGTAGGTGCCGACAGATCATTGGTTGGATATGCTTGGGGAAAAGCAAGAAAAAAATGGTTGTTACAACACGAATTCAGATTAGAATTGGGGGTTCAAACCTTGTTTTAAAGGCCTCCAAAATAAATGGCTATTTTAAAATAGACCCATCAAAACCAAAGGGCAATAAATGTGCCGCGGTGGGCAATACCATAACGGGCCCAGTTTTTCCAGCCAGGATCATTTTTATAGGAGCCTGGTATCTGTTTTCATAATCCAACAAAGACTGTCTACACATGCCACAGGGAGAAATAGGTACTGTTGAAGGCTTATTGAAAGGATCATAACTAACTGCCATAGCAATGATAGTTGCTGCTGGATACTGACTACCAATGCTATTTAATAAAGTTCTTTCGGCACATATGCCTACTGGGAAACTAGCACTTTCTTGATTAGACCCGATAACAATTTGACCTGTTGACAAACATGCTGCGGCCCCAACTTTAAAATTAGAATAAGGAGCATAAGCAGTTTCAGTGGCTTTGATTGCTGCCTTTAAAAGCGCTTGATCTGCAATGGATAATAAACCAGCATGGTCTACCAACTCATATTCAAATTCGTATTTTTTTTGCATGTACTTATTTGATGCGATTAAAGAGTCGATTCCAACGAATACTTTTATTGTAACTAAACCAAATTAAAGCAGCTCTACCTACAATATGCGTTTCAGGTACATATCCCCAATAACGACTGTCCTGGCTTCTATGACGATTGTCTCCCATCATCCAGTAATAATCCTGTTTTACCGTATACGTAGTTGCCCACTTTCCATTTAATTGGTATTGACCATTTACTTTTTCTAAGGTATTGTGTTCATAATTGGTAATCAAACGACGATACAATTCAATCGTACTATCATTCAAAATAACAATGTCTCCTTTTTTAGGAATGCGAATGGGACCAAAATTATCTACAGAAAAAGGGAAATGCAATACATCATTTGGGAAGGTATACCCCACCGTATTTTCAACATAACTCATTACAGAAATTACTTGAGGCATTCTCTGTAAACTTGCAGCTGCGGTTGCAGTCATATTGATTAAATAAGTATTGGCCTTGCCATCTATGACTCTAAAGTCACTGGTAGCTTCTGTGGTACTAATGCCCAAACTATCTTCTATAAAGTCTTCTGCAATGGGTTTGCCATTGGTTACGACCAAATATTCTGTTTGCGCATTTGCGGCCACATAAGCAGGTTGACCATTCACCCATAAATGGCTTTCTTTTACTTGAATGAGGTCTCCAGGAATACCCACACATCTTTTGATGTAATTATCTGTTTTATCAATGGGATGAACTAAGATCGGAAATTGTGCTTTCAATTTTTCTCTGTCGCCATTAAATTCAGGCGATCTTAACACATCGTAATAAGGATTTTTACTTCCATAATCAGGATCGTTGATGATGGTATCTCCTGCTGGAAAATTAAATACCACCACATCGTTTCTATTTATGTTTCTAATTTTAGGCAATCTATTGTAATCTAGTTGAATCCATTTTACATAAGAAGGTGTGGTAGGTGCTAAGGGCAAAGTATTGTGTACAAAAGGAAAGGACAAAGGCGTTTGCGGAATTCTTGCACCAAAAGTAATTTTATCAACGAATAAAAAATCATTTACCAATAAGGTTTTTTCCATACTCTCTGTAGGAATCACATAGGCTTCAAAAATAAAAGTTCTAATTAAGGTAGCAGCTACTACTGCAAAAACGGCCGCGTCCATCCATTCTCTTGATGCAGGTTTATGATAATGTACCAATGCATCGGTACCATACCATTTTTCTTTTGCCGAAAAACCTATATAAGGCAAATAAATAAAAGGAACCAACACGGTTAAAGTATGTTGGATCAAATTGACTTTTTTAAAATGCATCACAAAAATGATAGAAATCCATAAGCTCACAAACTGACCCAAAATAGGTATAAGTTGTATCCAAAACCAAATTTTTGGAATTTGACAAAGCTTCACTACTTCCCAAGTATTGTAGATAGGTATCAAGGCTTTGGCACTTTCTACGCCTGCTTTTTTAAGCATGCTATAAATACCCACATACCAACCCACCCAAAAAATAATCAACAAAATGAATCCCATAATAATATATAATAGTTAACAACAAAAATATCCCTTTGTGAGGGATATTTATAAAAAGATCTTGAATTAATTGTTAAACTGGATAAAAGGCTCAAATAGAGGATTACTGCCCTCTATTTATATTGATGCATGACATCCTTTACCAATTGTACCGATCTAGCGATGTCAGGAATGGCTAATGCAGTTAAATTGGGTGCGTAGTGCATCGGCGCATCAGCACTGGTTATTCTTCTTATAGGTGCATCTAAATAATCAAATCCCTCTTTTTGAATGCGGTAACTTAATTCAGAAGAAATGGAAGCAAAAGGCCATTGTTCTTCGATAATGACCAATCTATTTGTTTTTTTAACGCTCTCTAACACCGTCATCCAATCCATAGGACGAATTGTTCTTAAGTCAATGACTTCGGCACTAATGCCGTCTTTTTCCAATTCTGCAGCAGCCCCTAAAGCCACTTTCATCATCTTACTATAGGAAACAATGGTGATGTCTGTACCTGGTTTTTTAACTGCTGCAAGACCTAATGGAATATAGTATTCTTCATCAGGCACTTCCCCTTTATCACCATACATCACTTCACATTCTAAAAACATAATCGGATCTTCTTCATACCTGATGGCTTGTTTAAGCAATCCTTTAGCGTCATAGGCATTGGCAGTAGAGACTACTTTGATACCTGGGATATTGGCTAAATAACTTTCAAATGCGGTAGAATGTTGCGCCCCTAACTGACCTGCACTTCCATTGGGACCACGCATCACTATAGGGCACCCAATTTGACCTCCACTCATGGCCAACATTTTACTGGCCGTATTTAAAATTTGGTCTAAAGGCAACACTGCAAAGTTCCAGGTCATGAATTCCACAATGGGTCTCAACCCATTTTGTGCAGCACCCACTGCCACTGCGGTAAAGCCCAATTCGGATATGGGAGTATCAATAATACGTTTAGGGCCAAATTCGGCCAACATGCCTTGACTTACTTTATAAGCACCATTGTATTCGGCTACTTCTTCCCCCATCAACAAAACACGCTCATCCCTTCTCATTTCCTCACTCATTGCTTCGCGGATGGCTTCTCTTAAGGCTATTGATCGCATGAATCTAATTTTAATTTGAGATGCAAAAATAGAGTTTTATACAAGAAAAAAGTAATTCTACCCCATAAAAAAATCCCCTCCGCCCAAGCTGGGAGGAAGGGATCATAGGACTAACCCATCCTAAATAACTAGAATATGTTATAAGCAAAGCTTACATAGTACAATCCTCCAATTTTTGGACTACCGTAAGCAGTGTAATAATATTGATTGAAAATATTGGTACCACCAGCTTTAATCAAAGATTTAATAGCAGGAACCTTATAGGTTAAAACCGCATCCACTGTGTTGTAAGAATTGACTCTACCTGCAGCGAAACTTCCTTGATAATCCATTTCATCTTGATAATGAAGTGATGCACTAAAGCCTAATCTGTTTTTAAATAAAAATCCACTATTGTTTAAACCAAAATTAGCCCTCCACAATGGCGTATTAAAATAAGGAATAAAGCTAGTAGGTAAATCTCCAATTTCATCTGTAAACAAACTACTACTAAAGCTAAAATTACCTGGTAATAAGTAATCAGCAGAGATACCCCAACCTGAAGTAGACACATCGGTAGTGGCATTGGTAGAAATACTATAAGCCATGCGTTTATTTGCATCTAATAAATCTAATATACTTGGTGCGGATACATTTTTAGATTGTAATACAACTACACTTCCAATAAAATTGGAATAATGTCCTGCATAATAATAAAAATCAAGTAATAATTTTTTACCAATCAAAGTTTTATAACCCAATTCAATAGAATTCATGGTTTCAGGTTTAAACTCTCCAAAAACTTGTTGTTGCAATAGTCCTGGATTAGGTGCGCCTGCTAATGCAGAGGCTCCAAAAGCAGTTACACTTGAAACAGTATACACAGGATTGGTTGAGAAATTATAAAAATCTCTCAAAGCAGGTAAACCACCCATTAATCTAGTACCACCTCCTACTAATAAATTAATATATTGGTTTTGAGTGGTAGGGAAACGATACGCTGATTGATAAGAAAGACGAATGTTATTGTCTTCTGCTACTTTGATTACCCCTGTAAATCTTGGCGTAAATTGACCTTTAAAGTTTTGATTTTTATCGTAACGGCCTGCAAAAGATAATTTAAGAATATCGCCAAAGAATTTTTTAGTGATTTGAGTAAAAGCCCCATTTTCACCAATGCCAATTTTACCAGCTGTATCAGTAAATAAAGTTCCTTGTGAGTTTAAAGTATAATTTTTAATACTTCCGCCCACCAACATATCCATATCATATTTTTCAAGTCCTAAAGCATTTGTCAAGCTCATTTGTCCTTCAAATACAGACAAAGAAGATTTATCTAATAATTTAGCACCTCCTTGTGACAAAGGTGTAGTTGTTAATTTTTGAAAGGCATCTGTAGAACCTACATGACCAGTTGGTCTTGTAGCATCAGCTGCAGCTCTTGCTAAAGAATGAGCTGCTTGATCGGATAAGCCACCATCTTTGTAGGAAACATAAGCAGCAGTATAAGTAGGATACCAAGTAGTAGTACTATTACTCCATGTTTCATTGAAATAACGTGTGGCAATAGTAGCATTGTAAGTATCTCCTGCATCCTCTAATGTTTGATACCCTCTGATGTACCAATTCTTTGATTTCAATTCCAATTTGAATTGACTCATTTGTAAATTTCTCAATGTATAACGGTCACTTCCTGTATAAACCGTATTACCCATTCCTGTATAAGCACTAAAAGAAGCTTCAGTATTGTCATTCACTTTGTAATGAATGGATCCAGTAACTTTAGTGTTTTTAGTAGTTGGATCAATTACATCTATTTCATTGTAACCTGTTCTACTCACATTCACACCAGTAAACATGCCTTTTGCATCCCCATATAAAAAAGGTGCTGCAGAAGCTAAAGTAGGCGCTTGTGACTTCAAGAAAGCAGTGTAAGTAGCAAGTGTTGGATACGATTTAGCTGCGCCATATAATTGACCGTAAACTGTAGCTGCCGCTGCCCCATAACCAGCTAAACCTGCCATCACTTGAGCTTTAGCACCATTGTAAACAGCACTTAATGGAGAAGTTGTTTCATCACCATACACGTTTACACCATCATAATTTGGATCGGTAAATCTATTTCCTGAAATGGTTTGACCATTAGGAGTTCCAGTTGAACGAGAATAGTTGTTTGTATTTTGAGCCAACCAATCTTGTCCTTCCATCGACTCTGCAGAAATTTTATATGCAAAACGCTCTCCTATTTTACTAGCCCATCTTACTGAATAATCATTATAAGGAGCAGAAGGTCGCTCATAATTATCAACATGATTCATACCTTGTTTTAGTTGAAAACTTAACCCTTGGTATTTAAAAGGACTTTTGCTATTGATTAAAACGGTACCATTCATTCCACCTGCACCATACAATGCAGAAGAAGCACCGGCCAATAATTCTATATTGTCAACGTCTAATTCGGTTAAACCAATCACACTACCTACTGAGAAGTTTAAACCTGGAGCTTGGTTGTCCATTCCGTCAATCAATTGATTAGAACGAACGTTACCACTCACGTTAAAACCTCTTGTACTAATACTTTTAAAAGTTAAACTTGCAGCAATTACATCTACTCCCTTTAAAGTTCCAAGGATGTCATAGTAATTAGATGCAGGTGCATTTTTAATGGTTGAATTACTAATTCTTTCAATTGATACTGGAGATTCTAAAATTCTTTCAGATGTTCTTGATGCAGATACTACTACTTCTGAACCTAGTACATAAGCAGGAGTAAGACTCACATTCACTTTATTGGAAGCATCTACTACCACTTCTTTATTTGCAAATCCTACCGAAGCAAATACCAAAGTGTAAGGTGCTTTTTGAGAAACTGCTAATTTAAAATTACCTTTATTATCAGTAAAAGTTCCTTGATTAGACCCCTTTAAGGTAACAGAAACAGAAGCCAAAGCTTCTGACGAGCTTGAATTTTTAACGGTACCAGTTACAGTACTTGCATTTTGAGCTTTTGCACTCATTACCAATGTGGTAGTTAAGAACAGAATGGCAAAATGTCTTAAAAATCTTTTCATAAATTATTGTTTTAAGTTGAATTATTGGTACAAATTAACATATTGTAAGCATTTTAGAAAAAATTATCATTTGTATCTTTAAAAATATAATTTTACAGCATGAATCAGCCTCCCTTTCCCCATCA
Source organism: Chitinophagaceae bacterium (assembly GCA_947380905.1). Taxonomy (GTDB): domain Bacteria; phylum Bacteroidota; class Bacteroidia; order Chitinophagales; family Chitinophagaceae; genus Sediminibacterium. The sequence continues at coordinate 32,312 of CANCSS010000009.1, read as the reverse complement.
AATAAACGAGTACCATGGCAAAGTAAGAGATGTCTATTACATTGATAATGAATTACTTGTAATGATTGCCAGTGATAGAATTTCCGCTTTTGACGTAATTTTGCCCAATCCCATCCCTTTTAAAGGACAGGTCTTAAATCAGATAGCCGCCTATATGCTGGGCGCCACCAAGGATATTTGTCCCAATTGGTTGCTTTCAACCCCTGCTCCCAATGTGGCCATTGGCAAAAAATGTACCCCTTTTAAAATTGAAATGGTGGTTCGTGGAAACTTAGTGGGTCATGCCTGGAGAACCTATCAAACTGGGGGACGTCGTTTGTGTGGAGTTACACTTCCTGAAGGATTAAATGAAAATGATTATTTCCCAACACCCATTATAACACCTTCTACCAAAGCAAGTGAAGGTCATGATGAAGATATTTCTAAAGAAGAAATCATTGCTCAAGGATTAGCCAGTGCAGCAGATTGGGCCGTATTAGAAAAATATGCTTTGGCTTTGTTTCAAAGAGGGAAAGAAATTGCAGCCAATCGTGGCTTGATATTGGTAGATACCAAATATGAATTTGGAAAAATGGGTGATACGATTTATTTGATGGACGAAATTCACACACCCGATTCGTCTCGCTATTTTTATGCAGATGGATTTGAAGCAAGACAAGCCAAAAAAGAAAAACAAAAACAATTAAGCAAGGAGTTTGTAAGAGAATGGTTGATTGCCAATAATTTTATGGGCAAAGAAGGTCAAACGGTTCCAGCCATGTCGGCCGAATGGATTGATACCATTTCTAAAAGATACATTGAATTGTATGAGCAGGTGATTGGCGAAAAATTTGTACCACAAAAATTATCAGACGAAGCAACCTACCAAATTATTTGCGCTGCATTAGAGGAACTTAGTTAATTGAAGTTTAAAATATTTCACTAAATATCTATCCCCAATCTTGGTCTTAAGCGTTGTTTACTTTTATTGAAAATTTGTTGCCCTTTGTCAATGCCTTTTCTTAATTCAATTTGTTTTTCAAGCGGCAAATGCACAATATCAGTACAGGCCTGTGTACAGCACCCTGCATAAGTTTCAGCACAGGTAGTACATTGTATAAACAACAAATGACAGCCGTCATTTTTACAATTGGTATGCGTATCACAAGGCATGCCACATTGATGACATTTAGCAATAATGTCTTCGGTAATTTTTTCGCCTAATCGGTCATCAAATACAAAATTCTTTCCTTTGAATTTACTTGACAAACCTGCTTCTTTAATTTGGTTGGCATAATTGATAATGCCCCCTTCTAAATGAAATACATTTTTAAACCCTTCATGCAACATATAAGCACTTGCTTTTTCACAACGAATGCCTCCCGTGCAGTACATAATAATATTTTTATCCTTTTGCTCTTTCATCATTTCAGCTGCCATGGGCAGTTGTTCTCTAAAAGTATCAGAAGGAATTTCAATAGCATGGTCAAAGTGCCCCACTTCGTATTCGTAATGATTCCGCATGTCAATGACAATGGTATCTTTATTTTCTAACAAGGCATTCATCTGTTGGGCATTCACATACTTGCCTTTGTTCTCCATACTAAAACCGGGATCCTCAATACCGTCGGCAACAATTTTCTCTCGCGTTTTAATTCTTAACACCCAAAAACTTTTTCCATTGTCATGCACAGCGATATTTAAACGCAAGCCTTCTAATCCAGCAATGGAATACAAATACGTTTTAAAATTTTCAAATAAATGAGTGGGTACACTGGCCTGCGCATTGATGCCTTCTTTGGCCACATAAATACGACCAAATACTTGCAAATCATGGAATCCCTTATAGAGTGCATCTCTAAAAACTGCCGGATTTTGAATGGGGAAATACTGATAAAAACTAAGGGTAATACGAGGAAAAGTTTCCTGGTATAATTTTTCTTTCAACTCCTTATTGGAGATTCGATTGTGCAATACAGACATAAAATTAAATTTAGACATCTAGGATGTTCCGGTTAATGGACCCAATTACAGGTTGGGCAAATTCAACACAAAGTTAAGCCTTATTTTCTATTTCATTTTTATAAAGGAACCCGTTAAGGAAGCTAGCCCCCCCAATAATGCACCTACAAAACTCGTAAGAACAAGGAGACTGATATAAGAACCCTTTAGAGGCAATATGGTAGCCACTTTTGTAGATAAAATATGATGGTTCCCTTGATCTATACCAATGGCCAGACCTGCCCATAAAAGCCCTATGGATAAGAAACCGATTAAAAAAGAATGAAATGATTTTTGAGGAACCACTATTGCTACTATCAAATTGGTGACTACAAAACTCCACCAAGGTAAATTTCCATAAATACCCACTGCATAAGCAAGCAAGGCACACAATAGAATACTGATAATTATTTTCATTGAATGTATTTTAACTTAATTATAATTTATATTTTAGGAAGCGGTCTTGAATTGAATATGCCATTTGGTTCTTTCATTTTTTATCAAGTTTTCCTTAGACAAAAACAACAAACGATAATATTTTCCTGCCGCCCAGTAATCCACAAAACTGTCATAATAGGGACTTCCAGGATTACCGCTTTGTCCACCTGGATACAATCCATAGGCTTCTATTTCGTCTGTTAAGTGAACAATCATTCTCCAACTAGGTCCATGATTTTCAGTAGTAGCATTAATGATATTCATTCCTCCTCCAATGGGCAAATTCATTCTACTCAAAGCCGGGATTTTAGTTAAATGCAATACCCTGGTTGCTTTAAATAAAGCCCATTCCAATTTATTTTCTTTTTCCAATTCCAATAATTTCAATGTAGCGTTTTCAACCCCCAAGGTTACTTGGTCTTTAAAATTTTCTACTTTATCCTTGGTACGAATATCATCGGCTATGGACCAATTGGAATCTTTTAACATTTGATCTAGCAAAACAAAATCATCGGGCTTGGTCAATGCCAAATCAGACCCAGCTAATTCATCCCCCCAAACAGCTTGTGCTACACTGTCCCAAATTATTTTAAAAACAGTAATGCCTTTTGCATGTTCTTCATTCACCAAATTCCAATTCGTCATTTCGGCGACCATTCTTTTTGCATCTGGACTTAATTTATCTAACTGTACATATTTCATTAAAGCAGGACGAGCAGTTGCAGCAAAAACATTGTCATTGTTGGTTTGCAAAGCCTGCATATCCTGAGCGGTAATTTGATTCATGTTAGCCAAATGCTTGTTTACACTTATTCCACGATACAAAGGAAAGTAACTAGCCGTACCTAAATAATAAGGATAAGAAGCATCCGTAGGTTTTTGATTGGCACTGCTTACAAAACCTCGAATAGGATTTTTAATGGTAGGATTTTCATTATTGGGAATGATGCCTTGCCAATCATAAGTACTGTCTTGACCTGGCATGATAAAATCACCTTGACGTTCCCATCTGGCTACAAAAGCCCCCTGTTGTTTGATGGCAATGTCTCCTGATTTAGTGGCTAAAACAAAATTCTGGCCAGGACAGGTCCACAAAGAAATAGCATGAATATAATCGTCATAATTTTTGGCACGATTCAATTGATAAAAAGCTTCTACTCCAGAAGAGGGCGTAAAAGCAGTCCATTTTACAGCCAAGTTGCGACCCTTGGATTGTGGATTTTGATAATGGGCATCAAACATAGCAGGACCCCAATACGTCATTGCAATTTCTTCCACTACATCGGCACTGTCTTTCACTTTTATTACTTCTTTTCTTTTGGTCACCGATTTCCATTCGCCATTGAACCAATATTCATTTTGTGAGCTGTCCTTAAATTTCAATTCATAATAATCCAATACATCCCTACCTGCATTGGTCACACCCCAAGCCAAACTATCATTGAATCCTATAATCACAGCAGGAGAACCAGGGAAACTAGCCCCATAGGTACTGTGTGTGGGAGTTGTAATTTGTACTTCGTACCAAAGAGATGGAAGATTTAAACCCAAATGAGGATCGCTACATAATATAGGACGACCCGATTTTGTTTTACTACCAGCTACTGCCCAGTTATTACTACCATTGTTTTTATCGGGCGCTTCTGGACTCGGTTGTGTCAGATAAGCCAATGTATTTTTATGCATTAAATAATTAGTATCCGAATTGGCAGGTTTAATAGGAACAATCGATGGCTTTTGATAGACGGTCCCTTTAGGAATAATTGGATCTAGAGAATCTTGCGTATTGGTATATAACTTATTAAATAAATCATACCCTAAAAAATCACGGGTATTGGTCAATTGTAAATCTAATGCTGCCGAACGGCCTGTTAAATCATAAGACATAAACATTAAAAATAGGTAGGTCTTCTTAGGGGTCCACAATTCAGGCTCATAATTCATTAATTTAAATTCAAAAGGCAAGTCTTCTGGAGCCAATTGTTTCATATAAGCATTCACCCCTGCTGTATATGCATCCACTGTTGCTTTCATAACAGGATTGGTCTCATTAATTTTAACTTCTGTTTGTTCTGCACCATACACCATGCCCAATCTTCTAAAAAAACGATCAATGGATAATTTATCTGCACCAGCAATTTCACTTAAGCGACCCGATGCTACCCTGGTTTGAAAATCCATTTGCCACAATCTAAATTTGGCGTGCAAATAGCCCTGAACGAAATAAGCATCTTCGTCATGGTCTGCATAAATATGAGGTACCAAACGATCGTCTATATAAACATCTACATTGCCTTTTAATTCACCTGCCACTAAATTGGCGTCAAAATTGGTATTAATTTTTTCTGCATTTTTCCAAAAGCCATGTTGGGGAGATAAGAAATAACCCAATTTTGGTGATTTGGTGGGGCCAATGGATAACTGTGTATTTAATAGAGAAACGAGTCCAATAGTCACTACAGCAGAAGCTAGAAAAGGCAATAAACGCATAACAAATATTTAGACGCCTAAATTAAGAATTTATTTGCCAATTTGTTGATTAAAAAACTGAAGTTGGTCATTCAATGCTAAATAAGGATACAGATTCAATAAGTGCTCCGTTTTAGTGACACAATTTTGTAAAAATGCTTGGTGCTGACTCGACCCAGTAAAAAATGGTTTGTGCTGCATGGCCAATTGTAATGCTGCTACTTGCTTCATGATGGTTTGGGTTTCTTCATTCATATAGGTTTCCACCAGCTTTTCCCAAACATAATTAGAAGCTGCATAATTCGGATGAACCATATCTTCCGAATAGAAACGGTAATCCCTCAAATCATCCATAATGTATTCATAGGAAGGGAAATATTCGATGTTGTCATGCATGTCTATTAGTTCATGAACCGCATGAATTAATACGGCTTTACTACGGTTGTTTTCTACCAGGCCCTCTCTTAAATGGCGCACAGGACTGATGGTAAATACAATATGCAAGTGAGGATTGAATGCAAGCAATTGATGCACTAAATTTTTTAACAATGTAATAAGCTCAATGGGCTGCATCAATCTTTTATTGAACCAATGGGCTGGCGCCTTATGATTGTTAGCAACCACCTGACCAACTGTGAAATTGGATTCATTATTTAATTGATATACCCAGGCAGACCCCAGTGTAATAACCATGTGATCGGCTGTTTTTAAAAAGGCATGCGCTTGGTCAATGGAATCATTTATTTTTCCCAAAGCTTCTTTTGGAGTAATTCCTGAAAAACGACTGTGGTGATTCCAACTGTTCCAAACATCATTGAGCAAAAACAAATCGGCTTCCTGGTAAGTTTTATTTTGAATACAATCTATTAAAGAATGGGCAACGCTGATAGGGTTAAATAAAATACCATGTGGGTTTTCCAACACCTGAAACAAATGACTGGATAATTTAGAACCAATATTCTCCGAGAAGCAAGACCCAATAAGCAAGGACTTATCTCGATACCCCATAGGATAAGCAGATTTTTTTGCAGCAAGTGTTAATTTAAATTTGAGTTGGCTCATACAAAGGCCTAATTTATTTCTTTACTGGGAACATTCTTTGTTTCATGGCCTCATACAAAATAATACCAGCTGCGACAGAAACATTAAAGGAATCAAAATTAGAGGCCATCGGTATTTTGAAAAAATAATCAGCTGCTTTTGCCAAATAAGGTTGTACCCCTCTTCCTTCATCCCCCATAATAATACAAGCTGGTAAGCAAAGGTCTAATTCATGAATATTTTTTTCGGCGCGCATTTCACTGGTAAAAACCTGTATGCCGTTTAAATGCAATAAGTCCACCGCCTTTAATAGACTTCCCACTCTTACAATATGTATGTGTTCTAAGGCACCTGCACTACTTTTAAATGCTTCTTCATTTAAAGCCCCCACTCCTTTGTCAGGAATAATTAAGGCTTGTGCTCCACAACAATGAATGCTTCTTCCTATAGCACCAATATTTCTTACATCAGTTACCCCATCTAACATTAAAAACAAAGGGGTTTCTCCTTTGGCCACCACAAAATCAATGACTTCCTGTAATGCTAAATATTTTACTTTAGAAATAAAGGCCAATACTCCTTGATGATTGGCTTTGCTTAATCCGTTTAATTTTTCAATGGGCACCAATTGCACCGGAATATTTTTTTCACGAGCGGCCTGCTTAATTTCATTCAAGCCTTCTCCTTGAGCATTTTTTTGAATTAATATTTTTTCAATATTGGTTTCAGAATCAAAAGCTTCTATTAAAGGTTGGCGACCAATAATAAATTTGCGTTCGGTAGCAACAGAACGCTCCGAATTGAATCTAGGTCTGGGTTTGTAAGGTCTGTCCGATTTTGATTGTCTTTCCTCCATAGAATTCAAAGTTAGTCGATTTAGCTTACTCCTTTTACTTTGTGGGTATTTTTGATTGAAGCAATTGCCACTTTAAAATAGCGGCTACTGAAATGGAATCCGTTATTTTCCCCTCCATGACCCATTGCAAGACAGTTTCGAAAGGTAATTTTTTAATAGTCAATCTTTCTGTATCCTCAGGTTCAGCTGCTCCTGCTATTAAATCCTGTGCCACATATACTACCGCATATTCATTCGAAACCGAATTGGAAACATGCATACGCAATATTTCGGTCCACCTGTTAGCTTCAAAACCAGTTTCCTCTTTCAATTCTCTTTTTGCAGAAGCTAAATAATCAGTGCCTTGCGGACAGCCTCCTTCTGGAATTTCCCAACTGTACTCATTTAAAGGAAAACGGTATTGACCCACTAAATAAGTATTGCCTTCTTCATCAAGTACAATAATGCCAATCGCAATATTTTTAAAATGAACCTTTCCATAGATGCCAGGCGTTCCTGCAGGAGTAATTACTTGGTATTCGGTTAAATTGATCCAGGGATTATCGTATACTATTTTACCGCTGATTGTTTTCCAAGGATTTTGTTCCTGTTCCATGCTATTAAATTTGTTTATAAAACTAAAAATCCCCCCCGAGCATTCGAGAGGGATTTTATCATTTTAATTATTTTATTTTAATCCGAAAGCCTTTTTCACTTTCGCTACATAATCTAATTTCTCCCAAGTAAATAATTCTACTTTCATGGTTTTAGATTTACCGTCTGGGGTTGTGAATGTTTTAGTAACGGTTTCGTTCTTACGACCCATATGTCCGTAGGCAGCGGTTTCGCTGTACATTGGCGTTCTTAATTTTAATCTTTGCTCGATAAAGTAAGGACGCATATCAAATACGCTTTCTACTAATTTACCAATTTGACCATCGGTTAATTTTACTTTAGCAGTACCATAAGTGTTTACGTTAATAGAAGTTGGTTTAGCCACTCCAATCGCGTAAGAAACTTGTACCAATACTTCAGAAGCCACACCAGCAGCTACTAAGTTCTTAGCAATGTGACGCGTTGCATAAGCAGCAGAACGGTCAACCTTACTTGGGTCCTTACCAGAGAAGGCACCACCACCATGAGCCCCTTTACCACCGTAGGTATCTACGATAATTTTACGGCCAGTTAAACCAGTGTCACCATGTGGACCACCAATTACAAACTTACCTGTTGGGTTAATATGATACTTAATATCGTTGTTAAACAACTTCGCGTATTTCTTGTATTTTGCTTTTACACGAGGAATTAAAATTTCAACGATGTCTTTTTTAATCTTAGCTAACATTTTAGCTTCTGCATCAAAATCATCGTGTTGAGTTGAAACTACAATCGCGTCAATTCTTACCGGTTGATTTTTATCGTTGTATTCTAAGGTCACTTGAGATTTTGCATCTGGACGCAAATATTTAATCGCCTTATTTTCTCTTCTTAATGCAGCGAGTTCAATTAAAATTTTGTGCGCTAAGTCTAATGCCAATGGCATGTAATCGTCGGTTTCATTGGTGGCATAACCAAACATCATACCTTGGTCACCTGCCCCTTGTTCTTCTTTTTTCTTTCTGTCTACACCTTGATTGATGTCGGCAGATTGTTCATGAATAGCAGATAAAATTCCGCAGCTATCCGCCTCGAACATATATTCACTCTTTGTATAACCAATCTTCTTGATTACATTACGTGCAATAGTTTGTACATCTAAATAAGCTTTTGATTTTACTTCACCAGCCAATACTACTTGACCAGTAGTTACCAATGTTTCACAAGCCACTTTTGATTGTGGATCAAAGGCTAAAAAATTATCAATTAGGGCGTCAGAAATCTGATCGGCTAATTTGTCTGGATGTCCTTCGGAAACGCTTTCTGAAGTAAATAAATAAGGCATAGATTAGTATTTAAGGTGCAAATATATAAATAAAAACAATTTGAATAATATAGTAACTACAAATCTGAATAATAAATATGAAGCCTCATTCTAAACTTAGAATGGGTACCTCCACCTAATCTAACCCTACCCATGGCAGGTTGATTGCCAGAAGAAGTAGATAAGTAGTTCACTACCCCTGAGTTGGTATTATAGGGATGAGGCGGCACAAATTGAATAGAGTCATTTACGGGAGCCAATATCCTGAAATCAAACACAGAATCGGAACGAGAAATAACCCCTTGCACATACCTACTAATGCTAAAATTATAGGTCGCTACATTGTCATATCCATTTAAACTCTTGTATTGTACTCGACCTCCAAAATGGGATAAAGTGGCTGTTCCAGTAATACCATCAAAGTCATTTGGTACATTTCGAATTACTTTGTTCACAGAATCATACGCTCCTAAAAATAAATAATTGGGAGGTAATAAATAAGGTTCTAATGAGTTTGCACCCGTGCTTGCTGGTACTTGCAGTGCTAATAATTCGGCACGATGTATAATTTTATTTTTAAACGCTTTCAATCCTGGAATTTTAATTTTCACCATCGTTCCTGGACTTGTTTGAACGTATACCAAAGAATCGTTTAAATTTTGATTGATATGACGCGCCATTTCTGATCCAGCTGTATTTCTTTTTATAAAATTAACATCGCCATTGTCAAATACGGAAAACTTAAAATTAACTACTGCAGTGTCTCTTTGATACACGGAGGTATTGGCAGAAGTACTTTTATAATAGAGTGCCAACTTTGTATTGGTATCTAATAAACTTATTTGAATCAACACATTTTTGTTAGAAGATGGATCTGTTGATAGCGCAAATCCAGGAAAATAAGATCTTAATGTTGTATCAGAATGGTAGGCCCCATTAGAATCATACCCTTTCATCAATAAATTGGCAAAAGACATATTCAAAGGAATCCTGATTTGATTAACTGCTGCTTCAAATTTATTGTAAACAGAATCTCTAGCATGGGTAAAATCTAAAGTATACGGTGCAGCCAATGCCATATCTGTTTGCATTGGATACAATTCCGGATAATTACTTGGATATTTTGTAGAGTCTACTCTTAAAGGTGTATTGGCATCAATTCTTCTGACATTGATAACGACTGGTTTGGTAGAGTCCCCGTAGAATCCTTTGTAAGACAATATTAAAACAGCAGAGTCCACCACTAAACTATCTGTAAGTCCGGGAATGAAAAATGGAAAATAATCTGGTTTTAATTGAAAAAACATAGTGGCCTTGGTCGTACCAAACACGGCATCATCTGTAATACTACCAATCACATGGTAATCACCAGTAAATACTCTTAAAGTATCTGGGTAATCAGCTGTCATCGTGATCACCTCTAAAGAAGTATCTTTTGTATTATAGTAATCTAAGGAAGGTAAAAGCCCTAAGCCCAAATCTGTTGTACCAACTTTGGTACATGCCGAAAAAGTAAGAAGGGAAGCAAAAGATATAAGAATATTTCTAACTATGTTATTCGATGCCATGAATGAATTAATTTGTCTTTATTTGCCTGCAAGTTCGTTGTATAAATCTAAATACTCTGTTAAATCGGAATCCCATCCATTGAAAGGGATCACTTTTTTGCCTTTTACAGCAGAAAATTCAGAAACTAATTTTTTATCTATCACATCAGAACCAAAAGTAATGGCATCCGCATACGTAGCACCACCTCTAAATAAAGCTGTATTGTTTAAGTCCTTAAAAGGTTCTAAATCTTTGTCTTTGATATTGGTATTGATAATGGCTTTTGTTAAAAAATCTTTGTTGAATTTATCTTCAAAAGTATTTTGGCCAATGGTGAATATTGTTTTAGCATTAGAAAAAACGGGTTCTTTTTTAAATGCATTTTTGATGTAAGCTGGAATTAAGCCTGTCATCCAACCGCTACAATGAATAACGTCGGGAGGCCAACCAAATTTTTTAACGGTTTCTAAAGCTCCTCGGCAAAAGAAAATGGTTCTTAAAGCATTGTCATCAAACCACTTTTCTTGCTCATCATGAAACAAATGTTTTCTTTTGAAAAAATCTTCATTTTCTAAAAAATAAACTTGCAAACGAGCATTTGGTAAGGAAGCCACTTTAATTTGTAATGGATAATCATCTCCATCCAACTGAACATTGATACCAGACAGGCGAACCACTTCGTGAAGACGATGCCTTCTTTCATTAATCACACCAAACCTAGGCATGATGCAGCGTACTTCTAGACCGCTGTCATTGCTTTTTATGGCGAGCTTATTAATGACCTCCGCAAATTCTGTCAACTCTAAATAAGGTGACATCTCCGTGGCGATGAATAAGATTCGTTTTTTTTCAGACATTCCGTTTGGGGTTTAACTCAGTACAAACTTTGAGTGTGCAAAGGTACGTAATACTAAGGACTTTAAGAAACGACAAAAAAGGGGAATAAATAACCCATTCTGCCTCGTTTATAGACATTTGGTTGTAAATTGCAGAGTATAGAACTAATTAAAATTAAATGGGTAAACTTCTAAAAATAGCCTTCTTCTTTCTCATAGGCATAGTATTGATTTGGTGGAGTTTACACCAAATTCCACCACAGGAATGGGACAAGTTTAAGCTGTCCCTACAGCACTCCCGTTTTTGGATCATTATCCCTGTATTTTTTATATTAGGCCTCGCCCATTTTTTGAGAGCATTAAGATGGCGTTTGATTATGGAACCTTTGGGTTACCGACCTGGCATTCTAAATACGTTTTTAGCAGTACTCATTGGCTACTTAGCTAATTTGGCGATTCCTCGTTTAGGAGAAGTATTAAAGTGTACCCTGCTGTCTAAATACGAAAAAGTACCCGCTGATAAAATAGTAGGCACTATTGTAGCCGAACGTGCTTTTGACGTTTTTTGCTTGGGACTTGTTTTTTTATTAGCCCTTACTTTACAATTTACGGTGATCCAAACAGGATGGCATCAATTACATACTGCTCCAGTGGCAGCAACTTCTTCCAATCACACTCCCTTCCTACTCGAAATAATAGCAGGTGTTTTAGTATTGATTGCGATTTTATTTTTTGTCTTTAAAAATAAATTAGAAAAAATCATTGCAAGTATAAAAAATATATTTTGGGGTGTTTGGGCTGGAATTAGAAGTGCGACTCAATTAAAAAAACACAATTTATTTTTCTTTTACTCCTTTAGCATTTGGTTTTTGTATTTATTTGCAACCTATATAGGACTTTATGGAACCGCTGGAACAGAAAGTTCATTTGCAACTGCAATAAGCTGTTTGGCCTATGCGAGTATTGGAATGATTATTACTCCTGGTGGTATTGGCGCATATGCTTATTTTATGGCGAAAGTGTTAGAGCTAAATGGAATTGATTATACATTAGGCTTAGCCAATGGTACCTTACAATGGTTTTCTCAATTCATAATAGTCTTGGTATTGGGTGGACTTAGTTTATTAATACTTCCTATCGTCAATAAACAAACCAAATAACATGCGAGACGTAGCATTGATAGAAAAAAAGATTAACACCATAGACCAAGCCAAGGCACAAATTAGTGCTTGGAAACTCGCTGGAAAAACTTTTTCTTTTACCAATGGGTGTTTTGATATTTTGCATCCAGGTCATTTATTTTCCTTGGCACAGACAGCCAAAGAAGCCGATTATTTAGTGGTAGGTCTAAATAGTGATCAGAGTGTTCAAAGATTGAAAGGCCCTACCAGACCCATTAACAACACGCAAAGTCGAGCCATTGTTCTTTCCAACCTACAGGTGGTGGACATGGTTGTCGTATTTGAAGAAGATACACCATTGGATTTAATAAAAACACTCTTGCCAGACGTGATGGTTAAAGGTGGCGATTATACCATTGATGAAATAGTAGGCGCAAAAGAAGTGATTGCAAATGGAGGAAAAGTAATTATCAATCCCATCGTAGCAGGTTTCTCCACTACGCAACTAATAGAAAAATTAAAAAGATAGACGATTTTACATCAATAAGATTTCCAAATACATTTCGTTTTCATTTTTAAATAACATTGACATGCATTTTTTACAATCGTTACAATTACAAAAAGAAAATGAAGGAAGTTCTACGGGAACTATTTGGCAAAAAAGTAAAGGGGAAAAATTAATTTCTTTTTCTCCAGTAGACAATCAAGCAATTGGAAGCATTGTTTGCACCGATAAAGATGCCTATGAAAAAGTAATTACTACAGCACAAACTGCCTTTGAAGAATGGAGGCAATGGCCTGCTCCTAAAAGAGGAGAAGTTGTTAGACAATTGGGTAATGCCTTAAGAAATGAAAAACAAGCCTTGGGTCAATTGGTAAGCTATGAAATGGGAAAAAGTTTACAAGAAGGTTTAGGAGAAGTACAAGAAATGATTGATATCTGTGATTTCGCAGTGGGCTTATCAAGACAATTGTATGGATTAACCATGCATAGTGAAAGACCCTTGCATAGAATGTATGAACAATGGCATCCATTGGGTATTGTGGGAATAGTTTCCGCCTTTAATTTCCCTGTTGCAGTATGGAGCTGGAACGCTGCATTAGCATGGGTATGCGGAAATGTAACGGTGTGGAAACCAAGCGAAAAAACACCCTTATGTGGCAATGCCATTCAACATATTGTTGCAAAAGTTTTTAAAGCCAACCAAGTACCCGAAGGTGTAAATAATTTAATACAAGGAGGTAAAGAAGTAGGTGAATGGATAAGTCAGGACACAAGGATACCATTGGTATCTGCTACTGGATCTACCAGAATGGGTAAAGAATTAAATCAAGCAGTGGCAGCAAGATTGGGTAAAACGATTTTAGAATTAGGCGGCAACAATGCCATCATTGTTTCTGAACACGCCGATTTAGACATGTCATTGGTAGGTGCTGTTTTTGGAGCAGTAGGTACGGCTGGGCAAAGGTGCACCAGTACACGCCGATTAATTGTTCACGAAAAAATTTATGATGCATTTGTAAATAAATTAGTGAAAGCCTATCAACAAATTAAAATAGGCAATCCATTGGATGCTGCTATGCATATGGGCCCATTGATTGACAAAGCTGCAGTTAAAATGTATTTGGAGGCGATAGCAGCATGTAAAAAAGAGGGCGGAAAATTTATTGTAGAAGGGGGCGTTTTAGAAGGCGTAGGATTTGAAAGTGGTTGTTATGTAAAACCATGTGTTGCAGAAGCCCTACCCCATCATGTCATGGTACAACATGAAACATTCGCTCCCATATTATATGTAATGAAATATTCAAAAATTGAAGAAGCCATTGCTATTCAAAATGCAGTTCCTCAAGGTTTATCTTCGGCCATCATGACTTTAAATATGAGAGAATCTGAATTGTTTTTATCAACACTTGGAAGTGATTGTGGAATTGCAAATGTAAATATTGGAACCAGTGGTGCAGAAATTGGTGGTGCTTTTGGTGGTGAAAAAGAAACAGGTGGTGGAAGAGAAAGCGGCAGTGATGCATGGAAAGCCTACATGAGAAGACAAACCAATACCATCAACTGGGGCAACCAATTGCCTTTAGCACAAGGCATCAAATTTGATTTATAACAATGCGATGTCTATAAAAAACATACCCTCAATAAAATTAATAATCTTATAGTTTTAAATGATGAAACGATTTCCAATTACCCTCTTATTTTTATTTGTATCAGTTATCATCTTTGGGCAGTCGACAAAAAATTGGCATTGGAAAGATTTTGAGAAAGACAGCGTACATGGAATAAGTTTACAAAAAGCTTACCAACTTTTGGCTACCTATGGTATCCAACCAAGCCCCATTATCGTGGCCGTCATTGATGGCGGAATAGACAGCAACCAAAATGATTTAAAAAAATTACTTTGGACCAACCCCGCAGAAATTTCGAACAACCATGTGGACGACGATCACAATGGATATGTAGACGACGTTCATGGTTGGAATTTTTTAGGCGGCCGAGATGGTAGCAACATAGACAAAGCAGCTGCTGAAAAAACCAGGATATATCATCAATTAAAAAGTAAGTTCAATCATAAAACGATAGATACCCTTGGTTTAAATGCCATGGAAAAAAAACAATACGCTACTTGGCTAGAAGTAGTTAAAGAAATGGAATTTTCAGACGAGGATGCCGCCAACTTGCAATACATGCAAATGGCCACCAATGCACTTAAAAAAATAGGTGCCAATATTATTCAAGAAATGGGCGATTCAAATTTTACAGCTTTAAAGTTAGCGCCTTATCAACCTATTGGACGAATTGCTTTGGAAGCAAAAATGTCTTTTCTACGAACAGTAACCATTTTAGGCATTGACAAAGAAACCCCCTTCACAGAAATTATCAGTGACTTAAATGAATACTTAGAAGGCAAAGAAAAAGCAGCCAATGCAAAAGAAAATGCACCAATTAATATTCGAGCTGAAATTGTAAAAGATCATTATGAAGATTTTTCTGATCGATATTATGGCAACCAGGATATCACAGGCCCCAATGCAAGACATGGCACCCATGTTGCTGGATTAGTAGCAGGCTTGCCAGATAGTAGTTGGCATGTGAACCAATGGTATCCTCCCCTAAAAATAATGGCCATTCGGGCAGTGCCTGATGGAGATGAATATGATAAAGATGTAGCATTGGCCATCAGATATGCGGTGGACAATGGCGCCAAAATCATCAATATGAGTTTTGGCAAATCCTATTCACCTGAACAAATTTGGGTAGACAGTGCCATTAGATATGCAGCAGCAAAAGATGTTTTAATTGTTCACTCTGCTGGAAATGAATTTTATGATTTAGATCAAAAAAATGTTTTTCCCAATCCCTACTCTAGCGCAATTAAAGATGCAGCAAAAAATATGCTTACCGTAGCGGCAAGCAGTGATTTAGCAGTAGGAGAAAGTATATTAACTGAATTTAGTAATTATGGCCCAAAAGTGGTGGATGTATTGGCGCCAGGCAATAAAATATATTCTACATTACCAGGAGCCAACAATCATGGTTTATTAAGTGGTACCAGTATGGCTTCCCCTATAGTAAGTCATGTTGCTGCACTTATCAGATCCTATTTTCCAACACTTACAGCCATTCAAGTAAAAGACCTAATAATGCAATCTGTATGGCAACCAAGTAACCCACAAGATAGTTTTGTTGTACCTCAACATGAGGCCTCTAAAACCCTGGCTGAAATTTGTAAAGCTGGAGGCATAGTGAATGCAGCCAATGCCATTGAATTGGCAAAGAGGGTCGCTTCTACTAGCCCTGTGAAATCAATCCAAAAGAAAAGAACAAAGAATTAAGAATTAAAAACCATATTTGCCCAACAATTAATTATTATGCCCAGACCCAGTGCCACAGAATACGGAGCTTATTATCAAACATATCTTAACTATACCAGTGGTAAAGATTATTCGATTTTATTACAACAATACAACGACCGAATTATTGATGCTTGGAATGCGATCCCAACTGAGAAAATAAATTTCGCCTACGCACCAGACAAATGGACCATCAAACAAATGTTACAGCATGTAATAGATACGGAAAGAATATTTGCCTATCGTGCAGTAGCTATTGCAAGAAAAGAACCAAATCCAATTCCAGGTTTTGATGAAAATCTATATGCAAAAAATGCGACCGCTGCGCATCGCAATTGGAAAGAAATGATTGCTGAATGGAAAATTGTTAGGCAATCTACCAATATGCTTTTTGCCTCTTTTAGTGAAGAGGATTTAAAACAAAAAGGAACCGCTAGCGAACAACCTATGTCTGTAAATGCATTGGGCTTTATTATTTTTGGTCATGCTTTGCATCATTTGCACGTGTTAAAAGAGCGCTACTCCATTTAAACTTTATTTTTAATTTAGCCTACACCCTAATGTAAAAGCCCCTAATAAAAAAAAGCCCCCTGATTACTCGGAGGGCTTTTTTTATAAAAAATTGTATGCAAACTATTTACTCCCGTAAATGTGAATGGCCAACTGCACTTCAGAATCAACCATACCAATACCATAATTAATGCCAAATAAAGTTCTATCAAATGGCAAGAAAGCTTCTGCAAAAAAGCCTTTGTCATCTGCATTTCTAATACTTGCTATAAAAGTGATTGGAGCAGAAATGTCTTTGATTTTTAAATTGCCAGTAATAGTTGCTTTATCCCCTGCTGTATATTTAACACTGGTAATTTTAAAAGTCGCTTCACCGAATTTTGCAATATCAAAGAAATCACCAGAAGACAAATGACCTTGTAATTTTTCACCACCACGATCGTCTGTTACTTTTAAACCTGCTACATCAATTACAAAGTTACCACCCACTAATTTTCCAGCCTCCACTTGCACCGCACCAGATTTGATGGGGAAATAACCAGTATGGTAATCACTTTTTTTAGAGCCAATCCAATCTACTTTGCTTTTTTGAGCAGTAATGGTAAAAGTAACTGCATCTGCTTTCTTTTGACTAGGAGCAAAAGAAACCAATGAAATGGACGCAGCAATAAGAGACAAAGAGTACTTGATTTTTTTCATATTTGAATTTTTGTTTATGAGTAATGGAAGCATTTAAAATATTCCACGTAGGTCTATTTTTCGAATGCAAAGATATAATTCAATGTTTAAACAGCAAAATTAATTTTTAGGCTTATTCTATGCCTATAATCTATTATCTTCGCCAAAATTTACAACGCATGAATCTGCATGAATATCAAGCAAAAGAATTACTAAAAAAGTACCAAGTACCTGTTCAAGAAGGAATCGCAGTTGAAACGGTTGACGCTGCCATTGCTGCTTACCATAAAATTGCGGGGGAAACCAATAATAAGTTTGCTGTAGTAAAAGCTCAAATTCATGCAGGAGGAAGAGGAAAAGGAAAAATTATTGGTACCGAACAAAAAGGAGTAGCTGTTGGTAAATCTGCTGCCGATATTGAAACCTTTGCAAAAAACATATTAGGAGGCACCCTTGTAACCATTCAAACTGGTCCTGCTGGAAAATTAGTCTCTAAAATTTTAGTAGCGCAAGATGTTTATTACGAAGGCCCCCAACCCACCAAAGAATTTTACTTGTCAATATTATTAGATCGTGCGAAAGGCATGAATGTAATTATGTACAGTACCGAAGGTGGAATGAATATCGAAGATGTGGCACATGATACGCCAGAAAAAATATACAAAGAATGGGTGCACCCAGGTGGTAGCTTGCCAGGTTTTCAAGCAAGAAAAATTGCTTTTAATTTAGGCTTGAGTGGCGAGGCTTTAAAAAGTTGCGTAAAGTTTGTAACCAATTTATACAATGCTTATGTTGGATTGGATTGCAGCATGCTAGAAATTAATCCTTTGTTCAAGACATCGGATGATAAAATTATTGCGGTAGATTGTAAAATGAATCTAGATGACAATGCTTTAATGCGTCATCCAGATTTATTGGCAATGCGTGATGTGACCGAAGAAGATCCTACGGAAGTAGAAGCGGGCGAATACAATTTGAACTTTGTTAAATTGGATGGCAATGTAGGTTGTATGGTGAATGGCGCAGGATTGGCTATGGCTACCATGGATATGATTAAATTAAGTGGCGGAGAACCCGCCAATTTCTTAGACGTAGGTGGTTCTGCGAATGCGCAAACGGTTGAAGCAGGTTTTAGAATCATCATGAAAGATCCTAATGTAAAAGCTATTTTAATTAATATATTCGGCGGTATTGTTCGTTGCGATCGTGTAGCTTCTGGTGTAATTGAAGCTTTCAAAAAATTGGGCAATATTAATATTCCGATTATAGTTCGTTTACAAGGAACCAATGCAGTAGAAGCAAAAAAATTAATTGATGAGAGTGGATTGAAAGTGCAATCTGCCATTCAGTTGAGCGAAGCAGCTGCCTTAGTAAAATTAGCTGTCAGCTAGTTTTACTACTTGAACTTCTGTGAGTGCACTAAATAAATAAATGTTGCCTGTTTTAACTTCTAAACATTCAATGCGTTTACGACGTAATTTTATTTTTTTATAAATCCTGCCCTTTTCTGCGGTAAATAAAATTCCATCAGGGAGGCTTGCTAAAACAACCGCGCCAGATTTATTTATTTTATTGTATTGTCTCAAAACCAATAGCAAAGCAGTTTCACCATTGGCAGTAGCGGCAGGATTCAACAAGGTTTTTTTCAAACTTTTTGTAATGTCATTGGGAAAGAGGTCCATTTCAATAAAAGCGCCTAATAAATTCCCATAAATCTGTTTCCATTCTTTTCCGTGCGATTCAACCCTATTTCTGTATTGTTCAAAACACAATAGATGCGCCAATTCGTGCAATAAAGTAATTAAAAATTCATACTTATTTAAATTTCCATTGACGGTAATTTTATGATTGGATCCCATACTAGGATGACGATAATCTCCAAGCACAGATTTTCGAGCCCTGGTAACGGTTAAATGAACTTTGTATTGATGAATTAAATTCACCACAGGATCAAATGCACCCTCAGGAAGGTAATTGGCAAGTGCATGGAGTGGATGTTCGACCTTAGACAATATTGGTAATATTAATTGAACAATTACTTGTTATACAATTCTCCTTTAATTTCCAACCAAGTATAAAAAAGATACAAGCCCATACTTGCCATTAAAGTGGGCATGCCCACCGGGGCTTTTACTTGTGTGGTATATACCATCGCAGCTGTTACAAAAACAACCATTTTTAATAAGGTCCCCACCATCACCGACCTTATTAAGGCATTTGGATTGGTTTTATCCAATTGGCGAATTCTAATGGCATTAACAAAATACATAAGCAACAACATAGCGTTCACTACCAATATAAAATTAATTTTAAAACGGGTAGGTATAAAACCCTTTTGAACTAAAAATCCGAATAAATTTATTGTTACAAAAAGCAACAATACCGACAGCGTTCTATTTTTAAACATACCATTGTTATTTTTTGTTTTGAGTATCTCTTACTACACTAATTAAAACTACCAATATAAATAAGGACGGGGTTAACCATGCAAAAAAAGAATGTTTGTTTAAATATGCATCTAGTTTCTTACCAACGAACAGTGTAATTAATAACCCCACAATGAGTTGAGACCCAAATCCTATGTATTTTGACCAATTGTAATTGGAGTCTCTATTGGCAGCTTTTTTTTCATTCAGATTACTGGTCATTAATCAACAGTTTGTTTGTTCTCCGGTAATTTTAAAGGCAATGTATCTAACTGTTTCGGATTGCCATCTGACAATACTTTTTTAATCCCTTCTAAATATTGTTCTTTGTAATGAATGGATTGTTCTAAAGAATCAGTTCGTATTTTTAACAATTGAAGGGCCGTTCTGCTTTCTTTGGTTCCATACCCAGGAATATAATACCTAAGTGGTGTAAAAGCAATTAATGCAATGGTCATGCCTACCAATAAAATAAAGGTAATACTCACCCCTAAATACACCGACTTCCTAGACAATCTAAAGGCCAAAACCTCATCATAGGTATCATCATTCATGATAACCAAACGATAGGTATTACTGGTCCGCTTAAACGTGTTATTGATGTCTAAATTTGGCATAAAATTGAAAGCATGTTAAAGATACGATGGATTCTATTTTTTTAAGTAAATAATAGGAAATAAATGTATTTTTAAGCTGTTTTTCACCTGATTATGCAAAGAAGAGAAGTCCCTTTTAATTATTACAGCCATTGGTTTTGGGCAATTTGCTTAAGCCTTCTATTACCGCTTGGTACTAAAGCACAGGATACTTCTAAAAAGAAAGAAGATAGCTCGTCTAGTTTGATTAATATCAATAATACTAAATTGATAAAGAGCATCAACAAAATACTAGATACGAATCAGAAAAAAATCAAAGGTTTATTTTACAGCAAAGCCAATCAAATTCAATCAAAAGCAGATAGTACACTTAACAGTACCCTTAAAAAGGGAGTATTTAGAGAAGTGGAAAAACCACTACCCTATGAACGACTTTTAAAAACAAAATATACGCTGGGCAGAAGAGCCTATCAAAATACAGTTTCTCAATTTAATTATTTGTTTAATGCCGAAGAAGAGTTCAATGAAAATTTACTTAAAGCCAGAACAGACTATCAAGACGACTTTACTACTTTAATTAGTTTTTACGATTATGAATTAAGCACAACAGCCAGACATAATTTAGATTCTATCGTATACAGATGCAATGCCAATATTGTATTGCATGATCTTAGAAGCAATTATGTGGATGATGCCTATTTATTGTTGGCCAAAGCTTATTTATTTCACAAAAATTTTGATACAGCAGGTAGCATTTTACAATTTATAAATTACTCCTTTGACGAAAAAGAAAATGGAGCCGATTTACAAGTGGGAAGTAACCTAAGAAATACAAAGGGTAAATTTAGTATTGCCACCGCCGAAAAAAATAGATTATGGGAAAACAGAAATGTGAGAAATGAAAGTATGATATGGCAGGCCAGAAACTATTTTGAAATTGCTGAATTAAACGAAGGCATGAGTTTGTTGCAATTGCTTCAATCAGATGCTTTGTTTCCAAAAAGACTACAACCCTTCCTAAATGAGCAAATGGCCTATGGCTATTATTTAATGGAAGTATATGACAAAGCTGCTTCGGCGCTCGAAAATGCCTTGCCCAATGCACTGGATGATGCGGCTAAAACAAGATGGTATTATTTAATTGCACAAATGTGGCAAAAAGCGGACAACTGGAAAAAGGCGTATACCTGGTATAAAAAAGCAGAACAAGCTGCCATCAACCCCATTGTTGGCGTATATGCTAGAATTGCCATCATTACTATTGACTCAAAAAATGCCAATACTCCATGGTTAGACCTGGCTTATTCACTGGAGAAAATGACCAAAAGAGAAAAATACAAACCTTATACTGATATCATTTATTTTGAAATGGCAAAATTAGCCATCCAAAACAAGGCTTATACCAAAGCTAATGATTGGCTTATTTATTCCATTAAAAAAAATAGTGCCAATGTAAAACAAAAGCAAAAATCCTTTGAACTTTTGGCCAATATCAATTACAATATTGACGAATATACTATTTCAAAAATTGCTTATGATAGTTTAACTAATGTATTAAAAACAAATCCCAATTTTGAAACGATTCAATTAAGAAAGAAATGGATGAAGGATATAGAACTTAATGACAAAATTATTAAAGTACAAGATACTTTACAATATATATATGATTTGAACTCAAACAAGCAAGTACCCTTCTCGACAGCTTGGCAAACAAGGCAAAATGAAAGAAAAATTAACTACAAAAATTTATTTGTAGACAAAATGATCCTTTCCAGTAAAGACAATATACCCGAACCCAACATCAATGCTACCCTACTTAGTAATTACAACAGTAGTAGTACCAATTCAGATTTTTACTTTGACAACAAAAGCACCATACAACAAGGAAAACAAACTTTTATAAAAAAATGGGGGGAACGACCTAATGTAGATCAATGGAGAAGAAAATCGAGTCCCACGATTGCTTATACCAATAAGCAAAATGGGAACAACAACCCTAACCAAATCCCAGTTCAAAATCCAAACGGGCCTCCTAATGGATTGAATAAGAACAACCCAACCAAAGAAAACGACAGCTTGCCCGTGGTACTCATTAAAGATGCTATTGGTTTATCCATCTCGATGTCCGATTGGAACAAAGCGGCTTTAACGAATGCACAATTGTTTTTACAGCAACTAAATGATTTTGAAAAGGCCTATCCTATCTATGTAAGAATAATAAAAAAGAATATCGATCCAGTGATTACAGAAAGGGCAATGTTAGATTTAGCAAGTCAATACATACATGACAACAAACAAGAGAGTGCAGATAGCATCATTCAAATAGTAGTAAGTAAATTCCCGCTGGGCTTTTATGTCACCAAGAAAAATGAAGCTTTAGATAAAAAAAATAAAGACAATTCGCTTGTCAATAATTATAAGGAAGCTTATTTCCTTACTCAAATTGGAAACTGGGATGATTTCTCCAGCAACATCCCACAACTAAATGCTAGTTTAAGAGGCAGTAAATGGCATACACCCTTCCAGTTTTTAAAAGTAAAAATGTATGCCCAACTAAGGAAAGACAGCATCGCTATAAAATTATTGGACACCATCATTAGTACAAGCAAAAATGAAAGGACGAAGGACAAAGCAAAAAACATCTTAGAAGATATAAAAAACAGAGCCGTAACTGAAAAATATTTAGATACCTTAAAAATAAAAAAGGTGATTAAAGAGCTGCCATTTGTTTATGTCAAAGAAGAAGCCAATTTATTGATTACCCCATCGCTCCCACTTACCCAAGAGGTAAATATCACGCAGAAAAAACTTATCAATGACAGTTCTTTATTAAGCTCAAAGTCATTTTCAAATCTGAAAAATAATAAACCAGATAGCAATCTAATAGCCGCAATCGAATTCGAAAATGACAGCCTTGAACCCCATTATATTGCACTTGTTACCAATAAAGTTAGTGCCAGCTTTGTAAAAGAAATACAAAATGCACTGAACATTTTAAACAATGATGAATTTAACAAGCAAAAATTAAACGTAACTTACATTCAATTTGATGAAAGCACTTATATTGTATGGATTGGTTATTTTGGAAATAGGGCCAACGCAAGCAGCTATTTAAATAAAATCAAACCAAGATTAAGTAAGGAAATAATTTCTTTCGTTCCATCAAAACAATATCAATTGTATGTATTGGGAAAATCTAATATTATCTTAATAAAAAGTCAAGAAGATTTAAAAAAATACGAGCAGTTTATGATCCATAATATTTATAAACCCTAAATGAACTATAGTGAGCCAATCTGAGCATACACCTAAAAACTGGGTTCGATTTTTCTGGAAGTATTATTTCATTACCGCTGGAATATTTATTTTATTCCTATTGATGCTCAATTGGGGATGGATTGGTGACATGCCCGATTTGAACGATATAGAAAACCCAACCGCCTCTTTAGCCAGTCAAGTTTATGCGCAAGATGCAACTCCCATGGGTAAATTTTATTTAGAAGATAGAATAAGTGTCAAATACAGAGACATCAGCCCCTATTTATTGCAAGCCTTGGTGGCCACCGAAGACAAACGCTTTTATGACCATTACGGTATTGATGGAGAGGGATTAATGAGGGCAGTAGCTTTTTTAGGAAGCCAAGGGGGCGCCTCTACCATTACCATGCAAACTGCAAAAAATTTATTTACCGATAATTGGAGCACGAAGAGTAAAATACTCCGATTCATACAAAAAATAAAGGAAAGTATTATTGCCATCAAATTAGAAAGGAATTTTACGAAACAAGAAATTATTACCCTGTATTTAAATACCGTCCCTTTTAGTGAAAATGTTTTTGGTGTGAGCAATGCTTCACGTACTTTTTTCCAAAAAGAACCCGATCGTTTGACGGTAGAAGAAGCAGCGCTCTTAATTGGCATGATCAATGCCCCTACCAAATACAATCCCAATAGAAATCCTAAACTGGCTTTAGAAAGAAGAAACTTGGTTTTAAATAGAATGGCTGGGCAAAAATACATTACCAATGAGCAGGCAGAAACCTGTAAAAAATTACCTATCGCCACCAACTTCAGAAAACTAGATCAAAACAATGGCCTGGGACCCTATTTTAGAATGACTTTGGGAGAGTACATGAAAAAATGGTGCAAGGAACACAAAAAAAATAATGGCGACCCCTACGATTTGTACCGAGATGGTTTAAAGATATACACCACCATCAATCCTAGAATGCAATTGTATGCAGAAGAAGCCGTGGCAAAACACATGGCTTACTTACAAAAAGAATTCAACCAACAAAGCAATATCAAATCGGGTACCATTTGGAAAGAATTTAGCAGTCAATTAGAACTCGCTATCAAACAAACAGATCGATGGAGAAACATGAAAAAAGAGGATTTAGATGAAAAGTTGATAAGAAAAACTTTTAACGACCCACTTCCAATGCGTGTTTTTGCTTGGAACAAGAATAGATACATTGATACTATTATGTCTCCCTATGATTCCTTAAAATACCATAAACAAGTATTACAAACTGGTTTTATAGCGGTAGATCCCAATACAGGAGAAGTAAAAGCGTGGGTAGGTGGTGTAGATTTTAAAACATTTAAATACGATCATGCCAATATCAATACCAGAAGACAAGTAGGATCTACCATTAAACCATTATTGTATTCTTTGGCCATTGAAAAATCTGGATTCACCCCTTATACCATTGTGCAAGACCAACAACAAAACTTTGATGGCTACGGCATGGTGCCCAATACAACCAAAACATGCACAGGCTTATCTATTCCAATGGCCCAAGCTTTGGCAGAATCAAGAAACTGTTCTTCGGCCTATATTATGAAACAGATCAATGGCAAAGGCAATGAAGCAGCAAAAGAGTTTGTAGATTATTTAAAACAATGCAATGTCAAAGCCGACCTGCAACCCTATCCATCTATCGCTTTAGGTGCATGCGAAATATCCTTATTTGAAATGGTACAGGCTTATACCATGTTCCCCGGTGCTGGCTACAATGCACAACCTTTTTATATTAATAGAATTGAAGATAAAAATGGCAATGTATTAGAAAGCTTTTCTCCTCAAAGAAGAAAAATCATTAATGAGGTGACCGCTTATTCGGTGGTAAGTATGATGCAGGGAGTAATTTCAAAAGGTACGGGTCGCAGCATGTATTCCTACGATGTGCCTACCCAATCCATTGCAGGTAAAACGGGAACTACCAATGACAACAGTGATTTATGGTTTATGGGCTATACTCCTCAATTGTTAGCTGGTGCTTGGGTGGGTTGCGATGACAGGTATATTCGTTTTTCAGATAATTACTTTGGACAAGGTGCGCATGCTGCATTGCCTATCTGGGCTAATTTTATGAGTAAAGTAGCACACGACCCTGCTTGTAATTTAGATGCCAATGCTATTTTTGAAAGACCTTCTAATTTAACCAGTGATTTTAATGTTGATTTTGTTTCTACCGAGAATGTTCCCTTTGACAATAACATCATTAAGATAGAAAACAAAGAAGATGTAAAAGCAGAATCCGATTATGAGTTACCTGCAAATTCAAAAGAAGCCCCTTCAAAAAAAATAGATCCCAAAACCATTAAGGAGGCGCAAAAACCAAAAGCATTATTCCCAACAAAGAAAAAGTAACTATTTATTTTTCAAGGAATAAAAAACGGAAAAGTGATGATATAAATTTCTTTGAAAAAATGCATTCCCATATTGAATTTTTGTACGTGGTAATTTTACACTCAATCCAGCACTGAATCCGTTGAACCAATTTTGTTGGTTTTGTAAATTCAAATCAAATCGACGAATAAAATTATACCCAAAATCAAGATCTACTTGACTTCCAATATAAGTTTCTGCTCCTAAAATTAAATGGTTGAATAAGTTTTGCATGGTACCTGGATCCTTTAAACCCTCTTGATTCGCATACGAGGCGTCAAAATAAGTATTGTTCCATACCGACATTCTTTGAGCAGTAATGGAAAATTGTATGGGTGCTTTTTCCAGTCTAATAGAACCTCCTATGATTAAATTAAAAGGCAAGTCTTCCTTGGTAGTATACGTTTTTAATTGCCCCCCAATATTTGTTAAAAGAATACTGGCCTGATTTAATTCATTGTTGGAGGTATAAAGCACAGCAACATCCAATGCCATTGCATTGGACTTGTATATACCGTAATTGGATTGAATCCATTTAACGGTAGTTCCTAGTTGAATGTTTTTTATATAACTGGTAGACATGGAAATTTGAGCAGTATAATCATTGGGCCTAAAGCTTCCTAATTCATTTCCAGCTAGGTCCGTCATTTTAATGGTACCATAATCCATGTAATGTACTCCCCATCCTATCATCCAATCTTTTTTAGCCCACAGGTTGGCTCCACTAAAATCGTATTGTTGAATATTGGCATAGTATGGCCTGATACTTAAATGCAAATCACCATCCATGGTAGTATTTAATAAAGCAGGATTAAACATGGCCAATCCCAAATCATTGCCCATAGAACTTATGTTCATTCCGCCCAATGCAGAAGCTTTGGCGCTATAAGGCAGGTTTAGGAAATTATATGTAGCATTGCCCCCTATATTTTGAGCCCATAATGGAAAGGAAGAAAAAAATAAAGCAATTATCAAAAATCCTTGCTTTGGCATGAAATATCTTTTCATAAAACAAAGCTAGGGTTTGGAATCATGAATAACAATTTTAAAGCAGGATTATATTAACCCACCAAAGCCAAATCAAGCACTTGCTGCATGGTTTTAACATAGTGAAAACTAAGTCCTTTAATAAAAGCATGGTCAATTTCGTTGATGTCTTTTTCATTTTGCCAGCAAAGAATAATTTCTTTCATGCCAGCCCTTTTTGCAGCCAATATTTTTTCTTTGATGCCTCCAACAGGTAATACTTGGCCACGTAGAGTTATTTCACCTGTCATGGCCATATAAGGTTTTACTTTTTTACCGGTAAATGCAGAAGTAAGTGCAGTAAGCATGGTAATACCAGCACTTGGACCATCCTTAGGCACTGCTCCTTCTGGCACATGAATATGAATGGATTTGGTAGCAAACAAACTAGGATCAACGCCTATTTTTTTAGCATTGGCTTGTAAATAAGTCAATGCCGTATCAGCACTTTCTTTCATTACATTACCTAGGTTTCCAGTTAATTTTAATCCGCCTTTTCCTTCGGCGAGCAATACTTCAATAAACAAAATATCACCGCCTACATAAGTCCAAGCCAAACCAACGGCTACCCCTGGCATATTCACCGTCTTATAAATTTCATTGCTGTATTTGGCTTGACCTAAAATTTTATGTAAATCAGATTTGGTAACAGTAGATTTTACTTTGTTTTTATAAGCCAACTCTTTTGCTTCATAACGCATTATAGAAGCCAATTGACGATCAAGTTCACGCACTCCACTCTCTCTGGTATAATCTTCAATTATTTTTTCCAACACATTGTCTAGTACTTTAAAATTAATCTTATCCAAACCATGGGCCGATTTTTGCTTGGGTAGCAAATGTCTTTTGGCAATTTCTACTTTTTCTTCCACGGCATACCCACTTAAATCAATCACTTCTAAACGATCTCTTAAAGCCGGTTGAATACGACTAATGTCATTGGCGGTGGCAATGAATAAGGTTTTACTTAAATCATATTCCGATTCTAAATAATTGTCATAAAAACTATGGTTCTGCTCAGGGTCTAGCACTTCTAACAAAGCAGAAGAAGGATCGCCTCTGTGGTCACTTCCTATTTTATCAATCTCATCCAATATCATCACTGGATTAGATGTTTTTATTTTTCGGATGCTTTGTATGATCCTACCAGGCATAGCACCAATATAGGTTTTACGATGTCCTCTAATTTCACTTTCATCATGCAAGCCCCCTAAACTAACTCTTATGTATTTGCGACCAATGGCATGTGCAATAGATTTTCCTAAGGAAGTTTTACCAATGCCTGGAGGGCCTATGAAACATAATATAGGACTTTTCATATCCCCTTTTATTTTAAGTACGGCCAAGTATTCTAAAATTCTATTTTTAATCTTCCCCATACCATAATGATCCGCGTCCAATACTTTTTTAGCATTTTTTAAATCGTAGTTGTCGGAAGTGTATTCTTCCCAAGGAAGGTCTAATAATAAATCTAAATGATTGTACACCACTGAATAATCGGGGGTACTGGGATGCATTCTTTCTAATTTCTCCAATCCATTTTGAAAAAGTTTTTTTGCATTCTCTGGCCATTTTTTGCCATCGGCTTTCTTTTTCATATCTGCCACTTCGCGTTCATTGGGATCACCTCCCAATTCGTCCTTGATACTTTTTAATTGTTGTTGTAAAAAGTAATCACGTTGTTGCTTGTCAATTTCGGTGCGCGTTTTATTGGCAACTTTGTTTTTTAACTCTACAAATTGTAATTCTTGCTGTAAAAATTGAATTAATTTTTCGGCTCTTAATTTAATTTGATTTTGTTCAAGCAATCCTTGTTTGTCATGCACTTCGACATTTAAGTTGCTACTAACAAAATTGATTAAGAAAATAGGATTCTCTATATTCTTTAAAATCATTGCTGCCTCCGAAGGAAAGTTGGGAGACAACTGAATAATTTGCGTGGCTAAATCTTTTATATTGGATAAATACGCTTGAAAATCTTGGTCTTCTTTGCCCAGTTTTTCTTCGACCAATACTTTTACGCTGGCTTTAAAAAAGGGATCCTCTTCTTTCATTGCCAAAAGCTCAAACCTTTTTTTACCCTGAATAATAATGGTGGTGCCACCGTCTTGCATTTTAATCATTTTGATGATTTTTGCAACGGTACCAATGGCACATAAATCGGCAGGTGTAGGATCTTCAATATTGCCATCTTTTTGAGAAACCACCCCTATTAACTTGTCTTTGGAATAAGCTGATTTTACAGCTTGAATGCTTTTATCTCTACCTACGGTAATGGGAATTACTACTCCAGGAAACAAAACGGTATTGCGCAAGGGCAAGATAGGCAATAGCTCATCAATGACCATTTCAGGCTCATTCTCTTCCTCTTGTTCATTGAAAGAAAATAAAGGTATAAACTCGTTTTCTTCCTCGCCTTTAAATAAAAATGTCTTATCCACTGGTTGTATTTTAATTATAGTCAAAATGGCATAATTCCTACTAGAATCCTTCTAGGGTGCATGCCTACCCCCTTAGGGCAATATTGATGCCAAAAAAAATCCTCCCCGATAGATCGAGGAGGAATTTCTTGCAAGAAGTAATATTTCTATTACTTCTTAAATTACTTTGCTTTAGCAGCAGTATCAACCGCTTTAGCAGCAGTATCAACAGTAGCTTTTGCAGTGTCAACTTTTACAACAGCAGTGTCTGTTTTTGCTTCAGTTGCAGCACCACCACAAGCAGCTAATGCAGCGATAGCGAAAATTGCGAATACTTTTTTCATTTTTGTTTTGTTTAAAGTTTGATATCAAAATACGTTCACGAAGATATCCTATAAGCTGAAAAATGCCAAATTTTAACATTATTTTTTTAAACACCCCTAGGAGGACGAGTAAATTCTACTTTTTCCTAAAATAGATCCGAATTGGTACCCCTGTAAACTTAAAATTAAGCCTTAGCTGATTTTCCAAGTAATTGCGATAAGGCACCTTAATATCATCAGGGAAATTGGTAAAAAAAGCAAAGCTTGGAACCCGAGTTGGCAACTGAGATACGTATTTAATCTTAATCACATGCCCTCTTACCACCGGTGCTTGGTATTTCATAATGGACTTCAACATGATGTCATTTAATTTTGAAGTAGCCACTTTACGGTGCTTATTTTCAAACACTTCTAGCGCCAATTCAATGGCTTTAAAAATGCGGGTTTTTTCTACTGCAGAGATGAATAAAACAGGTACATCTGTAAAAGGTGCCAGTTTGTCTTTTACGACCTTTTCGTAATCACGAGCTGTATTGGTTTCCTTGTCT
This sequence comes from Chitinophagaceae bacterium, assembly GCA_947380905.1. Classification (GTDB taxonomy): domain Bacteria; phylum Bacteroidota; class Bacteroidia; order Chitinophagales; family Chitinophagaceae; genus Sediminibacterium. The sequence goes on along the minus strand of CANCSS010000009.1, from coordinate 2,064 downwards.
ATTAAATCCCATTTATTAATCAATACGATAATGCCTTTCCCTTTTTTAGAAGCAAGGCTAAAAATACTCAAATCTTGGGCGGTCACCCCTTTAGTGGCATCCACTACTAGTAAACAAACATCGGCCTCATCCATGGCCTTGATAGCCCTGATGATGGAGTAAAACTCTAGATCGTCTTTTTCCTTATTCTTTCTTCTAATACCAGCGGTATCAATCAATATAAACTCCTTTTGGAACATGGTATAATGCGTATGAATGGTATCACGAGTAGTGCCCGCAATATCACTAACAATGGTTCTATCTTGACCAATCATTGCATTCAATAAGCTAGACTTGCCCACATTGGGTTGCCCCATAATGGCAATCTTAGGAATCGCCAATGGTTCTTCTGTTCCCTCTGGTATTTCTGCGTCTTCATTCACCGATTCTTTCTCCTTAATATCATTGGTGACAGCGTCCAAAAGCTCGCCCGTACCACTACCCGAAATAGAACTAACAAAGTAGTTATGCTCAAAACCCATTCCATAAAACTCGGTACCTTCTAAAGCACGGGTGGAATTATCTACCTTGTTTACGCATACATATACCGGCTTAGTACTTCTTCTAAGCATATCAGCCATCGAAGCATCTAAGTCGGTTAAACCCACCGCGGCATCCACCATAAAAATGATCGAATTGGCTTCTTCAATAGCAATTTTAACCTGCTTGCGAATCTCCGTTTCAAACATGTCACGGGAATCAGGCACAAAACCGCCTGTGTCAATTACGTTAAAGGTTTTCCCTGCCCATTCTGTGACCCCATATTGACGGTCTCTGGTGACACCACTTATATCATCCACAATGGCTTTACGCTCCTCTAAGAAACGATTAAACAAAGTGCTTTTACCAACGTTTGGCCTTCCAACAATAGCCACTGTATAGCTCATAATAATTTATATTTAATATTCAATTATACTTTTTTAAATAATTCATTATCAATATTTTAAATAATAATTGATAACTGAATTACTAATACCCAAATTCTTTTAATTTACTGTCATTGTCTCTCCACTTAGGCTTCACTTTTACAAACAGTTCCAAGTACACTTTGGAGCCAATGAAATCCTCAATATCCTTTCTTGCCAAAATCCCAATCTCTTTAATCATCTTCCCTTTTTCCCCTATAATTATGGCTTTTTGGGTTTCTCTGTTCACAATAATATCGGCCTGTATCTTAATCAATAACGGCTGTTGCTTAAAAGAGTTCACTAGCACCGCCGTATGGTAAGGAATCTCTTCCCCAAACAACTGGTATATCTTTTCACGAATCAGCTCACTTACAAAAAACTTAGTGGGCAAATCACTTAAATCGTCCTCGCTATAAAAAGGAACCCCTTCTGGAATCATTTCAATAACAAGTTTTAACAACCTATCTATATCACTCTTATTCAATGCACTAACTGAAATAGTTTTACTGCAATAAGGTTTGTCTTTAAAGAAAGCAACCGCCTCTTTTACCTGCGTTCCCACCGCTAAATCCGACTTATTTAACACCACCACACAGGGCACTTTTAGCTTTAAGGAAGCAAATAATTCATCTAGTTCCTTGATATCGTCTCTCATATCCACCATTAAAAGCGCCACATCGGCATCTTCCAAAGCCGATTTCACAGCCCCCATCATTTTCTCATGCAGTTTGTACTTTGGGTCAATGATACCGGGCGTATCTGAAAAAATAATCTGATACTCGTTCTCCTTGTTTAAAAAAGCCTTAATACGATGGCGGGTGGTTTGTACCTTGGAAGAGACAATAGCCATTTTCTCGCCCATAATGGCGTTCAGTAAAGTGCTTTTACCGGCGTTGGGCCTCCCAAATATGTTTACAAAACCCGCTTTCATGCTACTATTAATTGACCGTTTATTATGGCAAAGTTACTACAAAAAAAATCCGCTCTCGATAGGAATCGGGAGCGGGATGATGTTGCGAGGGAAGGGATCGAACCTCCGACCTTCGGGTTATGAGCCCGACGAGCTACCGCTGCTCTACCTCGCGATGTTTGGACGGCAAAGATAGGCGTTTATTGC
>CANCSS010000008.1 GCA_947380905.1 Chitinophagaceae bacterium | reverse complement strand
TCCACGGTTAAAGGCACTTCGCCTTTAAAATTTTGCAATAACAATTGGCTCATCCCAATTAAATGCTTGGTTTTATTATTGGGATAAGAGATGCTTTTAATGATTGCAAATAAATCATCAAAACTAGCAAGCGCCATTTTTTGAGGCGTAGGAAATTTTTTAAAGATAGCTGGTGTGGTAAGGTTTACGCGCTTATCGGTGCACTGGGCAGATAAAATAACGGCTACCAATAATTCAAAAGGATTCTGATAAACCAATTCTGTTTCTGCAATAGGCACCTGCTGTTGAAAATAAGCAAGTACAGATTGGTAGCGTTGTTTCTTTGTCATTTTTTTTCACCGCTAGGCATACTGTCTTCAAACAAATATACTTCCTCCCCATCCCGCTTTAATAAGTAGCGTTCTCTTGCAAATTTTTCTATAGCAGCAGGATTATTTTGTAGATTTTCTAACTGCTTTTTTGTTTTAGATATTTCGTCTTGATAATATTTTTTTGCTGCTTCTAATTTATTCAATTCTGTCGCTCTCTCTTTTTGTTGGAAATAATCACGTTGGTCAAAAAATAGCATCCAAATGGCAAAACCCAAGACCACTAGAAAATAGCGATTGGTGATGAAGGGAAGTATTTTTTTTAAATTGGCCATAAAGTAGATGGAAGTAAAATTAGACAAATTCTAGCAAAAAAAGAGGAGCCCTTGGGCTCCTCATCGTATTTCTTTAGGTAGTTTATTACTTGCTACCGAATTTTAATTTTCCTTTGGTTGGGAATACGCCGGTTTCTCCCAATTGTTCTTCGATACGAATCAGTTGATTGTACTTTGCCATGCGATCGGTACGAGAAGCAGAACCCGTTTTAATTTGTCCGCAATTCAAGGCAACTGCTAAATCAGCAATAGTAGTATCTTCTGTCTCTCCACTTCGGTGTGACATGATGGTATTGTATCCATTGTGTTGCGCCAAAGTAACCGCGTTAATGGTCTCCGTTAAAGTACCTATTTGATTTACTTTCACCAATAAGCCATTGGCAATTTTTTTATCAATACCCGTTTGAATTCTGGTAACATTGGTTACAAATAAATCATCCCCCACCAACTGACAACGATCTCCCACTGTTTCTGTTAAGTTTTTCCAACCCGCCCAATCGTCTTCGGCCATGCCATCTTCAATAGATACAATAGGATATTGCTTCACCCACTTTTCCCAATATTTCACCAATTGATCGCTGCTCATTTCTTTGCCAGAACTTTTATGGAAAACATATTTTTTCTTTTTTGCATCCCACAACTCACTATTGGCCGCATCCATGGCAATGGAAATTTGAGAGCCTGTTTTAAAACCAGCTGCATGAATGGATTCCAATACAGTTTCAATGGCTTCTTCATTGCTTTGAATATTGGGTGCAAATCCGCCTTCATCCCCAACGTTGGTGCTAAATCCTCTTTTCTTTAATACCCCTTTTAAGCAATGAAATATTTCAACTCCCCAACGCAAACCTTCGCTAAAATTAGGAGCCCCAACTGGCATGATCATAAATTCTTGGAAGTCAATTTTATTATCCGCATGTGCACCTCCATTTAAAATGTTCATCATAGGCATTGGTAATGTTCTTGCATTGGTACCACCAATGTATCTGTACAAAGGAAGATTGGCTTCTTCTGCAGCAGCTTTGGCAACCGCCATACTCACCGCCAAAATAGCATTCGCACCTAATTTACTTTTGTTGGCAGTGCCGTCTAAGTCAATCATCAATTGATCAATCTCTGCTTGTGCCGTAATATCAAATCCAGTGATAGATTTTGAAATTAAATCATTCACATTTTTTACTGCTTTCAAAACGCCTTTGCCTTGGTATTTTTTCTTGTCGTTGTCTCTTAGTTCTACGGCTTCATGTATGCCAGTGCTTGCCCCACTTGGAACAGCAGCACGGCCCAATGCCCCTTCGTCTGTTAATACATCTACTTCAACGGTAGGATTTCCTCGGCTATCTAAAATTTGTCTTGCACGTACTTCAATAATGTAACTCATGTAATCTATTTTTAAAGGTCTAAAATGACTGTTTTCAAAAGGAGACCGCAATTTACACCCTTTTTTTTAATGGGTAAGCAATTTGAATATTTCTTCTAAATTGGTATTGTGTTTTTTCAATAAATCGCCAATAGGCTCATCTGCAACCAGTTTCCCCTGATGCAATACTAACACCCGATCACAAATGGCTGTCACTTCTTGTAAAATATGGGTGGAAAATAAAATAAGCGCTTCTTTGCTTAAAGATTGAATCAAAGCTCTTATTTCAATAAGTTGATTGGGATCCAATCCTGTGGTTGGTTCATCCAACAAAACCAATTTGGGTTGATGTAAAATGGCAGCAGCAATGCCCAATCTTTGTTTATACCCCTTTGACAAACTGCCAATTTTTTTATGCTGCATTAATCCCAAGCCGGTTTGGTCAATGGTTTGCAAAATTCTTTGGGATGCATTTTGAATGCCATGCACCTTACTTAAAAATTGTAAATATTCTTTTACATACAACTGCTCATACAACGCATTGGATTCTGGTAAATAACCAATTATTTTTTTTGCTTCAATTGTATCTGGATGAATAGGCATTCCGTTCAACTGTATACTTCCACTGTCTGGTGATAAAAAACCAGCAATCATTTTTAAAGTAGTGCTCTTGCCTGCTCCATTGGGTCCTAAAAATCCAACGACTTCTCCTTGTTTCAAATGAAAGGAAACTCGATCTACAGCCAGCTGACTGTCGTAACTTTTACACAATTGTTCTACGACTAATGACATAGCTCAAAAGTACTTATATAAAATGAATCCATGAGTAAGAATAGCTACTATTATACCTCTTCGGAAGATTCAGGCAAATGATCGTATTCCCCAGCACTGGCATATTTTCCGAAAATAAAAAAACCAACACAGATTGGAGTGAAAATTAATAATATGATGGACCATTGCAAAATTACATTCGATTTTACGGCTGCGGCTGCACTGCTAATTTTCTGATTGGCTTGGAACAACAAAAATAATATAAGCAATGGCGACATCAGCATCCATAGGTATCCAGAAAGTTTTTTAATTGTATTCATAACTATTTTTTTACTTGATAATAATTGTAATAAGCATTAATCCATTACATTTTTGTCGATCTTATTGGTTAAATAAATAAGCCCTATGATAAAACAAACGGCTGCAACACCAATGGGATACCACAATCCAGCCAAAGAATCGCCTTTTGGATTTTGAGCCGTCTTTGTAAATTCTACGATTAAAGTACCTAAGAAAGGTACCAATCCACCAAACACCCCATTACCAATATGATAAGGTAGTGACATAGAAGTGTATCTTATTTTAGTAGGAAACATTTCAACTAAGAAAGCCGCAATGGGACCATACACCATGGTCACATATACAATTTGAATAAATACCAACCAAATCATGCTCCAAAAATCTGAATGTCCTAAGATTTTTTCCAAAACCACATTTGGTTTTGCCGACTTAGACACAATGATGCTAGGACTTAAAGAATCAATGGGAACCATCGCATCATAGGCCGCAGCCAAATGGAAACTGTCTGTTTTAGTATATTTAAATACTGCGCCATCCGTATAAGCAGTATCGAAACTTTGTGTTACTATAAATTGAGTGGCATCCTTGCTGTCAACTTTTACTTTTGCTGGTGAAGCCACTGTTTTAGCTAAATCAATTTTATCTGCCCTGCTTTGCGTACTTGAAATAGTTAAAAATTGTTGGTAGATAGGTCGATAAGTAAACACTGCTGCTAACATACCAAATAACATAATCCATTTTCTTCCCACTTTGTCACTTAGCCAACCAAACAAAACAAAACAGGGGGTAGCCATTAATATGGCCACCAACATAATATTTCTAGATTGTATAAAATCAATTTTACAAACGGTTTCAATAAAACTTTGTGCATAAAACTGGCCCGTATACCAAACTACGCCTTGTCCCATAACGGCACCAAACAAGGCCAACAAGACCATTTTAAAATTATTCTTTTGTCCAAAACTTTCTTTCAATGGATTGACAGAAGTTTTTCCTTCTGATTTTAATTTGGTAAACATGGGCGACTCACTCATCCTCATTCTAATCAAAACAGATACGCCAACGAGTATTATAGAAATCCAAAAAGGATATCTCCAACCACCCCATTCAGCACTAAATTTTTCTACCCCTTGATTCGATCTAATTAAGATGATGATGCCTAAAGCTAAAAATAAACCCAAAGTGGCTGTTGTTTGAATCCAACTGGTCCAGAAACCTCTTTGTCCTACTGGTGCATGTTCCGCTACATAAGTGGCTGCCCCTCCGTACTCTCCTCCCAATGCCAAACCTTGCAATAAACGTAATATTAATACCAATATGGGCGCTGCCCAACCTATGGTGGCATAACCTGGCACCAATCCAATGGCAAAAGTAGACCCTCCCATAATGACCAAAGTCAGTAAAAAAGTATGCTTACGGCCAATTAAATCGCCTAAACGTCCAAAAACCAATGCTCCAAAAGGTCTTACAATAAAACCTGCGGCAAAAATAGCTAAAGTGCTTAAAAGCGCTGCTGTGCCTGCATTTGCGGGGAAAAACTGTTTCGAAATGATGGTCGCCAACATCCCAAAAATGTAAAAATCATACCATTCAATAAGGGTTCCCACCGATGAAGCCCCTATCACAAAAGCAATTTTGCTTTGTTTAATTTCTTTACTCATAGTTTATTTAGTTTGCAATTGATTATTCAAGTTAAATATTTAAAATGAAAAATGTAAATTTGACTATCATTATTTATTCAAAGATTGACTATGAGTTACCCCTATCAAATAAAGAGTTTAGAAGCTTATCAGGAAGCCTATCAAAAGAGCATCGAAGAACCAGAAAAATTTTGGTCTGAAATAGCAGAAAATTTTACTTGGCGAAAAAAATGGGATACCGTTTTAGAATGGAATTTTACCGAACCCAAGATCGAATGGTTTAAAGGAGCAAAATTAAATATTACCGAAAATTGTATCGACAGGCATTTAGCAAAAAACGGAGACAAGCCTGCTATTATTTGGGAACCCAACGACCCTAGCGAACACCACAGAATTATTACCTATAAACAATTGCATTTAAAAGTATGTCAGTTTGCGCAAGTGCTTAATAACAATGGCGTACAAAAAGGAGATCGCGTTTGTATTTATATGGGTATGATTCCTGAACTCGCCATTGCAGTATTAGCCTGCGCGCGTATTGGAGCCATCCACAGTGTTATTTTTGGTGGCTTCTCTGCACAAAGTATTGCGGATAGATTAGAAGATGCAAAAGCAACTTTTATTATTACCTGCGATGGCGCATATAGAGGTGCCAAAGACATTCCTTTAAAAGCAGTGATTGATGATGCACTTATTGGAAATAAAACCATACAAAGAGTGATCGTATGTACGCGTACACGCACGTCTGTCTCTATGATCAAAGGGCGTGATGTTTGGTGGGAAGATGAAATTAAAAAAGTAGAGTCCCAAGGAATCGTACATGTGGATGCTGTAGAAATGGATGCAGAAGACCCTTTATTTATTTTATATACCTCCGGCTCTACTGGCAAACCCAAAGGAGTCGTTCACAGCATTGCTGGCTATATGGTGTATACCAATTATACTTTTGTAAATGTTTTTCAATACCAACCCAATGATCTTTTTTTCTGCACAGCAGATGTAGGTTGGATTACTGGACATAGTTATATTGTGTATGCCCCTTTAAGTGCGGGTGGTACTTCATTGATGTTTGAAGGCATTCCCACTTTCCCCGATGCTGGAAGATTCTGGGACATCATTGATAAATTCAAAGTGAATATTTTATATACCGCCCCCACCGCTATAAGATCATTGATGGGATATGGATTAGGGCCTGTTCAAGGGCATGATTTGAGTAGTTTAAAAGTATTGGGTACCGTAGGCGAACCCATTAATGAAGAAGCCTGGCATTGGTATGATGAAAACATTGGGAAGAAAAAATGTCCCATCGTGGACACTTGGTGGCAAACCGAAACAGGAGGCATCATGATTTCAAATATGGCAGGCATTACACCAGGGAAACCAGGATGGGCCACTTATCCTATGCCGGGGGTAGCTACTATTTTAGTAAATGACCAAGGAGCCGAAGTAACTACGATGGAAGATGGTTTGTACCGAGGTAATTTATGTATTACCCAACCTTGGCCGGCTACCATAAGAACCACCTACGGAGATCATGAAAGATGTAGAACCAATTATTTTGCCACCTACCCTAATTTATATTTTACCGGGGATGGTGCTTTAAAAAATGAATTGGGACAAATCAGAATCACTGGACGTGTGGATGATGTATTAAATGTGAGCGGACATAGAATTGGCACAGCCGAAGTAGAAAACGCCATCAATATGCACGCAGGGGTAGTAGAAAGTGCAGTAGTAGGATTTCCGCATGATGTAAAGGGACAAGGCATTTATGCTTTTGTCATTTATACTGGCTCACATGGCCAAGACACCCATGGTACTGCGGACATCATTAGAAAAGATATTTTACAAACAGTCACCAGAATTATTGGGCCCATTGCCAAGCCAGATAAAATTCAATTTGTATCCGGGCTACCTAAAACCCGTTCTGGCAAAATCATGCGACGCATACTACGCAAAGTAGCCGAAGGAGAATTAAAAAGCTTAGGAGACACCTCTACGCTACTTGACCCTGCAGTGGTGGAAGAGATTGTAAAAGGCGTTTTGTAATATTGTTTATGCGCTATTTATTAATAAGCTTCTACAAAAGAATTATTGTTATTAATTTAATATAAAAATTATAAGTAATATATTTATCTTGCTGCCATCCGTATGAAAATTGCTTATTTATTTCTTCTTGGAATCCTTCTACAAGCAACTACTTTAGAAGCACAATCACCTAGTGTTGTAGTGGGAAAGGTGAGAGATGCTTTTACCAAAGAACCGATTCCATTTGCCACTATACAATGGGCTTTATCAAAAGCAGGAACCATCGCAGACAGTCTTGGCCATTTTAAAATCCCCAGATCTTCCTTTGTAAAAGATAGTTTATTGGTATCTTATGTAGGCTATGACCAGAGTAGCTATAGCGCTTCGCTGTTAAAAAAAGATTCGGTAATTATAACACTTAATTACTCCACTTCAAAACAAGAGGCTACCGTAAAATCAAAATTCAATAAAGGTTTAAGATGGTGGAAATTAGTAGTAGATCATAAAAAAGAAAATAATCCCTATCAATATCCCGAATACAGTTGCGAGTTGTACAACAAATTAGAATTGGATTTAAACAATATCAATAAAAACAGTTTTAGTAATATTAATTTTTTAAAACCCTTTGCATTTGTACTAGACAATATAGACAGCATCTCAGAATCTAAACCTTTTCTGCCCGTGCTCATGACAGAAACTTTATCTGATTTTTATTATACAAGCCTGCCAAAAAACTCAAGGGAAGTAATTAAAGCTACTCAAAGTCATGGAATACAAAGTGAAGTAATTATTCAATTAATAAGTGGTGTCAATCAAAAAGTAAATATTTACGAAAATTACATGAAGTTTTTTGGCAAGGAATTCATCAGCCCTATAAGTGAATTTGCCGATAAGTTTTACAAGTTTAAAGGTGCCGACACACAATATGTAAAGGGGGCGAAAATATTCCACCTTTTATTTTCTCCCTTAAGAGAGGGTGAAAATACATTCAATGGGGATGCTTGGATCGATGCCGAAACCTGGGGCATCTACAAAGTAAATTTAAATATTTCAAAAACGGCAGACATCAATTTTGTAAATAGATTGAATGTAAATTTAGAATTTGCAAAATTAGAAAACAGGAAGATGATTTTTTCTAAAGACAAGATTACCGCCGATATGTCTCCTTTTCCAAATGATAAATTAACTTTTATTGTTCGAAAAAGCATCTCTTATAAAAATTTCAAAACAGACAAAGCACTCATCAATGAAAACATACAACGTAATAGCAAACAAGATCAGGTAGTTTCGCTAGCAAATGCGGCTCAGTTAAATACTACGGACTGGGTTAACTTAAGGCATGATGAGTTGAACAAAAACGAACAAAGTATTCGCAAAAGCATTGATACACTAAAGTCAATACCCTTGTTTAAAGCCTATACTCGAAATATTGAATTTCTAGTGGATGGATACAGGAAATTTGGTAAAGTGGAGATCGGCCCATGGTACAAATGGATTAGCGGCAACCAACTTGAATCTACCCGACTTAGATTTGATTTAGCTACCACCCCTTTATTTAATAAAGATTGGAAATTCTCCGGTTATCTGGCCTATGGATTCAAGGATCAAAAATTTAAAGAGAAGTTGGCGATACAATACAAGCCTGCAAAATACAAAGGCCTCCTTTTTCAATTGTCTTATCTCAATGATCTAGACAATGGCAGGGTTAGATTTAATGAAGAAGATGTAAGTATTGACAATATTTTTTCTCAAATTTTAAGAAGACCTACTATCCCACAAAAATTTTTAGGGGAAGAAGAATACAAGGCAAGTATTACAAAAGAATGGGAGTCGGGAGTAAGTAATTCATTGACCTTGGAAAGAACGAATTACAACCCCTATACCCCATTGCCTACCAACACCATCAGTCAAAATGGAAAACAAGAAGCCATTGTGAACAGCGATCTTATGTACCGAATCAGGTATGCTCCTGGAGAGCGTAAATTTACGACCAATAGAAGGGTTATTCGTTTTAAAGGCAGCAAGCCCATTTTTGAATTGAGAGTGAGCGAGGGTTTCAAAGGTCTATTTGGTAGTGCTTATCAATACACTAAAATACATGCAGGCATGGAACAAAAAGTAAGAATACCCAACTTTGGTGTATTGACTTACAATGCTTATGCAGGAAAAATTTATGGAGACAGTCTACCGTTTATGTTATTAGAATTGCACCCCGGCAACGAAGTATATATGTATAATAAAAATGGTTTCAATTTAATGAACCGCTTTGAATATTATAGTGACTTATATGCAGGTTTTCAAATAGAACATAATTTTGAAAAGAAATTAATCAACTTAATCCCTTTTTTACGCACCACAAAAATGAGGCAGTTTTGGACATTCAAAGGAGTTTGGGGAGAAATGAATTCCGCCAATAGAACCTTCAACAGAACCGAATTGGGACCTTATCAATTAAGATCTTTGAAATCTAATTTTTATTTAGAATACGGAACTGGATTTGATAATATTTTAAAATTCTTTAGAATCGATTTTGTTTGGAGACAAGCCCCTCCTTATCCGCCCAATTACAGTCCCTCTAGAATGCAGCCCATCCAAAATTTTGGAGTTTTTGGAAGTGTTAGATTCCAATTTTAAACTTTGTTGGACTTTTACTGTGCCATTAAGTTTTTTAATTGCTTAGAGATAAAGAATAAAATAATAGAAGCGGTTCCTGCCATAAAAACAAAGAACATAAAAAATTCATGTAGGTTGGAAATAGAATACCCCGCAAAAGAAGTTACTTTCCCATTTTCTGGATACAAGGCGCTAAATACCCCAGCTAATTTATTGGCAAATGCATTGGCTGTAAACCAGACTGCCATTAATAAAGAGGCAAACTTAATAGGTGCTAATTTATTGAATATGGCCAAGCCAATAGGCGACAAACAAAGCTCTCCAAAAGTATGCATCATATACATACCTAACAACCAAATCATACTCACTTTAACACCCGCACCTACCCCATTTACTCCAGTTGCAATCCACAAATAGCCCAAAGCCAATAATAATAAACCCATGGCCATTTTAAATGGAGAAGAAGGTTCTCTCTTCCCTAGTTTTACCCATATCCAGGCAACCACTGGAGCAAGGGATACCACAAATAAGGAATTGAGTGATTGAAAAAAACTGGGAGGTACTACAAAAAAACCTAAATCCCGCTGTGTATTTTCGGAAGCAAAATAAGTTAATGAGGCCCCTGCTTGTTCAAATGCACTCCAAAAAAAGATAACAAAGAAGGAGACCGTAAACAACACAACTACTTTTTTCTTTTGAATAAGATCTAATGATTTATCAGAAAAAATAATAAAAGCAATTAAAACAATACAAGCCAATAACAACCAGAACAAATAGCTAACCACTTTAATATCTATGTATACCAATGCAATCGTTAAAAGAGAGATTAAAAATAAAAAGCCGACCATCACTGGTAATTTTTGAAAAAATTTAGGGGCGTCTTTCGGGGCAAGGCCAATGGCTTCCCCATCTGGGTTAACCAAATATTTTTTCTGAAATACTATTTGGGTGATCACGCTCAACAACATGGCAACACCTCCTGCAAAAAAAGCCCACTTAAAATCACCTGATTTTCCCGTATCGCCAACCAATCCACAAATGGCAGGACCTATGGCACCTCCTGTATTAATCCCCATATAAAAAATAGTATAAGAAGCGTCAATTCTGCTATCTCCCTTGCGGTACAATTGCCCCACCATGCTAGAAATATTCGGCTTAAAAAAGCCATTGCCTGCAATCATACAACCCAAGCCTATATAAAACAAAGGCATGGCCAAGGGTGCATTTTCGTAAAAATGGCCACAAAAAAACAAGAAAAATTCTCCAATGGCCATGACCAATCCGCCTGCAATAATAGATCGGTTATTGCCCCAATACCTATCTGCTATATAACCGCCTAAAAGGGGTGTTAAATAAACCAACCCTGTATAGCTGCCATACACTTGTGAAGCAAAAACTTTATCAAACAACAATGCCTTGGTTAAGAATAAAACCAAAATGGCACGCATGCCATAGTAGTTAAACCGCTCCCACATTTCAGTAGCAAACAAAACATACAATCCTTTAGGGTGTTTTTGAGTGGCAGAAGACATAAGCTGTTTTTATTTAATTCACTCAAATTAATAAAATCCATCCAAATAAATTTTACTTTCGTGTTTCAAACCCAGATTTATGAATATTCTGATCATTGGAGCAGGTGGAAGAGAGCACGCATTGGCTTGGAAAATGGCACAAAGTCATCAATCTGGCGACATCTACATAGCTCCTGGAAACCCAGGTACCGCTGAATTTGGAACCAATGTGCCTATACCCATCGATGATTTCAAAAGCTTAAAAGCACTCGCGATAGAAAAAAATATTGAATTGATTGTTGTGGGACCTGAAGAACCTTTGGTCAAAGGAATCTATGATTACTTTAGCAATGACCCTGCTACTGCGTCCATCAATGTGATTGGCCCTTCCGCCAAAGCGGCTCAATTGGAAGGAAGCAAAGCATTTAGCAAACACTTTATGCAAAGGCATCAAATTCCAACGGCTGGTTATGCAGAATTTACCCTTGAAAATTATGAAGCAGGCTTAACTTATATTAGCTCGCAACCCCTTCCAATTGTACTAAAAGCGGATGGATTGGCTGCTGGAAAAGGTGTCATCATTGCCATGACCCACCAAGAAGCACTTACCAGTTTTAAGGAAATGCTTCAAGACAAACAGTTTGGAGAAGCCAGCTCAAAAGTAGTCATAGAGCAGTTTTTAGAAGGAATTGAAGTAAGTGTATTTGCATTAACCGATGGTCATCATTACCAAATTATTGGTCACGCCAAGGATTATAAACGAATTGGAGAGGGCGACACGGGATTGAATACAGGCGGGATGGGCTGTGTAAGTCCAGTGCCTTTTATGGATGCCCTTTTTATGCAAAAAGTGGAATCCAATATCATTGCACCTACCATCAAAGGCATTCAGGAAGAAGGCCTTGTATACAAAGGTTTTGTGTTTTTTGGTTTGATGAATTGCGGGGGAGAACCTTATGTCATTGAATACAATTGCCGATTGGGCGACCCAGAAACAGAAGTAATTCTACCGCGTTTGCAAACCGACTTAGTAAGTTTATTGGCAGCTACTGATAATGGCACGCTAGAAGATGTCAATATTGAATTCCATGAAGCGACTTTTGCAACGGTAATGGCCGTGAGTGGCGGGTATCCAGGCAGCTATCAAAAAAACCTACCAATTACGGGTATAGCACTTGCTGCTGCTTTACCTGAAATTCATGTATTTCAAGCTGGCACTGGGTTTCAGGAAAATACCATTGTTACAAAAGGGGGTCGTGTTTTGACCGTTACTTCCTCAGCAGCTACCCTAAATAGTGCAGTTATCCATGTACAAAAAGCCTTGTCTATGATTCAATTTGAAGGGATGTATTTTAGAAAAGATATTGGCTATGAGTTCCTCTAAATAATATTAAAAAAAAATATTGATTCATTTGTAAAAAGCTTTGTAGTGTAAGGATTTTAGATGAATTTTGCTTCATTCAATCTGAACCATTCAAATACTGATGCACAATGGGATTATTTAACTTTTTTACTCAAGAAATTGCGATGGACTTGGGTACCGCTAACACACTTATCATTCACAATGATGAAGTAGTAGTGAATGAACCTTCTATTATTGCTTTGAATAGAAATAATATGAAAGAAGTTTTAGGCGTGGGTAAGAAAGCATTGTTGATGCATGAAAAAACGCATGAAAGTATTAAAACTGTTCGCCCTTTAAAAGATGGTGTAATTGCCGACTTTAATGCAGCAGAATTAATGATTCGCGAGTTGATGAAAATGATTTATCCAAAGAAGCCATTGTTTCCTCCTAGTTGGAGAATGGTTATTTGTATCCCTTCTTCCATTACTGAAGTTGAAAAAAGAGCGGTACGTGATAGTGCAGAACAAGCAGGTGCAAAAGAAGTTTATATGATTCACGAACCGATGGCCGCTGCATTAGGAATTGGAATCGATGTGGAAGAGCCGGTTGGAAATATGATTATTGATATTGGAGGTGGTACCACTGGCATTACCGTGATTGCATTGGCGGGTATTGTTTGTGATCAAAGTATTCGTATTGCAGGAGATGAATTTACTGCAGACATCATGGAAGCATTAAGACGTTACCATAGTTTATTGATTGGTGAGCGTACTGCAGAACAAATTAAAATTCATGTGGGTGCTGCTTTAAAAGATTTAGACAACCCTCCAGATGATATGCCAGTAAACGGTCGTGACTTAGTCACTGGTATTCCAAAACAAATCATGGTGACCTATCAAGAAGTAGCAGAAGCCTTAGATAAAAGCATATTTAAAATTGAAGAAGCTATTTTAAAAGCTTTAGAGACTACTCCGCCAGAATTAGCAGCAGACATCTATCGCAGAGGTTTGTACTTAACAGGAGGTGGTGCATTGTTACGCGGCTTAGACAAAAGATTGAGTCAAAAAATTAAATTGCCTGTTCACATTGCAGAGGATCCACTTAAAAGTGTAGTGCGCGGAACAGGTATCGCGTTAAAAAATTACCAGCGCTTTCCTTTTATCATGAGATAAAAGAATATTAAATCAACTTGCTTAAAGGAGATGACCATTGAAGAATATCATTGGGTTTATAAGACAAAATTTCACTTTCCTAACTTTTTTGATACTGCAAATTGTATCATTGGTCATGTTGTCTTCCTATAATAAAACGTATCAAACTTTTTTTGGTGGGTGGAGCAATCAGGTTACTGGTAATATTAATACGCGATACAATAACTGGTCCTACTTTTTCGATTTAAAAAATACCAATAAGCAATTGATTGCAGAAAATGCGGCGCTCAGAAATCAATTGGGAGAAAATTTTGTCGCCTTTGATACTACTAAAAAATTAGGCACATTGGTATTAAGAAAGGACAGTCTTGAAAAAATAAGAAAGTTTTATTATTACCCAGCAAAAGTGGTGGGCAACACTTTTACCCTTCAAAAAAATTACATCACTATTGAAAGAGGCAGTTTGCAAGGTGTGAAAAAAGACATGGCTGCCATTAGCCCAGAAGGAAGTATCGTTGGCGTGGTGGTGGAAGTAAATGACAACTATAGCAAAATCATGAGCCTACTACATCGCAATAGCAAAGTAAGCGCGATGTTAAAAAGAGATAAAATAGCCGGAAGTATTGAATGGGATGGAGAGGACCCTAGCGTTCTGGTTTTAAAAAATATTTCTAAAAGTGCCGCTCCTAAAATTGGCGACTCCGTCTTAACCAGCCCTTATTCTTCTAATTTCCCAGCACAGCTGATGATTGGCAAAGTCACTTCTGTAATTAAAGACCCTTCGAGCAATTATTTGACCTTAAATGTAAAATCAACTACCAATTTTTACAACTTACAATACATTTATTTAGTTGAAAATAAGCGTATGGCAGATCAAAAAAATGTAGAAAAAAACGAAGCTAAAAATGAATAACCTGATAAAAAATACAACTAGGTTTGTTCTGTTTTTACTCACTCAAATTATTATTTTGAATGAAGTGCCTCCTCTGCATCAATTCATTACACCCTATATCTATTTTCTATTTCTTTTATGGTTGCCCTTTGGAACCAAAAGAATTACTTTAACCCTACTTGGCTTTTTCACTGGTTATACTTTAGACTTGTTCACCAACACACCTGGTTTACACGCAGCCGCCTGTTCCCTACTTGGTTATTTTAGACCCACTATTTTAAATTTATTATTGGCGCAGGAGACATCAGAAGAAGTAAATCGTGAACCCAGTATTGGATCCATGGGTTGGGGTCCTTACGCATTTTATGTATTCTCGCTTACCTTCCTTCATCATTTTTATTTAGTTTTACTGGAGTGGTTGCAGTTTGGAAACTTTGGGTACTTCTTAGGCAAAGTAATAGCCACTTCCATGATCAGTGTGTTATTGATTTTTATAGTAGAGCTTGCTATGAACCGAAGAAAGATAAAAAGATAACCCATCGCTATGTACAATTCGAATCGAGGTCGTATTATTCAAATCATTATCGGAATAGTGTTTTCGTTGATCATTTTGCAATTGGTTAGCTTGCAAATCTTCTCTTCTAAATATGTACTTGCCGCCAACAACAATGCTATTTTTAGACATATTATTTACCCAGACAGGGGCATCATTTTTGACAGAAAAAAAAGAGCCTTACTTGAAAATACCATTAGTTACGATTTAGTGGTCATTCCCAATGAGGCCAAAGGAGTAGATACGGCAACACTTTGCGCTATTTTAAAAATTGATAAAGAAGAATATACCAAAAGGATGATCGAAGTGATTGTCAAAAATTCAAGAGTGAAATTGGGAATTTTCGAGCCCTTTCTTTCTACTGAAGTATATGCACAAATTACTGAAAACTTATACCGTCTTCCTGGATTCTCCTTGTCAGAAAGATCCATTAGAAACTACCCATACAATACTGCCGCACATGTTTTGGGTTATGTAGCAGAAGTAGATGTAAAATTTTTAGAGAAACATGAAGCAGAAGGATATGAAATGGGTGACTATGCTGGCATGACAGGATTGGAAAAACAATATGAATCAGTTTTAATGGGACAAAGGGGCGTAAAAAGATTCTTAAGAGACAATAAAGGAAAGATACAAGGCCCTTTCGAAAAAGGACAATTTGATACCGTAGCCATTGCAGGCAGAAACCTATATACTAGTATGGATGTAGAAGTACAGCAATTGGCAGAAAAATTATTGCAACATAAAATAGGAAGTGTTGTTGCTTTAAATCCTAAAACAGGCAGTGTCATTGCCATGGCATCCAGTCCTGGATACAATCCTAATTTATTAACGGGCAATCAACGTAGAAAAACCATTGGACGATTGCTCACAGACACCGCTCGACCTATTTACAATCGAGCCATTAAAGGACAATACCCACCAGGTTCTACTTTCAAGCCTATGGGTGCTTTAATTGCATTAGATGAAGGTTTAATTACCCCAAGTTTTGGATACAACTGTTTTGGTTTGTATACCTCCTGTGGCGATCCAAGAAAATGTGAACACCACAATGCAGGACATGCTGCTAATTTACAATTGGCATTGGCCAATTCTTGCAACTCTTATTTTTTACAAGTATTTAGAATGGCGATAGACAATCCAAAATACCACAATGCAAAATTGGGTTATCTAAAATGGAAAGAATATGTAAATAGTTTTGGACTTGGGCGAAGATTAGGCATTGACTTGCCTAGTGAAAATAGAGCCAGCATACCAGATACCGCCCAATACAATAAAGATTTTGGAGGCGCCAAATATTGGAACAGTTGTTTTATGCTTACTTTAGGAATTGGACAAGATAGAATGACAGCCACTCCTTTACAATTGGCCAATGCCATGGCGTTTATTGCCAATGAAGGTTATTATTATACTCCTCATTTTGTTGACAGCGTGGAAGAAGAAGACGACATCGATAAAGAAGTGTTAGCAAAATACAGAACCAAGCAAGCGGTAACTAAAATACCAAAAGAATATTTTGATATCATTAAAGAAGGGATGCATGGTGTTACCGTTTTTGGAACTGCTGCTGCAGTCAAAGTACCTGGTCATGAATTTTGCGCTAAAACCGGAACCGCTCAAAATCCACATGGAAAAAATCACTCTTTATTTGTTTGTTTCGCTCCCAAGGACGACCCTAAAATTGCCGTAGCGGTAGTGGTAGAAAATGCTGGATTTGGTGCTACCTGGGCAGGCCCTATTGCCGGATTAGTAATGGAGAAGTACTTAAACGATTCTTTGACCAAAGAAAGTAAAACAAAAATGGATTACTTGGCCAATGTTGATTTAATGCCAGCTAATATTAAAGAATGGTATATCAAAAATAATAAAACCGAGATGTTGGTTCCACTTAATTACAATAATGATGAACTATCAGATATTTGGGATATGGAAATGGTGTCAGAACAAGCACCTGTCAAGCTGAAATTAGATACCCTAAAAAAAATAGATACCTTTCAAAAAAATAAGCCCCCTGCTGCTCCAACGCCTTCGAAACAAAACAATAAAGAAAGCGCTATAAACCCTGTTCAAAAAAAGAAAAAATAGACTCCTAAATAAAATGGCAACTACCAATAACAATAATTTTTCTAAAGGAACTGATTTAGCAGTCATAGCACTTTACTTAATCATGGTAGCCATTGGCGTCTTATGCATTTTTATGGTAGAGTACAATCCCAATTTAAATTGGAGCAATACCGTTTTAACGGCCAAAACAAATTTTAGCAAACAAATTTATTTTTCAATTTTTTGTGCTGCGGTAGCCATCTTTATACTTTTATTAGACAGTAAAGTGTTTACCGCTTTTGCTAATTTATCCTATGCAGCAGGCATACTATTGATGCTGGCTACTTTTGTTTTAGGGAAAAATATCAATGGTTCTAAAAGCTGGATTCCCATAGCAGGAGGCTTTAATTTACAACCTGCTGAATTGTGTAAAATATTTACTGCCTTATTCATCGCCAAGTTTATATCAAAACCTGAGACCGATTTTAAAAAATTACAATCCCATTTAATTGCAGGCGCCGCCATTGCATTGCCTGCCATTTTATCCATCATGCAGCACGAAATGGGATTGGCATTGGTGTACAGTGCATTTATTTTTGCCATGTATCGCGAAGGACTTCCTCCCGTCATACTCATTGTATTACTCTCTTTTGCTATTTTAGTAATTGCTACTTTATTGCTTGAGCCAACCGTACTTGCTATCATTTTAACGGTACTCGCTGGATTTTTTATTTTCTCCATGATTAAAAGATTCAAAAGAAATAAAAGAAAAATTTTAATCGTATTTGCTATTTGGGGTATTTGTTTTGGAACGGTTCGATTTGCTGTTCCTTATATATTCAACCACGTTTTTGAATGTTACCAAAGTACCCGTATTTACAGCATGGTAGGCAAGGAATACGATTGTTCTCAAAATAAAAAATCTGCTTCCGCCTCGGGAGAGCGTCATGGTAAAAAACCAGATGATTACAATGTGAAGCAAAGTAAAATTGCCATTGGTTCAGGTGGATTTTGGGGCAGAGGCTTTTTAAAAGGTACCCAAACCCGAGGCAAATATGTACCAGAACAACATACCGATTTTATATTTACCTCCTTAGGTGAAGCATTTGGTTTTGTGGGTACTTTTATTTTTTTAGGGTTGTATTTATTTTTCTTATTTAGATTGATTCGTATTGCCGAAAGACAAAGAAGTACATTTTCAAGAGTGTATGCTTATAGCGTAGTTGGCATTTTCTTTTTTCATATTGCGGTAAACATCAGTATGACTGTTGGCTTGTTTCCAGTAGTTGGCATCCCTTTGCCATTGATTAGTTATGGAGGATCTTCCTTATTAACTTTTACCGTACTTCTATTTATTTTATTAAGATTAGACGCTGATAGGCAAATGGTGCTACGTTAATGCTTATTTTTGCAGTATGCGTATTTATCCTTTATCCGAAGGCAGTTTTTCGATTGACCATACCAAAGTATTTTTGCCTTTTGATAGCAGCAACCAAGCATTTCAAAACCGACCCAAGGGAAGTATTTTAGTAGAAGTGCAACCATTTGTCGTTATTACAGAAAAGGATACCATTTTATTAGATACTGGATTGGGTTATCACAATAAAGAAGGGGTTTTACAAATCCATGCCAATTTAATGGCCTTAGGCATTAACCCCTCCTCTGTGACCAAAGTTTTTTTAAGTCATTTACACAAAGACCATGCAGGGGGCATTAGCTATGTTCATCCCACACATCAAGAAAGATTTATCAGCTTCCCCTATGCAAAATATTATGTACAAAAAAGGGAATTCGAAGCAGTCATGGAAAATAGTAAGGATCTTAATCTTAGAGCACAAATTGAAACCTTGGCCAATTTTAGTGGCGTTCAATGGCTAAAGGAAGAGCAAGGCATAATAGACGACTTAATACAGTATCAAATGACAGGAGGGCACAGCCCATTTCATCAAGTGGCCTGGCTAAAAGAAAACGAAGAAATAATCTTTTTTGGTGCAGATGTGGCACCTCAATTGCAACAAATGAAGTCTAGGTTTGTCGCTAAATATGACTTGGATGGTAAAAAAAGTATGGAGTTTAGACAACAATGGTGGCAGCAAGGTGCTCAAGAAAAATGGACATTCGCTTTTTACCACGACATCCAACAACCAACACATACGCCAACAGCCTTCATTTAAAACGAACATTCATTAGGAATCAATGCTGGCAAGGCTTTCCTTCATGCAAACTTAATTTGTAGTACCTTTGCCTTGCAAATTATGACACTCCCCTCTGCACACTATTCACAACAATTTAGAAGAAATGTATCTGATAAATACATTATCTATAATAGTTTATTTGCAGCACTCCCTTATTCTGGCGTAGCGAATGTAGGGGCCTTATTGCCCATCTTATTACAAACCTGCGAAGATGGTTATGCGAAAGGAAAATCTCCGAATGAAATTGTTGATTATTTTTTTAGCAGACATACCCAAGTAGAAACCGAAAAAGAAAAGTTAGATCACTTATTTAAATATGTTCAATACATAGAAAGACAAGTTGTACTTTTTGACGCCATTGAAGATGCCGCTTTTACTTCTGTTAATGATATTGACGGCCCTGGTAGTTTAAAAACATTAATTAGAGACGCCGCCTTTACAGGAAAAAAACAGGAATTAAAAAATAAGCTTGCCCATTTTAAAGTACGCATTGTTTTAACAGCACATCCTACCCAATTTTATCCAGCCAATGTCTTGGGCATAATACATGATATGGGGGAGGCGATTGGTAAAAATGATTTTCATACCATCAACCAATACATTCAACAGCTGGGACTGACTCCTTTTTTTAATAAAAAACAACCTACCCCAACAGACGAAGCATTGAACTTGATGTGGTATTTGGAAAATGTTTTTTATTACGCCATGGGTAATATTTACAGCAGTATTGTTAACGAAATTTTTGACCGAAATGATAAAGGCAATAACCCTTTTATTGAATTAGGCTTTTGGCCAGGAGGTGACAGAGATGGCAATCCGTTTGTAAATGCAGCCACCACCATCAATGTGGCTAAAGCTTTAAGAAGCAGTATCATTGTTTGTTATTACAGAGACGTTAGAAAATTAAAAAGAAAATTAACCTTCTCAGGTATTGATGTTTTATTAAATAGTTTGGAAGCAAATTTATACGAAAATGTTTTTAGGCCTGATGAAAGCAACCCCATTGCTACACATGAAATTGTCACTAGTTTAGAAGCCATAAGGCGTAAAATAATTGAAGAAGATCATTCTCTTTATCTTTCTAGATTAGAAAGCCTACTCCACAAAGTGCAATTGTTTGGCACTCATTTTGCCTCCTTAGACATTCGACAAGACAGCAGAATACACCATGCAGTATTGTTAACCATCAGTGAAACATTATTGGCTAATACTGGCAAAGCATTACTTCCAAACCATTATGCAAGTTTGTCGGCCACTGATCAATTGAAAATATTAAGTACCCTTGCTCATCAATTAAATCCAAAGGATTTTACAGACACCATTACCAAAGACACCCTAGAAAGCATCTATGCTATGAAACAAGTACAGGCCATGAATGGAGAAGCAGGTTGTCACAGGTACGTGATTAGCAATTGTCAATCAGAAGTAAATGTAATGGAATTGTATGCATTGTTTAGATTGTGCGGATGGGATGAAAATTTAAAAACAATAGACATTGTACCACTTTTCGAAACCATTGATGATTTAACTGCAGCTGAAAATACCATGGCCCTATTGTACCAAAATCCATTATATGTAGCACACCTAAGCTATAGAAATCAACAACAAACCATCATGCTGGGTTTTAGCGATGGCACAAAAGATGGTGGATATTTACAAGCCAACTGGAGCATCTACAAAGCCAAAGAAACACTTACTTCTATTTCAAGAAAAAATAACATAGTCGTTAAATTTTTTGATGGGCGCGGTGGACCACCATCAAGAGGGGGCGGAAAAACACATCAGTTTTACGCTTCCATGGGCAACCAAATCCAAAATGATGAAATTCAATTAACGGTGCAAGGACAAACCATTACGTCTAATTTTGGTACCATTCAATCGGCGCAATACAATTTAGAGCAATTATTAAGTGCTGGCGTTAGCAATGAATTGTTTGCTGATACTAAATTGCCCTTGTCAGCACAAGACCGATCCATACTAGAGGCTTTGGGTAATATCAGTTACGCATCCTACCAGCAACTTAAAGAAAATCCATTGTTCTTACCTTATTTGCAAAAATTTAGCCCTTTAAATTATTACAGCAAAAGCAATATAGCCAGCCGTCCCGCTAAAAGAGGAACAGGCAACACCTTACATTTTAGTGATTTAAGGGCCATCCCTTTTGTAGGCAGTTGGAGTCAATTGAAACAAAATGTACCCGGATTTTACGGAGTGGGCACGGCCTTGCAAGTACTTAAAGAAAAAGGATTGTGGAAAGAGGTTCAATCCTTGTTTAACAATATTCCCTTTTTTAGAACTTTAATTGATAACAGCATGATGAGTATGGTAAAATCTAATTTTGCCATCACCAAATACATCGAATCTGATACGGAATTCAACCCCATATGGCAAACCATAAAAGAAGAGTTTAAATTAACCACCCAATTGTATTTGGAATTAAACGATGCAAAAAGTTTAATGGAAGCAGATACGGTAGGCAAGCATTCTATCTTACTTAGAGACCGCATCGTACTACCCTTACTTACAATACAACAATATGCATTGTGTAAATTACAAGACCATACATTGGATGCTGAGTTGTTGGATGCTTATGAAAAATTATTGACAAGAACCATGTTTGGAGTCATCAATGCAGCTCGAAATTCTGTATAATAATTACACAGCTCCATTGTCTTTCCATTGCCACAAATCCAAGCAGGCATAAGTTTTAAAAGGGGCCCATGCAGTAGCTTTTTTAAGCATTTTAATTTTTAATTCCTTTTTACTGGTATATTTTATTTTATACAAACCAATCATGGCCTGTTGAATTCCTAAATCATCTACTGCAAAAACATTTTCATGACCCAAACTAAACATCAATAACATTTCAACCGTCCAAGTACCTACCCCCTTGATTTGTGTCAATAATTCTACCACCGCTTCCGGCTCCATGCTATACAATTGCTTATCCGAAATTTTATTTTCAATAAAAAAATGAGCCACATTGTGCACATAGTTTACTTTAGAATTACTCAACCCGATACTGCGAAGGGTTTCCGAAGGGGTAGCTACTACCTGTTGCATGCTTGGCTCAATCCCTTTGTATAAATCTAAAAACCGAAGAAAAATAATTTTTGCCACTTTGGTATTTAATTGCTGGCTTAAAATACTGGCTATAAGTCTAACAGCTGTGTTTTTCCTTTTTTTTAAAATGTAGGGCTCCCCTTTTAATAGTGGCGCCAATTTTAGATCCTTTTTCAACTGTTTTTGATAAGTCATGGCTGTAAATTAACGCGTTTTTATTTATTTATCTTAACTTTTCATTTCGGAAGTTCCTCCCATCCCGAATAACTTTAAAAATTATTATTTAAGTATAAACTAAAATCACATGAAAAAATATTTTACCCTACTGGCTGTTTTAAGTTGCCTGATTGGTTTTGCTCAAAACAAAGACGAACAAGCGATTCGACAAATTTTAGCCAACCAAACAAATGCATGGAACAAAGGAGATATCAATTCATTTATGATTGGCTACTGGGAAAATGACAGTCTGGTATACATTGGGAAAAGTGGCCCCAGGTATGGTTATGCAACTACTTTAAAAAATTATCAAAAGAATTACCCAGACACCAGTCACATGGGGAAACTAGCATTCCAAATTATAAGTGTGAAGCCTTTGAATACAGACCATTATTTTGTGATTGGCAAATGGAATTTAACAAGAACAGTGGGAGATGCTGGTGGTTATTTTACCCTGCTGTTTAGAAAAATAAATGGGCAGTGGAAAGTCATTGCAGACCATAGTAGTTAAGCAGCCTAGTCGACTTCAATTCCAATAGGGTGACGCCAAAGCCGATACAACACATAGAGTAACCCCGTAAAACTTAACACTAAAAAACTATAAAATAAGATATTACTCAAATGCCAGGTAGCTTGTACATAAGCATAGCCCCACATAATTCCAATCGTGCTATTCAATGTCATCCACAACACCCCCAATCCAATGGTGCGCATAATGCGATTTAAAAATTGAAGTAATTTTGGTTCCATACTACTTAATAAAAATATTAATCTAGACTTTGCTTATTTGCAGCAGCAGCTTTCAATAATCGATCAAATTGCGCAGGCGTTAAATCGTTGTAAAAATAATATACAGGATCTACTTTTATATTTCTTTTGATCACTTCATAATGACAATGAGGCCCTGTACTTTTTCCCGTATTGCCAATGTATCCAATTACTTCACCTCGTTTTATTGCTTGTCCCACTTTTACTTTTACACGCACCATGTGCCCATACAAAGTTTGAAAACCATAACCATGATTGATAACCACTTTATTGCCATAGCCATCGGTATTAAATCCGGCCATTTGCACAACGCCATCTGCCGTAGCATAAATGGGCGTACCCACTGGTGCCGTAAAATCCAAGCCCTGATGAAAACGGATGTCTTTGTACAATGGATCAATTCTATAACCAAAACTTCCACCAATACGATTCAAATTTTTATTGCTGACGGGCTGAATAGAAGGAATGGCTTTTAATAATTTTGCTTTATTCTTTACCATGGAATTAATCTCAACAAATGAAGTAGTTTGATAGGCCATTCTCAAAGTCAAATTGTTTAATTGACCAATCATATTGGAAAGCAATTCCGAATTGGATAAATTTTGAATCAACCTGACTTCTTTTTTTGCTTCCATTTCTTTTACCCTTGCACTGTCTGGAATAGGGCTGGATTCAAAAATAGATCGATACACTTCATTGTCCCGATTCTCCAATTCTGACATTTGTAATTCTAACTGCTTAAGTTGCGCTTCTAATACACTGTAATTTTCTTTGTAGGTTTCATTTTGCTGACGCAATATTTTTTCTTTGGGAGAGTCAATGTATTGAAACAACACCACCACAATCACAACCCCAGTAATGATAGAAGCAGCTATAAACCCAAAAAGCTGCAATAGTCTTACGCGCAGGGGTACTTCGACCTTGTCAAATCTTAGGGTATGCGTATTAAAGTGGTATTTTATTTTCTTCATCTAAATGTGCTATTATTTGCCCCGAAAGTCCATAAAAAAGCCCCAATTCCTTACCTTTGAGGACAATAAAAAAGCATAACAAATATAGCTTTTAAGACCAACACAGCCTAAAATTAAGCTACATGAGGAAGAGCGCCGAAATAAGACAACAATTTTTAGATTTTTTTGCATCTAAGGGTCATGCCATTGTGCCTTCTGCACCCATTGTAGTAAAGAATGATCCTACCTTACTTTTTACCAATGCAGGAATGAATCAATTCAAAGATTACTTTTTAGGCAATCAAGTGCCAAGTCATAGCAGAATAGCAGATACCCAAAAATGTTTAAGGGTGAGTGGGAAGCACAATGATTTAGAAGAAGTAGGTGTAGATACCTATCATCATACCATGTTTGAAATGTTAGGCAACTGGAGTTTTGGAGATTACTTCAAAGGAGAAGCCATTGAATGGAGTTGGGAATTGTTAACCAAAGTATACGGCATTGACCCAGCTAGATTATATGTAACTGTCTTTGAAGGCGACGCTTCAGAAAATTTACCCGCTTCCAGCGAAGCATTAATGCATTGGAAAAAATGGGTGCCCGATGAAAAAATAATTTACGGAAATAAAAAAGATAATTTTTGGGAAATGGGTGATACTGGCCCTTGTGGTCCTTGTAGTGAAATACATGTAGACATGAGATCGGCGGAAGAAATTGCTCAAATTCCAGGACGCGATTTAGTAAACAAAGACCATCCTCAAGTCATAGAAATATGGAACAATGTATTTATTCAATACAATAGAAAAAAAGATGGCAGTTTAGAAGCACTTCCCAATAAACATGTTGATACCGGTATGGGATTTGAAAGATTGGTGCGCGTGATACAAAATAAAAAAAGCAATTACGATACCGATGTTTTTACAGGCACCATTGAGGCAGTAGAAAAAATTACGAATAAAATTTATGATTACAGCGATACCAAACAAGCAGTTGCATTTAGAGTCATCGCCGATCATATTCGTGCCATTGCTTTTACTATTGCCGATGGTCAATTGCCAGCCAATACCGGTGCAGGCTATGTGATTAGAAGAATTTTAAGAAGAGCCGTAAGATATTATTATTCTTATCTAGATTACAAACATCCGTTGTTACACCAATTGATGCCCTTGTTGGCAGCGCAGTTTGAACATGTATTTCCTGAATTAAAAGGACAACTCGATTTTGTAAGCAAAGTGGTGAAAGAAGAAGAAGAAGGATTTTTAAGAACCTTAGAAAAAGGATTGAAAAGAATGGATGATATCATAGCAACGCATGCGAAAAAATCAACTATCGAAGGCAAATTGGTATTTGAATTATTTGACACTTTTGGATTCCCGGTAGATTTAACCCGATTGATTGCGAGTGAAAACGAATTGCAGGTGGATGAAACTGGATTTGAAAAAGAAATGTTCCAACAAAAAAACAGAAGCCGCGCTGCAACTGCCATTGATACTGGAGATTGGGCGCAAGTAAGCCCTGATACAGAAACAAAATTCATAGGCTATACTGCTGCTTCTGCCAATGCAAACGTAATAAAATATCGAAAAGTAAAAGCGAAAGGAAAAGAAGCCTACCAATGGGTATTAAGTGAAACCCCTTTTTATGCCGAAAGTGGGGGCCAAGTAGGTGATATAGGTACCTTGCAATTTGAAGATGGTACAATGCTAGAAGTAACAGATACTAAAAAAGAAAATAATTTATTTATACATTTTACCGATAGCCTCCCTGCAACCATTTCTTCAAAAGTAAGCGCACAAGTAAATGTAACTAATAGAAAAAACATCACAGTGCACCATTCTGCGACCCATTTATTGCATGCTGCACTCAGAAATGTATTGGGCAAGCATGTGGCACAAAAAGGAAGTTTGGTAAATGCAGAACAATTGCGATTTGACTTTTCTCATTTTGCAAAAATGACCCCAGAAGAAATTATAGCAGTAGAAAAAATAGTGAACGCTAAAATCAAAGAAAATATTCCGGTAGTGATTAAGGATATGAATAAGGAAGAAGCCATTGGATTAGGTGCGATGGCTTTGTTTGGAGAAAAATATGGAGACAAAGTACGCGTGGTAATCATGGATCCTGCTTATTCTATAGAATTATGTGGTGGAACACATGTAGGATATACAGGAGAGATTGAACATTTTATTTTAAAAGCAGAAGCTTCGGTAGCAGCGGGCGTAAGAAGAATTGAAGCAGTCGTAGGTGCTGCTGCACAAATTTATTTGACAGAAATAAATGAGAAACTGCATAAGCAAATTGTACAGCTAACAGAAGCTTGTGCCACATTATCGAATCAATTGAGCATTGCTTTTCAAGCACCTCAATGGACCGAAACAAGCTCCATCGATGTATTGAGTGATACCATTGCAGATTTACAAACCAAGCAAAAAGAATTGTTTAAAAAAGTAGAAAGTCAAGAAGCAGGTTTGATTAATAATTTATTAGCAACCCATCGAACACAATTTACAAGCATTAATGGAGTTCAATTTTTAGGAATTCGAGTTCCATTAAACAGCGTTGATCAATTAAAAAAATTAGCTCAATTATTAGGCGCCACCCAATCCAATACATTCGTAGTGTTGGTAAATGAAGTGGGGGGGAAAGCAGCTGTGGCAATGGCAATTAATGAAAGTTTGGCCAATGAAAAAAACTGGCAAGCCCCTCAAATTATTAAAGATAAAATTGCCCCACTTATCAAAGGGGGCGGAGGTGGTCAAAAAACATTGGCATCCGCGGGTGGCCAAGAGGCCACTCAACTAGATAAAGTCATAGCAGTGGTAAAAGGAATGCTTTAGTAAATCACAAAAAATGGTACTTTTACAACATGACTCATTTGTCAACACTTTCATCTAATTACGAGGCTGTTATAGGATTAGAAATTCATGCACAATTGGCTACCAAAAGCAAATTGTTTTGCGGTGATGCCACCGATTTTGGTGCAGCACCCAATACTCAAATTAGTCCTATCACTTTGGGCCATCCTGGCACCTTGCCCAAGACCAATGAAAAAGCCATTGAATCAGCAATACGCATGGGCCTCGCCTGTGGCTGTGCGATTGAAAAAGACAATTACTTCGCAAGAAAAAACTATTTCTATCCCGATTTGCCAAAAGGCTATCAAATTTCACAACACACTACCCCAATTTGTATTGGTGGCCAAGTAAATATTAAAACTTCCACTGGCGAAAAAAGTATTCAATTGAATCGAATTCATTTGGAAGAAGACGCAGGAAAAAGTATACATGACCTTTCAGAAACTGATTCTTGTATTGATTTAAATAGAGCAGGTACTCCTTTAATAGAATTAGTGACTGAACCTTGTTTGCATTCTGCGGAAGAAGCTTTTGCATTTGTAACAGAGATTAGAAAATTAGTAAGATGGCTAGGTGTATGTGATGGAAATATGGAAGAAGGTAGTTTAAGATGCGACGCCAATATTTCGATTCGTTTAAAAGGAGCAGCAAAATTGGGTACTCGAGTAGAGGTTAAAAATTTAAATTCAATTCGAAATATTAAAAAAGCAATTGAATTTGAAATTGACAGATTGATTCAAATTACTGAATCAGGGGGCACCATTGTTCAACAAACCAGAAGTTTTGATGCCAACAATGACACCACTTTCTCTATTAGAGACAAAGAAGATGCCAATGATTACAGGTACTTCCCCGATCCCGATTTAGCCCCCTTTCATTTAACAGAGGAAAGTATTGAAGCCATTAGGAAGCAGCTGCCCGCATTACCCAATGAGTTACAAAAACAATGGACCAGCACATTTAATTTATCTGCCTATGATGTAGAGCAATTAAGTGAGAACAAAGAAGAAGCAGCATTTTTTATACAATTGACTAAGATAAGCCCCCATTACAAAGCCATAGCCAATTGGATTTTAGGGCCTATTAGATCCTATTTGAATGAAAGTAATAACAAATATGAAAACCTCTCATTGGTATTAACTTATTTGGCAGAACTAATAGAAATGGTAGAAACCAACCAACTAAATTTTTCTGTAGCCAGCACTAAAGTGTTAAAAGAAATTTTGGCTCAACCTCAATCACCATTGACTTATGCTACTAAACATAATTTACTACAATCCAATTCTTCCTACGAATTGGAGCAATGGGTAAATGAGGTTTTAAGCAAGCACCCCGATAAAGTAACTGAGTATAAAAAAGGAAAAAAAGGCTTGATTGGTTTGTTTGTAGGGGAAGTAAAAAAAATAAGTCAAGGAAAAGCAGATCCCAAATTAAGTACACAACTACTAGAAAAAAAATTAGCTGAATAAGCCTATTCAATAAATCGATTCAAAAAAATTAAAGTATGTCTATAAAAATTATTTCAACAGTTTTATTAAGTACTCTTATCCTAATAGTGGGGTGTAAACCTAAATCCAATGAAGCCACTTTCTCAGTCACCGGAAAAATAGTACATGCAGGCCTCAATAAATTAATGCTACAAGAAGTGCCTTATGGTGGGAAACCTATTGTAACGCTAGATTCCATTACCTTAGACAAGGATGGCAATTATGCATTTAGATTCATAGCCAAGCAAGAAGGCATTTATAGATTGGCCACTGAAAAAGATTTAGAAATCATATTTATCAATGATGAAGAAAATATACAAATCAATGCAGACGCTGATAATTATCAATCTTATGTGGTAAAAGGTTCTAAAAACACGAACGACATGCTTAATTTTTTAAAGCAATATCGTAAAAAAGACTCTTCCCTATTTGCCACCTTCTATAATTTAGATGCCTTACAAAAACAAAATGGAAAAGACAGCAGCATCTACTGGTTGCAAAAGCAAAAAAATGAAAAAATAATTGATTTAAATAATTTTGTAGAAAATAATATTACCAATGCCACAAGCCCTGCTATTATTTATTATATATTGGGCTTAAGTTTAAGATCCATGGAAGGAGCCAAGGTATTGGCTTTGGCTAAAGCAGCTGCAGAAAAAACAAAAGCAGCCCCGTTGGTACAATTTGTGGCTTTACTAAACACGCAAGTGCAATCCAATACAAAAACTACCTCTATTGGTATTGGTACGATGGCACCTGAAATTGCATTGGCCGACCCCAATGGAAAAATTATTTCCTTAAGTAATTTAAAAGGTAAATATGTTTTGGTTGATTTTTGGGCAAGCTGGTGTGGTCCATGTAGAGGAGAAAATCCAAATGTGGTAGCTGCTTATGAAAAATACAAGAAAAAGAATTTCACGGTACTTGGGGTTTCTTTAGATGACAATAAAGCCAATTGGATAGAAGCCATTCAACATGATAAATTAAATTGGCAGCATATAAGCGATCTAAAAAAATGGGAAAGTATTGTAGTGGGCACTTACCAATTTGAAGGCATTCCTTTTAATGTATTGATTGATCCTACTGGAAAAATTATTGCGAAAGAATTAAGGGGACAAGCATTACAAGACACTTTGGCTGCTGTATTGCGTTAAAATATTTAATTTTTACTCTTTTATTTTTGCTTTATAAAGGTCTTAATTAAAGCAGGTAATAAAATTAAATTGGTAAAAGTACTTACCACTAAAGTTAAAGAAGTAAGCCACCCTAAGGCTTTGGTACCTCCAAAATCACTAAAACAAAAAATTACAAACCCTGCCACCAATACCATGGAGGTGTAAATAATACTGATACCTGTATGTTTGATTGTTTGCGCCAAAGTGATATTTACTTGATTGTTTAAGCGAGGCAATTCTTGTTTGTAATTGATTAGAAATCGAATCGTGACATCGATGGCGATACCCAATGCTACGCTAAAAACCAATACAGTAGATGGTTTTAAAGACACTCCCACCCAACCCATGATGCCAGCTGTAATTAATAAAGGCACTATATTCGGCACTAAAGAGCACATCAAAATAGGAAAAGATCTAAATAAAAATAACATACAAAAAGCAATCAATAAAAAAGCCCAAAATATAGACTCTCCTAACCCGCGTATAATAAAATTACTTCCCTCTAAAAAAGTTACACTCGATCCAGTGACTTGAATATGATATTTACTGCTATCAAAAATAGATTGGGTGGCACTATCCAGCTTATTTAAGAAAATGGGCAATTGCGCGCTCCCAATATCTTTCATGTTGACGCTTATTCTTGTTTGGCTCTTATCCTTGTCAATGAATTTACTGAGCAATTGCGCTGGCCCTGTAGCAACACCTGTAGCAGGTTTGTTAAACTGTAAGTAGGGTGCTATAAATGCCATCTCCGTAGCAGTAGGAACAGCATAAGCAAGGCTATCCCCATCATAAAAAGCTTGTTTCGCAAATTTAATGCCCTCTAATAAACCAATGGGTTTGCCTAGCTCAGGCTGCTCTCTCAAATATTTATTTAATGATTCAATGTCTTCCAGAGGATGTATGCTTTTGATTAAACCATTTCTCTTTTTGGTATCCACTATAATTTCTAATGGCATCACGCCACCCCCTTCTTTTTCAAACCATTTTAAATCGGTATACAGCATGTCTTTTTTGGGTAGGTCATCCACAATAAACGCTTCCTTTTTAATATGCGTCAGTCCTACCAAAGAAATAACAACCAGTATCAGCGCTATAGCAAAAACCGATTTGGTATGATTAAAAGTCCAGTTTTCTATTTTAACCAAGATGCGTTCTAAGTATTTGTTGTCTAAATATTTTACATGCTTCGGTTGCGGTGCTTGTAAATAAGTTAGCATTGGAGGTATGAAAAATAAACTTATAAAAAATAAAGCCATGATATTGAGCCCAGATACCCATCCGAATTCTTTTAACAAAGGGCTTTTTGTAAATGCAAAAACAAAAAAGCCAATGGCAGCAGTAATATTACAAAATAAGGTGACAATACCCATTCTACTTACCATTTGTACGATGGCTTGCTCTTTATTTTGGGTCTCTTTATAGGAAGTGTGGTACTTATTTAAAAAGTAAATACAATTGGGAATGCCAATCACTACAATCAATGGGGGTATCAATGCAGTGAGTAGTGTAATTTTTTGCCCCATTAAAACCATGGTCCCAAAGCTCCATATAACACCCATGACTACTACCGACAAACTTAGCAGTGTTGCGGAGATAGACCTAAAAAATAGCATTAAAGTAATAGCAGACAATAACAAGGAGCCAATTAAAAACCAAACCATTTCTTTTTTTATTCGATCGGCCAAAATAGTTCTAATAAAAGGCAAGCCACTTATATGAACCACCAAGTTAGTGGAATGTGCAAAGGTATCCAACTTAGTTTGGAGCATTGAAATAATATGCGACCTCGCTGCACTATTAATTGAGTCTGGGTTAAAACTTACTGCCATAATATAAGCATGACTAGCAGGGTTGTACAATAAATTTTTGTAAAAAGGGAGTTGTTCAATTATTATTTTATCCTTATTTAAAACAGAATCATTATTATAAGGGGCATTAAAAATTTTGTGTGGAATAAATTTAGCTTGCGTACTATCTTTAGAAATGGTATACACATAAGGCAAGCTAAGCACTTCGGTTACTCCTGGGATTTGCTTTAAAGATTGATGTAATTTGTAAACAGCATTAAAAACAGATTTGGTGTACATACTGTCTGTCTGAATACCAACCACAACAGTAGTTCCGTCTACCCCAAACTTCTTGACAAAGTTTTTATATATAATAAATTTAGGATTGTCTTCGGGTATGGCTTTGGTAAATTCATAACTCAATTTTATTTGTATGGCAAAGTAGCCCATGATCAAAGTAACCAGACCCAATACTAGGAGTGATGCTACCTTGTATCTAACTATAAATTGACCAAGTCTTTGCCACATAAACTTTTATTTAAATTATATTACCCATATAAAGGCTGCCACTTGTGTAAGCACCCCAATTGCGAACCCAACGATTAATTCATTTTTGGTATGATCACTTACCACCATTCTTGCGCTTACCACCAAAGCAGTTGTTACAATAGCCATCAAAATCCAGCCTAAATTATTCACTGGATAATAAAACCCCACTAAGACAACAGCCATCAGCAAGCCACTTACACCCATCGCATGTAAACTTACTTTTATAAAGTTGTTTACAGTTAACCCAATGGCGCTGGCAATAAATATACCAAAATAAAAATACTTTAATGCCAAAGGCTGATCCGTGAAATTTCTACTTAAATAATACATCCACCAATAAAAAAACATGGTAATGACATAAGGTATAATGCGTTCTTTTCGGGTACGTAAAAAAATACTATCACTCAGCTTCAATCTCCATAATAGAAATACCGCAAAAGCTGGGAAAAAAGCAGTGAGCCAAAAAACACTAAACAGCTTTAATTTTAATTGCCAGTCGGTAATGCCCACAAATTCAAAAGGCACCAAATACATTAAGTAGATAAAAAAATAAGTAGGTATAAATAAAGGATGAAATACATAGGAAATGGCATTGGCAATATAGCTAAGTGGCTTGGGGGATTTATTTTCCATGTAATATTTAATTTTAACTAGAGTTCTTTTCTTAATCTAGCTACTGGAATGTTTAATTGTTCTCTGTATTTTGCCACCGTCCTTCTAGCAATATTATATCCTTTTTCTTGTAATTGGTCTGTTAATTCATCATCACTCAATGGCTTATGCTTGTCTTCTGATTCTAATAACTCTTCTAAAATTGCTTTAACCTCTTTGGTACTTACTTCCTCCCCCGAATCGGTAGTCAATGATTCGCTAAAAAAATATTTCAATAAAAAAGTCCCAAATTCAGTTTGAACATATTTACTATTGGCTACCCTACTCACTGTAGACACATCTAAATTTGTTTTTTCGGCAATGTCTTTTAATATCATCGGCCTTAATTTAGTAGTGTCCCCACTCATAAAAAAAGCTTCCTGATGTGTTAAAATTGCATTCATTGTTTTTAGTAAGGTTTGTTGCCTTTGTAAAATCATCTCAATAAACCATTTAGCTGCATCAATTTTTTGTTTTAAAAAGAATACGGCTTCCTTTTGTGACTTATCTTGTTTGTTGCCTCTGTCATATTCTTTTAACATTAATTTGTAATCATCACTAATCACTAAGGGAGGTGCATTTCGACTATTTAAAGTCAATTCTAATTTTGCATTGCTAATTAATACCGTAAAATCGGGTGTAATGTATTTATCTGCTTCACTCATATGACCCGTTTCAGCGCCCGGCTTAGGATTGAGAGAAATGATCTGATGAAGTACTTTTTTAATTTGAACATCGTCTAAATGTAAACTCTTTTGTATTTTATCATAATGCTTGCGAGTAAACTCTTCAAAATATTTTTCAATAATGTTAATGGCTATAATAGTATCTGCGTCTACTTCGCCAGCTTCTTGTTTTTTTCTTTTTAATTGCAGCAGCAAGCATTCTTGTAAATTTCTAGCGCCAATACCAGGCGGATCAAATTGTTGCACTTTTAATAAAAGCGCTTCTATTTCTGCCACTTCTACCGTCATACTTTGCTTAAAAGCCAAGTCGTCTGCGATAGACTGAAGTGCTCTTCTTAAATAACCATCATCGTCAAAACTTCCAATAATTTGCTCTGCAATTTTGTAATCATGTTCTTGCAAAGCCAACATACTCAATTGATCCATTAAAATTTCGTGTAAACTTAATTCCGCTTTAATCGGAATCACTTTATCATCGTCCAATTCTGGGTAATAATCATCCTTTGTTTTATAGTTGGCAATTTCTCCATCATCGTCAAAATCATAATTGCTTAATTCTTCATTGCTCATTTCAAATTCATCCACTGGAATCGCCTCTTCTTCTTCCATACTGCCATCCAATAAATCATCTTTCATTTCTTCCACTGACTTTTCCATGTCTCCTTCTAGTAAATCTGCATTCATTTCCAATGCTGGATTCTCTTCCAACTCCTCCTTGATTCTTTGCTCAATTTGCGCGGTGGGAATTTGCAACAACTTCATCAGCTGTATTTGCTGCGGCGACAATCTTTGTAATTGTCTTTGTTGCAAGGATTGTCCTAATGACATAAACGATTACTTTAAGAAAGGGCTTTTAGTAAAACAGTTGAAAAAAGCGCTCCTTTTTCATGCACTTGCGCTTCGGTCCAAGTTAAACTGATGGCGGTAGATATACACCTACTCATAATAGCATCGCTTTTTTCAAAGGAAGTAGTACTTAATTTTTGTAAGGCAGTTTGTTGTGCCTCGTTTAATCTATTTAAGCTGTCCCCGTTTTTAAGATGCATCCACTTTTTAATATAATGCCAGTTGTTTGCATACCAATAAAAATTACCCGGCAAAATGCCTGCTTCTTTAAAAGCTGCAATCACTTTGTCAGCTGCTGTTTGGGTGGGTAAAAACCAGCTTAAAAAACTACCACTGTCCCCGGCAGGATCAGGAACGGTTCTAAATTCAATGCCGGGCACTTTCTCCAAATAAGATTTTAAAATAGATTGATTCTTTTTTTGAATACTTAAAAATTGATCTAGTTTTCTAATTTGAGCCAAGCCTACCGCTGCATGCAATTCACTGATTCTAAAATTATATCCTAAAAAAGGATGCAAGTCGGCACCTCTGTCTACCCCTAAATGATCATGTCCATGATCGGTGTATCCATCTGCTTTTGTGTAAACATCTTTATCATTGGTCATGACCACGCCCCCTTCTCCACAGGTAATTGTTTTTACAAAATCAAATGAAAAAGTACCTGCATGACCAATGGTGCCAAGTGCTTTTCCTTTATAAGTACCTCCAATACTTTGACAAGCATCTTCCAATAATATCAAATGATGTTCTTCGCAAATATTTTTTAAAGCGTCTAAATCGGCCATGCTTCCGCACATATGCACAGGCATCACACATTTTGTTTTAGGAGTAATCGCAGCCCTGACTGCTGCAGGTGACAAAGTAAGTGTATTGTCTATATCTACTAAAACGGGTATAGCCCCTACACTTAAAACCGCTTCGAAACTTGCCACAAAAGTAAAAGCAGGCATGATAATTTCATCCCCAGCGCCAATGCCAAAGGAGGCCATCGCCGTGGTCAATGCTGCAGTACCGCTAGAGGTTAACTGTGCATACTTGCTTCCAAATTGAGCACAAATAGCTTGTTCCAGTTCTTTAGATTTCCAAATACCCTTTCTTGGCCCATCAAATCCATAACGCATTAATATACCGGTCTCTAGGACCTCATTTACTTCCTTTTTTTCTTCCGCTCCAAAGAATTCAAATCCTGGCATATCCTTAATTTTTAATGATAAACAAAGGTAGTTTAAAAAACGAAAATTGGGTGTTTTTCAGTAATTTGCGCCCGTAAAAAACCCTAGTGAACTTATGGAATACAGCAAATTGATCTCCGTGTCTGGCAAGTCTGGATTATTTGAATTACTAACCAGTAAAAGTGATGGCGCCATTGCTAAATCTTTAGAAAACGATAGTACTCAATTTATTAGTTCTAGAGCCCACCAATTCTCTCATTTGGAGAGCATTGAAGTATTTACCACCCACGAAAATGTGTTCTTAGCGGAGGTTTTCATTGCTATGGGGAAATCTAAAGAAGCCCTTCCCGATGACAAAGACCCTAAGTTGGTACAAGCCTACTTTAAAAAAGTGTATGCAAAAATGGACTTTGATCGTGTTTACCCAAGCGATATGAAAAAAATGATCAAATGGTATGCTCAATTACAAAAGCACGAAGTAACCCCTACTTTACCAGAAGTGGATGAAGAAGAAGAATCAAAGGCATAGGCCTTTGATGATGCAAGAGCAACACTGCCTGGCCTTTTCTGATGCAAGAGTAACACTGCTTGGCCTTTTCTGATGCAAGAGCAACACTGCCTGGCCTTTGATGATGCAAGAGTAACACTGCCTGGCCTTTTCTGATAACAACCAACAACTTATATAAAAAACTTACGCAATCTATGGTAAGTTTTTTTTTATGCTTAAATTGCAAGAGGACCTGGTTGCTATCAACTCAAATGACGAAAATAAATAAAATGAAAAAAATAATTGTACTGGCTTGTCTTGTTATTATGCTGACCGAAAATGGAATGGGGCAAAGTGCTGCAGAAAAAAATTGGGTACGCAAACAATTTGCTTCTCTCTCAATGGATGAAAAAATTGCACAATTAATGGTGCTTAGAGCACATAGCAATTGGAGTGAGAATAAACGTGATAGCTTGAGTGTAATTATTAAAAAATACAATATTGGTGGCTTGTGTTTTTTTCAAGGAGGCCCTATTAGAGAAGCACTTCAAACCAATTATTACCAATCCTTGGTTAAAACACCCTTGTTCATTTCCATGGATGCAGAATGGGGAGTGGGCATGCGCTTGGACAGTGTCGAGATGTTTCCACGACAACTTACTTTAGGCGCTATCCCTTCTTCACAATTGATGTATCAAATGGGAGAAGCTGTGGCTGAGCAATGTAAAAGATTAGGCATACAAATCAACTATGCTCCTGTGGCAGACATTAATAACAATCCAGCCAATCCTGTCATCAACGATCGCAGCTTTGGACAAAATAAAGAAAGAGTTATTCAGCATAGCCTTGCCTATATGAAAGGATTACAAGACCATGGCGTAATGGCTACTGCCAAACATTTTCCAGGTCATGGGGACGTTTCGGTGGATTCTCATCTTGACCTACCTATCATTAACAAAACAAGAAATGAGCTAGATGCCATGGAATTGGCCCCTTTTAAATCTTTAATTGACGCGGGTATTGGGTCGGTCATGATAGCACATTTGTCTGTACCAAGTATTGACAACACAACAACCTATCCAACTTCCTTATCACCAAATGCAATCAATGGTTTGCTAAAAAATGAATTGGGTTTTAAAGGACTTGCTGTTACGGATGCTTTAGATATGAAAGCCATTAGCAATTATTTTCCAGAAGGCGAAGCTGCTGTTCAAGCACTCATCGCTGGAAATGATATGCTTTGCTTACCAGGAGACGTTGAAAAATCTATTAAAAAAATTAGAAGCGCCATTCGAGCAGGAAGGTTAAGCAAAAAAAATATTAACGCGCGTGTTAAAAAAGTATTGGCTGCTAAATATAAATATGGCTTGAGTGAATCTACTTTGGTAGATACCACCAATCTGATCGCCGATTTAAATAAATCAGTAGGGAGTATAAAAAATCAAATGGCAAAACAGTCTTTGACTTTTTTAAGAAGCAATGTAACACTACCTTATCTTGAACTCAATAAAAAAATCGCATACGTAGCTTTCAACCTAGGGCAAGCCAATACACTTACCAAAGCCTTGGAAGAAAAATACCAAGCTAAAATATTTTATGTCAACGCCAAGGACAGCAATAATTTTCCAAATTTAAAAAACAGTCTTTCCCAATTTGACAAAGTGATAGTGGGATTGCACAATTACAGTAAAAAGCCTGCAAATAATTTCGAGATTCCTGCTTCCATCATCCAACTGTTAAATGAAACTCAATCCAACCATTGGATTCGATTGATATTTGGAAATCCATACGCGGTAGCTAATTTTAAAAATATAGACAATATTTTATTTGCCTATGAAGACAATAGCTTTGCACAAGAAGCTGCTTTTCAATGGCTAGAAGGTAAGACGCAAGCCACAGGGCAATTGCCTGTAACAGTGAGTGATCAAATGGCATATGGTTCAGAAAATAAAAATGCGACGGCTAAGATGGAAGTGAACGAGTACACAAATAAATTAATGTTTATTGATTCCATTGCCCTAGACGCCATTGAAAAGAAAGCCATACCAGGCTGTCAAATTTTAGTAGCAAAAAACAATAAAATAATTTTCAATAAAGCCTTTGGGCATGTAGCTGGCGAAGGATCTGCCAAAGTAGATTTAGAAACCGTATACGATTTGGCCTCCATGACTAAAACAAGTGCTACTACTGTTTCCATCATGAAATTGGTAGAAGAAGGAAAAGTATCCATCGATAAAACGATTGGCGATTATTTACCTTGGGTAAAAGGCAATGACAAAGAAAAAATAACCCTCAAAGATTTACTCCTACACCAAGCAGGCCTCTTTCCTTTTATTAAATTTTACGAGTTTTTGATAGGTACAGATGGTAAATTGATACCGGGCATGGTAAGCGCCACACCAGACAATACACATCATAAAATGATTACGCCAACTAAATATTTATTAGACAGTTGGATAGACAGTATTCAAAACAAGATTCTTGCAAGCCCCATTACTACTGCAGGAAAATATGTTTACAGCGACAATGATTTTATTTTTTTAGGGGCGATTGTTGAACAAGTTTCTGGTATGTCATTGAACGAATACACCACTCAAAATTTCTATGGCCCATTAGGTATGAAGTCAACTGGTTTCTTGCCCTTAGAAAAAACCAGCGTAGATAAAATTGCTGCAACAGAAATAGACGATTATTATCGCCACGAATTAATTCAAGGGTCGGTGCACGACGAAGGCGCTTCGGTATTTGGTGGCATTGCCGGCCATGCAGGCTTGTTTGGCAATACAAGCGATTTGGCAAAATTATATTTAATGCTGTTGAATAAGGGACAATGGGAAGGAAAAAACTATTTTGAATCAAGTACCGTTGATCTTTTCACTTCCTATCAAACTAACAATAGTCGCCGAGGATATGGATTTGATAAACCTGAAAAAAACAATGCTACCTTGAAAGATCCATACCCTTGTTTAAGCGCCTCTCCTAGCACATTTGGACATACTGGCTTTACTGGTACTTGCGTTTGGGCCGACCCCGAAAATCAATTGTTGTTTATTTTTCTATCCAATAGAGTTTACCCCACTAGAAATAGCAAAGTATACAATGCTTTAAATATGAGGTCTAAAATTCAGGAAAGAATTTATGCTGCTATAAAATAATAAAATGTTTAGATTTCTATTATTTTTTTCATTCCTCCTTCAAGCAGGGCGCACTGCTGCCCAAAATAGTCTAGTCCCAATTGGTCAATGGAACGAACAATACAACAATAAAAGTGTTCAACACATTGTTAAAGGAGATAAAGTATATGGAGCCAGTTCAAATCAGGTATTTAGCATCAATAGCAAAAAGATGATTGAGCTATTGGGAAAATCAACCGGATTACATGAAATAGGCATTGCCGCCTTGGCCTGGGACGACCTCAATCAGCAATTGATCATTGCTTACAACAATAGCAATATTGATATTGTAAAAGGAGATAATATTTTCAATATCAATGATATTGTTGTATCCAACTTATATGCGAATAAGAAAATAAATGACATTAAAATATTAAATCAATGGGCGCTTGTTGCAACCAATTTTGGAATGGTAGTGGTAGACCTCGTAAAGCATGAAATAAAAGATACTTGGTTTCCCAATAACAATAGACAACCCATGTTGACATATCAAACTGCTTTAACAAAAGACAGCTTGTATGCCATTACCGAAGAGGGATTGTACAGTAGTGCAATTAAAAATAATTGGATCAACCCCAATGGATGGAATAAGTTAGCCACATATCAAAATTTAGGCATTACTAAAATAAGCAGCAATGGTACAATAGTAGTCGCCTACAATACCAACCGTGTTTATCAATACCCTTCAACAAATCCTGTAATAAGTAACAAAATTGGAAACATTCAACAAGTTACCGTAACCAAGGAGGGATCTTTATTGCTTGCCATGAATTATGTGAACAAGGGAGCATTGTTGCAACTGAATACAGACAAAAGCATCCTAACACTTATTGATTCAACAATATTAGGTCATCCCATGGAGCTATTGCAAGATCAAAATGATTATTGGATCGCAGACAGCAGCAATGGATTGTTGCTTAAAAACACCACAAATCAATGGGTGGCATTGGGTGGTCCCAATGAAAACATAAAAGGAAAATCTTTTATCAACGATATGGTTTTATTGGCCCCATTTAATGGCAACGCCAATGGTTTTAGCACCTATACTAAATCAGGATGGAAAAATTACACCCTCAATGGCAATTCCAAATTGCCCATTTGTATTGCCAGCACCATCGATCCAAAAGACCAAACCTGGTGGTTTACCACTCCTGCTGGTTTATTACATTTGAATTCAAATGCTTCCAGTTTAGAAACGAGTATTCCTTCCAATGCGATTGGAACTTATCAGGATCTTCAATTTAGTGCCAATGGAAATTTATGGGTATTACAAGATGGACAAGGTCTTTTACAAAAAAAAGACAACGCCTGGAAATTATATGCGCCACCCAATAATTTTATTAAGTCTGGTTTTGATAAAATGATCGTTACTAAACAGGGGCAAGCATGGATCATTGCGCCACAAAACCAAGGCATCTATTTGTATCAGTCTACAGAATCATACCCTACTGAAGTATGGAAACAATTAACCACTGCGAAATCAAATGGAAACTTACCAAGTACCCATGTGACAAGTATGGTCGAAGACCATGACGGGGCCGTTTGGGTGGGTACAGACAATGGCATTGGTATCTTTAATTGTGGCGATGTTTCAAAAGAAATTTGTGATGCTTATTTACCTCCTATTAAAAATACCAATGGTTTTGTTGGATTGCTTTTTCAAAAAGAGATAGTGAATTGCATGGCAGTAGATGGCGCTAATAGAAAATGGATTGGCACCAATAATGGTGCTTGGTTATTAAGTGCCGATGGAAGAGACATCATTGAACATTTTACTAAAGACAATAGTCCGCTTCCTTGTGATACTTTATTGCAAATTATGATCGATCCCAAGGAAGGAGAAGTATTTTTTAATACGAGTACCGAAATGGTTAGTTATAGAGGCAGTGCCACTGCTGGAGCAGTTTCGCAAAATTATATTGATATCTATCCTAATCCAGTCACTCCGGAATACAATGGCCCTATTGCATTTAAAGGCTTAGTAGAAAATGCCATTGTAAAAATTACAGAGTTAAATGGCAGACTGGTCTATGAAACACGTGCTTTAGGCGGACAAGCTATTTGGAATGGGAAAACCTACGAAGGACAAAAAGTGGCTTCTGGCATTTACCTAGTATTTGTTAGAGACGATGCAGGCAATGAAAAAGGAGTAGGCAAAATTGTAATCACAAGCGGGCGATAAATCAATTTTAAAAATACGCTACTATTGAATGGTTAAGTCGAAATTTTTAAAGGATTTAAATTTCAAATACCCTTGATCACCAACCACTACCCGATACATAATTTGTCTTACTTTATTGGTTGGTGTTTTTATTGCAGTATCAGCATCATAAATAGGAAATTTTCTAAAAAGAACACCTTCCACCAATTTAAATTCATCTTTGCCTCTATAGCCTTTGCTTAATTGCATGTCATTAAAAATATCTGGAAAATAAATAGGATCTAAGCTTTCATTATTTTTGGAAGTAACACTAAAAATATTGATTCGATTTTCCTTGTCAATAATGTACACAACAAGATCAGGAAATCCATCATTGTTAAAATCATCTACTTCCGCACCTTGTACCCTGCCCTTTAATTCCAAGTTTACTTCTCTTGCCTCTGACTTAAAGCCAATAGGACGAATATTAAAAATATTGGATTCTAAAGATTTATTCAAACAGGTAACTTTATAGCCAGCTTTGCCTATTTTCATAGTACTATCATACTTGGCTAATTTTTGTCCAGCTGATTGCAGGGACATAAAAAGAAGACTAAAAAATACACATTTATACATATTTAATTTCTTTACTTGTCAAAGTTAATAGAATAGTTTTAATTTTCCATTCAAACAAGATGTAACATGTCCTTTGAAATTCAAGTTTCTCCGCTATTTGATTTCGAGAAAATACGACTCATAGACGCCCATAGTGGCTGTGCCGTAGAAATTACAACCCGAGGGGCCCTAATGAATAGTTGGCAAGTAAAGCATCAAAACAAGACTTTAAACCTAATTGCTGGAAATGAATTTGAAAATGGATGGAGTCATTTTGAACAAAATGGATTCAAAGGAGCGAAGCTGAGCCCCTTTGCCTGTAGGATAGAAAATGGCCAGTACGAACATGAAGGGAAGCATTTTAGCATTGAAAAGTGCTATATAAATAAGGATGCGATTCATGGCATTGTGTACGACGCTTTGTATACCATACAAAGTACTCAGGCAGATGAACAAGGCGCTTATGTTGTATTGAGACATGCCTATGTAGGAACGGATAAAGGTTACCCCTTTAATTTTACGCTACTTGTAAAATGGCACTTACACAAAAACAATCAAATAAGTGTGGAAACCATTCTTACCAATTGCACCACCCAAGAGATTCCGATGATGGATGGTTGGCATCCTTATTTTAGTTTGGATAGCCTCATGAATGATTGCAGTTTAAGCTTTAAAAATAAAGGGAAAGTAATTTTTGATGACAAGCTTTTACCCACAGGACAAATATTAGCAGACGCTACTTTTGATCGTCCTACAAAAATCGAATCGATGGCATTGGACAATTGTTTTCTACTGGACCCTGCACATCAGGAATGTATTTTAGAAAATGAGCAAGTAAAATTAGTTGTACATGCGGGATTAAATTATCCTTATTTGCAATTGTACATCCCCCCCAATCGAAAAAGTATTGCTATAGAAAATTTGAGTGGTGCACCAAATAGTTTTAATAATAAAATGGGGCTTCTATTAATGAAGCCCCACGAAAACTTAGTATTTAAAACGAGTTATCAATTTTTTGTAAAATCATAAGTCTATTACTGCAGTAATACTTACTTCAATATTTACATTTCGAGGTAAAGTTTTTACAGCAACTGTTTCACGTGCTGGAAATTGAGCCGTAAAATAACTTCCATAAACTTCATTCACTTGTGCAAACAACTGCATGTCACTTAAGAAAATGGTAGTTTTAACTAC
The DNA here is from genome assembly GCA_947380905.1 of Chitinophagaceae bacterium. Classification (GTDB taxonomy): domain Bacteria; phylum Bacteroidota; class Bacteroidia; order Chitinophagales; family Chitinophagaceae; genus Sediminibacterium. The sequence continues at coordinate 24,510 of CANCSS010000008.1, read as the reverse complement.
ATGCGCAAAACTTAATTTGGCTTCTTCTAAAATGGCTTTGATGTTTTCCATCACCTGTCTGGTTTCAGATTGAATATCTGATAAAACCAATTCACCCGTAGCTGGGTTAAAAGCAACTTGACCACTTGCAAATAAAAAGCCGTTGGCAATGACTGCTTGACTATAAGGTCCAATGGGTGCAGGTACTTTACTAGTTTGAATAATTTGTTTTGACATATAATTAAATTAAGATTGCAATTTCTTGTTTTTCTATCAAATCACCACCTATTTTTGTAAAAACAATGTAAACATTTTGGCTACCCTTCTTCATATTGATACCGCTGGTGAAAAAGCCATGATTGCGTTTACCAAAGATGGAGTGGTATTGGCAAGCATAGAAAATACCATCCCCAACACCCACGCATCCTTTGTGCAAGCCAGTATCCAAGAATTAGCCAACTTACATACTATTCCACTTACCCATATCGACGCGATAGTGGTAACCATGGGACCTGGAAGTTATACTGGAATTAGAGTTGGCTTAGCCAGTGCTAAAGGAATGGCTTATGCACTTCAAAAACCGCTCATTGGACTATCTACTTTAGCACTTTTGGCCCATGCAGCTAAAAGTAGCCCATTGTTTTCAAGCTTGGGTGACAAACTGCAACTATTCACCATGATTGACGCCAAAAGAATGGAAGTATTTGGAGCTATTTTTAATCCAGCTCAGGAAATGACCCTGAAAGAACAAGCCATTGTGTTAGATACCCCCTTTATTGAAAATTTGGTATTGGCTGGCCCTGTTTTATGCATTGGTAGCGGGGCACATAAAGTAAAAAACTTCACCCAACACCCTTCCGTATTTTATCCTGAATTATCTTATAACATTTTGGATTTCATTGCATTAGCAGAATCAAAATGGGCTTCTAAAACCTTTGAAGATATTGCCTATTCCACCCCTGCCTATTTAAAAGATTTTTACTCCAATAAAGTTTAAGAAGGGTATAAAAAAAGGATGAGTGGTATAAACCAAGCTTGTATAATTATATCTAAAATAAGTTCAATAAACTTACACAAAGCCCAAATTGCTAAGAATTTATATATTATTAAAAAAGTAAGTATTAATTTAAATTAGTAGTTTTGTACTGCAATTTTTGATACCAACCCCCCTTATACGTATTATCATGAACCAATCCTTACCACAATTACAATTAGCCAATGGCTCAAACCCATTAAAAGTAGATTTATTACACAGTAAAAAAGCAGCGATGATTCTTCGTGCATTGAATCATAAATTGCGTCAACAAATTGTAAAATTAATTGATGAACACCAAAAAGTAACTGTGACTGAAATTTATGTAAAGCTAAGATTAGAGCAATCTGTCGCTTCACAACATTTGGCTATATTAAGAAGAGCTAGTATTGTTTCCACCATTCGAGAAGGAAAATTTATTTTTTATACAGTTGATTACAATCGATTGGATCAAGTGAATAAATTCATTGAACAACTAGTTGGATAAATATGTCGCTATCCATTGAACAATTTCAAGCACTTGCGCTTGACGAATCTGTTTATATCATTGATACCAGACCTGCTGATTTGTTTGTAGATGGTTGTATTCCCAATGCATTAAATATTACACCTGCTACTATAAAATTTGCGATTGCGATGGGTGTGCTAACAAAAGAAACCCCTATTATTTTTATTATCGAGGAGGATCAAATAGCAGAAACCATGGCTTACTTTACCAAAGCTGAATTTTCACAAATAAAAGGTTATTTACAAGGTGGTTTTTCAAGCTGGCTGGATGCATCCAAAAGATTTGATTTAATCATTGAAGTAGAAGTAGACGAATTGGCAATGGACATTCCATTTGACGAATATTTAATGGTATTGGATACCCGCGAAGAAGATGCTTTTAACAAGCAGCATATAAAAAACGCTGTTTCACTTCCCTTATCTGAAATGGGAGATCCAGGAAGCATGTCGGAATTAGACGAACATTTTAATATTTATATCATTACAGACAATGGAGAAAGCAATACGCTTGCTGCCAGTATTTTAAAGAAACAAGGCATTCATAATATTAGAATTGTAAAAGGGGGCTGGGAAGAACTGCTTCAAATAAAACATAAATTTAGCTTCGAAACTACTCCGAAAAAATCAGCCGAAGAAGACCCTTCTTTAAATTAATTGCTTAATGCACCACCAAATTACTATGCTTAGTGGCATCATAAGGATACCTCCAACGACGATGTGTCCATAAATAGTTGGCTGGATTTTGCTTTATTTTTTCCTCAAGTACTTTAACATACAATGCAGTTAGTTGACCATCTTTAAAATAGTTGGGAGACGTAGTCATAATTTCATACTGTGAATGATAATACCCTCTTTTTGTTCTATAAAAATGAACAAATACTTGTGCTGTATTATTGAGTTTAGCTCCTTTCTCTGGGCCTTTCACAAAGGGGGTGAGATGTCCGAAAAAAGGAATCCAAAAAGCAGACAAAGGATTGCCCGGATTTTGATCGGCAGCCAATGCCATGGCATAGCGCCCTTCGGTGGCAAACTTTTGAAACTGTGCTCTAAAATTGGTTGCAGGAATCATGATACTTCCATATCTTTTTCTTACCCCCAAGATAATTTTATTAAAATGAGGATTGCTTAATGGCATATAGACGCCAATAAATGGATACTGACCGTATTTGGCTGCTCCCCAATTGGCAAACTCCCAATTAAAAAAATGTCCTGCCATAATTTGCACATTCTGACCCGTCTTATATAAATCGGTTAAAACATCGGCATTAGAAGTAAACCTTTTATTAAAAGTCTTATCCGACATAGACAACAGTTTAAAAGTCTCAATAAATGAATCTGTAAACTGTTGATAAAAATCTTTCATGATTTTTTTTCGTTCCTCTATGGACTTATGAGGGAAAGCCATAGCCAAATTTTGTTGAACTACATTTACTCTGTATTTTACTACCCTTTGTAATATAAAAGCAACAAGATCACTTAGCAAATACATGATTCGCCAAGGAAGCAAAGAAAAAACATAACAAAAACTATAAATGATAAAATACATGTGTCAATTAAAAAATCATCGATTTATTGTGGTGCTACCCATGCACCGTTTTCTTTCAAAAGTAGAATCAACTCATCCACAGCTACAGCGCTGTCTATATTCCTTTTCATTACTTCCTTGCCTTTGTACAAAGTAATCTTACCCACCCCACTTCCCACATAACCAAAATCAGCATCTGCCATCTCTCCGGGACCATTCACAATACAACCCATGATGGCAATTTTTAGTCCTTTCAAATGACTGGTTACACTTCTTATTTTGGCAGTCGTTTCCTGCAGTTCAAATAAAGTTCTACCACAACTAGGACAAGAAATGTATTCTGTTTTTGAGATTCTAGTTCTAGTGGCTTGCAAAATTCCAAAAGCAGTTGTATTTAAAAACTGTTCCATGGAATGATTACTAAAATAATTTCTACCCGAAACCTTACCACCCTCTGTGGACATGGCAAAATCGGCATGAATTTTTTCATTGACACCCAAGAACAAACCATCTCCCATCCCGTCTAATAAAAGCGCACCTGTTTCTGTAGCAAAATGAATCAAATGTTCATCGGCAGTGGCCCAAGCGCTTTGAGTCATTAAAATAATTGGATTGTTGATGTTTAATTCCATCATTCGAACCGCCATTCGACGCACAGCAGGCATGGCATGCGCCAAGGGGCTACTTAAACAAAATACAACAGACTTGTCTTTGGCAATTTCTAGCAATTGATCCTCTCTAATTCCATTTTTAAAACCAAAACAATCTACTTCTACAAAATTGATAAAAGCACTTTTACGCGTGGCTTTTAAATATTCTTTATAATCAAAAATGGGTAAGTATTTGGTGCGGTCTGTAACGTTTTCCCATAAAGCTGGCGTGGTAATAACGCGCAAAGTACCTGGCAATTCAAAATCCAATAAAGTATTTTGTAAGTATATGAAATCTGCCGCCGCATCCGAAATAGTCCATTTGTCAGATGTTGGATCATATTGATAGCCAATGGAAATTAAATCATCTGGAACTATAGTTTGTTTGTGTCTATAATCGGCAACAACGACCGGAAGAGACTTGCCACCAATGGTTTGATTGCTTATAGTTGCTCTTCTTTTGTATTCAAAAGGATTGTAGGATAATTTTTCGATGCTTGGAATATGCTGTATTCCTTTCATTCTATTGGCAGGATATCTTTTTACTAAATCTTTACAAACAGGAATTTCTAATTCTGGATCTTCTGTCAAGCTAACTCTAATGGTATCCCCAATTCCATCTTCTAATAAAGTACCTATACCAATAGCGCTTTTAATTCGTCCATCTTCACCATCTCCCGCTTCTGTGACACCCAAATGCAAAGGGTAACATTCATTAAATTCATTTTGCATTTGTTGTATCAATAATCGATACGCCTGCACCATTACTAGCGGGTTGCTCGATTTCATACTTAGGATAATTTGATGGTAGTCTAAGCTTCTTGCGATACGTAAAAATTCCATCGCACTTTCTACCATCCCCATAGCCGTATCTCCATACCTGCTCATGATGCGATCACTTAAAGAACCATGATTGGTACCAATACGCATGGCAGTACCGTGTTGCTTGCAAATCAAAACCAAAGGAGAAAATCTTTCTCTAATTCTTTCAATTTCTTCTAAATATTCCGCATCGGTATATTCAATTTGTTCAAATTTCTTTTTGTCTACATAGTTGCCTGGATTCACCCTTACTTTTTCTATTATGGTGGCAGCAATTTCAGCGGCATTGGGAGTAAAATGAATGTCTGCTACCAAAGGTGTTGTATATCCTTTTGCTTTTAAAGCCGATTTAATGACCGCTAAATTTTCTGCTTCCGTTTTACTTGGCGCTGTAATTCTCACCAATTCCGCTCCAGCTTCAATGCAACGAATAACTTGAGCTACCGTTTTTTCGGTATCTAAAGTATCGGTAGTGGTCATGGTTTGAATTCGAATAGGATGGCCACCGCCAATAATTAAATTGCCCACTTTTACTTCTCGGGTAATTAAACGTTGATAGCTGGTTAAAGAATTACAATATTGTTCCATAAATAGTAAGCGTAAAGATAATTATTTTATTGACCTATCTAAGCCCTTTTAAAAATCCTTGTTGTAATAAAATAGCTTTTAACAAAGGTACAGAAGACTTTGAAGAGGGCTGATTTTCCAACCCTTTGGCCCTAGCATTTGTATTTAAAACAAAAAAGTAGATGTGCTTGTTTTCTTCTACAAAACCAACCACCCAAGAAATCTGCTTCAAGGGATCAGTTGCTTCTATATAACTTAGATGATAATTGCTGTTGTCTTCTTTTGAAATCATTTTTTTATACAATTCCTGACTACGCTTTTGAAAGGGTAATTCTCTAAAATACATTTTTTTTATAAGCCCTAATTGTTCGTCGGCCGTAATACGCAAGGATTGATCTCTCCAAAATTCATTTAGATCTGCATTTACAAGGCCTTTCCCGTAATGAATGGAATCCATCATTCTCCTAATCGTCTCTCTGCCAAGCTGAGACATCAAATCTTGGTAAAATTTTATGGAATCTGCGCTTGCCCAGGAACTAGGATTTTGATTGATGATACCCTTGTCTAAAGCAATTAAACTAGGAATGATAAAAAAAGTATTCAATGGACTATACGCAGAATCTTTGTAACGAGACAAATTAGCAATGGTAAATTGACCCGACCCATTTTCCATTAAAGCAAAACTTCCTTGCACCCCTGCGCTATCCAAAATTTTCGTTATGCCAGCATCAAATTTTACATTGTTAGGAGAGCAGGCAAAAAATAAACTAGCTATTACTAAGGAGGCCAAAAACTTCTGATTCATACTACGGTTTTAAAGAGGTACAAATTTACCACTTAATACCAATAAAAACACCCCCTTCTTTTAAATTCAAAAAGGGGGTGTCTAGCTAATTGTATCTTTGCTTATTCTATACCCAATAATTCTACTTCAAATATCAAAGTAGATCCTGGTCCAATAACTGGACCAGCCGAACGTTCGCCATAAGCCAATTCAGAAGGAATAAATAACTTCCATTTACTGCCCAATGTCATTAATTGCAGCCCTTCTTGCCAGCCTTTAATTACACCATTCAAAGGAAAGCTAATTGGTTCCCCTCTTTGAACAGAACTATCAAAAACAGTTCCATCAATTAAAGTACCATGGTAATGTACTTTTACTTTACTCTTTAAAGTAGGTTTGGTGGTGTCATGGCCTGCTACAATAACTTGGTATTGCATGCCATTAGACATTTTAACCACGCCTGGTTTTTTTGCATTTTCTGCTAAAAAGGCAGCACCTGCTGCACGATTTGCTGTGATTTTTTCTTGACTCATTTTATCTTGGTAGGTTTTAATACAAATGTCTAATAAACTATCTGGTATAACTCCTTTGGAAAGAAATCCAGCTGTTAAGCCCTTTTCAAAGACCGCCATATTAATGTCTTGCAATCCTTGACCTTTCATGCTTTGAGCAATTCTGTATCCTAAAGCATAAGAAGCGCTGTCTTTTACATTTTTAATAACTATTGGAGGAGTAACGCTCATAGTTAATTTTGCATTGCCCACTTTCACTGGTTTAGCTGGAGCCGTTTTAGTTTGAGCGATTGCAGTACAACTTGCTAAAACTAGATTTAAAATAATAAATGTTTTTTTCATAGTAAATATTTTCTTCTTTAGAGGTTCAAAAGTACAGTTAGGTTTTCAATTATTGGCCTAAAGTTTCAATAATTGTTTAATTTGTTGCTCGACTTTAACAATTTCCATGGAAGCCAACACTTTTTGCATGGTTGCTGCTATTTGGGTGGTACAAAGATTGCCTAAACTACCTTCATGGGTATGCTTCATTTGAGTAGAATAAGTAAAATTACCTGCTTCTATGTCTAAACCAACTTTCTTATAGGCATCTCTAAATGGCATACCTCCTAAAACTAATTTATTCACTTCTTCCACACTAAATAAATATTGGTATCGAGGATCTTCTAACAAATCTTTTTTCACTTCCATGTTTTGAATCATTAAGGAAGCCATCTCCATACAATTTCTCAGTTGAGTAAAAGCTGGAAATAAATGCTCTTTTAACAATTGCAAATCACGATGATAACCAGAAGGCAAATTGGTTGTCATCATCATGATTTCATTGGGCAAAGCTTTTATCCGATTGCAATAAGACCTGATTAATTCAAATACATCTGGATTTTTTTTATGCGGCATAATACTTGACCCCGTCGTTAATTCATCAGGAAAATGAATGAACCCAAAATTTTGATTCATGAACAAGCAAGCATCCATACTTAATTTAGACAAAGTATCTGCGATATTGGCCAAGGCCATGGCTGTTACTCTTTCTGCTTTACCACGTCCCATTTGCGCATACACCACATTGTAATTTAAGGTTTCAAAACCCAACAATTCGGTAGTTCTTCTTCTATTAATGGGAAAGGAAGACCCATACCCAGCAGCGGATCCCAAAGGATTTTTATTGACAATCGTATAAGCTGCTTGTAACATTGTCATATCGTCTACCAAACTTTCTGCATAAGCGCCAAACCATAATCCAAAAGAAGAAGGCATGGCCAATTGCAAATGCGTATAGCCAGGAAGCAAATCATTTTTATGTGCTTCACTTTTTTCTTGCAATAAAGTAAAGAAATTTTGCACAGCTCCACTAATACTTATAAGTTCGGCACGTAAAAATAATTTGATGTCTACTAAAACCTGATCGTTCCTGCTTCTAGCACTATGAATTTTTTTACCCACATCTCCCAAGCTTTCGGTTAACATCATCTCTACTTGAGAATGAATGTCTTCCACCCCTGGATTCAATTTAAATTCGCCTGCTTGTATTTTTTGATAAATATCTATTAATGCCTTTTTAAGTTGTGTGTGTTCTACAGCAGTAAGTAAACCCACTTCAGACAACATTGTAGTATGCGCGATGGAGCCCAATACATCGTAGGCTGCCAAATAAGCGTCCATGGCTTGATCGTTGCCAATGGTAAATTTTTCAACCGCTTCTGAAACCTTGCTATTTTTTTGCCAAAGCTTACTCATGATTAAACATTTTTTCAAGTAATTGAATATAAGTTACAATTCCTTCTTCTATTTCATTAATAAAAATAAACTCGTCCGCAGTATGACTTCTTGCAGAATCACCAGGCCCCATTTTTAAAGAAGGGAAAGGCATTAATGCTTTATCAGAAGAAGTCGCTGAGCCAAAGTAGTTTTTGCCAACTGCGATACCAGATTTGACCAATGGATGATCCACCGAAATACTAGTAGCTCGCAATCTTACACTTCTTGGGGTAACGCTTGATTTTACATGTTCTTGTACGATGGCTACAATTTCTTCTAGGCTGTATAATTCATTTACACGAACGTCCACCACTAATTTACAATGAGCGGGGACCACATTGTGATGTTTGTTATCCGTTTCAATTACCGTAACACTCATTTTAACCTTGCCTAGTAAAGGGGATACTTTATCAAATTGATAATTTTGAAACCATGCTAGGTCGGGTAGTATTTTGTATAATGCATTCTCTCCTTCTTCTCTTGCTGCGTGTCCTGATGTACCAGTAGCGATTACATCTAGAACCAGCAAGCCCCTTTCTGCAATGGCCATTTCCATTTTAGTGGGCTCTCCAACCAATCCAAAATCAAAAGCAGGCAATTGTTTTAAAACCAGTTCAATGCCCTCTGATCCAGAAATTTCTTCTTCTGCAGATGCCACCAAAACAATATTATAAGGCAAATTGGTTGCTGTATAAAAATATAAAAAAGTAGCAATTAGACTAACCAAACATCCTCCAGCATCATTGCTTCCTAAACCATATAATTTACCCTCTTGTTCAATTGGACTAAATGGATCGCGAGCATACCCCTTGTTGGGCTTTACAGTATCATGATGTGAATTAAGTAAGATCGAAGGCTTCGACGGATCAAAATGCAAGTTGGTCGCCCATACATTGTTTTTTGTTTGTACTACTTTAATAGTACGTGCTGTTAAAAAATTAATTATTTGCGCTGCTGTCTTGTCTTCTTCCTTACTAAACGATGGAATAGAGATTAAAATTTTTAATAAATCAATGGCATCCTTTTGAAGGAGCTGTATATTTTTAAAATTTTCTAAAGGTTGGTTTTGTGACATTATAATTTAATTGTTGTACCAGCAGTGCCCTTAATTAATTCACCCATTTTCTCGGCCTTCCCTATGATAACAGATTGTACCCCATGTTCAAGTGCAGAAAAAGCGTTGTCTATTTTAGGAATCATCCCTTCAAAGATGATTTTTTCTTCTTTCCACTTTTTGTAAAGTAATGTATCCAGCTGCGCAACTAAAGAATTGGAATCGTTCACATCCTTTAGTACTCCTTCTTTTTCAAATCCATAAATCAAATGCACTAGATAGGTGGTAGCCAAAGCAGTTGCAATGCTTTGTGCTATGGTATCTGCATTGGTATTCAATAACTGCCCTTTGCCATCGTGGGTAATGGGCGCTATAACAAGTCTGCTGTTTTTTGAAAGCAATTGCAATAGTAAATTAGTATTGACTGCGTCTATATCACCCACCATGCCAAAATCAATTGCAGCATTGATTCTTTTATGTGCTAAAATTAAATTTCCATCAACGCCAGACAAGCCTATGGCGTCAACGCCTGCTGCTTGTAATTGCGCAACAATATTTTTATTAATGTAGCCAGCGTAAACCATCGTTACAATTTTCAACGTAGCCTCATCAGTGATTCTTCTTCCATCTACCATGGTTTGTTGAACACCCATTGAATTGGCTATACTGCTAGCCAACTTGCCGCCGCCATGTACTAAAATAGCTTGGCCCTTTACTTTCGCAAAAGATTGCAAGCAGGCAGTTAACAATGCTGGATTGTCAACAATATTGCCCCCTATTTTAATGACATACAATGGTTCCATAAGTTAATTTCTAAATGCTTTTATGATTGAACTCGTTTTATATTATTTGTTTTTCAAAATTTCAGCCAATACTGCTTGTGCTGCCCATACTCTATTAGAAGCTTCCTTAGTTACTAAGCTATTAGCACCATCTAATATTTCATCACTCAATTCCACATTTCTTCTTACTGGCAAACAATGCATCAGTTTGGCGTTGTTGGTAAGCGCTAATTTTTTATTATTCATCATCCATTGAGCATCGCTACACAAAATTTTTCCATATTGCTCATAACTACTCCAGTTTTTTACATACACAAAATCGGCGTCTTTTAAAGCAGCATCTTGATCCTGGGTAATGGTTGCCCCTTTTGTAAATTCAGTAGCAAGCGCATACCCTTCAGGATGTGTAATTACAAAGTCTGCGGCTCCCCAGGCATTGATCCACTGGCTAAAACTATTGGCTACACATTGCGGAATAGGTTTGATATGCGGGGCCCAGGTTAAAACAATTTTTGGTTTTTTATTTTTAAAAGTAGCATTAGCAGCCATGGACTCTTGAATGGTAATAATATCTGTTAAAGATTGTAAAGGATGAAGCGTAGCCGATTCTAAACTTACTATTGGAACACCCGCATACTTGATAAATTGGTTGATGATTTTTTCACTGTAGTCTTCCTCTTTAATGATTAAAGCAGGAAATGTTCTAATACATAAAATATCAAAATAGTTGCCCAAAACAGGAGCAGCATCTTTAATATGCTCTACTGTATTGCCATTCATAACAGCGCCTTCTGCAAATTCCAATGCCCATCCTTCTTTGTCTACATTAAAAACAATGGGCTCCATGCCCAAATTTTGTGCAGCCACTTGCGTGCTTAATCTGGTTCTTAAACTTGGATTTAAAAACAACAACCCGATGCGCTTATTCGTACCCAATGATTTATCTAATAAAGGTTGTGCTTTATAGGCCAATGCTTTTTTTATCAATGTATTGATATCAGCAACGTCTTTAACTGAAATAAACTGTTTCATAATTTTAAGAATGGGTTTGTTTCAATTGTTGAATAGCCGCATTCAACCTATTTAAAAATAAATGAATGTCCTCCATCGTAATGGCCAAGGAAGGTAATAATCTTATCACATTGGGTTTGGCTTCCCCTGTAAATACTTTACAATCATTCAATAATACTTTACGCAAATCCGCTAGCCCTGCTTCCATTTCAAATCCAATCATTAAGCCACGTCCTCTAACTGTTTTAACGCCAATTGTATTTTTTAATGCATGAATTAAATAAGCGCCTTTCTCAGCAGCTGCAACCATTAAATTTTCTTTTTGAATGACTTCAATCACTGCCAAGGCTGCAGCACAAGCCAAAGGATTGCCTCCAAAAGTGGTACCCAATAAACCGAACTTAGCTTGAATATGTGGTGCAATTAAAATGGCGCCGATGGGAAAACCATTGCCCATGCCCTTGGCCATGGAATAAATATCTGCATTGACTCCTGCTATATCATGAGAAAAAAATTGTCCAGTACGTCCATAGCCACATTGAACACTATCAGCAATATAAACAGCACCTGCTTCGTCGCAACATTTTCTAATGGCTTGTAAAAAAGAGCTACTTGCTTCATAAATACCTGCTACCCCCTGAATGCCTTCAATAATGACTGCAGCAATGTCATGGCCTTGGATAGCAAAACAATTTTGCAGTGCGGCTATATCATTGAAAGGTAAAAAGATAATATTGTCGGTTTCATTTACTGGAGCTACAATACTTGGATTGTCCGTAGCTGCGACTGCCAATGAAGTACGTCCATGAAATGATTTTTTAAAAGCGATGATTTTTTTTCTTCCTGTATGAAAAGATGCTAATTTTAATGCATTCTCATTCGCCTCCGCCCCACTATTACAAAGAAACAATTGAAAATCTTTTTTGTCACTTACTGCATTGATAGCAGTTGCCAATTGATCTTGGATGGGCATAATCACGGAATTAGAATAAAAAGCCATGGCATGCAACTGATCTTCGATTCTTTTTACCCAATGCGGATGGGTATGGCCAATGCTAATCACTGCATGGCCTCCATACATGTCTAAATATTCCTGACCCTTGTCATCCCACACACGGCTGCCAGCCGCTTTGGTAATTGCGATAGGATTTAAAGGATATACATTGAATAAAGACATGGCTATAAATTAAATAAGTAGTTTAAAAATAATTTGCTTTTAATTGAAGTCCTGCGATTTCTTCTAATCCAAAAATTAAATTCATGTTTTGAACGGCTTGCCCTACTGCCCCTTTTAATAAATTATCTAACACGGCATGAATAGCGATTTTATCGCCCTGCTGCTCTATATGAATCAAACATTTATTGGTATTGACTACCTGCTTCAAATCGATATTGGTTTTACTTACATGCGTAAAGGGCGCCCCTGCGTAATAATTTTGGTATCGCTCAACTATTGCTTCTAGCTTCATGGAACTTGACAAAATAGAACTTACAAAAATGCCTCTGGTAAAATCACCTCTCCATGGAACAAAATGTACAGCTGATTTATTTTTCCCTTGCAACTGATTCAAACTTTGTTCTATTTCATGGACATGTTGATGTTGCAATGTTTTGTAAGCTTGAATATTATTGGCTCTCCAACTAAATTGATTGGTAGCAGTCAGGGCCTGGCCCGCGCCAGTGGATCCCGTAATACCAGTAGTAAACACATCTGTCAATAATCCTTCAACAGCCAAAGGCAATAAACTCAATTGAATAGCGGTAGCAAAGCAACCAGGGTTAGCAATATTTTGAGCAGCTGAAATAGATGACTTATTTAATTCTGGCAAACCATATACAAATTCTCTTGCTCCAATGGTGGAAGTTTCAGTTAATCTAAAATCTTGAGAAAGATCGATCATTTTAATGCTTGGTTTTATTTCATGGGTGGTTAAAAACTTTTTGGCATCGCCGTGACCAACACATAAAAATAATACATCAATATTTTGATCCAATTCGCTTACAAATTTCAAATCCGTATCCCCCACTAAATCGGCATGTACTTTACTCAATAGCTCCCCTGCATGACTGGTGCTATGCACAAAAGTAATAGTAGCATTGGGATGACGTAGCAATACACGAAGCAATTCGCCACCTGTATAACCTGCCCCTCCGATAATTCCAATTTTTACTTTTTGCATGTTCCTGATTTTTATTTTTTATTCTCATCCTTGATCTGATGAAAAATACTGGTTTGATTGCCAAATATTTTGGTAAACCCTCTAACATCTGCACCCGTCCATCCTGTATTCATTTCTCCATACTTGCCAAATTTGGCACTCATTAAATCATTGGCCGATTCAATACCTGCCACTTGAAAACGATAGGGATTCAATTGAATAAACACTTCGCCAGTAACTTGTTCTTGTGAACTAACTAAGTAGGCTTCTATATCACGCATTACTGGATCTAATATTTGTCCTTCGTGTAACCAGTTGCCATAAAATTGTGCCAATTGATCTTTACATGACAACTGCCATTTTGTTAATACATGTTTTTCTAAAGCATGGTGCGCTTTTAATATCACCATAGGTGCAGCCGCTTCAAAACCAACTCTTCCTTTGATACCAATGATGGTATCTCCCACATGAATGTCCCTACCAATACCATAAGCCCCTGCAATAGCTTGAATGTATTGAATGGCTTCGGTTGGATGAGTGAATGTTTTTTTATTGACGCTTTTAATTTCTCCTTTTTCAAAACCTATTACCATTTCCTCTGATTGCCCTTCTTTGGTCATGGGCGTAGGCCAAGCAGATTCTGGCAACATGCCTTTGGATTGCAAAGTTTCTTTGCCACCCACACTAGTGCCCCATAATCCTTTATTAATAGAGTAAGCCGATTTTTCAAAATTCATTTGTACTCCCTTCCCTTTCAAGTAATCAATCTCCGCTTCTCTACTCAAATGCAAATCACGAATGGGAGTTAAAATTTCAACCCCCGGAATCATGATCTGAAAAATCATATCAAAACGAACTTGATCATTGCCAGCTCCTGTACTGCCGTGCGCTACTAATTTAGCGCCTAACTTTTTTACATGATCGGCAATATGCAAAGCTTGACTCAATCGCTCCGCACTCACACTTAAAGGATAGGTATTGTTTTTTAAAACATTCCCAAAAATTAAATACTTGATGATACTTTCATAATAACCGTTAACCGCATTTACAGTAGTATGTGTTTTTACACCCAAGGCATAGGCATGTGCTTCTACTTTTTTCAATTCCTCTTCTGTAAAACCACCCGTATTCACAATCACACTGTGCACTTCTAATCCTTTGTCCTCCGTCAAGTATTTTACACAAAACGTGGTATCTAATCCTCCACTAAAGCCTAAAACAACTTTTTCCATAACTTTTATTTTTTTCTAAACCAGTTCAATAATTTACTTTGTTTTATTTTCATAAAACGCTCATACAACTTAGAGTTGTTTGAAAAATCTGCCGCCACTTCTTCCATTGCAAGCGGATCCTTAGGCTCATACAACATGGCAGTACACATACAATTTTTACGATCCTTGCTCATCAAAATTTCATAATTCACACAGCTTTTGCAACCCGCCCAAAACTCCTCATCGTCGGTAAGCTCACTATAGGTAACAGGTTCATATCCTAATTCACTATTTATTTTCATCACCGCCAAACCTGTTGTCAAGCCAAAAATTTTAGCAGTTGGATATTTTTCTCTGGACAATTGAAAAATAGTTTGCTTAATTTTTTTTGCAATCCCTGTCTTTCTAAAAGCAGGGGCAACTATTAAACCACTATTGGCGACAAACTGTCCATGTTGCCATGCTTCAATATAACAAAATCCAACCCAAGTGCCATCCTCGGTTAAAGCAATGACCGACTTGCCTTCGTTTATTTTTTTTGCAACATACTCAGGGCTACGTTTAGCAATACCCGTACCACGTGCTTGAGCCGAAGAGGCCATTTCATCAGTAATGGCATTTGCAAAAGAGGCGTCCCCACTATGGGCAACGCGTACTATAATTTTCTGTTCCAATGAGCTATTAATTTTAAGGAAAATACAATGCTGGCGGAAGAATGGTTCTTTGGGGCTTTTTCCACTGATAGGGGCAAGTGCCAATTGCTCGTCCTATCAGAATCCACGTCGGCAGAAAAATCCGACGATGCTAGGCATCGAATTTGGGCTTGGTTCATTCAAAACAGGCACTGGTGCATAAATTGCACGAGCTATAGTTGTATGTAATTGGACCTGTTTCATTTAGATAGCTCCTTTTGTATGAGAAGGAGAGCATAAAAGTATAAAATAAAATAGACAAAATAGGCCTAAAGCCCCCCCTAATTTGGCCTGGGACAGACTAAACTAGCCTTATAGCCCTAAAAGTGAATGACTGTTAGTTTTAAAAAGCTCCTTTTAAATTGTAATTTTGAACCAAATCATCCTTTATGAAAATTTTGAAAAACAGTTTAGGCTTAGGAACTGCCTTATTTTTACTTGCTTGTGGACAAACCAATTCCAATACCACCGGATCCGCTATCGATACCAGTAAAGTAGTCACTACGGAAAACCCGGTAGAAAAATCTTACCCTGTAGCAATGGTGGATAATAAAAAAGACCCTAGTTGCGGCATGCCCGTAACTGCTGGCATTGGCGATACCACCCATTATGAAAACCATGTTTTGGGTTTTTGTTCGGCCGAGTGTAAAAAGGAATTTTTAAAAAATCCTAAAGCTGGTTTGGCTGCTGCAGAATTAAAATAAAATCATCCCTACTATTTTACTTCGCAAAAATGTGATTCAACCCTTTTTTGAATTAGCTTGTTAGAAGCGCAGTTTGCTAACTAAATAAATAAGCAATATCATCCTTGGTTAAAGATTTCACGAAACCGACCTCGTCGGAAATTAATTCCTTGGCCAAGTTTCTTTTCCTTTCTTGTAGTTTCAAAATTTTATCTTCTACCGTATCGTTACAAATCATACGATAGGCAAAAATATTTTTTGTTTGCCCAATTCTATGCGTTCTGTCAATGGCTTGTTGCTCTACTGCAGGATTCCACCAAGGATCTACGATGTATACATAATCAGCAGCGGTTAAATTCAAACCCACGCCACCCGCTTTTAGGGAAATTAAAAATACGCGACAATTGTCGTCATTTTGGAATCGCTCAATGGCACGTTCTCTTTCTTGTATGGTGCTTCCGCCATCGAAATATTCATAATCAATGCCTAATTTTTTCAACTGCTCTTTAATAAGTGCCAACATTCCTAAAAATTGAGAAAACACCAAGGCCTTGTGACCACCAATGTTTTCGGCTATTTCACGGGTAAGCTCATCCAATTTTACAGACTCGTTTGGATAGGCTTCGTCTTTTAAAATAGCAGGGCTGTCACAAATTTGTCTCAATTTCATTAATCCTTGTAAAATAGAAAGTTGTGATTTTTGAATACCTTTCTCTTCTACCATTCCGATTAATTTATCTCTGTAATCATTTCGGTAGGCTTCATAAATTTTTCTTTGCCCATCTCCCATTTCACAATACAATACCATTTCTTGTTTTTCAGGCAAGTCTTTGGCCACTTGCTCTTTGGTTCTTCTTAATATAAAAGGAAATACAAATTTACGTAGATGCTCTTTTTGTTCTTGCTCATCAAACTTATCAATTGGCATGGAGAAATTGTGCTTAAAATATTCTACCGTACCCAACATACCAGGATTTAAGAAATTCATTTGAGCATAAATATCAAAAGTATTGTTTTGCAATGGCGTACCACTCAAGCATAACTTATTGGCCGCTTTTAACAAGCAAGCTGCTTTGGTAACTTTACTAGCTGGATTTTTAATGGCCTGACTTTCGTCTAAGATTACATAATCGAAATTCACTTCCACAAACATTTTAATATCACTTCTTAATGTACCATAGGTGGTAATAATTACTTCTACTTCTTGTTTTAATATCAATTGTTTGTTTCTACTGCCACCATGATGGATATGATAGGTTAAACTTGGAGTGAATTTTTTTAATTCATTCTGCCAGTTGTACAACAAAGTGGTTGGGCAAACCACTAAGGCCACCAGCTTGCCATTCTTTTGTTTTAAATGCTGTAAAAAAGACAGGGTTTGTATGGTTTTACCCAACCCCATGTCATCGGCTAAAATCCCGCCCCATTGTACATCGTGCAAATAATTCAACCACTGAAACCCACTTACTTGATAAGGACGCAAGATAGGCAACAAGTGTTCGGGAGGAGTGATATCTGCAATGGCATAACGTTCTCTAATTTTTTCGTATTTCCCTTCCAATTGAAAAATCAGTTCTTCCTCGTCTCTCTGTTGATACAATTCATCTAAAATAGAAAAATGGTATTTGCTTAATTTCAAAGTATCTGTCTTCCCTTCTCCTACCTTAAACAATAAAGAGTATTTATTAAGCCATTTTTCGGGAAGCACCCCCAAACTACCATCTTTCAAGGGTACAAACTGCTGTTTATTAGACAACATATTTTTAATATCTTGAATGGATACCTTTTGTTCACCAAAAGAAATTTCTACTTTGGCATCAAACCAATCTGTATTGCTACTAATATATAGTTTAGTAGAAGGCTTGGCCGTATTGAATTTAAATTGTTTTAAATATTCTGTTCCAAACAATGGAATTTGTTTTTCTCGAAGCGTATCTATAAATAAAAAGAACCAATTATTTTTTAATACTTCGGCCCCTTTTAAAGCCAATACATTGCCTTCGTTGGGTCTAATGAAACCGGAGTGTAATTGTTCAATCACATTCATTAACTGTCTTTCGGCAGCCAGATCTCTTTCTAAAATTATAATTTTATCTCCCACTTGTTGAATGACAGAAGGTCCATCTTCTTTTTGAACGACTATGTCTTTATATGCAAACAAGGGTTCAAAAAATAGGTAGTCTCCATTTTCTTTCAACAATATTTGCAATTGCGGCTTTATCCCTTTTACTTTTTCTTGAATGACATTTTCTAATGCCACTTGGTATTTTTTAGACAAAGGCAATAAAGTGCTTTGTAAATACTTTGGCCATTGCGCTAATTCAATTTCATGAAAACCTTTAGGCATAAATTGCTCTACCCAAAATAAATCGTCTCTGTTTTTCCAAACAAAAAATTGATGATGGTATTGAAAAATGAAATTCGACTTAGCGTGATTGTCTTCTAATGGAATATTTCCTTCTGGCAAGCTTACAGCGGCATACACCAAGTATCGGTCATCTTCTTTCTCTACTTTAAAACTAGGCTGAATGGCATTGAATACCAGTTCTGCCTTTTGCAAATTAGCTGTGGTAAAAGGTTTGTTGTGTGGTAAAAAGAAATTAAATGGATGTTCTGATAAATCTCTCCATACCTTCTCTAGTTTTGGATGCAGGTATTCTTGAATCAGTTCTTTGGTTTCATCGGGCAAACTATCTTCCTCTGCATGAACAATTGTATCCCAAATACCCTGAAATGGAGAGTTCTTATTTAAGAACTTAGACATTTCGGAAGTTTGCAATTTTTTCACCAGCTGTATTAAAATTTTATCTTCTTCTTTAATTAAAGCAGGTACTACTAGTTTGGCTAAATCTACTTTTTCTACTTTACCCACAAAGGATGTGCCTTCTTCATTCACCTCTCCCTTAATCACATTAAAAATAATATAAGGGTAAGCGGTAGGCTGATGCTGCATCACAATACCAAAACGCTCTTTCACTTCGGGCTTGACAGTTACTTTTTCTTCTTCTTCTAAATCCCAATCATTTGAATTAGGTCTTTTGATGGTGATGGAAGTATTTGCATTCAGCTTTAATACTTTCTCATCTAATACTTTAAGAAAGGGCTTCCCATCGTGATAAATAAATTCAAATTTATCTTCTATATAATCATCTAAGGTATAGCCATACAAAGCCAATAGCTTATTTTTTTCTCTGTCCCAATTTCGAATGGTTTCAAAGTAGTCTGCCCCTTTTAATTGGAACAATTGCAATAATAGAATGGTCTTGTGCAAACAAAGCGGGTACTCGGTTTCGGACAAACAATCACAAGAAGTATCAAAAAAACGTTCTTCATTCTTTTGAATAATAATATGATAGGTTTTGCTTTTGTCGTGAAACTCTGCCACCACTTTTTCATTTTCACTTTCAACGATATGTGGCCTAATCGATTTTAAAGTTTCTTCTGCTTTTTCAAAAATAGCCTTAGAGCAAAGCATTCTGATCATTTTCAGATCCAAGCTTTTCGTTCTTAATAAGGTATGACTGGTTTTGTAAGAAGCGGGCTTGTAGTCTAATAAATTTTTGTCCAATAAATCTTGAACATAAAATAAGGCAGCAGCTTTATGCCTGCATACTTCAGATAAATTGTAAGGGCAGCCGCATCTTAAAGATAAAGTAGATGCGCTTTTGAAATTTTCAATCGTTACTTTATAATAGGTACTGTAGCCATCATCCTTTACCCTACAAAATATGGTTCCAATTAAAGGATCAAATTTTACTAATTCAATATTTTTAAGGGCAAATATTTTCTTACCGCGACGAATCACCTCTTCGGTGCCGTAGCTATAAATGTGTTTTACTAAATAGGGTAATGCCATAATGGTACAAAAAGCCCTTAAAAAAGGGCAATTTGCAAATGTAAGGCTTTGTGTGCTAATTAAGTAGTCCTATTGGAATGAATGTGGAAAATAATAAAACTAGGCCTGATTGATAAGCGCTCCTTCCTTAAAAAGGGGCAAGGAAGGGGCCGTATCCCTTGAAATACAATACAACATGTCTTCCTCTAGCCCAAAAGCAGCCAATCGATGCCAATGGCTCACAGTTTTAATGTAAGACGTTAATTGGTCTTTTTGTTGCAGGTACATCTGAAGGGCCATCAAGCTACTATCGCATTGTATGTCAAAATGGGATTTTATTTCTTCTAACAACGCGCCTGCAAATAATACATCTTCAATATTGAATTTATTTTTCCAACCCGAGCAGGCTAAAATAACGGGCGCATCTTGACTTTTAAGAAATGCAACTACTTTGCTCAAATTCGGAAAAGAACCAGTGATTATATTTTTTGCACCCTGTTTCAATGCCATATGCAACAACTTGGTTCCATTGGTAGTGGTAATCACTAAAGTTTTATTTTCAATGAAAGCCCTCGGATATTCCGATGGCGAATTGCCATAAGCAAGGCCAGGAATAATTTTTCCATCTCTTTCACCTGCAGTTACCCCACCAGTTTGTTTACCCACTTCAATACAAAGCTCAGGCGAATCCACAGGTATCACTTTGCTGGCTCCATGGTATAAAGCTGTCGCAATGGTAGAGGTAGCTCTAAAAACATCTATGATCACAACAACACTGTCTTTCACTTCATATAGATCCAAAAGCTGCGGTGTAAGTACGGTATGTAAACTGGGTTTTGATTTCTTAACTACATTCATAATACACAAAGATACAAAACACTTATTTTAAACTAATTCTTTTGTGACAGCATTTTTTTTAGTTAAAATTAAAATTTCTGAAACGACGATGTCAGTACTAATCCTTTTGACTGCATTCTTATCCGTATAAGACTTGGTAACGAGTCTGCCTTCCACAGCCACCTCAATTCCTTTGACTAAATATTTTTCGGCATACTGAGCCAATTTTGACCAAGCCACCAAATTAAACCATTGTGTTTCTTCGATCCAATCTCCCTTTGCATTTTTATAACGATCATTTACTGCCAAACGCATATTGGCCAAAGAATTGTCCTCTTTTAAAATTTTAATTTCTGGATCGGCACCTAAATGTCCAATCAATTGCACTTTGTTTTTAATTGCTTTCATAAGAATTTGATTTGTTAAGCAACAAAATTGCCATTCTTATGCAGGCCAAAATGCAGTATTTATCTCACAAAAAATAGGTACAAATAAAGGGTACTAAAACTTATTTAAAAGGAAACTTCACCACCTGTGCCTTCACCAAAGTATTGCGGATATCAATGTATATCGCCGATCCAGGCTTGGCATGTTCGGTAGTTACATAGCCCATACCAATGGCTTTTCCCAAACTTGGCGCCTGGGTTCCTGAAGTAACAGAGCCAATAAGTACACCAGCTGCATCTTTAATTTCATAATAATGTCTTGGTATACCGCGATCAACCATTTCAAATCCCACTAATTTTTTGGCGACTCCATTTGCTTTTTGATCGGATAAAGCTTTAGAATTGGTAAAGGATTTGCTAAACTTAGTAATCCAACCTAAGCCTGCTTCTATCGGACTGGTTGTGTCATCAATATCATTTCCATACAAACAAAATCCCATTTCTAAACGCAAGGTATCTCTTGCACCTAAACCAATAGGCTGAATGCCATAGGCCGCTCCTGCTTCAAAAATAGCATCCCAAATTTTATTCGCATTGTCATTTACATCTTCAAAATAAATCTCCACACCACCAGCGCCAGTATACCCTGTTGCACTAATAAGTACATTTTCAATTCCTAACATTTCTCCTTTCGCAAAACTATAATAAGGCATATTGGTCACATCCATGGAAGTCAATTGCTGTATCACTTGCGTTGCTTTGGGACCTTGCACTGCTAACAAAGCAGTTTTTGCACTTATATTGTGCATTTCTACTCCTTGCATATTGTGTTTTGAAATCCAATTCCAATCTTTTTCAATATTAGAAGCATTTACTACCAACATGTACACTTTATTTTTTTCAACACAATACACCAATAAGTCATCCACAATTCCGCCAGTAGTATTGGGCAAGCAACTGTATTGCGCTTTCCCATCTTCTAATAAAGAGGCATCATTGGAAGTGACACTTTGAATTAAATCCAATGCTTTTGGACCTTTTAAAATAAACTCTCCCATATGACTCACATCAAATACACCCACCTTATTTCTAACTGCAGCATGCTCATCGTTGATACCCGTATAGCTGATGGGCATATTATAACCAGCAAAGGGGGCCATTTTCGCGCCCAATGCGATATGCTTATGGGTAAAAGGGGTGTTTAAAATTTCGCTCATGGAATAAATGATTTGCACGAAGATAATCAAAAAGGCCGCTAAATAAAACACCCCTTCTAATATAGAAAGGGTGTTGTTTCAATCATCAAAACCAAGCAATCAATGTCTAATAAGTGAAGCGTTCTATTACCCAATGTAGATCGGCGAATTTAGAAGCTGTTTTTTTTGCGTTATCTAACGTCTCAGCCTCTTCCATTTTGACACGACTCGTTTTTTGAGCAGCTTTTTCGATTTCTTTTTGTATTTTTTTTCTTTCCTCTTTTAGCTCCATTAGTTCTTTCTGCATCTTAGTAGGATGATCTAAATCAATCAGATCCTTGTCTTCAGCATCATCTGAATCAGCTGCTCTTTTAATTTTTTCCAAACCCGTATTGGTCATTTTATATTCCACCCCTCTTTCAAAGGAATAAGATTCATTGTCCCAGGGTTCATTCCACTCATCATACCAATTAGCATCAGTAGAAATACGATCAATAGTTCCTGTTCTCCTACCTATACCTATTCCATTCATTTGAAAATTGGTTTGAGACCATCCTTTATTGGTAACCTTAATGCGTTTCCCTATAGGTACGGCAATGGTCATAATAACATGTTGATTCCTGAATTTATCAATCTTATTGATACCAATGCCCTTGTCTAAATAGACTATACTATCTTGTTGCGTCAACTCAAAATTTATTTTACTTGCCAATTCATTTGCATTTTGAATAGACTTCCCATTGCTAAGCTTCACCACTTTTACTAGAAAACTATCGGTTTTGGATTGTACAATTCTAATACGAAGATTTCTTACAAACACCGTGTCTTCATCAGAAAATACTTCGAAAGGCGTAAATTGAAACCAATGATTTTCATAATATTTCATTTTGGGTGCTGCTGTAATTTCTAAAAAATCGGTTTTTGAATTTGGCAAAGCAACAGTTTGTTCTGCTGGAACATTATGTCTTGAAAAACTATTGCCTAAGGTACTTCCAAAATAAAATAGCATTCCCCAACCCACAATCCATAAGGCCCAAAAGCTTGATCTCACCCAAATATTTGCTTTTTTAAACCCGGCAATTTTTCTGATCACCGCCGTTACAATGCCAATGATGGGTACCCAGATAAAAAGTAAAATAGCTCCAATAAAAGTCCAAGTTTGTGCACCATCTTCCAATAAAAATTTTCTTAATGGCAATAAAGCGGTTGCTGCTGCACCTAATCCAAATAAAGCAGCCAATAACGAAATACCCACTACAGCTAAGATAAAATATACAAATGCCTTAATGCATAAAGTAATGATCCTTCCTATATAATATAATATACCTTTTCTCTTTTCTGTTGAATTACTCGTTCCCTCTTGATTCGATGGCCTTGGCACTGCATCCTTAGAAGTACTATTGGTTCCCTTATTTCTATGGTATAAATCACTCCCCCAGGATTGTGCTCTCTTACCAAAGCCTTCCATGTCATTTTGAATGGTATTTTTTATACTATTCAAATCTACTTTTTCGCCCACCATTTCTAATTTATCCGCACTGGTTTTGGCTTCAGGCAATACCAACCACAAAACAATGTATACAAAAACGGCTCCAGGACTAAAAGTAATATCTAAAAAATTTGGGAAATCTGGCGCATCCCAAAATTGGAATAAGTGCAGGTGCCTAAAATTCACCACAAAGCGTATAAATGGAATTGAAAATAAAATTCTCACTATCCATACTTGAATTCCAAAATACTTGGACAAACCTGATGCTACCCCACCAATAATTTTATTATCTATATCTCTAAATAATCTTTTACGTACACCCCCCACTACTTTAACAGAAGTACTTGGTACTGCAATCCATAATATTAAATAGCCTAGTATATTAACACCAATTAAAAAGAACCAAAGAATCCTTACTACCAAAGGCTCAATTCCAAAGTAATTAGCAATACCACTGCAAACACCGCCCAACACTTTATTTTGTTCATCGCGATACAATCTTTTGGGTCTATTGTCTGCTGACTCAAAATTCGTATAAGAATTATGGCTCGTATTTTGAGCACTACTTTGTTGAGATTGACTTGTATTTGCTTCAAACCCATCTTGTGCCTCAAAATCGGCAGGGCGTCCAATGCTTGCAATAATTAAATTCATGTCTTGCTCTGCAATACACACTGTTCCTTTTTTTAATCGGTCTTCGCACAATTCTGCAATGCGACATTCAATGTCATTGATAATTTCATCTCGACCTTCTTCGTTCGCAAAATAAATACGAAGCGATTCAATGTATTGTTTCAACATTTCATAAGCCATCTCCTCTATGGGAAGTATGCGTCCTTGAAAATTAATATTGATTACTTTATTCATGGTAGTATTATTTAAGAAACTGTTTTAGTTTCTGATGATGCAATAGGGTTGGTATTTTGAGTTAACTGATTTACAGCGTCCGTCATTTCATTCCATGTTTTTAATAAAATTTGAAAGGCGGCTTTTCCATCATCGGTCATAACAAAATATTTTCTTGGGGGGCCACTGATA
>CANCSS010000007.1 GCA_947380905.1 Chitinophagaceae bacterium | reverse complement strand
AAATTGAAGAAAGTAAAAAGGAATAAACCGCAAAACAGATAAAACTTATACGTTCGGAGATTTTCTAAGATGTAGATAAATAAAATAAACATATAAAAAAAGCCCCGAGAAATCGAGGCTTTCTTAAAATGATCTAGTAATGTTTACATCTTTTTAGCATCTTCTAAGAACTTCGCTAAACCAATATCTGTTAAAGGATGCTTTAACAATCCTAAAATTGAATCTAAAGGACAAGTACAAACATCTGCTCCCGCTTCTGCAGCCTTAACAATATGTAAAGCATTGCGTATAGACGCAGCCAATATTTGTGTATCAAATCCTTGCACATCATAAATGTGACGAATTTGAGCAATCAATTCCATACCATCCCAAGAACTATCGTCAATTCTACCAATAAAAGGAGATACATAAGTAGCCCCTGCCTTCGCGGCTAATATCGCTTGTCCAGCAGAAAATATTAAGGTACAATTGGTACGAATGCCATTATCGGTAAACCACTTGATGGCTTTGATACCATCTTTAATCATAGGCACTTTCACCACAATATTTTTATGAATGGCAGCTAATTTTTTTCCTTCTTCTACCATCGTAGCAAAGTCGGTAGAAAGTACTTCTGCACTAATGTCCCCATCCACCAATTCGCAAATGGCTTTGTAATGCGCCGCGATGGCCGCTTCACCTTTAACACCCACTTGCGCCATTAAACTTGGATTGGTAGTTACCCCGTCCAAAATTCCTAAATCATTGGCTTCTTTGATTTGAGCTAAATTACCTGTGTCTACAAAAAATTTCATAAGTTATAATTTTAAAAAGTGGCAGGCTACTTACATCACACCGCTCAACCATCTATCCTTGCTGCATTCCTGCCCTGGGGAGTTTCAACAGGAGCTGGTTGTGCAAGACCTGCCGTTGCAAATGTAGTACAAAAAAAGCTACTAAAAAAAGCAGGCTGGAACCCTTTGCGCTACCAGCTTTGCTTAGAATTGATGGTGGTAAAACCAAGCAAAGAATCATGCTGAGCGCCAGGAGCTCGGTAGTAGACAAAAATGGAATAATTGTTTTCTGTTTCCCAATGATTCCCCTCCGTTTCGGTGAAATCATCCTGATGATTGGGATCACGACTGTCTCTTAAAATATAATTGTAACTGTAATATCCTTGTTTCAAAACCAAGGTTTTCTGGTACAATCCCAACTTAGCATCAAATATCATTTCGGAATTTTTATCCAATTCATTATTGGTCAATGCCCCTTGTAAATATAATTTTTGTCCTACCAATGGAATATGGTCTTTAGTTAAATAAGTAAATATTACCTGGGCATAATCATTTTGATTTTCACTTTGAAGTGCATCGGTATTGCTGATGAGGTAATTCCCATTTAAATCATTGAAACTGTAATAAGCCATATCAGCTCTAGATACATCAGGCTTTAGATAAACATAGTTTTTATCGTCTATCTTTTGAAACTTACTAATTCTATCAGACACCAATTGTAAACTTTGTAAATCAAGCCATCTAGTTTCCTTACCTGCAGGAAATATTAATTGATCTTCTTTATTGTATTCTAAAACACTTCCTCTAATAAAATTAGGAGCAGTTAGTTTGATGGCATCGTTGTATCTATAATTTTGGACCACTTCTACTAACAATTGCTCTGTTTGCAAAGAAGGGAGTTGTTTGGTGTCAATTTTTACTGCAATTTTTTGGTGTGTCTTAGAAATATTTCCATCAAAAGGTTCTGTAACCGTTGCTGCAATACCTAATTGATCCTCTACTACATAAAAACGTTTCGTAAAAACCAGATCGTTCACATTTGCATTTTTGAATACTTTCAAAATATAGTTGCCAGATTGAGTGGGTGTGCAATTGGCATTGGGAAAAATAAATTGATAATGAAAATAATGTTGATAGGCCATAGAAGAAACTGAAAAATCGCTAATTTTTATTTGATTAAAGCCCCTTACATAATCAAAGCTATTGATGTTGGTGGGTGTCCAATCGGAATTCATTAATTCTACCGAATAATAATAATCTTGGTAGTTGGCTTTAAAATCATCAAAACTTATTTGAAGCGGGGTTCCTTCTTTTAACATGATAGCCGGAATAGCCAGCGGTTTATTTACTGGGTGTATCAAAACACTATGAATGTTAGCATCCACTATTTTATCGGGATTGTTTTGGGCAAAACCCCTCACAGAACACAATAATAATAAGCCTTGACAGAGCATTGTCTTATAAAACATAGATCAAGCATTGATGCACAACGAAACTACCCAATTAATCCTAATTTTTAAAGAGAAAAAACTAGATTTGATAAAAATTAGCCTCCTTTTGAACGCCTTTGAAATTGCAAAAAGAATAAGTTTTCAAAAACAAAAAAACTATACCCGATTTATAGTTCGCTTATCTATTGCTGCTACTGCCATAAGTGTGGCTGCCATTTTAATTACTTTGTCCATCGTCAATGGATTTCAACATACAATAAGCGATAAAGTGTACGATTTTTGGGGACAAATTAGAATTGCTTCCGTCAATGGCGCCCCCTTAGAAGTGAATAAACAAATGGAGCAAGGATTACATTCCATCGCAGCCGTTGAAAGGGTAACTCCTTTTTTAAATCAATCAACGGTACTCTCTTTTCAGCAAGACATAGAAGGAGTTGTCGCCAGAGGTTTTGATGCCAATTCAGCTACTCCTTTTATTATCCAAGGAAGGGGCCTCCAAAATAAAACAGATAGCATAAGCAATGAAGTGGTTTTATCTGATCACTTAGCGACAACTTTAAATATCTCCTTAGGCGCCACCGTAAGATTGTATTTTTTAAATGTGGCAGATGTTCAACAAAGAAAATTAAAAGTTGTGGGCCTGTATCATTCAGGAATTGAAGATTACGACAAACAATTTATTTTAGTAGATATAAAATTATTACAACAACTTGGCAATCATCCCAATCAAATCGAAGGCTATTCTATACAACTAAAAAAAGGAGCTAATATAGAAAGCGTTAACGACGAAGTGCAGCGATTAATGCCGGCGAATTGGGTAGCTACTACCATTAAAGATTATTATCCACAAATATTTGATTGGATTGGAGTTCAAACCGTGAATCGCAATGTGACCATTACCATTATGTTGCTCATTGCGATAGTTAATTTACTTACTTGTTTGTTTATTTTAATGCTAGAACGTATTCCCATGATTGGTACCTTAAGCGCTTTAGGAGCCTCTCAAAATTTTATCAGAAGAATATTTTTATTCCAGGCTAGTTTTATTTGCTGGATGGGCATTGGCATTGGCAGCATCCTTGGTATTGGACTATGCCTTCTACAACTAAAATTTGGATGGATACAAATGGATGAAACGGCTTATTTTATTAAAACCTTGCCCATAGAATTTAATGGGGCTCAAATTTGTGCAGTGATACTGGGTACTGCCATCATTAGCTATATTTCTTTTTTAATACCTACCTTATGGATTAAAAAAATAGCACCAGCCAAAGCCATTAAATTTGATTAAGCTTTCCAATGAGATAAAATAATTCCGGTTGCAACCGCTGCATTCAGCGATTCCGCATGACCAAACTTTGGAATTTTAATAGGATGTGTAATGTATTTTGTTAACTGAGCCCCTATTCCTTTTGATTCATTGCCAATCACCAAAAATCCAGTGGATTCCATTTTAGTTTCGTACATCGAAGAACCATTTAAAACTGCACCATACACAGGTAAAGAGCTGGCTGTAAGTACTTCTTCTAAAAGTACCGACTCCACCCTTACCCTAAAGCAACTTCCCATGGTACTTTGTAGTACTTTAGGATTGTAGAATCCTGCGGTATCATCCGATACTAAAATTTGTTGGATACCAAACCAGTCCGCAGTTCTGATAATGGTGCCCAAATTGCCTGGATCTTGTATGCCATCTAGCAAAAGTGAAAATGTTTCATTAAAAGGAATGGGCTTTAAAAAAGACTCTTTTTCAGCCAACGCAATCACTTGATGAGGAGTTTGCATTTGACTCATTCTACCAAGCATAATTTGATCCACTTCTACTACTGGAACTGGCAATACCCCTTGTCCTTGAATCCAATCTGCAGTTGCATATATCTTTTTAATGGTCCAATTGCTCCTTAATAGCTCTTGTACCATTTTTGGGCCTTCCACTATAAATGCAGATTCTTCCGCCCAATGTTTTTTATGGGCAAAAGATTGAATATATTTGAGCTCACTATTATTTATCATGGATATGCATTTACGGAGACTTAAAAATATTAGTTTCTTCGCAAGATTTTACCTACTTGGGCTTTTATTTTTATTAAATGCATGCGCCGACGTCAAAAAAGCAGCTATTCATGATTATCCTAAGCAAATACCCTTTGTATTTGAAAACAAAATTGTAATTAAAGATCCTGAAAGCAAAAAAGAATTACAGGAAATAGAATCAGCAATTGAAAATTATTGGGACGATAGCTTAAAAGTGAAGCGAATTAGACAGTTTGGCGTTTTTAGCACCTTGCTGCAACCTAGTTACTTTCAAGCAGATAAATTACAACGTACCGCTCAATTCATGCAAGCCTACTTGTCTACAAAAGGCTATAGCCATCCTATTTTAACCCCACTAGTTAAGATTGATACGGTTAAAGAGGAATGGAGGGTGTATTTGACCATGGAAATTCAGTTGAATAAAAAAACGGTGATTGATACGGTGGTGTATCAAATAGCAGATAGAAAGCTTCAAGAAATCACCATAGAGAACAGCGCTGCTGCTTACATTAAAAAAGGGATGGCCTTTTCGAATGAATCTATCAATAACGAATTAGATAGATTGGTAGAATTGTATAGATCCAAGGGCTATTATTATTTCACCAAAGAAAAAATATTTGCCGAAGTTGATACCCTCAATCAGCAATTGATGAATTTAAACCTGGATCCCCTTGGCCAAGTAACTCAAGTAAACAATGCCAAGCAGAAAGAAAAAGAAAATCCAAGTTGGAAAATTAGTTTTCAATTGCGAAACATAAGCAAGGAAGTAACCAAACAATACCCTATTGGCCAACAAATATTTTACAGTGATTTAAAATTGGCAGACAACCCAGATAGTATTTTAGTAAAAAGCCTGCCTCATGAAGAAATTTTTGGAAATATCATGCAGCAATACAATATAAAAAAATTCCAACCCATTTTATTTGAACAACAATCCTTTATTAACAAAGGAGATTTATTTAATGAAAAAATATATTATCAAACGCTTAATAATTTTAGCAGTTTAGGTGCCTGGCAACAAATAGATGGAAGAACCTCCATCAAAAATGATAGTATTTACTTGCACTATTTTTTAGTGCCTGCGCTAAGGCATAGTTTTAGTTTTGATTTAGAAGGGAGTAAAAACAATTCTCAATTGATTGCTGGTGACTTATTGGGCTTGTCTACAAGCTTCACTTACCGGGATAAGAATGTTCAAAAAAAATCAATCACTTCTATTACCAACATCAGAAGCGGTGTTGAGTTCAATGTCAACAATGGAAATGAAAACCTAACACAGACCTTACTTTGGAATGTAGGACACACTTATAGCTTTCCCAATTTACTCATTCCTTTTGTGCCATACAAAGCCAACGCAACCAATAATACCAGAACCACTTTCTCCTTAAATGGTGCTTATATTGATAGGCTGAACTATTATCAACTTAAATCCATTACTGCCAATTGGGGCTATGAAACAAAGAAAAATAAAAACGGATCTGACAACACCTGGATATACAGACCCCTTAATATCGAGTTGTATCATATCTCCAAATTTAGCAAGCTAGACAGCCTTTTAATACTTAATCCATTTTTGAGATCTTCCTTCAATGAAGGAAACGTCATAAGTCAAACTTTTAGTTTTATACATTCAGGACCCTCTTTATATCATCCCAATCAAAATAATTATCTAAGATTTGGTATGGAAGAAGCAGGTGGATTGCTTGGCTTATCAACAGACCTTCAAAAAAATATTTACAGATACATTAAAGCCGAGATCGAGTTAAGGAAATTGTATAAATTCACTTACACCGAATTGGCTTGGCGTTTTATGGGTGGCTGGGGAAATAATTACAGCAATGACCCTGTGCTAAAAGGACAACTTCCTTTTTTCAAACAATTTACTGCAGGGGGCCCTTATAGTATGCGTGCTTGGGGATTAAGACAATTGGGCTTAGGCAGTTCTCAGTTTTATGATACCAGTGCTAAAAGTCAAAACTTTGATCGCTTTGGTGATTTGCAA
This sequence comes from Chitinophagaceae bacterium, assembly GCA_947380905.1. Classification (GTDB taxonomy): domain Bacteria; phylum Bacteroidota; class Bacteroidia; order Chitinophagales; family Chitinophagaceae; genus Sediminibacterium. The sequence continues at coordinate 62,057 of CANCSS010000007.1, read as the reverse complement.
TTGGAAACCAATTTAGAATATCGATTCCCCTTATTACAATTGGGTTCTTATAAAATTAGCTCGGCACTATTTACAGATATAGGAAATATTTGGAATACCCATGAGTCCAGTGTTGATCCAGCTGCTGGATTTAAATTAGACAAGCTTTATAAAGATTTGGCCATCGGTGTAGGAACAGGACTTAGATTAGATTTTAATTATTTTATTATCCGAATTGATTACGCAATAAAAATGAAAGACCCTACACGGTTACAGAATAATGGTTGGTTAGACCTCTCCCATTTTAAATGGGCTGATACCAAACCAAATGGGTTAATTGTAAACAACTATGCCTGGCAGTTTGGTATTGGATTGCCTTTCTAGACAGGGTTATACCGATTCTATTTCTTGATTCATTTCACCATTGGACCCCGCGACCAAGGATTCTATTTCCACTTGTAAGTCCTGCCATTGTATGGCATTGGCCACTTCAAAATCACCAATTTTAGTGCGCCTTAAACTGCTCATATAAGCGCCTACCTGAAGTGCGTCTCCAAAATCTTTCACCAAACTTCTTATATAAGTGCCAGTAGAACAAACTACTTTAAATTCGATACGAGGTAAATCGATGTGCGTAATTTCAAAACTGATAATGTTTACTTTTCTAGGATCTACTTTTACTTCAATGCCTTTTCTTGCAGACTCATACAATCTTTTCCCATCTTTTTTAATGGCCGAATGTTGAGGTGGCATTTGTAAAATTTCTCCCACAAAAGGCAGGGTCGCCTTTTCAATTTCTTCCTTGGTTAAATGATCAACCGACTTAAAATTTTCTGGCTCAGATTCTAAATCATAAGTAGGTGTAGTTGCACCCAATACCATGGTTCCAACATATTCCTTAGACAAACCCATGTAATTATTAATTTGTTTGGTAAAACTGCCCGTGCAAATAATAAGCAACCCAGTTGCCAAGGGATCCAAGGTGCCAGCATGGCCAATTTTAATAACTCTAGTAAGTATGCGTACTTTTTTTACAATATCAAAGGAAGTCCAACGCAAAGGTTTATCTACCAGTAAAACCTTGCCTTCTAAATAAGGAACAAGTACTTTAAGAATGGGTTTTTGCTTCATGAATAGGAAACTTAGTAAGCTCTTGCAAACAACACTCTTTGTGTAGAAGCATTTCCGGTTAAGATACACTTGCCTTGTTCCAATGGATTGTCTAAAGGAATGCAACGAATGGTTGCTTTGGCCAATTCTTTAATTTTATCTTCTGTTTCGGCAGTTCCATCCCAATGTGCTGAAACAAAACCACCCTCGGTGTCTAGAATTTTTAAAAAATGATCCCAGCTATCTGCTTTGGTAATATGTTCGTCACGGTATTTTCTGGCACGCTCAAATAAATTAGATTGGATTTCAACCAACAAAGCTTCCACAGTTTCCGTTAAACCTTCCATCGCCACAGCCAATTTTTCTTTGGTATCACGACGCGCCAATTCTACTTGTTTGTTTTCTAAATCTCTTGCACCTATGGCAATTCTAATAGGCACTCCTTTCAATTCGTATTCTGCAAATTTCCATCCTGGTCTTGCATGATCTGAATTATCATACTTCACTCTAATACCAGCAGCTTTAAATGATTTCACTAACTCGGCTACTTTTTCATCTAAGATGGCTTTTTGTTCTTCTCCTTTAAAAATAGGAACAATGACCACTTGAATGGGTGCAATGCGAGGAGGCAACACCAAACCTTCGTCATCGCTATGCGTCATTACCAACCCTCCAATTAAACGAGTACTTACACCCCAGCTGGTAGCCCAAACATATTCTTGTTTGTTATTTTGATCGCTAAATTTAACATCAAATGCTTTTGCAAAATTCTGTCCTAAAAAATGTGAAGTGCCTGCTTGCAATGCTTTTCCATCCTGCATTAAAGCTTCAATACAATAGGTATCTTCTGCACCAGCAAAACGTTCATTGACCGATTTAATTCCTTTGATCACAGGAACAGCCATCCAGTTTTCAACAAAGTCGGCATATACATTCAACATTTGTTTTGTTTCTGCAATGGCTTCTTGCGCAGTCGCATGCGCCGTATGCCCTTCCTGCCATAAAAATTCTGCAGTACGTAAAAATAAACGAGTGCGCATTTCCCATCTTACCACATTGGCCCATTGATTCACAAGAATTGGCAAATCACGATAAGATTGAATCCAAGTTTTATACGTATTCCAAATAATGGCTTCACTGGTAGGTCTAACAATTAATTCTTCTTCTAATTTTGCCTCGGGATCAACCATCAATTTTCCTTTGTTGTTAGGATCTGCAATTAAGCGGTAATGGGTAACCACCGCACACTCTTTTGCAAAGCCTTCGGCATTTTTTTCTTCCGCCTCAAAAAGTGACTTAGGAACAAATAAGGGGAAATAGGCATTTTGGTGCCCAGTTTCCTTGAACATCCTGTCTAAAACGTCGCGCATATTCTCCCATAAGGCATAGCCATAAGGCTTAATGACCATGCACCCCCTCACGGCGCTGTAATCTGCCAGCTCCCCTTTAATGACTAAGTCATTGTACCATTGAGAGTAATCCTGCGCCCTTGATGTTAATTCCTTTGCCATCTTAAAATATTAACAATTTATATTGTAACAAATCAGGTATAAAAAACGCTATATCTACTTTAAAGTTTTGTACCTTTATACTAGCAAATGTATGCTAAATCAGGGGCATATAAAAACCTAAACTGCATCAAAATGAACCGTATTAAAACGAACACTAATTTAAGGCTCATGGCCATTTGCCTAGTGACGTTTAGTTTAATAGGCATCAGTTGTACTAGTTTACAACAGTCAGTTAGTATGGCAGCACCGGATGATTTATACTCCGTCCCGAATACGACCAATAATGCTACCAACAATACCATTGCTTCCAATAAAAAAGTGATGAGTACTGAAAATTGGGGGGTACCCAACAAGGTTCAAAATTACAATCCCAATAAGCAAAATAGCAATAGCAATACCCCAAATTATTCCAACAACAACCAAGTGGTTGCAGCTGAAAATGAGGACTATCAAGACGATCAAAATTATCAAGACGATCGCTATTTAAGACTAAAAGTAGCCAACAGAAATAGATGGAGCATGATTGACGATTGGGGTTATTGGAATGATCCTCGTTTTAACAATGCATTCTACCCTTCTTATATGGGATGGAATAGTTGGTATACAGGTTACTATGGGGCTTCTTGGTATTATCCATTTGGACCAAGTTTTTCCATGGGATGGGGTGGATACAATCCTTACAATTCATTTGGCTATGGTATGGGTTGGGGATACAATGACTTCGGATATGGAGGTTTCGGATATGATGGATTTGGTTATGGCGGATTTGGATATGGTGGTTTTGGTTATGGTGGTTTTGGTTATGGCGGATGGAACCCCTACTATGCAGGCTTCTGGAATCCTTATCGCCCATTCTATCCTGGTGGAAATTATTACAACAATTATGGAGGATCCGGAGGAATTAGACAACAACCCAATATGACCCGTTCGATGCAAAATAGTGCTGTTGGATTAGGCGCCTACAGAAATAATAAAGGCTATAACAATACCAATAACTTTTCTAATACAACCAATGGCAATGTGAGGTATACAAGCAATCCAACTTTAAATACAAATTTTGGAAGCTTAATGAGAAGAGTGGTCACTGACAATCCGAATGTAAACAACGCCAATAGTTTTGACAGACCCGCTAGATATTTTTCAAACAACAACAGCGCTAGCGATCAAAACAAAGCAGTTAACAATACGCCTACTCCGCAAAATACAAATAGATCTAATAATATAGGTGGCAATAGTGGATTCAATGCTAGTGGATTTAATAGCACAGGAACTTCAACAGCAAGTCCTCGTCCTGCTAGAAGCCAGAATCCTTAATTTTTTATTTCCCCTTTTTTGGTAGCATGTATTTTAAATAAATCAATTATGAAGAAATTAGTTTTAATAATCATCCTTGGATCAAGTTTAACCACTTACGCACAAGATCCAGAAGACGCGTTGAGATTGTCTTGGTTCAACCCTAGCGGAACTGCAAGAAGCAATGCATTGGGAGGCGCAATGGGTTCCTTGGGTGGCGATTTATCTGCCAATCATATCAATCCAGCAGGATTGGGTTTGTACAAGTCAAGTGAAATCTTACTCACTCCCAAGTTTTTAGTTCAAAACAATAATTTTAGTTACCGTGGTAGCAATAGTACCAGCAACGACAGCAGGTCTAGTTTTGGGTCTATTGGTATTGTGCTTGCCGAAGGTAAAAAAGTAAATAATTGGACCAGCACAGCTTTCTCTATCACTTTTAATCAATTAGCGGATTTTTCTAATCATGTAAGCTTTGCAGGTCAAAATAATTTTAGTAGCTTATCAGAAAAATATTTAGAGGAATTAATTTATAACAAAGCAGACACCAATGGCGCATTAAGCAATTATATTTTTGGTAGTTCCCTTGCTTACAGAACTTATTTAATAGATACCACTGCAAATGCCAAAGGTGCGGTTACTGGATACCAAAGTTTGGTTCCTATTTCCACGGGTGTAAAACAAAATTACGATGCAGTAACCTCTGGCAGTTACAACGAATTGGCCTTTGGATGGGGAGGAAACATGGAAGATAAATTGTATCTAGGAGCCAGTTTTGTAATGCCTATGATCAATTATAGCAAAACACTTTACTATTCCGAAACTGATGCGACCAGCAATCCAAATAACGACTTTGCAGGATTTTCTATCAATGAGCAATTTTCCTCCAAGGGTTTTGGGATAGGTGCTAAGTTTGGTATCATTTATAAGCCAGAACCTTTTTTAAGGGTGGGATTTTCGTTACATACCCCTCAACTTATTTCCTTCAAGGACTATTTAAGTGTGAATATGACTACCAATACAGAGAAGTATGCAGGTACTCAAGCAGCCAGCTCTGACGATTTAAACAATGGCTATCCTGGAGAAAGAGAATACACGGTTTCCACTCCCTTAAAAACTATTTTTAGTACGAGTTACTTTTTTGCTTCTCCAAGCAAACCAACTCTACCACTTGGATTTATAAGTGCCGATGTTGAATGGGTTAATTATGCAGGAACTCGTTTCTATTCCAATACCTATGATCAAGAATCAACTAGTTACTACAATACCTTAAATAGCAACATTAAATCCATTTATAAGAATAATTTAAATATTAAAATAGGTTCTGAAATAAAATTAGATGGCAATTGGATGGCTCGCGCGGGTGTAGCTTATTATGGTACCCCTTACAATGATGAAAGCATCAAAGCTTCTAGATTTGTTGTAAGTGGTGGTATTGGCTATAGAACCAATAGGCACTTCATCGATTTTACAGTGATAAGTAGCAGTACTAAAGATGCTATTTTCCCTTACAGATTAGTTGATAAGCCAAATACTTTTGCCAACATGACCAACAATCAATTGATTTTTAATATAGGTTACGGCATTAGATTTTCTAAATAAAATAATTACTTAACCCGCAAAAGTAATTTTACTCTGCCAATACTTGACTTGGGCTTATACCTGATGCTTGGTACCATTGAATGGCAGGGTCTTTCTTAAACCAAGTCATTTGCCGCTTAGCATAATGTCTGGTGTTTTGCTGAATCAACTCTATTACTCTTTCTTTACTTATTTTTTGATCAAAATAATCCACCCATTCACTATAGCCCACTGTTTGTAAGGCATTCAAATGTGCTGAGGGTTGTAAACTTTTCACTTCGGATTCCAAACCTGCATCCACCATGTCCAGAACTCTTTGATTGATTTTTTCATACAAGGTTGCTCTTGACATTTCTATACCAATTTTCACTATTTTGAATGGTCGTTCAATTGGTTTTTTGTTTTGAAAACTAATAATAGAAGCACCCGTTCCTAAAAAAACTTCTAAGGCGCGCATTAACCTTTGTGGATTTTTTTGTTCCCCTTTTTCCCAATAGTCCGGGTCCTTCACCGAAACTTCTTTTTGCAACCACCTCAAACCTAATTTTTCATATTGGTTGATGATGCCCTCTCTAATGGCTGGTTCAATTGCGGGTATTAGATCTAAACCTTCACAAAAAGCTTTGATGTACAAACCCGTACCACCCACTATTACTACCGCATCCTTGGTAGCAAATAAAGTATTTACTTTTTCAAGCGCCCAATTTTCAAAAAAAGCAGCATGGATTTCTTCGGAGATGGAATGACTGGCAATAAAATGATGGGGAACTTCATTGAGCTCTGCCAAACAAGGCCTAGCAACACCAATATTCATTTCTTTAAAACATTGGCGCGCATCTGCAGATATAATTTCTGTTTGCAATGCTTTCGCAAGTGCAATAGCAAAACTTGTTTTACCAACTGCGGTGGGCCCCATGACAATATAAACAGTTTTGGACATGCTAAAAGATTGCTTAATTAAATTTGAAAAATAAGAAAGAGTAAATAGAATTTACTATACAAAAAAATACTAAAATGCTTCTCCTTCAAAAAATTCACTGCCCGAAGATTCTTGTTGGTCTTCATCGGCGTCATCTTCACCCTCATCAGCATCCTCATCAGACGCATCCGCGTCTTCTTCTCCTTCTTGACCAAAACCCTCTTTGGCTTCTGATAAGTCATATTTTTCTTCGATGTCGGCAAATTTTTCTCCCAATAATCCTTTGGTGCCGTATTGCATCGGCCCTACCCCTTCTACTCTCGTAACCAATGGATACTCCAAACTCATATCAGCATCTGCATTTTTGATTACTTGAATCAATTCAATTAAGAAAGACCATGATTTTACAAAATCATATAAATAAACAAAATGTTGATTGGTGTCAATAATTTCAGAACCAATAGCAGTGTCCTCCATTAACAAGGGTGGTACTTTATATGCTTTATCGTAAACTTCCTTACTAATTTCACGTCCTCTTTGCCAAGTGTCATTGCTTCTAAAAAAAGTAGCGTCATGTTTTTGATCAAATTCAAAAGCCCTTAATATGATTTGATGCAAATCAGCAAAATTTTGTGAATGCTTCACCAAAACATCTCTGTAAATAACATCATCCTCCTCCCAATAAACCCTAAATTTTAATACTGCCATTTTGGTGATTTGAAACGCTAAAGTACTATTTTATTGTAGGATATAAGCCTAGTTTTTCAGCTTCTTTTAACATAAAAGCATACGCCGATTCATAGTCATTGGGAATAATACCATCCAAAATAGCTTCTCTAATAGCATCTTTGATAATGCCCACCGGTTTGGACGGTGTAATTGAAAATAATTCCATAATAAGTTCTCCAGTAATCGGTGGCTGCCAATTTCTAATATTGTCCTTTTTTTCCACTTCCTGCAATCTTACTTTTACATACTCAAAGCCTTGTATATACCTTTTTACTTTCACTTTATTTTTACTGGTAATATCAGCAGCACAGAGCAACATTAAAAAATCTATATCCTCACCTGCATCAAACAACAACCTTCTTATAGCACTGTCTGTTACGGTTTCTTTGGTTAAAGAGATGGGTCTTAAATGCAAGGCAACTAATTTTTGTACCATTTTCATTTTTTCATTCAATGGCAACTTTAGTTGTGTAAAAATTTTAGGTACCATTCTTGCACCCACTACTTCATGGCCATGAAAAGTCCAACCAAATCCTGTTTCAAATTTTTTTGTTTTGGGTTTGGCAATGTCATGCAATAAAGCAGCCCATCTTAACCAAATATCATTAGAGGTACTCGCTACATTGTCTAACACTTGAAGGGTATGAGAAAAATTATCCTTATGCCCAATGCCATCCATTGTTTCAGCACCTTCCAGTTGAAGCAACACTGGGAAGATATGATTTAACAAACCTGCTTCTTTTAACAAGTACCAGCCCTTGGAAGGAGTGGCAGTCATCATTATTTTTTGCAGTTCATCGGTAATTCTTTCTTGTGAAACAATTTTAATTCTGTCCGCCATTTTTTGAATGGCTAAAAATGTTTCAGGGGTAATGGTAAAGTTAAGTTGAGTAGCAAAACGAATGGCGCGCATCATACGCAAAGGATCATCATCAAAAGTTTGTTCGGGCGCCAAAGGAGTTCTAAGAATTTTATTTTCTACATCCTGCAGCCCTCCAAAAGGATCAATGATGGTACCAAAATTATTTTCATTCAAAGCTACTGCCAATGCATTGATGGTAAAGTCTCTTCTATTTTGATCGTCTTCAATACTACCAGGACTCACTTGTGGCTTTCTACTGTCTTTTGAATAACTTTCTTTTCTAGCCCCCACAAATTCTATTTCAATAGCATCCATTTTTACTTGTGCAGTTCCAAAAGTCTTGAATAAGGAAACAGGAGGTCGAGGCGAAAATTGTGATGCAAAAGCAGTGGCCAATGCAAGCCCGTCCCCTAAGCAAACTATATCAATGTCTTTGGTAGGTCGATCTAATATTTTATCACGCACAAAGCCGCCTACCGCATAGGCAGGTATTCCCATTTTTGCGGCTTCCGCTGCAATCACTTTAAATAGGGCTTGTTCTGATGCTGTGAATTTAATTTGCATGTGCACAAAAGTACTAATGTTGTAGCACTTGTAATAAAGGTGCCGTCAAATCTTGAATTTGAATAGCATGGGCACAATTAAAGTGTTGTAAAGGACAATTCTTTTTACCATGAATGCCACAAGGCCTACATGCTAAATTTTCTTGAGTTTGCACCACAAAAGACTGCTCAGACAAGGGCCCATATCCAAAAGCGGGAATGGTAGAACAATAAACGGCTACAACGGGTGCATTGACAGCAGAGGCAAAATGCATCGGGGCTGAATCGTTTACATAATTGAGCACCGCTTTTTGTTGTAGGGCAGCCGAAGCTAAGAAATCAAGTTCTCCAGCTAGATTGATGCATTGTTGCTTGTCTGCAACGCCTAATTGCTCCAAAATTTTATCTCCAAGGATTCGGTCTCCAGCACCCCCAAGTAAATAAATGGGTCCTTCAAAAGGGATCACTTTTAAAAAGCGCACCCAATCTGAAATTGGATATTGTTTGGTAAACCAAACCGATGCTGGTGCGATACAGATATAAGGTTCAACTTGGTATTTTTTTATTTTTTCAATAGCTTCTTTAGTGGGATATAGTTTGGGATTGTGCAAAGCAATATCGCCTAAGACTTGAATCAATTGATGATTTCTACTTATCTCATGCATCCCCTCTTGAATTTCAAAATGCTTAATGGAATGTGTAAATAAAAAAGAAAAAGGATTTTTATCAAACCCAATTTTAAATTTCGCTATTGACAAAGCCGTCCACAATCCAGTCGCTGCAAAACGTTGCACATTGACTACCGCATCAAAGTTGGATTTTCTTATTTTAAATAAAATTTGTAACCAATGAATGTATTTGTTCTTTTTTTTATTCCACACCATCACTTCATGAACAAAAGGATGATTTATAAAAAGAGATTCATTGCCTTGACGAACTAAGATATCAATAGCGGCTAATGGGAATTTTTCATGCAATGATTCCAACAAAGCCGTGCTAAGCACTACATCACCAATGAAAGCCGTTTGTATGACAAGGATTTTTTGCATGTAAATTTAAGGTCTAATTATTATAAGCTGCCCATCCTGGTCCCATTTAACAATCGAAGAAGGTTGCTGCAACTCAGTTTCCTCTTGTCTATGCTTTACTACATAGTCAACCCCTTCTTGGATGTCTAATGAAATATCCTGAAAGCACATGGGAGTAGGATAACCAGAAATATTAGCAGAAGTACTTACCAATGGTTTTCCAAATTGTTTAATCACTGCTTTACAAAAAGGATCTTTGGTAATTCTTATGGCTACCGATTCATCTGCTGCCAAAAGATTTTTTGCCAAATTTTTCCCTTTTTGATAAATGACGGTGGTAGGTTTATGAATGCCTTTGATGTAATCAAACACTTGTAAGTGCGCATCTTGCACATGTTCTAAGATGGATCGCTCCTCTTCCACCAAAACAATCATGGCTTTGCTGTCTACCCTTTTTTTTAAGGCAAATATTTTTGCAACTGCAGTTTCATTGGTGGCATCGCAACCAATACCCCATACCGTATCGGTAGGATATAAGATTATCGCTCCATTTTGAAGCGCTGTTAAACAAGCTTGAATATCTTCTTCGTAAGCAAACATGTTGCAAATTAATCAATACTTATAAATAAACGAAGGTTCATTATTGTGCAAAAGAAACTGCTTTAAATTCTTTGCTTGTTTGTAATATTGTACAAATATTAAACATGGAATTGAAAAATAAGATTGAAGCGGCCTGGGCCGATCGTAATTTATTAAAAGAGGAATCCTATAGCAACGCTGTTCGCGCTGTGATTGAAGAAATAGACAAAGGCCGATTGAGGGTAGCCGAACCCAAGGACAACCAATGGGTAGTGAATGAGTGGGTAAAGCAAGCCATCCTAATGTATTTTGCCATACAGCCCATGCAAACCTGGGAATTGGCCCCTTTTGAGTTTCATGATAAAATGTTGCTTAAATCGAATTATGCCGCCTTGGGGGTAAGAGCCGTTCCTCATGCAGTAGCTCGTTATGGCGCTTATTTAGCTAAAAATGTGGTCTTAATGCCCAGTTATGTGAATATTGGTGCCTTTGTTGATGAAGGAACTATGGTAGATACCTGGGCCACTGTAGGCAGTTGTGCTCAAATTGGCAAAGGGGTGCATTTAAGTGGAGGTGTTGGTATAGGTGGAGTGTTAGAACCATTACAAGCTAGCCCAGTGATTATTGAAGATGGTTGTTTTATTGGTAGCCGTTGTATTGTAGTGGAAGGCGTGCATGTAGAAAAAGAAGCCGTTCTAGGCGCCAATGTAGTGCTTACACAAAGCACTAAAATAATTGATGTGAGTGGAACCAATCCGATTGAATACAAAGGCCGAGTGCCTGCCAGAAGTGTTGTTATTCCTGGATCTTATCGAAAATCATTCCCAGCCGGGGACTATCAAGTAAGCTGTGCATTAATCATTGGTCAACGCAAACCCAGTACCGATTTAAAAACGAGCCTGAATGATGCCTTACGTGATTTTAATGTAGCCGTTTAATTTGCTTCCGTTACGCTAAAAAATTTGGGGCGACCAGGACGAATCCCAATCACCCCGATTATCCTTCCCCCAAAGGATAATATTTTGAATATTAATTAATATTTAATATATTATTAATATGTATAGGCCGTTTTCAATCGAATATGTAAATATGGCTTCAAGGAGTATTTCCTTCCAAATAATTTCCAAACTTAGATGAGAAAATATTTTATTAATATTAAATAATTGTTAAGTAAGATTTTACATATTCATAATTTATAAAATATAAATAAAACACATAAGAAATAAACCTATTGTTTAATTTGCCTTACATTTGAAGCATGATTTTTAAACATTTTTATGTTTCGTTTATATTTTGGGCGTTCATATACCAGGCAAATGCTCAACAAAAAAAGGAAAATAACGCATTCCAAAAACAGGACATTGCCTTATTGGATATCTTATTTAAGGACAGCACTCATTCTTTACAACTTCAACTCAGTTCTAGTATTTACGATTTTGGCTTAGACAAAAAGCAGTTTAGAAATATGGTCATTGTGAAACAAAGGAAGCAATTTTGGTTGCAGCCCCTTGGTTCAGGAAAACTTTTTAGCATTGTTAAAACAGGAAAAGGATATGCATTGCAAAGAATTGATTCCACGGTACACTCGGGTGTCAATTCTAATAGTTTTACTTTTATATTACATGATACCCTATTTCAATATGGGGGTTCTGGATTCTGGCATTTGAGGGGCATCATCACTTATTTTAGTACTGAAACACATGAGTGGGAATTGTATCCAAGTCATCAACTATTAAATGGCTATGATGGATTTGAAAATTACGTTTTATACCATTTAGATACCAGCCAGCAAAAAATATACAGCACCGGTTATGTCCAATTAAAAAATGCCCCATATGATTTAGACATCAATGTAGTGGACAGTAGCTTTGAATTTAACTTCAAAACCAAAACATGGAAAAATTTAGGTGCTACCAACCCCGAGTTACTAAAATTATTTGATAAGAGTACCTATTACACATATCATTTAGAGGGCATCCTATTTATAAAAAAGTTTTTTGATTTGTATTGGGTCGACTTCAAAAACAACAAATTTGGGAAGGTAAATGAAGATAAAAATACAGAAGCCAGATTGAAATGGCTCAATTTGTACAATACCAAAGAACCTTATCAAGACTTACAATTTAATTTAGGCAATACTTGCTATCTTATAAAACTGGATCCCGATTTAAATACCAGTTATACCACATTCAAATTAAGCAAGGAATACATTGACTTTTCTAGTTCGAACTACATTTATAAAACAAATAATTTTTTATTCTCTTTCTATCTGCATACTGTTCTCCCCTTTTTTACACCCAATGTGCTTTTCTTAATTCTCATTGCTTTTTTTATATTCTTTGTATTGTATCGACAAAGAAAAAAGAGAGTACCTAGAGAAGTGAATGCCCTACTAAATCATAATTTTGTAAATTCACTTAGCGTGGTTGAAAAAGAATTGTTACAAGCACTCTACAATCAACATTTAAAAGGAGAAGAAATTTCACCTAAACTCATCAATAAAATTATTGGTGTTCAACAAAAAGATACTTTAACGCAAAATAAAAGCCGAAGTGACCATTTCTTAAAAATAAATCAAAAATACAAATTGGCTACGCAACAAAGTTTGCCATTAATTGTTAAAAGTCGTGATAGTATTGATAAAAGGGTATACAATTATGGAATTGAAGCACGCTATGTGCTAGCACTAGCCAAGTATCTTAAAGGCTAAACCACCAATAAGCTACAGCCTCTTCTTTCACTAGCGTCTACCCGGCCAATGACTTTGAAACTGCCATCAGAAAATACTTCCCCCAAATCTTCGGTGGCTATAAAACTACAACTGTGCAAATTGGCCAAGTCAATAATGTGCAAAACACCCCTCCCGGTTTCTTTTAAAGCAATAGGATCTTCTTCATCGGCTACCAATACCTTCATCCAAGGCGGGCATCTAAAAATACCTTCCTTAATTGCATAAGCTTGACTTAATAATTCTGTCATCCCATATTCTGAATGAATATTCTTAGTACCCAAATTAGAAGATAAAACTTGATGCAATTCCTCCCGGGTTAATTCTTTTTTTCGCCCCTTCATTCCCCCCGTTTCAATCACGGTGGTATAATTTAATTTTTGAGGATATGCTGCTGCAAAATCGGTCAATGCAAAACTTACCCCAATCAACCATACCGGTTGCTTTTTCTCCTCTAATTTTTTTAATACCGTATCAAGTTTTTTAAAATCATCTAAATAAAAGCCACTTTCTGAATGGCCAGACGATTTTATAAGTTGATTAACCATATACACCAAGGAAGAATTTCCACGTTCTAAATAAGAGGGCAATAATCCTATCACACAATAATTACTTGGTGCTCCATAAAACAAATTAAAAGCATGCAGAAAACTTTGTTGATACAGATGCGTGTCTTGAATCCAATGCTTGCTTACTACATCCTGAGTGGTGCCACTACTTTCAAATAAGGTAACTGGCTTGGGGCCAATAAAAACATCCTGTGTTTTATAAAAAGAAATAGGAAGAAAAGGAATAGAAATTAGTTCGGTGGCCGAGGCCCTATTTAAATTTACCCATTGCTTATATACCTCATTGTGCCCCGCTTGCCATTGAAATACTTTTTTACTTACCAACAGGAAATCCTCCTTGGATAAATTCCATAATTGTTGAATGTCTATAGGCAATTGAATCACTTTATATTATTTATACATTGCAAAAGTATTCAATATCTAGTCATAAAAAGCAGTTCCCGTTGAACTAGGTAAATAATCCCATAAAGTAGTATCTTGCATAGGACAATTTTAAACAACCATTATGGCAAAATCTACTCCTAAAAAAACCGTTTCTAAAGCAAAAAAGGAATTGATCAGCGCAAGCTCCTATCAATTTTTAAGCAACTATATTAACAATCCTTCTCCAGTGGGATTTGAAACCAGTGGGCAAAAAATTTGGTTAGATTATCTAACTAAATATGTAGACACTACGTTTACAGATCCTTATGGTACTGCAGTGGGAGTTATTAATCCAAAGGCTCCATTTAAAGTAGTGATTGAAGCTCATGCCGATGAAATTAGTTGGTTTGTAAATTATATCAATGACCAAGGTTTGATTCATTTAAAAAGAAATGGTGGTGTAGATCATCAAATAGCTCCATCTATGCGTGTTTGGATCCATGGTAAAAAAGGGCCAGTAAAAGCAGTGTTTGGATGGCCCGCTATTCATACTAGATTAAGTAATCCAGAACAAAAAGAACCCCAACCTAAAGTAGATAATTTAACCTTGGATTGTGGTGCAAGATCAAAAAAGGAAGTAGCAGCTTTAGGTATTCATATTGGTGCTGTCGTGACCTATCAAGAAGGCATTGATGAGTTGGCCCATGATTTTATTATAGGCCGAGCTTTTGACAACAGAGTGGGTGGTTTTATGATTGCCGAAGTGGCTCGTTTACTAAAGGAAAATAAAAAGAAACTTCCTTATGGTTTATACATTGTAAATGCAGTGCAAGAAGAAATTGGTTTACGTGGTGCTGAGATGATAGCACGTCGAATCAAGCCCAATATTGCCATCATTACAGATGTAACCCATGATACGAACACGCCTATGATCAACAAAGCCATTGAAGGTGATATTTTATGTGGAAGAGGCCCTTCCCTAGCTTATGCGCCGGCCATACACAATAAATTATTGGCCATTGTAGAAGCAACTGCAAAAGCGAAAAAAATTCCAGTACAATTTAGAACCTTAAGTAGAAGCACCGGCACTGACACAGATAGTTTTGCTTATGCGAATGATGGTTGTCCTTCGGTTTTAATTTCTATCCCATTAAGATACATGCATACAACAGTAGAAATGATTCATAAAAAAGACATTGTGGACACCATACAATTGATGTACGAGACCTTGTTAGCGCTTACGCCTAAAACCAACTTAAGTTACCTATAATGGCCAATCCCCTCCTTACCATTGCCATCATCGATATGTATGATGGAAATACCAATGTGGGAATGGATTGTATTGTAAACATCATTAAAAATTGGAGTGCCAATAGAAACTTAACTATCGACTACTCTATTTTTAAATTGAGAGAGGCCAACGAAATTCCAAATGAAAATTTTGATATATACATCTCATCGGGAGGACCAGGTTCACCACTTGACTCTATAGATGCCCCGTGGGATAAAATGTATACCCATTGGTTAGAACAAATGATGACTTTAAATAAGCCAGTGTTTTTAATTTGCCATAGTTTTCAATTGGCATGCAGACATTTTAATTTAGGTACCATTACGCTAAGAAAATCAAGACAAATAGGTATTTTGCCTATTCATCCTTTGACCGAAGATATTATTTTCAGTGGGTTGGAAGACCCCTTTTATGCATTGGAAAGCAGAGATTACCAAATCATAGCACCCAATGATGAAGCCCTTGCCAATATGGGAGCAAACATCATTGCGCTTGAGAAAATAAGACCCCAAGTGCCCTTAGAAAGAGCCATCATGGGGATCCGATTTAATGAAAATATGATTGGCGTTCAATTTCACCCAGAAGGAGAACCAGCTGCTTTACAAGAATTTTTTCAAGCACCCAGTTTAAAAAATAAAATCATTGAAGAGTTTGGAATTGAAAAATGGGAAAATATAATTACGCATTTGCAAGACCCTCATAAAATTCAAAAAACTGCTACTACCTTCCTTCCCAATTTTCTTGATGCGGCAATGAAAATACCATTGAATTAAAAAATTATGATCTCCTCATTAAGGCAACATTTTAATGCCTCTTTTACCGATAAAAAGTATCAAGATTGCCTTGCTTATATTTCTCTGCATTTTCCCAATGCCTTGGATTTTAAAGTAGCAGAAACCCCCATTTTTATAGATGAAAAATTTACGACCACATTACTAGCACTGGGCAATTATGTGAATGAACAAATTTTAGGAGCAACTTTTAAAGACCTTACAGAAAAATCATTGGGTAAGCAAGCCATTGCCCCTAATGAACCTCCCAATCCAAGTTGTATTGTGATGGATTTTGCCATTGCCAAGAATGACAAAAACGAACTGGTACCGAAATTAATAGAACTTCAAGGGTTTCCTTCCCTTTTTGCATTTGAATTGCTTCATGAAGAAGCCTTGAAAAATAATTATACCTTGCCAGAAAATTACAGCCCCTTTTTAAATGGATATAATAAAGAAAAATATTTAGCACATTTAAAACAAATAATTTGTGGCAACAAAGGTGAACACACCGTCCTACTGGAGCTTTATCCAGATCAACAAAAAACAAGAATTGATTTTTATTGCACCAAAAAATACCTGAATATTCCTATTGTATGCATCTCCGAATTAGAACAGAAAGGGAATCAATTGTTTTATACAAGAAATGGAATAAGTACTAAGATAGATCGCATCTACAACCGTGTTATATTTGATGAACTGCATCAGCAACCTTTAGCCATCCAAGAAAAAGGAAAGCTATTATTGAATGAACTAGAAGTAAGTTGGGTAACACACCCAAATCACTTTTATAGAATCAGTAAATATCTAATGCCATTTTTAAACCATCCTTTGATCCCAAAGACGAAGTTTGTTGATCAATTGTCTGCGATTCCTTCTTCACTTGAACAATTTATTCTAAAACCTCTGTTTTCTTTTGCTGGACAAGGCGTTATAATAGACCTTCAACCCACAGATTTCGAAAAGCTTAAAGATGTTGAAAATTGGATTTTACAACAAAAGGTTCCTTACGCCGAATGCATTGAAACCCCAACAGGCCCAGCCAAAGCTGAAATTAGATTGTTTTACTTTTGGGATGAGCCTACTCAACAATACATAGCTACTATGAATTTAGCTCGAT
Organism: Chitinophagaceae bacterium; assembly: GCA_947380905.1. Taxonomy (GTDB): domain Bacteria; phylum Bacteroidota; class Bacteroidia; order Chitinophagales; family Chitinophagaceae; genus Sediminibacterium. Next base: position 45,083 of record CANCSS010000007.1, on the reverse strand, counting down.
TGAGCAAAGGAAAAATGATAGGCGTAGATTACAATAGAGACGCTACTTGGGTAGGTGGCACATTGGCATATTTTGAACAAAAGAAGCATTGAAAATCAGCTGCTTGATAAAAATTAAAAACATTATTTTTATGTCCAAATTAGGAACTATGACTTTAACTAAATGCGGGTCTTTGTATCGAATTGTTTTTTTAGCTCTATTTATAATTTTTTGTTTGCAAAATGGAGCCCTGCTTGCTCAAGACAATGGTGAAATTCAAGTATATGGATCTGCCACTACGCCCAAGTATACTACCATCATTGAATTGCATTCTAATTATACTTTTACTGGCCCCAAATACAATACCAACTACCACCCATTTCTACAAACGATTGAAGTAACTACCGGACTTTCAAAAGATGCAGAATTTGGATTTTATATTTTCACTTACAATAACAATGGAAGCCTGCAATACACAGGCAGCCATCTTAGGCCTAGAATAAAAGCACCTGAGGAGTGGAATTGGCCCATTGGTGCAAGCTTGTCTACTGAAATTGGATTTGACAAAGACCCATTCACCAATGATATAGATTGGGGTGCTGAGATTAGACCCATCTTTGACAAGACCATAGGTGATCATTATTATTCCTTCAACCCTAGCTTGGGAGTTTCATTTACAAACAATGAGTGCTTGTTTGAACCTAATTTTAAATACGCCTATGCAAGTTCTCCTAAAGCAAGTTTGGGATTTGAATACTATGGCAATACAGGAAAACTATTTAGCCCCTATAAACTTCCCAACCAAGAGCATCAACTGTATGTAGTGGTAGATCTTTATTTACACCCCATGTACGAATTTAACTTTGGCATTGGTAAAGGACTCACCGAAAGTTCCAATGGCCTCAATGTAAAGTGTTATGTAGGCAGAAGAATTAACTGGAAGCATAAATAGTATTATATTTTTCACTTTAACTTTGGAAAAGCATTAAAAAAAAGATAATCTAAGCTAATGGCAGCCACATTATAGGTTGTTCTGTTGGTATTATTCACTAATGGGAACCTATAACTTAGATTTACCTTAGCTTGGCTATTAAAAATAAATTGAATGGCTGGTGCTACATCTAAATAGTTCGCCTTTCCTGAAAATAACCTTTGCCCAATGAATTCAAGATAAAGATTCACATTCGTTTGGCCATAGGACCTATACATTTTGGGATACAATAATATACCGTTTGAAAAACTATATTGCATTCCCACTGCACCATTTTCTGCCAGTGACTCTCTTTTAATAATAGGGCCAACACTTAAGGAACCAGCCCACTTGTGTTTTAATTTTGTAACAATGATACCAGAATGAAATACAGATTCTTGCCCGTCTAATAAAATAGCGTTAGTATAAATAGCAGTTTCAGCAGAATTAATACTTTTTAAAAAAAATGCCATTCTTAGATGTTCATACAAAGCATCTTTAGAATAAAATCGATACTGAGTATACCATTCCCAAGAATTATAATTGGTGCCTAAATGTGCCATCCATTTTTTTGAAAAGCTAAATTCAATTTTAGTATTTATATTATCTAAATGCTCTTTGCCAGTCATCTTTGAATAGCCTTGTTGGATTAGAAAAGATCGAGCAGGCATAATACTTGCGGGCTCGCTTGAAACATACAATTCCTGAGCTTTGACATGCATTGATGAAAGAATGAATAATACAAAAGCAAGGATGTGTAACCTTGATTTATTTACAAGTTTCATAATTGTTAGATTGAGTACTTTAAAGCCAGTTGTTCAACTTATGCAATTAAAAATTTAAATAGTACACCCCTGCCGTAGGTTGTATTTCTTTATTTACAATGCTAACCTTCTGCGGATTAGCAATATTTTTTACTCCAGCAAGTTTCCACTTGAATTGATATCCATTTAAAGAAACCAATTCCTCATTGACCGCTTTTGTATTTGGAAAATTAGCGGTCATTTGCATGGTCTCAATGGCAAAACCTGCGTCATATACCGCCTCTCTAATCTCCTCAATGCTAACTCGATCCCGAGACTTAAATGTTAGAATATAACTAGACTTTTCTATATCCACTTTAACCTCAGATACAAAATCTAATCGAGACAAAGATTTAAAAATAGCCTTTGAGCACATGGAACAAGTAAGCCCACTAGCAACTAATTCGACCGATTGTACTTGTGCAGTAGCACTAGCACTTAAAAAGAAAAAAATTGGTATTATTAAATATCTCATTAAAAAATAGATTATAATATTATGACTACTAGCAGTGATTGCGTAGTCTTAAATTAATTTAATAGGATGGGAAATAATGGGTAAATAAAATCATCACCAATTACTACTTATAGATGGTCTCTGCTAAGAAAAATAATTGATGATGATTTATATGATTACTTACATGCTATTTGCAACAAGCACCATCCTTGCAACATTTGGCGTCTTTTTTACAACATGTCATGTCTTTGCTGTCTTTAGCCATATCTTTTTTACAAGCCACTCCCTCTGTGCAGCAGCTAGCCCCTGGCTTGCAACAACTTGCATTGTCTGCCACTGCATTTTTAGCTACTCTATCGTATTGGCAACACTCGTCCAATTTGCTATACGCATCCGCCGTGGCTACTTTATGCTCTGTATCATAACCAGCAGCAGCTACCGCATCTTCAATTTTATCGCTAGATGTATTGGCTGCATTAAAAGTAACTTTTAAAACTTTGGCCACTTTATCCCAATCTGCACTTATAGCACCTGCTTGTTTGGCTGCTTTTTCAATATGTCCTTTACACATAGCGCAATTACCGGCAACTTTAATTTGAGTTGCAGTTTGTGCTTGTAATCCGAAAGTAGAGATTAAAATAAACCCTACTAATAATATAAAATTTTTCATGATCTGTTTTTTTGATAAAATAATGTTTAAAATAATGATTCCTAGCTATTCGAAACTTACCACAGTTCGCAATAGTTATGTTGCACATAATACTATGCAACTACCTGGTCATTAAAATCAAATTAAATAAACACAAATAAAATCGTAGATAGGTGGCCCCACATCTACCAAAGTCCTTTTAGAAATAAAAGACTTGTTACCAATAGCGAAAACAGTTTTGTTTTCAATGGGGATGTATTCTTTATCAATGGATAAACTTAACTTCTTAGCAGGGGTAATAGCAATGGTTTGAAAAGAATGCGTGTCTTGAGACTTTAGATAAACCGTTTTCTCAGAACAACACATGTCTTTTTTAGCAGGCTTGCCACATTTGCATGTTTTAACCTTCCCGGCACATGAATGGGTAGTCACTGTTGCCCCAATACTGGAAACAGTATATAACAAAACCAATAGTATAGTAATAACCCTTTTCATTCCCCCAAAGGTACAACCTAATTTGAATTCAATCCCAAATGCGTGTTAAAAAAGGAAAATTTACTCCACTCTTAATAGGACTCAAATCAGCTTAATTGATAAAATTCCACCAAATGCCCACTCTAAACCAAGTGCCAGTGCCCGGGTAATTTCTGGAAGTGAAATTATAACTATTGCCTAATGAGGGACTTGTTAAAAGTAATGTGTTCAAGTTCTCTAAGCGCACATAGCCTTTGAAGCGTTTGATCATGAAATTTAAGAAAGCATTGGCAGTAGGCCTATTGTGGAGTGTATAATCATTCTGTACATAAAACTGTCCTGTCAAAGGCATATAATCATCTGCCTTGTAATCCGTATGATAAATCAGCTCTAAACCGGTAGATAAAAATAGATTCTTATAAAAATTGCCTTCAAAAGCCAATCGCTGTCTGGTAAGCAATAAAGGTAAATTGACAGGTGCTGCCTGATCTACAATTTGAACATTCAATTCATCGTACCAATTCCAATGGGTACTCAATTTAATTTTATGTTCCAATTGACCCCTAATATAACTAAAAGCAGGAGTATAAATGGCAGGCTTGTATCCGGTAGAGAAGTAATGATAGTTATTAATTAACTCGTAACTACCCCCTAACTTCCAACCGGTTGCTCGGTTACCCGTTTCACCACTTACATTAATAATGTTTTCCTTTTGAATACTTTTTAAGGATATGATTGGATAATTCGTAATTCCTAAATAATTCGTTGATGGAGTTCGATTGCTGTTTTGAAACGACAACTTTAAGTAGTTCCCTTTGGATGAAAGCAATCTGGATAAATAAAATTGAGCATCGTAATCACCAGCATGATACCCATTTAAATATAATTTTCCAGCTGTAAGCAAATCCCACAATTGATTTCTTGTCTTATTCTTATACACACCAAATGCATAAATATCATAATTGTTCCATGTTTTTTGATTGTCCAAAGTAGTGTTTAAGTTGGTATACCCTTGGCCAACTTGTAAAAATTGATTGGAATTATTTTTTTGAGGATAACTTACCATACTAAATTCATTGGTCAAAACCGACCATTTGTCAATAAATTGAACAATAGCGCTGCCCCCAATATCACAATTAAAATATTTTAAATAAGAGGATGCATTGGGCGCATTGTCTATGAATGAAAACTCGCTGTTTTCATATTTTATTTCATTCTGAAATCTTAATCTTGGATAAAATAAATGGATGACCACCGTATCCTTTACTATCGAGTCTTTTTGACCAAGGTCATAGGATTGTTTCCATAATAAAGTATTGCTTTTATAAGTATTCCCTGTTGCAATTGAGGTATTGAACGGATTGGCGAAAGCAACACCACTTATTCCTAATCTTGTTTCTAATTCATAAGGATTGTTCAAGGACAAGCTGTCTAACCTGGAAGGCTTTACCAATCCTCCATTTTCCGAGGAGGCTGCTTTATTATTAAGCATGACGAAATAGGTCTCATATTGTTTGCGCTTAGATTGGAAATGCGCGGTGATACGCATATTGTTTAAGTTAGAATTTTGATTTTTGACATTGCCTGGAGAATTGCTAAATCGATATTCGAACGAGAAATTGAGTTGCTGTTGTTTGTTTTGTGTATGCTTTATTTCTACCATTTGTTCTCCATTACCTCCAAGCAAATAACCAAAGTCGGTATAAGGTCGCGTGGTTTGATAAAAAGGAGTGCCTTCTAAAGTATAAAAATAACGATCATAAGCGTGGAAGCCTGCATCAAAACCTCCTTTTTGAATGGGTGAAAATAAATAAGACTTCGTAGCCGTTCCTAAATTCCCTAAATTATATGTGGTATAAGGCAAAGGATAATGAATAAAAAAATCATTGATGCTTGAATCCAACTTAAGCACCTCATTGTTGTTGTAGAGTTTATAATAAATAGTAATAGAATCTGCATTTTGATCTCTCTTTTGTAAAGAGTCTTTTGATGTACCATTACTAGATCCTGAATTACCTCCACCAGAACGACCTAATGCTCCATACTGTTGCGCATTCAATTTAAATTGAACCATTGTTAAAAAAACACAACCTATTAAAATTGTTTTCACAAAAGACATGCCTGTTTGGTTTTAAGCAATTTCTTTTAACAACGCACTAAAAATAAGGGTCAATTTTGGTTCAGCAGCATGCGCAGCAGCCAATACTTCTTCATGGGTAATGACATTGTTATCTTCTCTAATGCCCAAATCGGTCACTACGCTCATCGCAAATACTTTCATACCACAATGCACAGCAGCAATGGTTTCTTGAACCGTACTCATTCCTACCACATCACCACCCACATATTTTATTAATTTATATTCTGCCTTAGTTTCAAAAGTAGGTCCAGTAACCCCAACATAAACGCCTTCATGTACTTCTATGTGATTGGCTTTAGCAATGGCTTTGGCTTTTTCAATAAAAGCAAATGCGTAAGGTTCGCTCATGTCTGGAAAACGCGTACCTAAAGCTTCTTCATTTTTTCCCACGAGTGGATTGGATGTAAATAAACTTATATGATCATTGATAATCATTAAATCACCCACTTTAAAATTGGGATTGACTCCTCCAGCAGCATTTGACAATAATAAATTTTGAACACCTAGTAATTTCAACACACGAATGGGGAAAACAACTTGCTCCGCGTGGTACCCTTCATAAAAGTGAAAGCGTCCTTCCATCACCCAAACTTTCTTGCCATTCAAAGTGCCTAAAATAAGTCTTCCCTTATGCCCTTCCACCGTGCTTAACGGAAAATGAGGAATTTCATGATAAGCAATGGCAAAATCGATTTGTATTTCTTTTGATAAATTACCTAAGCCGCTGCCTAAGATAATGGCAGTATTGGCAGTCGAATTAATTTTAGACTTGATAAAGTTCGCAGTCTCATTTAGTTGCGTCATTAAGGGCGTCGTCATGCTACCTAGTATTTTAGCCACAAATATAACGACAGTAAGGGATTATAAGACAAGATTCTAGCCCTTAGTGGGTCTAGTTTCATGTTTTAACACCCAATAAGCTACAAACGCACTTAAAAGCATAAAAAATGCACCCAATAAAAATGCAGCCCCTGGAAAATAGATATGATGCGGGTCGTTTTTTACAGAAAAATACGAGGTCAATCCAATCATCATTGGAGGCCCTACAATAGACGTTAAGCTTTGTAACCCTGTTAATGAACCTTGCAATTCTCCTTGTTGATTTTTTGGAACGTGCACAGAAATTAAAGCTTGTAATGCCGGTCCAGAAATACCTCCTAAGCAATAGGGAATTAAAAATAAAAACATCATCCAACTTTGTGATGCAAATGCAAACAAAACCAATCCAATTGCATACAAGGAGATACCGTAGTAAACACTTTTCTCATTGCCCAATTTAGGATTGACAACTCTAATTAAAAGTCCTTGAACCAAACCTACCATCAAACCAATTGCTCCAAGTGATATACCAATTGTTTTTGGCGTCCATCCAAACTTACTAATATTTGCAAAACTCCAATTGCTTTGTACCGAGTGGGAAGCTAAATAAATAAACAACATAGAAATGATCAATCCAAAAACAGCAGGGTATTTATTCAAATTTTTTAAGGAGCCAATTGGATTGGCCCTTTTGATATCAAAACTTCTTCTGTGTTCCTTATCCAAAGATTCTGGTAAAATAAAATAACCATACAAAGCATTGATTAAGGCTAAACCTGCCGCTACTAAAAAAGGAATTCTTGGGCCAATCTCACCAAGCAATCCACCCAATAAAGGACCAATGATAAATCCAATACCAAAAGCTGCGCCAATCATACCAAAGTTTTTTGCCCTGCTTTTTTCATCACTAATATCTGCCATATAAGCGGCCGCTGTTGTAATGCTTGCGCCAGTAATTCCAGAAATCATTCGCCCTACAAACAACCAACCAATGGTCGGTGCAAATGCAAGGAAAATATAGTCCAAGCCAAACCCCAATAAAGAGAAAAGCAAAATGGGTCTTCTTCCATAATGATCGCTCAAACTTCCCAATACAGGTGCAAAAATAAATTGCATCGCAGCATAAATAAAAGTTAAATACATCGCTGGTTTAGCAATAGCACTAATAGCTGACCTATCTGTAATGTGTAATAAATGCTGGAGCAATTGTGGGACAACTGGAATAATGATTCCTAAACCGATGACATCCAATAAAATGGTGGCAAAAATAAACCCGACTGCTGCTTGCTTGTTACTGGCCATAATATTTAAAATAGTTTAATGTATCTATCCTTCAAATATACAAGTCCTCTAGTACATTTCAAAAAGCAGGCGCCCCGCTATCAAATTGAAGGGCTTTAGGCTTCATTTCTAAACACCACCACTCCATCAAAAATATCAATCAACACTTTTTTAGTTTTATCAATTTCACCACTTAAGATTTTTTTACTAAACTCATTCACTACCATTTTTTGTATCAATCGTTTTAAGGGTCTTGCTCCAAATTGCATGTCAAAACCTTGTTCAGATAAATAATCTACTAAATAAGGGGTGAATTCTACCTGCAACCCATTCTCAGCTACCAAGGCTTTTAAATTATTCAATTGAATTTTTACAATGGCTGCCATTTGTTTTTGCAACAAAGGAGAGAACATGATAATCTCATCTACCCTATTTAAAAATTCGGGACGAATGGTTTGTTTTAACAAAGCCATCACTTCTATTTTAGATTGCGCTGTTTTTTCTTCGACATTTTTTTCCGTAACTCCTTCAAATGCTTCTTGAATTAAATGACTCCCAATATTACTTGTCATAATAATGATTGTGTTTTTAAAATTCACTGTTCGGCCTTTATTATCAGTTAAATGTCCATCGTCCAATACTTGCAATAAAATATTCCAAACATCTGGATGCGCTTTTTCAATTTCATCTAATAATACCACACTGTAAGGTTTTCTTCTTACCGATTCTGTCAATTGCCCACCCTCATCATAGCCCACATAGCCCGGAGGCGCTCCCACCAAACGAGACACGGAATGTTTTTCCTGGTATTCACTCATGTCAATACGCGTCATCATAGCATCATCATCAAACAAATAATTCGCCAACGCTTTGGCCAATTCAGTTTTACCCACCCCGGTTGTACCTAAAAATATAAATGAACCAATGGGTTTCTTTGGATCTTGTAAGCCCGCCCTACTTCTACGTATGGCATCAGATACTGCACCAATGGCTTCCTCTTGACCCACGACTCTATTGTGTAATTCATTTTCTAAATTCAATAATTTGTCCTTATCCGATTGCAACATTTTACTCACTGGTATACCCGTGGCTTTGGCCACATTTTCCGCAATGTCCTCTGCGTCCACCTCTTCCTTCATTAAACGCTTACCGTGCTCCCCCATTTCTTGCAATTGCTTACTCCATTCAATGAGTTTAGTTTCTTGGTCTTTTACTTTGCCATATCTTATTTCTGCTACTTTACCATAATCACCATTACGCTCAGCAATCTCCGCTTCTTGTTTTAATTTTTCAATTTCAGATTTTGTATTTTGAACTTTGTCTACTATTTCTTTTTCTTCAGACCACTTTGCTTTTAAGGTGTCTTGCTGTACAGTCAAATTACTGATATCAATATTAAGCGCCTTTAACTGTTCTGGATTGTTTTCTCTTTTAATGGCTTCCCGCTCAATTTCCAATTGACGAATTTGTCGCATCAAAGTATCTAACTCTTCTGGCATAGAATTCATTTCCAATCTTAACTTGGCTGCACTTTCATCAATTAAATCAATGGCTTTATCTGGCAAAAAGCGATCGGTAATGTATCTTGTTGATAATTCCACTGCTGCAATAATGGCTTCGTCTTTAATACGTACATGATGATGTGTTTCATATCTTTCTTTCAAACCTCTTAATATAGAGATTGCATCTTCTTTAGAAGGCTCATCAATCATTACTTTTTGAAAACGACGTTCTAAAGCTTTATCCTTTTCAAAAAACTTTTGATATTCGTTTAAGGTAGTGGCTCCAATGGCCCTTAACTCCCCTCTTGCTAAAGCAGGTTTTAAAATATTAGCAGCATCCATAGCCCCTTCTCCTCCACCTGCGCCTACCAATGTGTGAATTTCATCAATAAATAAAATAATTTCCCCGTCACTATCTGCCACTTCTTTTACCACCCCTTTTAATCTTTCTTCAAATTCTCCTTTGTATTTGGCACCTGCTATTAATTGACCCATGTCCAATGCAAAAATAATTTTACTTTTCAAATTATCTGGTACATCACCATTTACAATTCTCATCGCCAATCCTTCGGCAATGGCCGTTTTACCTACACCTGGTTCTCCCACTAATATGGGATTGTTTTTGCTTCTTCTTGAAAGAATGTGCAAGGTTCTTCTAATCTCCTCGTCACGACCAATCACCGGATCTAGTTTTCCTTTGTTGGCTAAGTCATTTAAATTTTTTGCATACTTTGACAAAGCTTGGAATTGTGTTTCCTGCGTGGCCGATTGCACCTTCTCTCCTTTTCTTAATTCTTTAATGGCGGTTACTAAGCCTTTTTCTGTAAGGCCTGCGTCTTTTAATATTTTAGAAGCTGTATCATTCACTTGTAAAATCGCAATTAGCAAGTGTTCAACGGTAACAAATTCATCTCCGAAAGTTTTTAGCGCCCCATTGGCTTTTAATAAAACACTGTTTAAATCCCTACTCAAATTAGATGCGGGTTCTCCACTTAGTTGCTTAGGCATGGTAGGAATGACTGCATCCACTTTTTGCTGAATCAACAATGGGTTTACATTATTTTTCTTTAATAAAAACTCAGTAGCACTTTCTTTGTCTGCTAAAATAGTTTTAAGCAAATGGATGGTTTCAATGGCTGCATCTTTGTTGTTGTAGGCCAACTGCTGTGCTGCTTGAATGGCTTCCTGTGCTTTAATAGTATATTGACTTAGATTCATAGTATTGTTTATTTATAACAAGGTAGGTTCAAAAGCAAGGCCAATCTATGATATCCGTTACTTTGTCATAAATTAAAGTGTAAATCGGCATTAAAGTCAGTTACAATAAGGTTTTTCTGCTATTTTTACATACCTGATTTTATAAATACCTCTTATTAAAAAATGGCCTTGAACAAGTTTTCAAATACCGAATTCATTAAAGCAACAGCCGTAAAAATGGGTTTTGATTTCTGTGGCATTGCACAAGCAACCGCATTAAATGAAGATGCCAGGCGACTTGAAAAATGGTTGGCTCAAGGGTATCATGGAGACATGGAATACATGGAAAAAAAATTTGACTTAAGAATAGACCCGCGAAAATTAGTACCAGGTGCCAAATCGGTGATTACTTTTTTAAAAAACTATTACCCTACTGAATCAGATCAGCAAATAGCGAATAAGCAAGATATAAAAATTGCAAAATATGCTTGGGGAGAAGATTATCATGAAGTGATTAGAAATCAATTGCATGAATTACTGGACTTATGTAGAAAAAAAATAGGCCCGATAGAAGGAAGAGGCTTTGTAGATTCTGCTCCTGTATTGGAAAGAGCTTGGGCGCAACAAACAGGTGCAGGATGGATTGGAAAAAATGGAAATTTAATTCGTCCTCAAACGGGCTCCTTCTTTTTTATTGCTACTTTAATTGTAGACCTTCCATTGCAATATGATTCGCCATTGGTTAAAGACTATTGTGGTACTTGCACCAAATGCATCGACGCTTGTCCTACGCAAGCCATCTTACCAGATAAAACCATAGCCGCCAATCACTGCATTAGTTATTTTACCATTGAATTAAAAAAAGCCGAAATTAATACCGATAGGAATTATAAAGATTGGGCTTTTGGATGTGATGTTTGCCAAGATGTTTGCCCTTGGAATAGATTTAGTCAATCACATGAAGAAATACATTTTAAACCATTGAACCATTTGCTGCAAATGAATAAAGCCCAGTGGATGGAAATGGAAGAGACTACGTTTAAAGCCCGATTTAAAACATCGCCCTTGTTAAGAGCTAAGCTAAAAGGAATAAAAAGAAATATTGAATATTTAAAAAATCAAGAAAAGCCGAGATAATAAATTTATTAAGGCAATGACTTGTTATTGATGGCGATTTGTAAGTTTTGCAGCTCCAATTCCATTTTAGCACCCAATACTTTATCATTTAATAAAGTTTGAAATTTTTCCCAAGGATACCATTTTACTTTTTGTTCAAAAGACCAATGAACAACATAAGCACTGTCTTTCAATAGCGTCCATTCAAATTGAACCAAATAAGGTCTTTGGCCAGTGGCTACCCATTGATAACTAACGCTATGGTCTGTTTGGCTTAAATACTGCACGGTCTGTGTTCCAATAAAAGCGGTATTGTTTTCCATTCGAACTTTGTTTTCCTTCCAATCACTCATCCATTCGTTCCAATGATGTAAGTCCGAAACAAAATAAGCGATTTTTTCAGGCCTCGTATTAACTTCAATCGCTCTCGATGCAATAACGGTAGATGGAAATAAAAGAGAGATGCCTGTTACCAGCAAACTCAAAATAAATACACTAATAAAAATCAATTTAATAAATCTCATTATTCCCATTTAAAAATTTTGAACGCAACCGCATACACTACTACAATCCAAATCAATAAAATAGAAATGTCTGGCCAAGATGCCAACAAGCCTGTTCCTTCAAATGAAATATTGCGCATGGCATTGTTAAAATGAGTCAAGGGCAAAATTCTACAAAAAGGCTGCATCCAAGTAGGAAAGTTATCAATAGAAAAAAACGTACCAGCCAATAAAAATTGAGGAAGTGTAATAATATTTGCCAATGGAGGAATGCTACTTTCATTTTTAGCTACCCCACTTACTATAAAGCCAAAACCCATAAATAATATTAATGAAATAAAACTTAAAACCATAATGCTAATAAATGTAACCCAGCCATGCACCAACGTAAACTTAAATGCAAAATGCCCAATACCAATAATAACCACGGCAGTGATTAATTGAAACAATACTCTACTTAATGCCTCGCCTAATATAATATACAAACGCCTAATGGGTGTTGCATAAAATCTTTTTAAAACCAATTGTTGTCTTAAATTAAAGAATAAAAAAGCGACTCCAAATACACCAGCACTTAACAATGAAAAGCCCATTTGACCTGGTAAAATAAAATCAATGGTGCGATAAATGCGTCCAGGCACTTGTTGAACTGTATTGTTCACTACTGCGATGGTAGGGGTATTGGGAAATGCGGTTTGATTTATTTTCCCTATCACCGAATTCAAAATAGATTTTACCAATTGTATGTTCTGCGGGTTGGCCGCTTCTGAACTGGTTAAATTAATAATATAGGGGGTAGTGGCGCTGGTAGATTTTTGAATGGAAAGCATGGTGGTGATGCGCCCTTTAGCCAATTCACTTTTAATTTTATCGGCATCCCCTTGCACAAAATTTAAACCTGGAATATTTTTAATAGTCGCATAAAGGGAATTGGTAGTGTCAGAGCGCTTGTCCATGACCACATTCACATTGATATTGCTTCCACTACTTAAAAAACCAAATACCAAGATAAAAATTAATGGAAAAACAAAACTAAAAACGACCGCAGAAGGACTTCTAAAGATAGACCTAAGGCTGGCTTTAGTAATGGCCAATAGGGCGGTAATTTGGCTATATGGACGCATAAATATTAAGGATGATTCACTACAAAGATAGGCAATCGAGCTTGAGGTTGACCCATCATTTGTTGGATCCCTTTTACTTGTTGTAAGACTTGCCATTGAGCCAAACCAATTTCTTCTTTAATGGCTTTTGTTTTTACACTACTCTCATAACCACCAATCAATTCTTCTATAAATGATTTATTTTCTGGATAAGACTTAATGCTATACCCTTTTAGATGTGCCATTTTAGAAGCCGATACAATCGCATCATTCAAGGTTCCTATTTTATCAACCAAACCAACTTTAATGGCATCTGCGCCTATCCATACACGACCTTGCGCAATGGAATCAATATAATTCACATTCTTTTTACGGCCTATCGCCACTCTTGATTTAAAAGAAGCATATACACTGTCTACACTTGCTTGCATAAATCTTTGTTCGATAGGGTTTAAAGTTCTTGTTGCAGATGGCATATCGGCATATTGTCCTGTTTTTACCCGATCAAAAGTAATCCCTAATTTATTTTTCATAAACAACTCCACATTCGGGATCACGGAAAATACACCAATAGACCCAGTAATGGTATTGGCATCCGCAAAAATAGAATCTGCACCGCAGGAAATATAATAACCACCAGAAGCAGCATAATTACCCATGCTCACTATGACTGGTTTTTCTTTTTTTAATAAATCTATTTCTCTCCAAATAATATCACTGGCCAAAGAACTTCCACCGGGGGAGTTTACTCTTAATACCACTGCACTAATAGAAGCATCATTTCTTAATTTTTGCAACAGCACGCGATAATCATCACTTGCAATGGATCCTTTTTGATCTTTGCCCATTTCGATATCACCATCTGCAAAAACTACTGCAATCTTTCCACCACCGGTGCCTCTTATGGCAACAGATGCAGCATAATCATTGATACTTACAAATGAAATGGATTGCTCTTTTTGAATATGTACTTTTTTTGCAATGACTTTTTTAACTTGATCGTCATACAGTAAGCCATCTACTAAATGATATTTTAAAGCGTCATTTGCATTTTGAATTTTCCCTTCATTGGCAATGGCTTTTAAAGTAATCAAGTCTACTTTTCTTTTTTCAGCAGTGCCTTCTAAAAAATTATTGTATAAAGCATTTAGCCAAACCCCGGTTTGCAATTTATTGGCTTCAGACATTTGGGCATACCTAAAAGGCTCCGTAGCACTTTTGAATTTTCCAGCATAAAATACTACTGGCTTTACTTCTAATTTATCCAACAAGCCTTTTAAAAATAAAGTTTCATAAGAGAACCCGTTAAACTCTAACCCACCCTGCGGATGCGTATAAATTTCATCTGCCACATTCCCAATCCAATAGCCTTTCTGAGTAATGGTTTCTCCAAATGCAATAATGAATTTATTGGAGGTTTTAAAATCAATCAGTGCCTTTCTAATTTCTTCCGTACTAGCATACCCATTTGGATTTTGTTGACATTTGATATAAATCCCCTTAATGGTGGAATCTTTTTTTGCATTCTTAACAAGTCCAATCAATTCAGACAAACTGGGCACTTTCCCTTTCTTTTTATTCACCAATTCGGAAAATGGATCTGACTTGGTTTGTTCTAAAAAGTTTTCAGAGACATCTAGCACTAAAACCGAATTAAGATCTATCGTTTTTTGTTCTTCTTTAGAAAAACTGCCAGCAATGCCTAAAAGAATTAAAATACCTAATAAGCTAAAAATAAATAAGGCCAGTAATGCGGCAAAAAAGGATTTGAAAAAAATTTTCATGTAAGAGTATAATTGATTTGTTCACTTTCCCAAAATAGACGCTTCTAAAATAGGGTAACGCTGTAAAATTATGGATATTTGAGCTACTTTCAGCATCCTTCTATGAACAAAGCATACCTATTGATAGGCGGTAATATGGGCGACCGATTGGCAAATTTAAAAGAAGCCATAAATCACATTAGTACTGATGCTGGAACTATTGAAAAAATATCTTCTGTCTACGAAACAGCCCCTTGGGGCCAAACCAACCAAGCGTCTTTTTTAAATCAAGCTTTGCTCATTGATACGATCCATTCGGCAAGTCAATTAATGTATCTATTATTAGAGATAGAAAATAAATTGGGTAGAAAAAGGACCCTTCCTTTGGGACCCAGAACCATTGATATAGATATTATTTATTTTAATAAGGATATTGTGCAAACCAGCGAACTCGACATCCCACATCCAAGTATGTTTAAAAGAAATTTCGTCTTGGTACCGCTGGTCGAAATCGCCCCCGACTTCATCCACCCAGTTTTAAATAAAAGCAATTCTATTTTACTGTCAGAATGCAATGACGAATGCCTTGTGCATAAAAAAAATGACATTTAAGCAAGCTCCTGCCTATCTTTGAAACGAAGTACGAATCAGCATATGAAGCATCATTACATCGCTATTGAAGGAAATATTGGCGCAGGAAAAACCACTTTGTCACAGCTTTTATCCAAACATTACAATGCAAAATTGGTTTTGGAAGAATTTGCAGAGAACCCTTTTTTGACAAAGTTTTATGAAAATCCTAAACAATATGCTTTCCCATTAGAACTCTTTTTTTTAGCAGAGCGTTTTAAACAACAGCAAGAATTAATAAAAAACAATGACCTGTTTCAAGAAGTCACCATTTCTGATTATTTATTTACCAAGTGTTTGTTGTTTGCAAAAGTGAATTTACCAGAAGAAGAATTTAGATTGTACCAAAAAATGTTTGATGTATTTCATCAACAACTCACCCCACCCGATGTCTTAATTTATTTGCATGCACCTGTGAATAAATTACAGTCCAACATCAAAAAAAGAAATAGAAAATTCGAACAAGCCATTCCCGACGAATACCTATTTAAAATACAAGAAACCTATACCAGTTATATTAAGCAGCATCAAATAAAGACTATTTTTATAGATGCAAGCAATGCGGATTTCTTATACAACGAGGCTCATTTTAGCGTGATTACAGACGCATTAGAAAAAGAAATAGAAGAAGGGCAACATTATTATAGTTTGCCTTAACTTTAATCCATGGAAAGTACTGCCGCTCCCCATAAACAAGACCCCTTTGCCGCGTTAAAAATTAAAGAATTTAGCCACTTGATGTTGGGCCGATTTCTTTTTATCATGGGCCTTAGAATGATGGGTACTTTAGTAGGTTGGTGGATTTACGAACTCACCAATGCCCCCTTTGCCATTGGATTAATTGGGCTAGCCGAAGTAATTCCCGCAGTTTCTTTGGCTTTATATGCAGGACATGTAATTGATATCAGTGAAAAAAGAAAATTAATACTTAGAGGAGTAAGCTTGTATTGGATTTGTGCCATTGCATTATTAGGCTTGTCTATGTACAATGATAAAATGGATGTAGCTCAAAATATTGCTACCAACCGTCCAATCCTAATAGCTATTTGCATTTACTTCCTTGTTTTTTGCACCGGCATCATTAGATCCTTTACTGGCCCTAGTTTTGGGACCATTGTGGGCAATATCATGCCAAAAGAATTATTACAAAATGCCACTACCTGGAGCCAGGGCATTTGGTTAACCGCTTCCATACTTGGTCATTCCATCGTGGGGTTTATCATTGCAGGATTTGGACACACGGGCGCTTTGATTGGCGTGGTGGCACTTGTTTCGGTAGGCTATATTTTTATTGCTAAAATAAAACCCAAACCACCTCATGTAGATTTGGTGGTGAACCAAAAAACATTGGAGAGCGTGAAAGAAGGCTTACGTTTTGTATTTACAACCAAAGAAGTATTAGGGGCGCTTTCATTAGATTTATTTGCTGTACTGTTTGGAGGCGCAGTCGCCATGATACCAGTGTACGCTGTTGATATATTAAAAGTAGGTCCCATAGGATTTGGTTGGCTGAATGCAGCTTCAGACATTGGCGCTATTATCATTATTTTTATGATCACCTTATTCCCAGTAAATAAAGCACAAGGAAAAAAACTTTTGATTACCGTGGGCGGATTTGGTTTGTGTATTATTGTATTTGCTTTATCAAAATTATTTTGGTTGTCTTTTGTTGCTTTATTATTAAGTGGCATCCTAGATGGATTTAGCATGATTGTAAGAGGCACCATTGTTCAACTAAAAACCCCCGATCACATGCGTGGCAGGGTGATGAGTGTCAATTCCATGTTTATCAATAGCAGCAATGAGTTTGGCCAATTTGAAAGCGGTGTTGCTGCCAAATTATTAGGCGTCATCCCTTCGGTAGTTTTTGGAGGCGTTATGACTTTAATTGTAGTTTGCACTACTTGGCTCAAAGCACCTTCCTTAAGAAAAATGGAATATTAGGCCAGTAAGCCATTCATTACATCATGCACAATAGGACAGAATTCTGCATTTTTCATGGTAATGGGAATGCGTTTAAAAAAAACATCTTCATCGGTATAGGGAAATCTTTGACAATCGGTAGGCCGATGTTCATAAATACTACATGCATTGTCGGCGCCTAAAAAAGGACAGGGTTTGGTATTGGCAACATAATCCCCCTCCTGATCCATCGATAAATAAGTATCCATAAAAGCAGTTTCTTTCATGCTCAAAAACTTGCTTATTCTTTTAATATCGGGCATCTTAAATCGGGGAGAATAGTTTTTGCAACATCTCGCGCAATCCAAACAATTGATTTTCTCAAAAGCAGCTTCGTGCAAATCTGGCAATTGCTTTAATATTTTACGCTTGTCTACCCTTTTTAAAAAATTTTGAAACTTTTTAAGCGTCTCCGGAGCTGGTAATTCATATAATTGTTCAATAGATAAAGCCATAATAGTAAGTCAAAGATAAACTATTTACTACTCATCCACAAGCTTTCCCCACCTAGTAAGTAGTGAGCAAATAAGGGTTAGTTTTTTGTATCTTTGAATCCATTTTTTAAACCACCCTATTATGTTGCAATTGAACCCGAACGGAGCAGAATTTATCAAAAGACATATCGGCCCCAATGCCCAAGACACCCAAAAAATGTTGGACACCATTGGTGTTAAATCGATCGATGAATTGATTGAAAAAACAGTCCCAAATAATATTCGTTCGAAAAAAGCAATGCAAATTCCAGAAGGCCTTTCTGAATTTGAAATGTTGCAATCTTTAAAAACCATTGCCGAAAAAAATACAGTGGCTACCAATTTTATTGGCCAAGGTTATTATGGAACCATTACGCCAAGCGTGATTCTAAGAAATATTTTTGAAAATCCAGGTTGGTATACGCAGTACACGCCCTATCAAGCAGAAATTGCGCAAGGACGTTTAGAAAGTTTATTAAATTTTCAAACCATGGTTTGCGATTTAACAGGATTGCCTATTGCCAATGCTTCTTTGTTAGACGAAGCCACTGCAGCAGCCGAAGCCATGGCCATGATTTTTAATCATGTCAATAAAAGCGATATTGTTACGCAACCAAAATTCTTTGTGGATAGCGCGATATTTCCACAAACCAAAGACGTTTTAGTAACCCGTGCCAAACCTATTAATATTGAAATTGTAGAAGCCGATTATAAAAAGACTACCATAGACAACCATTTTTTTGGCGCCATTTTACAATACCCCAACAATTCAGGCAGCATTGAAGATTATACCAAATTTATTGATCAAGTGCATGCAGCGGGTGGCTTGGTAATTTTAGTAGCAGATATTTTAGCCCTAAGTTTATTAAAAAGCCCGGGCGAATTAAACGCAGATGTAGCAGTAGGAAATACACAACGCTTTGGTGTTCCCATGGGATTTGGTGGACCACATGCTGCCTATTTTGCTACCAAGGATGAATTCAAAAGAGGCATGCCCGGAAGATTGATTGGCGTAAGTGTAGATGCACAAGGCAATAGAGCTTTGAGAATGGCTTTACAAACCAGAGAGCAACACATTAAAAGAGAAAAAGCAACTTCAAATATTTGTACCGCCCAAGCACTGCTGGCCAATATGGCGGTGATGTATGCAGTATATCATGGCCCAGCTGGTATTAAAAAAATTGCAAGCAACATTCATGGTTTAGCACAGTTATTGGACGCGCAAATACAAAGCCTTGGAATTGCTCAAGTAAATAAACATTATTTTGATACCCTTCATCTTACAGGAGTAGATGCCGCCGAAGTGAGCAAAATGGCATTGGCTGAAGACTTAAATTTTAGATACCACAAAGATGGAAGTATAAGTATTACCATTGATGAAACCATTACTGAAAAAGAAATTGCTGCAGTAGTAAATCTTTTTGAAAAAATAACAGGGGAAAAAGCGAGCGGAAAAGCAAGCAACAGTTTCGCCATCCCCAATACGCTCACAAGAACTTCAACTTATTTGCAACATCCCGTATTTAACTTGCATCATAGTGAAACACAAATGATGCGTTACATCAAGCAATTAGAGAATAAAGATTTGTCTTTAAATACCAGCATGATTAGTTTAGGAAGTTGCACCATGAAATTAAATGCTGCCACTGAAATGATTCCAGTAAGTTGGCCTGCATTTAGTTCGATGCACCCATTTGCACCAAGTAGCCAAACAAAGGGCTATCAAGAAATGGCCAAAGAGTTAAGCGCGTACTTATGTCAAACTACTGGATTTACCGCTTGTAGCTTACAACCCAATAGTGGTGCACAAGGTGAATACGCAGGCTTGTTAACCATTCGCGCCTACCATGAGCATCATCAACAATCCCATAGAAATATTGTCTTAATTCCCATTAGTGCACACGGAACCAACCCTGCAAGTGCGGTAATGGCTGGATTTAAAGTAATAGTGGTGGCCTGTGATGCTGCTGGAAATATTGACATGAAAGATTTAAAAGACAAAGCAATACTTCACAAAGAAAATTTAGGTGCTTTAATGGTTACTTATCCATCCACGCATGGTGTATTTGAAGAAACCATTATTGATATCTGTGGGACGATTCATGAATTTGGAGGTTTGGTATATATGGACGGTGCTAATATGAATGCACAAGTAGGTTTAACCAGTCCAGGAAATATTGGTGCAGATGTTTGTCATTTGAACTTACATAAAACTTTTGCCATTCCACACGGCGGCGGCGGACCTGGCATGGGACCTATTTGCGTGAATGATAAATTAGCTCCTTTCTTACCTGGCCATGTACATGATCAAAGTAAAATTGGCGCAGTGAGTGCTGCTCCCATTGGTTCGGCAAGTATTTTATTGATTAGCTATGCTTATATAAAAATGCTTGGTGCCACTGGATTGCAATTGGCCACAGCTTATGCTATTTTGAATGCCAATTATATGAAAGCCAGATTAGAAAAAAATTATACGGTTTTGTATGCAGGTAAAAATGGCACTTGTGCACATGAATTCATCATCGACTTACGCCCATTTAAAGCAAGTGCAGGCATTGAAGCAGAAGACGTAGCCAAAAGATTGATTGATTATGGTTTTCATGCACCTACCGTAAGTTTTCCTGTGGCTGGAACCATTATGATAGAACCAACAGAGAGCGAAGACAAAGCCGAATTAGATCGTTTTTGTGATGCCTTAATTGCGATACATGACGAGATCAAAGCCATTGAGAAAGGTACCCTTGATAAATTGGACAACCCTTTAAAAAATGCACCTCATACGCAGAAAGTAATTTGTGCCAACGAATGGAATCATGCTTATACTAGACAAGAAGCTGCTTTCCCATTGTATTATGTGCAACAAAATAAATTTTGGCCAACGGTGGCAAGAGTAAACAATACCCATGGAGATCGTAATTTAATTTGCACTTGTGAGCCCGTAGCTTCTTATGCAGAACAAAGTGCATAATCAATGTAAAATCAAGCATAAGAGAAAATAAAAAAAGGAGCTACTATCAAGTGGCTCCTTTTTTTTGGACTATCCAAAAGTGGTTTTCTGCTGCTCAAAATTATCTTGAACAAGAACCGTTTTATTATTGGTGATCACTTCATACAATGATATTATTTTGTCTTTGTCCTTAAGCACCACTTGCAATTTCTCTAAATCGGCTTCTAAATTTTTCATTTTCTTATTCTCCGCGTCGTATTTATTAAGGTACTCGTCAACTTGCATGGTTGATGCCGTGTTCAAATAAGCATCATGGGGAGCAATCATTTGACCTTGCCCGTTGAGTACCCATAAAATATTTAGCTCGGCATAATACTCGTCTATTTTAATTAAGATATCAGAACCTACCGAACCCAGGTTTCTTAATTGTTTCGAAAAATAGCCATTAGATAATCCTATCCTTTTCTCAAAGGAATGTGGAGAAATAGACTTGAATTGCAAATAAAGATGGATTCTTTCAATTGGTTTCATGTGTATATGGTTTAATTCATATACAATTTATTTAGAATGAAAATAGAACTTAAAATACTTAGGCCTCATTTTTAAAATACATGCGCCTCATTTTTTTAAAATTAAACCGTTTTCTCACTTAGTTCGAGCCATCTTATTTCGGCAGATTCTAATGCCTGATTGACGGTTGACAATGCTTCGCTGATAGAAGTGATGAGGCTATAATCTAGATTGGTTGCATTCAATTGTGTTAACAATGCTTCTTTTTTCTTTTCTAATTCGGGCATGGACTTGGTGAGCGTATCTAACTCTAATTTTTCCTTGTAGGTCATTTTTTCTGCACTCACCTTTGCTACTAGTTTCTTTTCTACTGGAGCTTTAGCGGCTGCTAATTTTATAGGTACTTCATGTGTGGTAATGTCAGAGCTTACGGAAGCATAACTTTGTTTGCTCTTTTCTAAAATTCTAAATTGTGTGTAGTTCCCAGGATAATCTCTAATTACGCCATCTCCTTCAAATATAAATAAGTGATCTACTAATTTATCCATAAAATAGCGGTCGTGCGATACCAACAAAACACAACCCGCAAAATCTATCAAAAATTGCTCTAATACCGCCAAGGTAGGCAAATCAAGATCATTGGTAGGCTCATCTAAAATTAGAAAATTGGGATTTTTAAATAAGATGGTAAGTAATTGTAATCTTTTTTTCTCCCCACCACTTAAGGCACTTAAATAAGTGTATTGTTTATCGGGTGTAAACAAGAACAATTCAAGAAACTGTGCGGCACTTAAAGAACCGCCACTGCTTAACGGAAAATTTTCAGCAAAAGTTTTTAAATACTCAATTACCCGCATGTCTTTTTTATACACCAATCCTTCTTGAGAAAAATGACCAAAAACAATGGTATCCCCTACATTTATTTTACCGCTGTCTGGCTCTGTAATGCCTTGTAAGATTTGTAAAAAAGTACTTTTACCCACTCCATTCTTTCCTACAATGCCAATGCGCTCTCCTTTGCTAAATGTGTAATCAAAACCCTTTAAGACCACTGTATCACCGTAGGACTTGTATACTTTTTTAGCTTCAATAATTTTACCCCCCAATCGGGTCATTTTCATGTCCAACTGTAAGTTGGTATCGTCAATTTTTTGCTTGGCCTTGGCTTCTACTTCATAAAAATTATCTTGTCTGCTTTTACTTTTGGTAGTTCTTGCCTTGGGTTGCTTGCGCATCCATTCCAATTCTTTTCTAAATGTATTTTTTGCTTTATCAATACTTGCTAATTCAGATTCGATTCTGGCTGCCTTTTTTTCTAAATAATTTTCGTAATCCCCTTTGTATGAATACAAATTTTCTCTTTCCAATTCCCATATTTCATCTGTTACCGATTCTAAAAAGTACCTATCATGCGACACAAGTAATAAAGTTACTTTTTCTTGCTCCAAATAATTTTCCAGCCATTCAATCATATTTAAATCCAAATGATTTGTTGGCTCATCCATTAACAACAAAACATGCTTGGGTTCAAATCCAATTTGAATTAAAGTTTTAGCCAAGGAAACTCTTTTTCGTTGACCACCACTTAATTTAGAAACGGGTTGTTCTAAGTGATGGATATTTAATTGCGTTAAAATAGTTTTTACTTTGGATTCAAAATCCCAAGCGCTTCTTTCTTCCATCTCCATGATCGCATCGGTAATCAAATTTTCATCCTCCGTTTCCATTGCCATCTCATAATTACTTATGGCCTTCATCATGGGATGATCCTGATTGAATAAATTTTGAGTAATGCTAGCCGACTCTATAAACTGAGGGTCTTGTTCAAACAAAACCAAATGAACGTCTTTATGAATTTTTGCGGTACCCGAATCAGGCACTTCCTTTCCAGCTAATATGCGTAAAAGCGTGGTTTTGCCAACTCCATTTCTCGCAATTAGGGCAATGCGATCTCCCTCGTTGATGTTAAAACTGATGCCTTTAAACAAGGGGGATATGCCATAACTTTTAGTTAAACCTTCAACAGAAACGTAATTCATGGCGCAAAGATAAGTTGTACTAGGGAGTATCTATAGATTTATAGCAAGAATGCTTAAAAAATAGGGTAAAAACAAGTGAAGCATGTATTTTTGCACCAGTAATACTCTAAAAGTAAAAAGATGAAGCATTTTGAGCTTCCTTCAGGCTACCGTAGCAATTTAATTAGTGCTATTAAGCAAAAAAGGAAAGAAGAAGACAATCTAAAAAAAGACTTTAGTCCTACCCTGATTGATTTAGGGATAGTGAAATTTTATTTAGCCCGTCATTTTGGATTTTGTTATGGGGTAGAAAATGCCATTGACATCGCCTATAAAACCATAGAAGAGAATAAAGGAAAAAGAATTTATTTATTAAGCGAAATGATTCACAACCCGCAAGTGAATGAAGACTTATTGAAAAAGGGGGTACAATTTTTACAAGACACCAATGGCAATGAAATTATTCCTTTAACTCATTTAACCAAAGAGGACATTGTCATCATTCCTGCTTTTGGAACTACTTTGGAATTAGAAACCAAAATTAACAAAATCGGAATAGAAATTCAAAAGTACAATACCACTTGCCCCTTTGTAGAAAAAGTGTGGAATCGAGGAGATCAAATTGCAAAAAAAGGATTCACCATTGTTATACACGGCAAACCAAAACATGAAGAAACTAGGGCTACCTTTTCACATGCTGCCAACAAAACACCCACACTCATAATAGAGGACATGAAGGAAGCCATCCTATTGGGTAAATTTATTTTAGGTGAATTGCCCCTGAACGAGTTTGGCGAATGTTTTAAAAATAGATTTAATGATGGTTTTGATCCTGCAATACATTTTGAAAAAATTGGAGTCATTAATCAAACCACTCAATTAGCTACCGATACGCAAGCCATCTCTGATTACTTGAAAAATATTTTCGCAAGCAAGTATGGGAAAGAAAATAGCAGCGCCCATTTTGCCGATACCAGAGATACTTTATGTTATGCGACCAATGACAACCAATCAGCCGTATTAGGACTTTTAGAACAAGCCGCTGATTTAGCGATTGTGATGGGCGGGAAAAATAGTAGCAATAGCTCTCACTTGGTGGAGCTTTGTGAAAAGCAATTACCTACTTATTTTATTGATGACGCTAATAAAATAATCGACCGCCATCAAATTATAAGAAACAATTGGATCACCAAACAATCTGAATTAATTAATGATTATTTACCCAATAAAGCACCCATTTCTATCTTAATGACCAGTGGGGCAAGTTGTCCAGACATTGTTGTAGAATCGGTGATAAGAAAAATAGTAGGCTTTTACGCTTTAGAAGCAAAGTTCGAAGAAGTAAGTGCAGCATGGATTTCCTAAACTAGCCATTCGCCTCCTTAATTTTATCCAAGGCCCATTGCAAGGCCAACGCAAATTGTTCTTCCCTAGTCATGGTCGAATTGTCCAACAGTTTTGCATCTGCTGCTTGTCTCAAAGGGCTTCTTTCCCTTGTGGTATCCAGCAAATCACGATGTTGCAAGTTAGCTGTAATCTCTTCTTTGCTAATCGTAGGATTGGTCAATCGTAATTCTAAAAAACGTCTCTCTACTCGAATGGCTGGATCGGCTGTTACAAATATTTTAAGTGCTGCGTTTGGAAACACCACCGTTCCAATATCTCTGCCATCCATGACAATACCTTTTTGCGTTCCCATAGCTTGCTGTTGTGCTACGGCAAAATCTCTCACTTCGCCAATGGCAGCCACTTCGCTTACTTTTTGGCTTACTGCCATTTCTCTAATTTCCGCTTCAACATTTTCATTGTTTAACATCATATCACTTTTCAAAGTAGCTGCGTTGTAACTAAAATTTAAAGTAATTTTAGTTAGGGCAGCTACAATTGCAGCTGAATCATCAAAAGCAATCTTATTTCTTAAAAAATAAAGTGCCACCGCACGATACATGGCTCCGGTATCAATAAAAACATATTCCAATTTTGCAGCCAATGCTTTCGCTAATGTGCTTTTACCGCAAGAAGAATAGCCATCAATGGCAATAATAATTTTATTAGACATATTAAGCGACTGAAATAGTTTGTGTTTTAGGCATATTGGCATTTCTAATTGCAATTTGTCTAACTGCATTGGAAACCACTGCTCTTAAAGCGTTTTTGGCTGCTTCTTCTTTGCCTACCATTGCCGGAACGCCTTCGTCTCCTCCTTCTCTGATAGATTGTACCAAAGGAATTTCTCCTAAAAATGGCAAATCATATTCGGAAGCCAAATGCTGTCCTCCTTCTTTACCAAATAAATAATATTTATTGTTCGGTAATTCTGCTGGTGTGAAGTAGGCCATATTTTCAATAAGCCCAATTACAGGTACTTGAATATTTGCCTGTCCAAACATAGCAATCGCTTTTTTAGCATCAGCCAATGCAACGGTTTGTGGGGTCGTAACAATCACGACTCCAGTTACTGGAACGGTTTGCATAATGGTTAAATGAATGTCCCCCGTTCCTGGCGGCATGTCAATCACTAAATAATCCAACTCCCCCCAATCAACATCGGTAATGAATTGTCTGATTGCACTCGAAGCCATTGGACCTCTCCAAACCACCGCATCTTTTTCATCTACCAATAAACCTATACTCATTAATTTGATTCCAAATTTTTCAAGTGGCAATATGATTCCTTTTCCATCTTCATCTTTCATCAAAGGCCTTTGACCTCTTACCCCAAACATAATTGGAACACTAGGTCCATAAATATCTGCATCCATTAAACCCACTTTCGCACCTCCTTCGGCCAATGCCAAAGCTAAATTTGCCGAAACGGTACTTTTGCCCACCCCCCCTTTTCCACTCACTACTGCAATAATATTTTTAACCTTGGCTAAAACCGTTTTTTCATCCTTTCTTAAACTGGTTGTATTGGAAGTAAAATCAACTTTAACAATCGCCGCCTTATTTACCAGTAATTTAATTGCATTTTCACAAGCATTTTTCATCAAATCTTTCATAGGGCAGGCAGGAGTGGTAAGCACAATGATGAAACTTACTTCGTTCCCATCTACTTTTAAGTCTTTGATCATATTAAGGGTTACCAAGTCTTTTCCCAAATCTGGCTCTTGTACATTGCTCAACGCTTTTAATATTTCCGCCTCAGTCATTTTGAAAGTTTTTGTTAAATAAAATAGATCCTTGCAAAGTTAACGTTCATTGCACTTATTTTGCTGTTTTACAAGGCAGAATATACCAATTTGCCCTAAAATCTACCCATTTCGACAAAAAATTGTGTTCGTATATTTAAACAAGGAGACTTAAATTTGCATCTACATGAGAAAGACTATTTTAATAATTGCGATTGCTTTGATGTGTATGAAAAAAGAAGCCGCTGTTGCTCAAACGGTGGATATCTACCGCGATTCTGTGGTGCAATTGTATGGTGTCATCATGACCGCAGATAGTTTAAAAGCCATCCCATTTGCAAGTGTAGTAGTTGAAAAAAAAGGGAGAGGTACCATTACCAATAATGACGGTGTTTTTTCGATTGCTGTGAACAAAGGAGAACGCATTACTTTTTCTTGTGTAGGATTTAAAGACAGAACCATTCTTATTCCACTTAAATTAGAAGGTAACCAATACAGTGTCATTCAATTATTAGTCAACGATACCAATTTTTTACCTGCTACTATTTTAAAGCCAAGACCTACTCGTGCGCAATTTGAAAGAGACTTTGTGAATTCAAAAGTAGATGATGACTTATATGAAACCGCAAGAAAAAATACAAGCATGAGTCAGAAAAGAGTCATCCTATCTAGTTTGCCTTACGACGGAAAAGAAGCCGTTGGCGCATCCTTAACACAGCAAGCTGCTAAATATTATTATTCTGGCCAATTGCCTCCTATGAATATTTTAAATCCAAGTGCTTGGAGATCTTTTATCAATTCTTGGAAAAGAGGAGATTACAAATCAAGAAAATAATTGCTACATGGAAAATATTGCAGTCATAGGGGCAGGTACTATGGGGAATGGCATTGCGCATGTATTTGCCCAAAAAGGATTTAAAGTAAATTTAATAGACGCGCAATCTGCTGCGCTCTCAAAAGCCATGTTGACGATCGAAAAAAACATAGATCGACAAATAGCAAAAGGCATCGTAAGCGAAGCTGACAAACAAAGTATACTTCAAAACATCAGTTGTTTCGAATCTATTGAACTTGGAGTAAGCCGCGCCAACTTGGTTATAGAAGCTGCTACAGAAAATAGCAATATTAAAAAAACTATTTTTGCTGCCTTAGACCAATATGCACCATCCCAATGTATTTTAGCCAGCAATACTTCCTCTATACCCATTGCACAACTTGCAGCCGCCACAAAGCGTCCACAACAAGTCATTGGCATGCACTTTATGAATCCAGTACCCGTTATGAAACTGGTCGAGATAATTAATGGAGCGGACACAGCCCAGGAGGTAACAGCAAGCATCGTTGCACTTACCAAAACCATTGATAAAATTCCTTGCGTAGTAAAAGATTTCCCGGGCTTTATTTCCAATAGAATCTTAATGCCCATGATTAACGAAGCCATACTTGCTTTGTCTGAAGGTGTAAGTGATGCAGCCACCATCGATCAAATTATGAAATTAGGCATGGCGCATCCCATGGGACCTTTGCAATTGGCCGATTATATTGGGTTAGATGTTTGTAAAAATATTTTAGATATAATGCAGGAAGGATTTAACAATATAAAATATGCACCTTGTCCATTGCTGGTAAAGATGGTGGAGGAGGGGAAATTGGGTGTAAAATCGGGAGCAGGTTTCTACAAATATTAATACAGCTTACCGTAATGATCCTTATTGTAAATCTGTTTTGATAGATTTATTTTTTAACAAGTTCGATGCGCAGATCGCGTAATTCATTCAGCTTATTTAATACTTCTTCCAGCCTGTGCTTGGGAATGCCTATTTTAAGTTGAACAAATAATTGTGCTTCTTGGAAAATAACTTGGCAATGGTATTGTTTCACGATCATCATTACTTCATTCATTTGATGGTAGTCAAAATTTAATTCATAATTAATTTCAACTGCCTTTTGAATCATTGGAGTTAATTGAAGGGCCAAAGAAGTAGCGGTCTTGTAGGCATTGATTAAACCAGGCACCCCAAGTAAAGTGCCACCAAAATACCTTACCACCACTACCATCACATTGGTAAGTTGTTTGCTGTCTATTTGGCCTAAAATAGGCCTGCCTGCAGAACCAGCTGGTTCTCCATCATCACTCACCCTAAAAGTAGCTCCTTCCGCACCTATGCGATACCCCACACAATAATGCACCGCCTTGGGATGTTCTTTCTTTAAAGCTGCGATATGTTTTTTGCAAATTTCGATAGACTCCACAGGAAAACAATATGCTAAAAATCGACTTCCTCTTTCTTTCAACTCGGCCATAGCCGGTTGTTCAATAGTATAATAAAAATCGGGATCCATTAAAATGATAGTTCTTGTTAATATTAAGCCCAAAGCTAGTTCATAATGCGTAATCATTTGTAACATTGCAGTATGACGTTAGCAGAAATAAAAATATCCATCAAACAATTACTCAGTAAAAAAGTGGAGGCCATTGAATTGAATAGTTTGCTTAGCATGTTGATTGAAGAAGTTACTGGATGGAATAGAGTTCAACAAGTAGTTGAAAAGAATACGCCACTTACCGAAGCACAAATCAAAAAGTTCAACGAATACAGCCAAGCATTGCTCAACGACAAGCCCATACAGTATATTTTAGGGAAAGCCTGGTTTATGGGTGTTGAATATACGGTCAATGAAGCTGTTTTAATACCTAGGCCAGAAACAGAAGAATTAGTAGAATGGGTGGTAGATTATGCCAACATTATTGGCAAGCCACTTCAAGTATTGGATATTGGCACAGGTTCTGGATGCATTGCCATCGCTCTAAAAAAAGCATTGGCTTCTTGCAGTGTTACGGGATTGGACATCAGTGCAGCAGCCTTGGCAGTTGCTAAAAAAAATGCAGCTCAATTAAATGCGAACATCGAATGGATAGAACAAGATATACTCAACAATGTAATTCTTCCTACTACCTACGATGTCCTAGTGAGCAATCCTCCATATATCCCCATGCGAGAAAAAGAAAATATGCAGGAACAAGTTAAAAACCAGGAGCCTGCCATCGCATTGTTTGTACCCAACGAAGATCCACTGCTATTTTATAGAACCATTGCTCAATTAGCAAAAAAACAACTGGCGCCCAAGGGTCAACTTTTTTTTGAGATTCATTATGATCAAGGCAAAGCAATCCTTCACTTACTGGATGAAATGCATTTTCATGCAGAAATTAGAAGAGATAGTTTTGGGAAAAATAGAATGATCAGAGCCAGTTTGAAATAACTTTTTATTAGTGTGCAGGATTTACTGCTACTACTGGCGTTGCCCCCAAGGACTTGATAATTTGCATCACCTGAATGGTGACACCTAATTTTGCAACGCTGTCTCCATTAATGACTACTGAAGGCTTTTCAGTTTCCTTGGACAAGAAAGTTTTTAATTCTACGGGCAAAGCTTCAATTGATACAGGGGTAGATCCAATAAATAAATGTTGCTCTTTATCAATAGTAACCACCACGGTTTGTTTTGCTTTGGTATCGCTTGCCGATTTAGGATTAGATACTTTAATAACATTGGGATTCGCCAAGGTAGAAACAATTAAAAAAAACAACAATAAAATAAACAAGATATCATTTAATGCACCGGTATGCACTTCGGGTGAATTTCTTAATCGTTTTCTTAAGTTCATGAAAGTAAAATTAAGAATGAGTGGATTCTTGTAAAATATCTAAGAAATCAGCACTGGCAGATTCCATTTTATTGGCCACTTTATCTATTTGAGTAGAAATATAATTGTGCCCAACATAAGCAATCAGTCCAATAATTAAACCCGTAGCTGAAGTAATCATTTTAGTATAGATACCCCCGGCAATGGTGTTTAAAGTATATTCTCCAGTAGAAGCAATCCCATAAAACAATTGAACCATTCCAATGATGGTTCCTAAAAATCCAAACATAGGGGCTATTCCTGCTACTAAGGATAAGATGTTTAAATTACGCTCCATAGAATACATTTCTAACTTGCCTACATTTTCCATACTTTTTTCTATAGCGTCAATAGGCTTACCAATTCTTACAATGCCTTTTTCAATCATTTTTGCCACTGGATTGTCTACACTCTTGGCCAAACTTTTAGCCGCTTCCATATTCCCAGATATGATATTATCTTTTAAAATAAGCATAAACTTAGGATCAATCGTGCCCACTTTTTTGATGGCTAAAACACGTTCAATGAATACGAAAATAGCGATTACCAAAAGCAGGTACAATGGATACATAATCCAGCCTCCTTTTTGCAATAAACTCAATAACGATATTTTATCATCTGCAACTTGTAATAGAAACAACATGGCGTTAAATTTATTTTTTAAAGTTAGCCGGTTTTGTTTAAAAATAAAAGGATGTGAATAACTATCAATTTGTTAAATTATTCCCACCAATGTCACCAGCACTTCTACCGCCTTTTCCATATCAGCAACCCCTACCCATTCATGCTTGCTGTGTATGGCTTGCATACCCGTAAATATATTGGGTGTAGGCAAGCCCATAAAACTCATTCGACTGCCATCTGTGCCACCTCTAATTGGATGAATAATGGGAGTTAATCCTACCATTTTATATGCGGCTAAAGCCTTTTCAACGATGATAGGATATTGATCAATCACTTCCCTCATATTGCGGTACTGTTCTTTTATTTCCATGGTCACCGTGGCATTTGAAAAATCCGGATCACTGGCAATGACTTTTTGTGCAATGGCAAATAATCTTTGGGCGTGCACATTTAATTGAGCAGTATCAAAGTCGCGAACTAAAAATTCAATCTTGGCAGTTTCGGCGCCTCCGGTAATTTGATTGGGATGAATAAACCCTTCACGTCCTTCGGTATGTTCGGGGCTCCACTCGTTTTTTGGCAATGCCGCTATGATGGCCGAAGCTATTTTAATGGCATTTTGCAGTATCCCTTTGGCTGCCCCAGGATGCGCAATCACTCCTTGAATGTGCAAGGTTAAACTGTCTGCACTAAAAGTTTCCATTTCAAAACTAGCCAACTCACCCCCATCTAAAGTATAACCAAAGTCGGCCCCTAATTTTTTTATATCTAAATGTTCAGTGCCACGCCCCACTTCTTCATCAGGAGTAAATAATATTTTAATAGTGCCATGTTCGATCGAAGTGTTATTCATTAAATAACTAGCCATTTCCATAATGATGGCCACACCCGCTTTATCATCTGCTCCCAATAATGTTTTTCCAGAAGCAGTGATGACTGATTTTCCAATAAAATTTTTTAGGTAAGGATACGCTGCTACTGTAATGATTTGATTAGGATCGTCTGGCAAAATAATGGGTTCGCCATCATAATTTTCATGTAAGATGGGCTTTACAAAAGTTCCACTACAATCAGGTGCGGTATCTACATGCGCACAAAAACAAACAACGGGTACTTTTTTTTGATGCGTGGCAGGAATGGTTGCCATGATATAACCAAATTCATCCATGGCTGCATCTTTCACACCCATCTGAAGCAATTCTTTTACCAATATTTTTGATAAGTTCTTTTGTTTTTCGGTAGATGGAAAACTGGTTGAATAAGGATTGCTTTGGGTATCAATTTGAACATAGTTCAAAAAACGATTCGCTACTTGTAAGGAGTTAAATGCCATGCCTAAAGATAATAAAAATGTCCCGACACCAAATTGGGCATGCGGGACATTGTACACAAAGAACAACCGCTTTTAAGGCATAATTATTTTTGAAGGAGCATCTATTTTTACCAATTCTAAATCAAAGGTCAAATCCTGACCTGCTAAAGAATGATTCGCATCCAATACTACCACTTCCTCTTTTACTTCCACCACTGTTACTTGGAATTGTTGGCCTTGACCATTTTTCATAGTCAATGCCATTCCAATGGTTGGATTTAAATCGGCCGGAAATTGTGCTTTAGGAAATTCTACAATCATTTCGGGTTGTTTAGGTCCATAAGCTTCCAAAAAAGGAATATGAATCGTCTTTTTCTCCCCAACGGTCATTCCCAAAACCCCGCTGTCAAATCCTGGAATTACCATTCCTGTTCCTACTTCAAATTCAAGAGGAGCTCGGCCTGTTGAAGAGTCAAATGTCTCACCACTAGTTAAGGTACCGTGATAATGCACTTGAATGGTATCACCATTTTTTACTTGTTGCATATTGTTTATTTTAATGAAGGCACCTAGGGTGCAAAGGGCAAAAGTACATAATTATGGCAGATAAACTAACTTTGCAGTATGGACAAAAAACCAAGGATCATTTTTATGGGTACCCCTGCTTTTGCAGTGGCTTCTTTAAGTGCATTATTAGCTGCTGAAATGAATGTGGTGGCGGTGGTTACGGCCCCTGATAAACCTGCAGGTAGAGGAATGCAAATGCAAGAAAGTGCAGTAAAACAATTTGCA
This sequence comes from Chitinophagaceae bacterium, assembly GCA_947380905.1. Lineage (GTDB taxonomy): Bacteria > Bacteroidota > Bacteroidia > Chitinophagales > Chitinophagaceae > Sediminibacterium. The sequence goes on along the minus strand of CANCSS010000007.1, from coordinate 12,243 downwards.
TTGGCCAATCAATTAATGGTATTGCAACCCGAAAAATTAAAATCACCAGATTTTTTAAAAGCCATACAAGATTTACAACCAGATTTACAAATAGTGGTGGCATTTAGAATGCTTCCCGAAATAATATGGTCCTTGCCACCCATGGGCACTTTAAATGTACATGGTTCCTTATTGCCTCAATACCGTGGTGCAGCGCCCATCAATTGGGCCATTATTAATGGAGAGAAAGAAACCGGCGTGACCACTTTTCAATTGCAACATGCTATTGACACTGGCGCAATTTTATTACAAGATAAAATAGCTATTACCGAAAATATGACTGCAGGAGCATTGCATGATGTGATGAAAGAGGCGGGTGCCAAACTGCTTATCAAAACAGTAACTGGATTGGTTAGTAACACAATCAAAGCAATACCACAAGCTACCACGCTGGATGAAAGCTTATTAAAACATGCCCCCAAGTTATTTACCAAAGATGCTGAAATCAATTGGCAGGATACCGTGGAACATATTCATAATTTAGTAAGAGGCTTGGCTCCTTTTCCCAGTGCCATTACAAAAATAGATGGCAAAGTGGTAAAATTATTTTCTACTTATATCCTACAAGAAAAACCAAGTGAAACTTTGGGAGCATTTGTAACAGATGGCAAAACCTATGCAAAAATTGCTTGTAGCAATGGCTACCTGGGATTACATGATATCCAATGGGAAGGAAAGAAAAGAATGCCTATTGTAGATTTCTTAAGAGGCTATCGCAAAGCCTAATCTTATTGCTTACAATTATTTAATTAAGCTTATTTTAAAGCGCTATTGAAAGCCGTTAAAGTAGTAATGCCTTGATTTCTCCAAATTTCTTTGCCATGCTTGTACAATATGAAAGTAGGCAAGCTTTCGCTTTTAATAGATTTCATAACATCTATGTCATTGCCTCCGTCTACTGCTAAAAAATAAAATGGATGCGCAGGCTTTTGTTTTAATTCGTCCAACACGGGCAACATTTTTCTGCAAGGTGGGCACCAATCTGCACCCACATCTACCAAAACATATTCATTGGATGCAATTGTTTTTTCAAAATCAGCTACACGCATTTGAGGTTTATCACCATTCCCTTCTACAGGGAAATTGTTCATTTTCCAATTGCTCATACCACCCTCCAAATTAATGACGTTGTACCCTTGTTCTTTTAAATAATTTTGCGCAGAAGCACTTCTTCCACCTGCTTGACAATAAACGTATACAGGTGCTGATTTGTCTAAATGTTGCGTGCGGTCTGTAAATTCTTTTTTATCTAGCCAATTGGCTTGTAATGCATGCTGAATATGGCCTCCATTGAATTCAGCGGCAGTGCGCACATCTAATACTTGCACTCCTTTTTTCAAAATGGCCTCTTTAAAATCACCCGCCTTTAATGTAAGAGACTCGGTTGAAGCATTCTGGGCACAACTAATTAGTACAGTTGTCATTAAAATTAGACAACTAAATAATTTACTTTTCATACAATACATTAATAGGTTACGGAAATCTTGAAAGTCTTATTGGTAATTCCCAATATAGCAGCTGCTGCATCACTCAATCGATATTGAATAGTATTACTTACATCAGGTAAAGAACTTATTACTTTAGCACAAATACTTTTTAAATCAGAAGTGGTAATTCTAACAATGGTACCAATAGGCAATTGATTGGTCAATATATAAAACTTTTTATCCTCCCAACCGCTTACGCTTTTAAAAACAGAAGCAGTACCTTCTAAAGTTTCAAAAGAAGCCATTTTTTTCTGATTGGAAAACAAGCTAGCAAAATAACCTTCTTCAATTTCTTTACTCTCTAAATGAATATAGGAATTGTGAACACTGTCACTTACTCTGATTTTTTCTTTGTTTTGGGCAATCATCTCAATGGGCGCTTTGTCTTTGGGTACAAATGCAGTTCCCTTTTTACCTTTGCGCTTTTTGCCCTTTTTCACATGCTTGCCAATTGCTTTGTGATGCATGCTCTGTTTGGCTAGTTTCTTTGCTTTAACCGATGACTGAGCATAACTAGGCAATTGGACCAATAAGCCCAAGGTTAGACATAGCAATAAAAGTAGTCTTTGACGCATCGGGCGAAGGTACAAAAAGCAAGTGTAAAGAAAGCATTAAAATTTAATATTAAAATAAATTAAATATATAAACGTTAGTAATTCAATATCCTCCATTCATTAGGATAGTAATTATTTGATCTATTGGGCAATAATTTAGCCCAGCCAAGACGTATTTTTTGATAGGTAAGCGCCTGCCAACCTTTCCCGTTTGGTAAATGCAAATCGGCTCTTCTTAGATACTGCAAAGCGGTGGCTTCATCTATTTCCATACTCGAATAGGGCAAATGAGCCCAAGTACTCATGGCCAAAGCATGGGCAGGAATCAAATCTGACCCTTTTATTTCCCCAATCGTCAAGCCCATTTTTTTAATGTACAAATGATTGATCAACCCATTTAATTCGGATTCAAATAAATGAGGCAATGCAATCAAATTATTCTGATGATTAATGAGCTGGTAGTTTTCGGGAACAGAAAAATAACTGTTCAAAAGTGCTATTTCTTTTTTTGAGGCTGGAATGCTTGTAGCATGCGTATCATAAAATCCACTGGACTTAGAAATTTCTTTTTGAAAAACAGCAATAAAAAAACCTTCCCCTTTTACTTTGTCAGGATAAAATCTAAACCCTTGGCAATGATGTTCCTCGCTGTAGGTACTTATAATATTCCAGTTGACAGGCAATTCAAACTGTATATTTTTCATTCCACCCATAGAAGCAATATGATCCAACCTCTTTTCATCCTCTTCTTTAGAATAGGAACAAGTAGAATAAATTAAATATCCACCTTCCTTCAAACAATCAATACTGTCTTCTACAATTCTAGTTTGCCTGGTACTACAATGTTGTACACTCTGTTCACTCCAATGCTCAACCGCATCGGGATCTTTTCGAAACAAACCACTGCCACTGCAAGGGGCATCAATCATCAACACATCAAAAAAATCTGGGACCGCCTTAAAATGAGCTGGATCGTTTTGAGTGACCACGATATTATCTGCACCCCATTTGGTAAGATTCTCTACTAAAATTGCATTCCTAGCTTTGATGGTTTCATTGGCCACCACCAATCCATTGGAATAATAATTGGCTAGTAAAGTGGTTTTACCTCCTGGTGCTGCACATAAGTCAAGCACTTTCATTGGCTGCGGATGAGGTGTAATTTGTTCCAATATATATTGCAAAAACATACTGCTGGCCTCTTGTACATAATAAGCACCTGCATGCCATAAGGGATCCAACACAAACAAAGGGCGTTGATTTAAATAATATCCATTTCCGCACCAATGCATCGGTTCTAAGTGAGTAAAATAAGGATGCGCATTTACTTCAAAAGGTTTGAATTGATTGAACCTGATGGAAGTGAGTTGCTCTTGCTGTTCATGAACTTTCAAAAAAGCCTCCTGATCAAAACCAGGCAATCCTTGCAAAGACGTTATAAATGAATGAGGTAGCAATGCTATTATGGATTTAAAATCTAATGATAAAATTTTCCTTCTCTTTGTTTTCTTTTTTTAGAAATACAATTCCTATATAAAATAAGTCAATGGTAAGAGACACTCTTTCATCTGCTTTTATTTCTTCCCAGGCATTTTCCATTTCTTTACTCCAATGAATGTCATCAAATATAAAAATAGCATCTTCATTCGATTTGCTTAACAAGCTATTAAAGTAGGTCATGGTGGGTTCATAACTGTGATTGCCGTCAATAAAAACAAAACCAACATGATCTATGTCCTTTAAGTAGAGGGGTAAATTTTGATCAAAATTTCCTACTACTACCTGAATATTTTTATACCCTACATTTTCGAAGGTAGCCAAAGCCAGTTCTGCTATCGCAGGCGCTCCTTCCATGGTAACTATTTTGGTGTCAGGCAAAGCCTGTGCCAAATAACAGGTGGTAATGCCAAGGGAAGTACCCATTTCTAAAACAGCTATAGGTTTAAAATAGGCAAGCATTCTGTTTAAAAGCGCACTGTATTTTTTAGATTTTAAAGCACCCTTAGCCACCTCTGCAATCTGTTTCACTTTATACCCTTGCTTGGTGGCACCTGCTCCAAGATCTAAAATTTTTATGGCTTGCTTGTTGTAAGATAAATCAGTTCGGTACTTTTCAATTTTATCTACCCAAGCACCTTGGGTTTTTGCATTGAGCACATTTTTAATAAATGAAAATACAAATGGAGAATGTATGCCATGCCCTTTCCCATTAGAAGCTTTTAATAAATACGCTATATACTTAAGTAAAATAGTAGGTTTGTTGTACTTCATTTTATTTCCTTTTCCAACATTCAAAATCAAAAGAATAAATATGCTTAGCATCAGCCACATTGGATGCCAAACTTATTCTTTCCCAATCTGCTCCCAATGTTGGAAAAAAAGTATCCCCTTCTATTGTGCAATGCACTCTTGTAAGCCAAATTTTATTCGCCAATGGCAAAGTCATTTCATAAATTTCGCCGCCCCCTATCACTAATAATTCTTGGTAATTAAATTTATTGGCTAAATCAATGGCCTCTTGCAAGGTAGTAACCGCCATTACATTTTCATTTTTCCAATTTTTATTTCTTGTAATAATTATATTTAATCGGCCAGGCAAAGGCTTACTGCCCATGGATTCAAAAGTTTTTCGTCCCATTAAAATAGGCATCCCCCATGTCGTATTTTTAAAAAACCGCATGTCCTTAGGCAAATGCCACAACAATTGATTGTTTACACCAATGGCATTGTTTTCGGAAGCAGCAACAACTAGAGTGATATTCATTTGAAAAAATTTATACCGCTACCGGCGCTTTAATACTTGGATGAGATTGGTAATTTTCTAAATTGAAATCTGAAAATTGAAAAGAGAAAATATCTTTAACGTCTTGATTTATTTTCATAGTTGGCAAAGGAAAAGGAGTTCTAGACAATTGCAGTTGGGCTTGTTCTACATGATTGTTGTATAAATGAACATCTCCAAAACTGTGCACGAAATCGCCGTAAGCCAATCCGCATACATTGGCAATCATCATCGTTAATAAGGCATAAGAGGCAATGTTAAAAGGCACCCCTAAAAATACATCGGCACTTCGCTGATACAATTGACAACTTAATTTCCCGTCTGCAACATAAAACTGAAACATATTATGACAAGGCATTAATGCCATTTTAGATAAATCGCCCACATTCCAAGCACTCACAATAAGTCTTCTACTGTCTGGTGTTTTTTTAATTTGTTGAATGAGTTCGGAAATTTGATCAATCACTACTCCATTCGCTCCTTCCCAACTTCTCCATTGCTTTCCATATACCGGACCCAAATCTCCCTTCGCATCGGCCCATTCGTCCCATATGCGCACACCATTCTCATTTAAATATTTTATGTTGGTGTCTCCATTTAAAAACCAAAGCAATTCATAAATGATACTTTTTAAATGTAATTTTTTGGTGGTCACCATGGGAAAGCCCTCTGCTAAATTAAAACGCATCTGATAGCCAAAAATACTTTTGGTTCCAGTGCCTGTTCGGTCTGTTTTTTCAGCCCCCTGTTCTATGATGTGTTGTAATAAAGTATGGTATTGTAGCATAGTGCAATTTACAACCAATACCTTTTATGTAGAAATCATTTTTTTGACTTACGGCGAGCCAATTCTTTCCTTATTAAAAGTAATTCCCTGTTGGTTTGACCATTAACGCTTGAATTCTCCTCAGCCCTACGCATTAAATAAGGAATAACGTCTTGAATCGGGCCAAAAGGCAGATACTTGCTTACATTATACCCTTCGGTAGCCATATTAAAAGTTATAGGATCACTCATGCCATAGAGTTGTGAAAAATGCACATGTGCGTCATTTTTGCTCAGGTTGTTTTTAGCCATTAAATCAACAATGAGCATATTGCTTTCTTGATTGTGCGAGGCCAAAATTAAAGCCATTGAATCTCTATGTTCAATACAATAAGCAGCAGCGGCATTAAAATCTTGATCGGCCAATGCTTTGTTTAAATGAATGGGGGAATCATAGCCATTTTTTTGAGCGCGCAATCTTTCTTTTTCCATGTAAGCCCCTCTTACTAATTTAGCCCCTAATAGAAATTTTCCTTCTTGTGCAATTTTATGAGAAATCTTTAAAAAATGAAAGCGATCATGTCTGTACAATTGATAGGTATTGTACACGACTACTTTTTCTTTATTAAAAACAGCCATCAATTCAATGGCCAAACGGTCAATTGGGTCTTGTATCCAGGTTTCTTCTGCGTCTAATAAAATACCAATCCCTTTTTCATTGGCCACTTCACAAATAGCGAACATTCTTTCTTTTACTCTATCCCAAGCAGCATCATCCGCTTCGCTGTCGTGAATGCCACTTCTAATTCTGGGTGCTTCATTTAATTTTTCCAACAATTCCAAACTTGCCAAGCCTGTTAATTTAACACTTACAAAAGGAACGTTTTTTTGGGTAGCTGCAAACTCAACAGCTTCTATAATTTTTTCAGTAACGTTGTCAAAATTTTCTTCCCCTTCTTTGGCCTCTACTCCATAATCTAAAATAACTTGCACTCCATAAGAACCTAATTGCTTGGTTACTCTTGCAGATTCTTCTAAGGTTTCTCCTCCTACAAATTGATTAAAAATAGTACTGCGAATTAATCCATTGATAGGCAAACCCGATTTCATTAAGAATGGTGTGCATTTGGTAGCTAAAGAAACAATAAAAGAATTTTGAATAATGGAAAATAAAAAATTGGCTCTTTTTAATTCGGCATTTGATTTGTATGCAAATGCCACTTTTGTATTGTCTAAGGATAAGCTCATACTAACATTCATTCGGTTTGCAAATATCGGTAGTAAAACTTTAAAATCAAAGGATTATAAGAACTAAATCACAGAATAAGTATCTTTATTGCCGAGTTCAAAATTTACTTTTTTATGAAAATAACGGCTACCGATATTTACTTGTACAAAATACCCATGACGCCATTTACGATTGCCACGGGTACCATGTATTTTGCTCAAAATATATTAATAAAAATACATACCGATGAAGGAATCATTGGGTTAGGAGAATGTTCGGCCTTCCCCATGATTGTGGGAGAAACACAACTAAGCTGTTACCATCATGCAAAGGACTTTGCAACTTATTGGAAAGGAAAAGATCCATTGGCTATGGAGCAAAGATTGGCAGAGTTGAGCTTAGTAATTGCAGGCAACTATACCATTAAAAGCGCATTTGACATGGCCTTGTATGATATAGCAGCAAAGGCAGCCAACTTGCCATTGTTTGCCTACTTAGGAGGAAAACATAAAGCCATTGAAACCGATTTAACCATTGGCATCGATAGTCCAGAAAATATGGCCCTTCAAGCCATTGATTTTGTGAAAGATGGGGTGAAGATTATAAAAGTAAAATTGGGAAAAGACCCGATACAAGATGTAGAAAGGATCCAACAAATTAGAAAAGCCATTGGTGATGAAACTAAATTAAGAATAGATGCCAATCAAGGTTGGGCACCAGATAAGGCATTAAAGGTGTTGGAAGCATTGGCACCCTATAACATAGAATTTTGCGAACAACCAATGCATAAATATTTTGATGACCAACTACCTGCTTTGTGCAAAGCCTCTCCTATAAAAATCATGGCCGACGAATCTGTTTTTACACACCATGATGCGAGAAAGCTCATTCAACAAAAAGCATGTCATTCAATCAATATCAAATTTGCAAAAAGCGGCGGCATCCACGAAGCACTCAAAATTCATGACCTAGCCCTTGCTCATCAAATGCCTTGTATGATGGGTGGCATGTTAGAAAGCCGCTTGGCTTTGAGTGCAAAAATGCACTTTGCCATGGCCAAAGAAAATATAAAATATTACGACATGGACACCTGCCTTCTTGGCCATTTGGAAGATCCAGTTACGGGTGGTGTTCAGTTCAATGGCATGCATTTAACCATTAGCGATGCCATTGGGATTGGCGCCGATGTAGACCCTGCCTATTTAGCCAAATTGGAGAGCTGCACTATCTAAAACCAAGTAGCTGCTTATCTAGTACAAGTTTGTATCTTTATAGTACAAACAAAAAGTATGGAAGCAAGAAAAGCAAAAGATTCCTTTACCACCATGAACGAATTGGTATTGCCCAACGACACCAACACCTTTGGTGATTTAATGGGAGGAAAGCTCATGTATTGGATGGACATAGCAGCCTATTTATCTGCTGCCAAACATTGTAATTCTGCTTGCATGACAGCCTCCGTAGATAATTTAAGTTTTAAAACACCTATTAAATTAGGAAATGTGATTTGTATAGAAGCTCGGGTTACCCGCACGTTTACTACTTCTATGGAAATTCATTTAAAAGTTTGGAATCAAAATATGATATCGCAAACAAGAGCATTAAGCAATGAAGCCTTTTTTACATTTGTGGCTTTAGATGATAATAAAAAACCTAAGGCAGTGCCAGCTGTCATACCAGAAACTGAAGAAGAAATAAAATTCTTTGATGGTGCTTTACGCAGACGTCAGTTGAGATTAATATTAGCTGGCAAAATGAAGCCAGATGATGCTACTGAATTAAAAGCTTTGTTTGTAAAAGATTAGGCTTCTTTCATGGAATGGTGTTTGCCTTTAAGCATGTACTCTTTGCTTTGCTCAATTGCATCCATTACTTGATGTAATATATCTTCCACTGAACTTGTATAGTCAATTACCAATGGTGCTTTAAATCGAACCGACAAAGGCGTCCCCACTTTTTTAAACGTAAGCCCTTTTTTTGTAAAGGCCCTCCAAAAACCATTGATGACCACTGGCATTACAATGGGGTGGTTGTTTTTAATAATATGTGCAGTCCCTTTTCTTCCGGGTGCAAAAGGCTTGGTAGTTCCTTGCGGAAAAGTAATCACCCAGCTTTTAGACAAGGCCTTGTCAATTTTTTGCGTATCTACTACATCTCTTTCTCTACTCACATCTGCTCCTTCTGCCCTCCAGGTTCTTTTAACGGTTAAAGCGCCGCCTAATTTAAACAACCTACTGAGCCAGCTGCTGTTCATGGTTTCTTCGGCCGCCACAAAAAATAAATTGGTAAAGGGATTTAATAAGTAATAAGGAATGCCAAGTTTATTAAACTTGCCCCATTTAACGGCACAAAAAATATGAACAAAAGCAATCACATCCCCAAAATAAGTTTGATGATTGCTAACAAATAAAACATTTTTATGAGGCAGGTTTTGTAAATTTTCTGCGCCTTCAATCTCTACATTATTAAACAAAGCCAGTCCAGGGTAGGTAAACAAACCTACCACTCCATATATAACAGAACGAAAAATGCGAATTTGTTTTAATCTATCTAAAAATGTCATGTATAAGGCAAGCTAATTAAACTGCAATATAGTGCATAAATTTTTACTGCCCTTCCATGTTTAAACAACAAATTGTACCTTTAGCCAATGGAAAAATCTGCAGTCATTTTTGACATAGACGGTTTACTAATTAATAGTGAGCCATTATGGAACAAAGCCGCTACCGAAATATTTAGACAATATGGCATTCAACTAAGTGAAGAGCAGTATACGATTACTACAGGATTGCGTTCAAAAGAATTTGTTGCTCATTGGTTGCATTTAAATAAAGTGCCCGCTTCTGAATATGATAGAGCAGAACAAAAAATAATTACACTGGCTTTAGAACTTATTGACAAAGACGCCACTTTAATGCCTGGGGTAGAAAGTGTATTTGATTTCTTTTTAAAAAAAGAATTTAAAATGGGATTGGCTACTTCCTCTCCTATTGAATTAGTTGAATGGGTAAAAGACAAATTAGGCATTCGAAAATACATACATGCAAGTTGTTCCGCACAACACCTGCCATTTGCAAAACCACATCCACAAGTTTATTTAGATTGTGCAGCTGCGATGCATACTTCTCCATTGGCTTGTATTTGTTTTGAAGATTCTTTTTATGGAATGATTGCCGCCAAGGCTGCAAGAATGACTTGTGTAGTGGTGCCATCGGCCGAACATTTGAAACTCGAGCATTGGGGAGCTGCGGACCTGAAACTATCTTCATTACAAAATTTTGGCGCCTTGCATTTCAATAGGCTCAATCAATAGACTTAAAAGCCAAATAAATAAGGCTTCTTGCCTAAAATAAAATAAATTGCAGGGATACATGGAATTAGCAAAAAAAGTGATTGGTGCCGAACTGGAACTCTTTGAAAAACATTTCAAAGAAGCAGTAAAAAGTAGGGTTTCCTTGCTAGACCGCATTATGCAATACATTGTAAAACGCAAAGGCAAGCAAATGCGTCCTATGTTTGTTTTACTGTCTGCAAAACTACACGGCGAAATCAATGATGCTTCCTACAGAGCTGCCTCTTTAGTAGAACTTTTACATACCGCAACTTTGGTACATGATGATGTAGTGGATGACGCTTTAGAAAGAAGAGGCCTATTTTCGATCAATGCCTTGTGGAAAAATAAAATTGCGGTATTGGTAGGCGACTACTTATTATCTAAAGGATTATTACTGTCCTTAGAGAATAAAGATTTTACCATTTTAACCATCCTATCTACTGCAGTAAAAAAAATGAGCGAGGGCGAATTATTGCAGATAGAAAAAACAAGGAATTTAAATTTTGATGAATCTATTTACTACGAAATTATAAATGGCAAAACAGCATCTCTATTGGCATCCAGTTGTGCAGCGGGCGCCAGCTCGGTGACTCAAAATGAGCATGTCATTCAGCAAATGCGAGAATTTGGAGAAAACGTAGGCATGGCATTTCAAATTAAAGACGACTTGTTTGATTACGGAGAAGCTAAAATTGGCAAACCTACTGGAAATGACATCAAAGAGAAAAAATTAACCCTGCCTTTAATTCATATTCTACAAAAAGTAGCTCCTGCATTAAAAAAAGAAATTATTTATATTGTCAAAAATAACAATAATGAAAAAGACAAAGTAAAATTTGTAATAGACCATGTGGTTCAATATGGCGGGATTGATTATGCCACCGCAAAAATGTTTGAATACCGAGACAAAGCCTTACTCTTATTACATCAATTTCCAGCAAGCGAAACCAGAGATGCGCTAGAGGAATTAGTAAGATACACAACCGATAGAAAATTTTAATGGAAAAAAGGTGGAATATATTAAGCGCCGATACTGCCGAAGTGCAAGCATTGCAAGATGCTTTAAAAATACATCCCTTACTGTGTGAGTTATTAGTACAAAGAGGCATATCCGATTTTGAAGCAGCCAAAAAATTCTTCCGACCTAGCTTAGAACACTTGCATGATCCATGGTTAATGAAGGACATGCAGAATGCCGTTGCCAGAATTGAGACTGCAGTTGAAAAAAATGAACCTATTTTAGTATTTGGCGATTATGATGTGGATGGGACTACTTCGGTAGCTACTTTGTTTCAATTTTTAAAGAAGCTCACCACCAATATAGAATATTATATACCTCATAGATACAAAGAAGGATATGGCATTTCAAAAATCGGAATTGATTACGCTAAAGAAACGGGCATCGATTTAATTATATCTGTGGACTGTGGTATCAAATCTATTGAACTGGTTACTTATGCAAAAGCATTAGGCATTGACTTTATTATTTGTGACCACCATTTACCCGATGCAATTTTGCCGCCCGCCATGGCTATCTTAAATCCCAAACAAATAGATTGCAACTATCCATTTAAAGAATTGTGTGGTTGCGGTGTAGTATTTAAATTAATAACTGCCTTAGCCGAAAAATATAAACTACCTGCTGAATCTTATTTAGAATATTTAGACTTAGTGGCTACGGCTATTGCAGCTGATATTGTTCCTATTGTAGATGAAAACAGAACCCTCGCATTTTTTGGATTGCAACAAATTAATGAAGCGCCTTGCCCAGGCCTTCTGGCCTTGATGGAATTGGCCAAGCAAACCAGCCCCATGCGCATTACCAATTTAGTATTTGCAGTGGCACCCCGAATCAATGCGGCAGGCAGAATGGACGATGCCAAAAAAGCAGTACAACTATTTATAGAAAAAGATTACAACAATGCATTGGCCATTGGAGGATTATTACAACAAGATAATTTAGACCGAAGAGAAGCAGACACCACTATTACCGAAGAAGCCTTAGAACAAATAGAATTAGATCTTCAACACAGCAACAAAAAATCATCGGTAGT